>JBCDAJ010000083.1:0-29318 GCA_039185935.1 Cyanobacteria bacterium P01_F01_bin.56 | reverse complement strand
TTGGCACCTCTGATCTACAGGGTAGAAATTTAGCACTGATTTACGACCCTGTGACCCCTAATTTCACACTTCGATACAGCCTGAAACCCTTACAGGGCAGGGCACCTTCACCATAGAACGAAAGAATGCGGGTTTCAGCCGATCCGTGTATTGTGTAGGTCGCATTAAAAACTGTTAGAAATTACTGTGCTAAAACACCCAGGACTTACGCAGTTGAATCCGATTTTAGCCTCTGTATTCCCAACTCTGGGGAAATCGGCTTCAACATCCCCCAGGTTTTGTGGACTGAGGAGGCTTTTGCGTAAGTCCTAACACTTAAACAATGTAAAAGTCTGGCGGTGCTGCTGGGGGTGGGCTGCCGATGGTGAGGGCTTTGGCCACAGACTCTTTAGTGATCCAGTACAGCCGGAGGTTGTCTTCCTTAGGGTTCACTTGATGCTGAAGCGCCTCATACAAACGATTCATTTCTGGCAGCGTCATAAAACACTCGAATACCGAATATTGGACACGCCGACCATACCCTTCTAAAAACGTGGCTAGCTTAGTGCGGCGTTTGTCGTCGGGGATATCGTAAACCACCAAAACCAGCATTAGTGAACCCGTTGAAACGACTTGTAAGTTCCATTCCCTAAAAGCGCTTTTTTGTATCGCTTAATCTGTAGCTGAATCACCCGCCGATAGGTCACCGCTTCCTGCACATCAGGATGATTAAGCTGCTCAGTAATGCGCTGCTCAAATCGCTTCAAAAAAATCCGTCTTGCAGGCCCGGTCAAATACACCCCGCCATTTTCTTGTGGCCAGGTGAAATCGGTGGGTCGAATGGTCTTTTTGTTGATCAACTGCGTTACTAAAGAGTCAACAATCGGCGAGCGAAACTCCTCCATCAGGTCAAAGGCGAGATAGGCCTTTTGTCGCTCGGCCCCGTGCAGATGCCCCAAATACGGATTGAGTCCCTCGGCTAACAGCAGGCTAAACACATTGTTAAACAGCAGCGTGTAGCCAAAACTCAATAGCGAGTTAATCGGGTCGAGGGGCGGGTGAAAATTGCGTCCGTGCCACTCAAAGTCAGGATGGGTAATGAGATGTGGGAAGGCTTGAAAGTACTGATTGGCCGCCGCCCCCTCGTAGCCGCGAATTTTGTCTAGGGTGAGCCGCAGATCCGCATGACGCAGCGTCTGGATCATGGCGTCAATGCGCTCTATGGCAGTTTTGACATCAGGTGAGTGGTGCCTGCGATTTTGTCGTAGTAAAAAGATTTTGGAGTTCCAGAGCTTACCCGCGACGATACTACGGGCCATGTGTTCGCCAAAAGCGTCATCATGCTGTCGTTCAAACTGGCGTGATTCCACAACCAGATCAGTGGTTTCGGCACTCCATAAATGGCCCTTGTAGTCTCCCAGTTGGCTGAGAAAAATGATGGGGATTTGCAAGCCTAAGCAGGTGCCAATCACAGCACTGCTGATTTGCACATTGCCAAACACCAAGATGCGCTCAATTTCGCGAATTGGGATTTCAAAAGCGTCGTCCTGAGGGGCCTTGACGACCAATCGCCCTTGTTCCTTTTGCAGGTAGGTGCCCTGCTCAACGATATATAAACTCGACATGCCGGTTCTCCATTCCAGTTCTTGAGATTTGATGGCAACGGTCTTGGCGGCCCGCACCTGATAGCCCAACGCCACAAATAACGGCGACGGAATCGGCTGCTGCGATTGCTTAAGGGCAGCGACGAGCGCTTGTTGGAGCTGAGAGGGTTTGAGAGGGGTATCTGTATGCACCAGTTGAGGCCCTCTATCCCCTCGCCCCTTGCTCCCAACATTGGGAGAAAGAGGAACCGGATCCCGAGAAACGGGTTTAGTGGGGACGATGAGGTCGCGGGCGAAGGCGTGACCGAGAAAGCGAAACCCCTGGTTAAAGTGGGTGATGCGAGTTTTGTCGGGGTGCAACTGCAAATCCATTTGGCTGAGTAGCTGGGCGACCAGGTCTCGGCCGGCGACGGTGCGTTGATGACTGCGGGCCAGCACCACAAAATCATCGGCATAGCGCACGAGCTTGTGCCCCGCGTCGGTGAGCTGTTCGTCAAAGTCATCCAGATAGACGTTGGAGAGTAAGGGCGAAATCACCGCCCCCTGGGGCACCCCTTTGGTCGGCAGTAAAATGCCCGCTGGGGTCAAGGTGCCAGCGGTGATCCAGCTTTTGAGTAGGGCTAACAACCAGGGTTGATCGAGCCGTTCTTGCACTTCATCCAGCAGTCGCTGATGACCAATGTTGTCGAAATATTTCACAATGTCGGCATCGAGCACCCAGTCATAGCCGCGATCGCGCCAGTGAGCGATTTGACGGACGGCAGTGAGGTGCGATCGGCCTGGTCGATAGGCAAAACTCTGGGGCTCAAACTCGGCCTCCATCAATGGATGTAGCACTTGCAAAAGAGCCTGCTGCACGATGCGATCGCGCACCGTCGGTACCCCCAATTCGCGCCAGCCGCCTGATTTTTTGGGAATGAAGAGTTGTCTCAGGGGTAGGGGGCGATAGGTGCCCGCCGCAACTGCTTTGCGTAACGTTGGTAGGGCGCTGACTTTACGGTGGCCAAAGTCGGTGATGGTTTCGCGATCGACCCCAGCGCAGCCGCGATTGGTGGCGACTTTGTCCCAGGCGAGCTCAAAGTTAGTGGGGTGTAGGAAACAAGCACGCAGAGAAGGCATTTTGCACCTCCAAATGCCTCAATTGCCATTTCAGTCCCGTTGCTGTGGGGCCGACTGACGAATGGCTGAACTGGGCTTCGGCTGCTTTGGCCGCTGCTGACCTTGGGGCAGGGCTTTGAGCCGGTAAGAGATACTCACCGCCATCATCTTGTTATTAATCTGGCTGATATACTGCAGCGGTCGCTCAGGGCGGGTGCAGGCTAGCAAAATGCCTGCTGTCATGCCTTTCGTCGCGCCGGTGTAGTCGGCAATGATTTCGGACTCGGTGAGATTAGCTTGGGCGATCGCATCTTCATAGATGGCGTTGACCAATCGCTGAATGTGATTGGGGTCGTCCATCTGATCGTCAGGCACCAGTAGATTGAGAGACTCCGTGGGTTGATCAATATCGGCTAGCTTATACGTGCCGTAGTGCAACTTCAGGTTTTGAGTAACGCCTTCTTCGACTAAAGCGCTTTCAAGCTGCTTGGCATAAGGCAACGACTTGCCGGTGCAAATGATCCAACAATGCTCTAGGTGAGGCGATCGTCCCTGATTCCAGTGAAACCGAATCGCTACTTCTGCCGGGGATTTTTCCCGCGGACTCATCGCTACAATCAACCCCTTATACCTTTTTTCCAACGGCTCAACGTTGCCCTGTGCTTCCTTAATCGCCAAGAAGGGAATCCAAGAGAATTGGCTTCTTAGCCAGCGAGCAATGTTAGTGAAATATGTCAGCACCATTAGCCCGCCCACTAAGCCGACCGTAACCAAGACTTGAAAAGCTGTTTCGTTGAGCCAGGTCTGCTCGACGATCAAAGAGCCAAGCTTTTCCCAAAACAGGTTCGTCACCCCATCAGAAACGATGGTGAACAAAAGCGTCCCGACCAAAAAGAAGGCTAAAAAGTTTTTGGTTGGATCAGAGATGGCTTCAACAAATCGATTACGGTGCATGGAGAATCCTCACACAACGCCAGCAACATTTTTTCATCCGAGGGAAAGAATTGCTTAAATTATGGATTGCTTGACTCGGTATTCCCACTAACCTGAGACAGCTTCAGCCAGGAAATTTACCAATTAAAACAACTTAGGTCAGATCTATTCGGATGGATGATGCCTTGACTGTAATCCAGTATTGGAAGCCCCCTTTTCCAGGGTTGCAGTAGGGTATCAACAACTGAACTGGTTTCTACATCTCTATCCCTAGATTCGGTATGACTGATCCTGTTTATACAGCTATCACCTTTGCTCCTGTACAAGGGTTTATCGAAAAGTCGCGCAAGCTGCGTGACCTCTATGGCAGTTCGTTTATTTTGTCGTATCTGTCAGAGCAGGTTTGCAATGAAGCGCGGCATCATCTCCGACCCAACGTCTCGATTACCCAAATCAAATGGCCGGATGACCCAGTGGTTTCTCCGGCGTTAATCAGCGTGACGCAAGGGGTGCCGAATCAAATTCTGATTAAAGGGAAATTTCCGCGCGATCTTGCTGAACAAGCCTTTTACAGCGCCTGGAAAAAAATTCTCGATGCCTGTAAAAGCTGGATTGAAGCTAAAGTCCAGTTGCGTAAAGACGAAACGCGGTGGGATTACGGCTACTGGAGTCGCTTTTGGGATGCTTGGGGCAACCATGCTTGGGAGTTCTTTTGGGCGACGGGCATTGGTGAAACTGGCGATGCAGCTAAGGAGGCCTTAAACGAGGTTAAGTTTGCTCGGGCCTGGACCGGGGTGAACTGGACGGGGGAAAGCTCGACCCTGTCTGGTATGGATGGGCGGGCATGGCCTCATATGGGTCAATACGATCGCACTCGCTCTCAAGCCGCTATTGATGCAGAGGTGAAGGAATTTTATGGCCAGCTGATGAGCCATTTATCAGAGGCCACCATCACTGACCGCGAGTTTCTCAGTATTCCTGAACTGGTAAAGCGGCTAGTCACTGTTCCTGATGTGGTGCGCCATGCAGAAGCGGCTGGTCGGCCTCAGCGCCTTAAAGTTGAAGTTCCGTTCACCTTCAAAGATGTGAATCGGCTGCTAAATCAGACACCGGATAACGAACAAGACAGCGTGGAAGAGGCTGATCGGAATGGCTCTGAACGCAACCAGGAAGAAGTTAAACGGTGGACCGGGTGGTTTCAAGGGGATGGCGATCGCGCCGGTGATTTCCTACTTCAAAAACCTGATAGCGACCTACACCGGTTTAGCGAGAATATGCGCTGCTGGGGCAAGGACCTTTGGAAGCAACTCCCTAAGAATGACTTTCAGGAAACTGAGTATCAACAGTGGCGTAAAAAGCTGGATAAAGATGGTCGAATTGTCTACGCCGGAGGAGATGACTTTTTAGGCATTCTTTATCGTAATGCACCGTATCCCGAGATGTCACCGCTGGAATGTTTGCAGTGGTTCGAGACCTTTAAGTCCACTATCTGGAGTCAGGCCAAAGAGCCGATCACCGTTAGCGTCGGGTTTGTCTGGGCCGCGCCAAACGTGCCCCAGCGAGATGTGCTGCAGCACTGCCGCGAGTCGGAGCAGTCGGCAAAACGAAACGGGCGCGATCGCATTGCCCTGCGAATCCTATTCAATGACGGCAAGCATCTTGAATGGACCTGTCCGTGGTGGCTGTTAGAAGGCAATCCTGGTGATGAGCTGGCTCCTGAAACTGCCCCTGAAACAGGCATTTTGGCCGCGTATCGCGATCGGCGGCAGGTGCAAGGACACGACGCTCAGCCTAACTGGACTCATCTCTACAACGATGTCGCTGCGTTAGAAGCCCGCCACGGTTTTGCCGGGGGCATTGAGGTGGCTCTCGGCCTGATTGAAATCTACTTCGGCAAAGCGTACCGTCACCTGCTCAGCGATCGCGGTATCTGGTGGAATCAATATCATGATCTAGAAGACAAAAAATACCCCATCTTTACCGGCATTTTAGGTGATGCCGACAAATCATCACCGGATCCTGAGAAAGCTTTCAACGACTGGGTGATCAGCTTGGCAAAAGTCGGTTTCCACATGACTCAGCCAATCAAGCCTGTGTTCCCGTCAGTGACTTTGGAGGCGGCTTAATCATGACATGCTCTGAACAGTCAGAAAATCTTTCTCCGTTTGCCTATCTCATTGCTATCCACCCGTTGGGGCTTCTCTATGGCAGTGCTGGCCCGTTTCTCTCCCCCGAAAATTTGGTGGGTCGAGCAGGTGCCAGCTTCCCGCCCAGTGCAGCGACACTCTCTGGCGTGTTTGCCGCTCAGCATGGCAATGGCAACGTTCAGAACCTGCAGCTCGCTGGACCGTTCTGGGCCAATACTCAAACGATTGAGCCGCAGAACAAGCACGAACAAGACTTTTATGTCCCCACGCCGATGACCTATCTGGTCAAAAAGGGCGAAAGCACCATTAGCAATCAGTTGTCTTGGCAGCAGACAGAGACCGGTTATGGGTGGCGCGATCGCGACGGCAAAGTGCCTATCGGCAAATATGAGTCAAACACTTGGGTCTCGATCAAAGACTGGCACAATCCCACAACCGTGCACGGCAAATCTTGGGAATTCGTGCCGCATCTGCACCCCCGCCTAGAACTTGATCAACGTCGGGTGGCTCCTGGCCGCAATGCTCTAGCCGAGGGCGAAGTTAACCAAGGCAGTCTGTTTTTAGAAAATGCGGTGCAGCTTAATACGGATTGCTGCCTGGTGTATCTAGCTAACGAGAAATTGCCCGCTGGCTGGTATCGCTTTGGTGGTGAAGGGCACATGGTCGAAATCACCTGCCATAAATTGCAGCCTCATATCCGCAAAGACCTGCTATCACCCGATTCATTAGGCAGAGCCTTTGCCACCATTACGCCCGCCGTTTGGGGCTCTAATCGCCTGTCGGAACGCTATCCAGCCGCTTGGCGAGATCTGCTGACTGTAGGCAATCCGGAATCTAGCGAAATCAAAGAATCAATCTTGACCGCCAAGCCAATGCCCTTTCGCTATCGACTCGGCGGGCCGCCCGATAAACCGAAACGTCTCTCCCGAGGTCGTTATGCGGTACCCGCTGGTGCCGTCTATGTTTTACGGGAATCACTCGAAACGCTCTTGCCTAATAGCCCGTCGACTCCTTGGCATCAGTGGCCTGATGATTGGTTTCCCAAAGAAGGTCCCCATATGAATCGTTGGGGCTGTGGATTGGCACTGTCGTTGCCCAGTGCGATCGCATCATCTGCCGGTCGGAAAGCATCGTCTCGGGAAAGTGCGATCGCTTAGTTCCCTGTCTAATTTTTCTTTGTCTACCTGTTTTCTACTGTTCTCTCTTTTCAGTTATCCATGTATCACAAAGCCTACGGCATTATCGAAACTCTGGCCCCGCTCCATGTCGGAGCCAGCGCCGGAGAAGAAACCGGCAACCTCAATCTCATTTTTCGTGACCAGTTCACCCAAACAGGTATCATCCCCGGCAGCTCCATTCGCGGGCGCTTTCGGGCGGATATGCGAGGCAAAGAAGACGGGCAAGAACGAATTTGGTATGGACACGAAGCCGTCACAGGTCGAGAAGACGGCGGCACGACTGAAGCACTGGTGAAATTTGAATATGCTTCACTACTGTGGCTCCCAGTCTTTTGTCCGGGACAGCCCGTAGTTTGGGTGAGTTGCCCGCGCCTGTTGCAACGTTACAAGTTGGTAACTGGCATGGCTGCTAACACCCCAGTGCCTGAACCTTACTCTGCTGCTAAAAGCCTAGAAGCTCGCCCCGTGGGCAACAACCGTAAGGTCTTGTTCTTCAATCTGGGCTTTTTGGAAATTGAGCACGAAGTCAGCCTAGCGGACTGGATTCCGACGGGATCTAACTTGAAGGAAGAAAGCTTGGTGGTTGTCGCGGACAAAGACATTGCCATGATTCACGATATGGCCCTATACCGTCAAAGCCGGGTCAAGCTCTCTGATACAGAGAAAAAGGTGGAAGGCGGCGCATTCTTCAATGTGGAAGCCTTACCCGAAGGCAGTGTAATGGTTTTTCCTGTGGCGCTTAAGCAGCCGGGTTGGAAACCGTTTGGCGAAGGACAAACCACTGAAGAACTCTACTTTGGCGGCCTGGAATCGATTGGCTTCGGTCACTGCACAGTTACATTGGGAGGCGAGTATTAATCATGGCTTGGCAATCTTACGGTCTAGATCGCAAAGCACAGGAACTGGTGCTGAACGCCAGAACCCGTGACCCCCAGTCCCTCAATCAGTCTTACAAAATGCGGATGGCCACCCCCTATGGTTTGGAACGCTTTTGGGGAGAACATTTACGCTTACAAGGTAAGGAACAAGACAAAGCTGACTACTGGAAAGATACTTGGGATGCTCTGGTAGACGTGATGAACCAAGCCGGTGTCACGCTACCCAATGACCGGGTGCGATCAGAAGATACGGCTCAAATCAAAGCAATGTCTGACAAACTTTGGAAAGTCCGGGTCGAAGATCAGCGAGTCGCCTTGGCTGTCTTGACTCAACTCTGTGACTGCATCGTTTGGTGGACTCAGCGCTACAAGTGACAGCTGATCATGGATTGCCCAAAGCTACACTTAAAATGCAACTTGGTTCTGGGGACAAAAGATGATGTCTAGTCGCATTGACCACCCTTTACCGATCGCGATTCCGCAAGACCAGATCACTGCCTTCTATCAGCGCCACCACATCCATAAACTGTCTTTGTTTGGCTCTGTTCTAAGGAATGACTTTACAGACGATAGCGATGTTGACTTTTTAGTGGAATTTGCACCGGGTCACGTCCCTGGTTTCTTGGGTTTGGCGGGTATGGAAATTGAACTCACTGAGATAATTGGTCGTAAGGCTGATCTGCGTACCCCTCAAGAACTTAGCCCCTATTTTAGAGACGACGTCCTGCGCGAAGCCGTTCTACAGTATGACCAAAATTGACGACGACACGCGCTTAAGAAACATGCTAGATGCCGCTACAAGAGCTGAGCGAATGGCACGTGAAGAAACTCGCAACTCTTTGGAAACTGATGAGAAGTTCTCTTTGGCGGTTGTGAGACTCCTTGAAATCATCGGTGAAGCGGCAACTCATGTTTCTGCTGAGAGTAGGGCGCAATTATCCACTTTGCCCTGGCCGCAAATCGTGGGCATGCGCAATCGCATTGTTCATGCCTAAACCACGTCCATCTAGAGAACTGGAGTTTTTGAAACGTTTACTGTAATGGCTAAACCCTATGCTGACAGAGACTTCTACTAATGAGTCCGTGCTCGACAAGACTACAATTGCCGATGTTGACGCGGTTTACTTTGATGTTGATTACGACGTGGTCTGGAATACGCTGCAGAACGATATCCCCTTCCTGATTCGTGAATTAGAGACCATTCTGGACGTTTAGATTTCACCCTTTATCCCCCTGCCAACCATGCCTCCATTAACTGATGCTGCTGACAAAGTGCCTATGATGTTTCGCGCCCAGGTGAATGGTCGCTGCCAACTGCAACGGCTCATTCCCAAGGCTGACGAGCAAGATGCGGAACGCTGGGCGGATGAATGGATTGACAAAACCTATCCTGATGCACCGGAATTTGGCGAAGCGGTGCAGACTCGTACTTACCAGCTAAGTTGGCGTTTTGTTACCAACGGTGGACAAGATGACGGCGTGATTCGTCCAGTGATTGGGGCGAAGGGATGGCCGTTTTATCCTGGCAGCAGCATGAAGGGGGTATTTCGGCAGGCCTGTGATGCCAAGCAAGCTGGTCGCTACTGTGGCAAAGCGACTCGCGATGATTTCATCCCTGGCATCCTGCGTTTTCATGGCGGTTATCCCACTGATGACGCGTGGACCGAGGACCTGGTGGATATCGTGCATCCTCAGCAAGAGCGCCAGGTCAAGCAAGAAGGTCGCTCCTCCGCGTTTATTCAGATGTCGCTGTACCAGCCGGAGCTAAAGTTTGGGATTTCCAGCACGATCGCGCTGCCAGAAAAAGAGTGGGCAACCATTTGGCAGATTTGGGAGAAGGCGATCGCCTCTGGTCTGGGCTGTCGTGTCAGCGCGGGCTATGGCCAACCTCAGGAACAATCAGGTGATGTCATCTATTACACTCAGCTGAAGGGGCAGGGCCAAGCGGCCAAGCTCATCAACGGCGAAGGAGAGTTTCGCCCCAATATTTTTCGCGCCGCAATTCGCGGTCATGCGATGCGCATCTTTGGTGGACTCACAGATGAAGATAAGACGGAAAAGCTAGTCCAGCAGCTTTTTGGCGGCGTTCGTGGCGGTGCTACGGTGGGGCTGCTGAGTATGTCCTTTCAAGCCGACGAGGAGAAAACTGAGCTTGGCTGGTTTGGCAAAGGTAAATTCGCTCAGCCCACCTATGAGATGGAAGGCAAACTATTGTGGATGCTCACCCGGTCTCTATCAGATGACGAACGAACGGCATTGACCCAACTGATCGAAGCGCTGACCAGGTTCGCAATGGTATTAGGCGGGTTTGGTAAATCTTGGCGACGGGCCGACCACCGACTGGTGTATCCCGACTACTACTCAGATAATTACAAGGCGCTGATTGGGTGCCACTGGCAGTGGGTTGGTAAACGGGCTGAAGGTCGTAGCACAAACAGCTTGCGGAAGCTAGAGCACTTGCCTGAGTTTATTAGCAAGGTGCAAGCAGCGGCTAAAAAGTGGATGCAATTGCAAGGCGTTAAGCCTAACCCGACTAGGCATGCCGACTGGCGAGAGGCTTGGCATCCGGACAAGGTACAAGTTTGGGGCCGCCTCACTAAAGCCGGAGAAGAAATGGAAGACAGTTACGCTGTGCATTGGCTGCACGGCCCTTATCGACAGGCGATTCCCACCGCCAATATTCGTGAAGGGTCGATCTACAAGTCATCTTTGACGGGGCAAATGGGCCAAATTGGTCGCCTTTGGCACCGTATGTATCCTTATATTCGTCTGGTCAAAGACCCTCAGAATCCGCCAAAGCCCATGCCGTTAGTCACCAATCAGTATTTTGAATTGCTAACGCTCTTTCCTGACAATACCCCACAGACGTTAGCGTTTCTAGACTATTTGGAGACTCAACAAAAAGCGTTTCAGAAGTTGTGGCCAAGATAATTTCGCCTGACCTGCTCGTTGATTAAATGCTCATACTTGCCGCAATTCTATTAGTGGTGAAGTGATAATCGTGTCATTACATTTGCAGTTTGACTGGATTTGCCACGCATAGGAGCCAATCGCTGCTCGATGTACTCGAACTTTAAACTATTCCGAATTTCGCCCCGCGAGGGAAAAGGGAAGCACGAAGAGCGAAGACGGAGGAAAAGGCAATCCTGACGCTACACAAAAGCACCTAAAGACTGACTCTCTCTTCCTGTTTCCGCCCTCTGTCCTCCGCCCTCCGCCGCGTTTTCAACTATTCCGAATTTAGCCCCACAATGGAAGAGGGAAGACGGAAGAGAAAAGACGGAGGAAAAGGCAATCTTGACGCTATACAAAAGCACCTAAAGACTGACTCTTTCTTCCTACTGCCGTCTTCTATCCTCAGCCCTCCATAGCGTTTTCAACTATTCCGAATTTAGCCCTGCGATTGGGTGGGTTGCCCTGCTTGAAAGATGGCAGTAGCGGTGAGGGACAGCTCAGGAAACACTCGGGATTTTATCGGTTGATCACCCCGATATTGACTAACTTGGTACTCATCATCCATCAGCTGATAAATAGACAGGGTAGGTCGCTTAGGCGTGCCAATATAGCGACGACCGCCGAGACCCAGATAATGTTCAACGATCCAATATTCGGGGATACCTAAAGCTTCGTAGTCAACGAGCTTTTTGCCGTAATCGTCACGCCAGTTAGTACTCACGACCTCGATCACGAGGGGAATTGTGGAGCCTTGAGTGATGGTGGAAGCTTTTTGCCACAAGGGTTCTTGCGGCAAGGCTTCCCGGTTAATGAGTAGCACATCGGGAAGATACGCCGTCTCTTCGTCGAGGAGCTTGACGAGGGCTTGCTTAGGTAGCAGAAAAGAGTGTTGCTGCCGATAAACTTCGACTAGCAGCACTGAGTTGAGAAATGAGATGACTTCTTCGTGGTCACCGGTAGGCTGCATTTCAATCGGGGTGCCGTTGTGGAGTTCGTAATGACGATCGCCCGGTTTCCAGTCAATGAATTCGGCAAAGGTCATCAGCTGGGCATCAGGGAGAGGGATGATAACCATGAAAGAGTCTCCTGGGCCGGTGAGCGACTGCAAAGATGCTTGAACGCGGTAGATTCAGGATAGCTTAGGGACGCACTCGCCATAAAAGTACCTGCTTCTGATAGCAAAATCACCCCATCTACTCACCCAAGCAGCTACCCATCCACTGCCTACACTGGGGCGTTATCTGTCTGCCCATTCCTTAGCCCAGTCTCTGATTGCTCGGCGTAAGGCCAACCGACCGCGACCGCGATGAGTCTCAATTAGTTGCGGCAGTTCTTGAATCGGCAACGATGGAAATATGCCACTGCGATCGACCGCTTCATATCGCTCGCCTTGGCGTTGGTAGATAGTTAACTTGCCGCTGTCGTAGCACCACAGCTCGGGCACGCCGAGTCGTGCATAAATGGGAAAGCGGTTCAGTGACTTGTGGGTAAGGTCAATCTCAATGGCTAAGTCTGGGGGCGGATCTTGTGTCAGGTCAAAGGTTAGTTGACCGCGAATGCGGGCTTCATTTTGAAAGTAAAAACAGTTGTCGGGCTCTAGTCCAGCTTGCTCAGCTTGTTTGCGCCAGGTGGTCGACCCATAGCTTTCATAGTCTTGGTCAAGGGTCTCAGCGATGTCTTCAATGGCAATGCTGATCGATTGCTTGAAATATTCGTGCTCGGGAAGCGGGGCCATAATCTCTAATACACCGTGTTGATAGGCGATGCGGGTGCTGCGGTGCGGCCCCAGCTCAGTCAAAATCGCGTCAAATTCTCGCCAGCTCACATCTTTTAGGAGCAGGCTTTGGCCAGGCGGCACGTCAATTTGTCGTAGCTGTAGCGTTACCATTAGCGTTGCCCTCATGGGAATGGCTGCTGATTTCTCAATCTTAAAGGTCTGCGGGCGGTAGCGTTTGAGAGAGGCTAGCCAGCTTTGTCATTCTCTAATGACCCGCTTGGAGAATGACAAAGCTGGCGTCTTTTGAAGGCCGGGGTTATGGCTCAGGTCTCAGCGATTTCGCATTTATAGCGGTGTGCAGGCTAATCAAGTACAAGTAAAATCTGCCAATCTTTACGCAGAGAGATATTGAGCATTGAAACTGTACTTAATCAGAACGGGCACCGCTATAGCTCTGCGTAGAAAGAGGGAGAAAAATTCAAAGGTCGGTGTCTTTAAAGGCAACTGCAATTGTGTCCTTCCTTCCTCTGCTCTCCGCCCTCTGCAGCGTTTTCAACGATTCCGAATTTAGCCCCGCGAGGGAAGAGGGAAGAACGAAGAGCGAAGACGGAGGAAAAGGCAATCTTGACGATACACAAAAGGCCCTAAAGACTGACTCTTTCTTCCTACTGCCGCCCGTCCTTCGGAAACGGGAAGATAGAAGAGGGAAGAGAGAGGAAAAGGCAGAGTTGAATGCTGAGAACAACTGCTGGAATCAACTCTTTTTTCCTTCCTCCGCCCTCTATATTCCGCCCTCCGCAGCGTTTTCAACTATTCCGAATTTAGCCCCGCGAGGGAAGAGGGAAGAACGAAGAGCAAAGACGGAGGAAAAGGCAAGCTTGACGCTACAAAAAAGTACCTAAAGACTAACTCTTTCTTCCTACTTCCGCCCGTCCTTCGGAAACGGGAAGATAGAAGAGGGAAGAGAGAGGAAAAGGCAGAGTTGAATGCTGAGAACAACTGCTGGAATCAAATCTTTTTTCCTTCCTCCGCCCTCTATATTCCGCCCTCCGCAGCGTTTTCAACTCTTCCGAATTTAGCCCTTCGGTTGGGAGCGCCTTTCTAGAAGCTAGGTGCAGCAAGCACTTCACCCCTGTCGATCCACGCATGTTTACTTTAGCATTAACTTTGATGCGGTAAAGCTCTTTTTCATGCCCCTCAAACCCTTGCTCCATAAGGTTTTCACACATTCCAACTGAAGCATGGGGGGTTCAGCCGATCAGCCTCATGCGTGGAACGCATAGCAAACTAACAGTAATGTCTACACAATATAGAAATCTGTTAGGTCTTTTGGCGGCTAACGGACAGTGGTTCATGCCGACTCAAAAGAACCGTAAGTCCTAAACAATTTGGTTTTGGCTGGTCCCACATAGCTGTTGTCAAGAATTCGCTTTTCTGGGGAGCCGTAATGACTCTACCTGAATAGAGATATAGGACAGCTCAAGACTGAAACTGTATCCAATACGCCCGCTGGTCCATTGCTTGAACCTATGACCAAAAACTGTCTAAGTCGATTTGAGTCACTTCGGTTTCAATTTCTTGAAAATAGCCACTTTCCGTTAGTTGGGCGACGTCCTGCGCTTTCTTGGTTTCATCAATCTCAATTTGGAGCTCTTGGAGCTGATTTTGTAAGGCTGCTTCTCGCTGTTTGCGATCGCTGACGTCCTTGATCATTCCTTCGTAGTAAAGGATGTTGCCAGTATCATCCTTCACGGCTCGCGTATCTTCTTCTACCCAAATTACCTGACCATCTCGACGATAGCTGCGATACTCAAATCCTTGTACGTATCCCTGCTGGGCCATGAGCTGAGTAAACCGGTGGCAATCGCCAGAGTCAACATAGATTTGCTGGGCAATGTCAGTAATAGCCGCTGCCATTTGCGCTGGCGAGGCATAGCCATAGAGCTTTGCCATCGCTGGATTCACACTCATAAAGCGCCCCTCAGTGTTGGATTGAAAAATCCCTTCCAGTGCGTTTTCGTAAATACTCCGGTAGTTCTCTTCAGCAATCCTTAGAGCTGTTTCAGCCCGTTTGCGCTGGGTGATATTGCGCACCATAACGAGTACTTCATCCTGATTCAAAGCCGCAACGCGGACCTCTTCATGGAGAGTTTTGGGACCTGATTTAAAGTGCTGTTCACAAACTTGCAGGGTGCCAGTGGCTAAAGCAGCTTGCATCATTTCTAGGCGCTGCTCAGCGAGTAATGGTGGCAGGGAGTCTTGCACGCGATTACCCACCTTCAGCCCAGTCTGATCGGGTAGTCGTCCGTGACTAACAATGTCGATGTAAGTACCGTCACGGTAGGTGCGCATGAGCAGGTCGGGAATGGCCTCGATAATTGCCCGGTTGGTGGCTTCACTCTGGCTGAGAGCCGCAAAAGAGCTTTGCAGTTGCAGGGCCATGCTATTAAATGTGCGGGATAATCGCCGCATTTCTCGGATGGGGGGGGTCGTGACTCGTTGGTCAAAATTACCTTGTGCTAGGTTCTCGGCGGCCTCGCAAACCTCGATCACGGGACGAGTGAGGATTTGAGCGGCCAAGATCGCTAGCACCATAGCTAGCGCCAAGCCCACGAGTGCTAAAAGCACTGTGGTGCGGGTATTGGCATAGATTTGTCGCATGAAGTCAGCTTCAGGAACCACCACGGCAATCAACCAATCCAGTCCAAAGTCATCCTGAAACGGCACAATATCTAGGAATTGACGCTGACCCTTAAGACGAAACTCTCGCTGTTGAGAGCCTCTAATTTGATCAAATTCTCCAAAAGTATTCTGAATAAAGGTACCAGCCCCCTTAACCAGAGGATCTTGACTTTCCAATACCTGGAGCGACCTCACCTGGTCGCCTACTTCTATCATTAGCGGCTCATCACTGGAGTTGGCGATCAAATTACCCTGCCGATCTAAGACGAATGCCTGACCGCTATTGCCAATCTCTAAAGAATTGAGGAAGCTGCGGAATTCTTCTGGCAGCACCACATCCGTGGCACAGACCCCCAGGAGTTGACGGCCGGTGCGATCGTATACGGGCAAGCTGGCAGTGATATTGGGCAGTCGCGTTGTAAAGGCGATATACACATCAGTCCAAGCCGGTTTTTGAGCACTTAACGCGGCTCGATACCAGGGTCGTTGGCGAGCATCATAAGGCTTAGTTGCTTGGAAAGCCTTAAACGTGCGTTGTCCAGCCACATCCAAGTTGTAGTAGTCGCGCAAAAATTTATTATTTGAATTGCCGTAGGACAGTTGTAAAGATCCATCCTGGGGTGATCGCAGCACCCCAAAAAATTCCCCTTTGCGACTACTGCCACAGTAGGCAAAGGCCACAGTAGGGGAGATTTTTAGCTGTTGATAGAGCTGAGCTTCTCCAAATTGGGCTTCGTCAATGTCCAATTCGCCCCGGGCAAACGCCGCTGCATTGAGACGATTAATTTCGTGAGGGGTTTCAAAGTAGCTCCGCAGCTCCTGCTCAATTCGCGCCGTCAACTCTTGTCGAACCTGTACTGCTAGCGTCTCAACGGTGCTCTGACCATTGATGAGCGATAAATAACCCACCAACCCGACAACACCAATCAGTTGCCCGACGAAAGTAATCAGCAGCAGTCTTCGTAGAGGGAGATTCTTCAGGAATTTGAGCACGTTTTTGCACTGAGCAAAATTAAGTTCAATTCTATAACGTGTATTCTTTGTATAAAAAGTGCTGTGTGATGCATCCCATGAGAATGATTACTGATAGCTTAAGACCATTTTTTCAATCTGGCCGATCTATTTTCAACGCTGATCGGCAAAGCTAGGACAGAATTTAAGCAGTTGCATCCCTTTTGGGCGCTTGCATCCCCAAATTTAGGAACAGCAGATGCCATATCCCCCCAGATTGCAGGGTTATACAAGTAGGCTTTATGTAAGTCCTGTAGAACAAATAATGACACTTCTATGGTTCAGCGCTTAACCAAAAGTAACTTATCAATTTGACACGATTCCTAACAAAGGGTCATGGCGAACTAGGCCATTTGATGGCATCTGATATCCTCGGAGAGATCATTGCTGTTCAGCGTCTGTTGCTACTTAGAGTGCTGCCATGCTTGGACTCCGCCATCTCAGCATCAAGTCCAAAATTCAGTTGATGCTGCTGGGGGTTAGCCTCATCTCGATTATCTCAATTAGCTTTCTGGGGTGGAGTTGGGCCCGCATAGAGCTCAAGCACAACATTTTTGACCATCTCACCAGTGTTCGGGCTTCCAAGGCTTATCAGGTACAATCCTACTTCCAAACTTTCAGAAACCATGTAGAAACCCTTTGCGAAGACCGCATGGTGGTGTCAGCCATGGAAGAGTTTGATGCGGCTTATGACCAACTTGATCGCGCTACCGCTCCGACAGATTGGGACAATGACATTCGGGCTTACTACGAACAGCGCTTTTTCCCCCGCTTGACCGAACATATTGCGGGAACGCCGAACTATGAAACTTATGCGCCTGGAGAGCAAGCGGCACGTTATCTGCAGTATCACTATATTGCTGCCAATTCCTATCCGGTGGGGAATAAAAATGCTTTAAAGGATGCCGGCGACGGTAGCGATTACAGTGCTATCCACAGCCGTTATCATCCTCTATTTCAAAACCTGATTCAGAAGTTTGGCTATTACGATTTTTTCCTGATCAATCCGCAGACTGGAAAAATTGTGTATTCCGTTTATAAGGAAACTGACTACGCCACTAGCCTAAAAACCGGTCCTTATCGCTATAGCAATCTGGCTGCAGTGATTACCGAGGTGCAAGAAAATCCGGATCGGGGGGCCATTCAAGTCGCCGACTTTAAAACCTACAAACCTTCGTATGCGGCTCCAGCAGCGTTTATGGCAGGGCCGATCTATGATGACGCGACGTTTGTAGGCATTCTCGCGGTGCAGATGCCGGTGAACGAAATCAATCAAGTGCTCACTGGCGGACAAAACTGGGAACAAGACGGTTTAGGCGAATCTGGAGAAACTTATTTGGTCGGGCGGGATTATTTGATGCGCTCGATCTCGCGATTTTTAATTGAGGATAAAGCCGGATATAAACAAGCGCTGCGCGCTACTGGCACCTCTAGTCGCACAATTGAACTAATTGACCAACTGAACACGTCAATTTTATTGCAGCAGGTGCAGACAGAGGCGGCTCAGGATGCGATCGCGGGGCAAGAAGGGACGCAAGTAATCGAAGACTATCGCGGCGTTTCCGTCTTGAGTTCCTACGCCCCGCTCAATCTGCCGGGTTTAGAGTGGGGCATCTTGTCTGAGATGGATTTGGCAGAAGCCTATCAGCCGGTTTATGCACTGCAGACATATCTCCTCATTTCCACCGTTATTTTGATGTTGATCTTGACGTTCTTTGCAAGTCTGATCGCAGCCAATTTTGTGCGGCCGATCGACACTTTGATTGCCGCCTCTCGCAAAGCCGAGTTGGGTCAAAGCGGTGTCACTGTGATGTTTGACTCTACGGATGAATTTAGTGAGTTAGCGAACATCTTCAATACCGTTGTGCAGAGAATGCGGCAACAAATTGATCACATGCAGCAGCAATACCAAATGACGCAAGATATTCTGCAGCGATTTTTGCCGACCGCCATGATCGATCGCCTCAAGCATCAGGACACTTTGGTGACGACTCAGACCCAGCAGGTGACGGTTTTGTTAGCCAAGGTGGTGGGGTTAGGACAACTCTCAGAACAACACTCGTCAGATGTGTGCTGCGAATATTTGACCGACCTCTTAGGGTCCTTTAATCAGTCAGCGCAACGGCATGATGTGGAACCGTTTAAATTTGCTAGCGATCGCTACATCGCCAGTTGCGGTCTCACTAAACCCCGACTAGACCACGAAAAACGGATGATCGATTTTGCCCTCAGTTTGCTCGATCTCATCCAAAGCTTCAATAGTCGCCATCAAACTCGCCTGAGTTTGAGGATCGGGATCCATACCGGTACGGTTTTTACCAGTATTCTCGACATCCAGCCGTTGAGTTATGACCTCCTCGGGGAGCCGGTGGAGATCGCGAGTGGTTTAATCGACGTTCCTGACACCAGCATGATTATCACAACGCAACTGGTCCGCGATCGTCTCCAGGGGTTCTACGACTTTCAACCTGGGAAAAGCCTAATGCTGGAAAATCAGCCCAAAATCGATACCTGGATACTCCGCAAAGGCGCCCTCGCTGACTTGATTGGGGAACTGACTAGCCACTTAGCTCCTGCGGACTCCGTCGAGGCCACCGCAGTGTCCTCCATGTCTTCCGAAGCCATTGAGCATGATCCAGAATCGCCAGCTGCTGCGCCCGATAGCCCAGCATCACCCACGCTCCCTACTCCTACCGCCTCAGCAGTAACCGAGTCTTCTATCCTGGGTGACTTAGTCGGAGAATTGGGCATCGACCCGTTTGACGATTAAGCTCTTGAGTCCCCCTTAATGACGCTAAAGCCTCATGAATGACGACATCGAATCGATACAAATCACCTGGGCCATCATCCTAATGACGGTCTTTCCGATCAGTTCCATTGTTCTGGGAGAACTGGTTTCTCGTCTACGGTCTGGCAGTCATCCCCTCACAGCAACCTTGCAGCGTATCCGCGTGTTAGTGTTGCCACCCCTCGCCATTCTCTTGGTGACACTCAAACTCTTTCATGTATCGGCTGGTGATCTATCAATTCAGATTATTACCACAGTGCTGGGGGCAGCCCTCATCTACACGCTGATTGCCCTGATAAATGGCGTCCTCGTGGTGACAGATCGTCAATATAGCTGGCAAATCGTGGTTCCTAACCTGCTCTTTCAGGTCGCTCGGGTTGGGGGCATTGTGATTGTGGCCGCCTACATTTTGGCAACTGTCTGGCAGGTCGACTTGAGCAAAGTGATTGCCGCTTTAGGGGTCGGGTCGTTAGTCATTGCTCTCGCCTTGCAAGACACCCTGAGTAACTTAGTATCAGGGTTTTTGCTCATTTTTGAGGCCCCCTTCCAAGTGGGCGACTGGGTGCGGATCAACGATGTGGAAGGTGAGGTTTTAGAGGTCAATTGGCGAGCAGTGCGTCTTAAAACACCCGACTATGACGTGGTGATCATTCCTAACGGCATATTGGGTAAAGAAACGATCTATAACTACACGTTGCTCTATCCGCTTCATGGCGATCGCATCACCTTTTCATTTTCGAGAGATGAAGCCCCAAACCGTGTCATTCCGGTCCTCAAAGCTGCTGCACTCGCCGTAGACGGCATCTTAGCCGACCCTGAACCAGAAATCCGGCCCTTGAAATTTGCTGATCAACAAGCCGAATACGAAGTGCAATATTGCATTGCTGATTTTACGAATGCGTCCACCATTCAAGGCAAATTCATCACCAATGTTTATTACGCGACGAAACGCCATCAGTTGGCGCTACCCATGGCTACTGAAAAGCACTATGTATTGCCACACCCGCCCGCCAATACCCAGAATGATATTCCCTATATTTTGCAGGCCCTCGCCGCCTTACCGATTTTCCGGGGGCTGAATGAAACGGTAATCAACACCCTTGCCCAAGGGGCGATCATTCAGGACTACGGCGTCGATGAAACCATTATTGAAGCCGGTGATTTTGATGCAGGCATTTGCATTTTACTGAAAGGACAAGTTGTTCTCTCTAGTTCTGCTCAGGCAGGGAAGACCTGTGTCATCACATATCTAGAAACAGGTGATCTCTTTGGCGAGATGGCCCTACTGCGTAACGAACCGAGCTTGGTTTCGGTGACTGCCCTACAGGATGTCGCACTCGTGATGCTCAATAGCGATGCAGTCTTCTCTGTTGCTCAGCAAAACTCTAACTTCGCGCTAGAAATGAACCGCTTTATAGACGAACGAGAAAAGCTAGTGCAGCGATCAATCGCTGCACGCCGAGAGACTGCGGCATCTGCCAAAGCCGATTCTCCAGCTAGTTCATTTCGTCCCACCAATGCTATCGCTATGAATCAATGAGCCGCTGGGCCACCTGGCGAAACTCTTGACTGACAGGATGGTCAGGGTACCGCAGACAAAATATCCCCTCACTGGCCAGCAACAACAAATCTTCAGAGAGCGGAAAGATACCGGCAACTGATTCAGCAAAGGTGGCTTCTACCTTTTGTTTGAGGGCTTCTCGATTCAGTTGGCTATGAACTTTATTAACGGCTAATAGCATTTTGTTGACCTTGATTTTGCGGGCCACATCAACCGTTACAGCAGTTCCTTGATAGTCCTGTTTATCTGGTCGAAGAATTAAGAGCAAAATATGAGAAATAGCGATCGATAAAAATGTTGATTTTGATAGGCCTGGATGTGTATCAATTAGCAGGTAATCCAACTTCAATGCTTTGACTAAGCTTTGCAATCCCTGGTTCATTTTCCTGACATCGTAGGCATCCTTTAAAATTCGAGCGATGTCGTCAGCTTTAACACTCGAAGGCACCAAAAAAATCTGGCCATCGCCTTGCAGCGTTAGCTTGGCAGTAACATCATAAGCAGCTTCTTCGATGGCAATCTCGTTCCAGAGATAATTGTTGAGTGTTTTGTCAGTCTCTTCAGGATCGAGCCCAAACAGATTATGAATGCCCGGTGAAGGCACATCCGTATCCACCACCCCAACTCGGTAACCTTGATTAGCAATAGTCGCAGCTAGATTAGCTGTAAAGTTAGACTTGCCAGTCCCTCCCCGGTAGGAATGAATCGAAACAACCGTAGGCATTTAGCCTCCTCAACACATAGCTCGCCCAAACGAAAAAGAACCAGCGCAATATCAACTATTGTTCAGATAGCAATTCTGCAATTGGCCCTCTTAGCCGATAGATTAACAGTGTTTGTAGGGCCACCGGCAACATTCTCATACTAATTTGATTTGGGGATGTTCTACATCATTATTGTCAAGAATTCGCTTTTCTGGAGAACTGTCAAGACTCTACCTGAATAAAGATTTGGGACAATTCAAAACTAAAACCGTATGAACGGTCTCAGGGTTTGACTGATGAACGAAAATATCGAGCTGACATGCTTGGGGAATGACGATTTCCACTCCTTGATTGTTTACGTTGTGAGACCACTACTCATGGTTGTGATGTTCAACTGGCACACAGCAAACTCTAACAACATCCAGGGTTCTAGTGAGACATCGCGATAGCCACTGTCATAATGAGCAGTTAACCAGAGAATGCGGGTTTGAGGGGTGTGACAGTTAGGTGCTTGAGGCCATATCTGGTCCAAGGGTGTTTGCACATCGCTTGAAATGTCATCGCTAAGGGAGTTGCGCTTAAATAACATCCCATTTACCCTGCGACCCATCCACCCTGCCACAGTCTTGTCCGGGTACTTTATTTTCAAGCCGCTCCCGAAGTCAATCGCCAAGCAGTCGGGCGGAACGTAATGTTGGGTTGGTAATTGCAGTGTTGGTCAAAACCAGGGGCATTCTCGGCAACGTTGAGAATGTATAGCGGTGCCTAGATCAATTAAGTACACCAGGTATCCGTTGCAGAGCTGTCTTGATTACGAATCTGTACTTAACCTAAGTGGGCACCGCTATATTTGTACAAACCTCGCCTGGCGCATTGTAGTGGCGATCGCCATGCCACAGATACGGTTCTCAGGCGTCGCCTCCAAAACGAGCCGCCACTGCCATGGCGCTGTTCTCCTCTAAACTGTCTGGCACCGGTACTCTTGCCTCTGAGCCAACCAATTTCCGCAGCGATCGCAAACTGAGACAGTATCTCAGTAAACGTATACGCAGGGTCAGGCATCAAATGCCGGTCAACCATTCGCCAGTGTTAAGGGAGCCGCTCAACCACCAGCTGACCTTAACTCCCTCCTAGAAGCTTGAGCCCCAACAGGGCGCCTACAATCACGGCATAAATTCCTATCGTTTTGAGCCAGGAACTCCGCTTGAGCCAAAACTTACCAACGACGCCCGTCAAAATGGCGGCCATCAAATAACTGAACATGACCTGACCAATAATTTCTCCTGCCTCGTAGGAACTGGGATAAAAGGCCTGAGATAGGGCGATCGCGGCATGCACAATAAACGGAGGAATGGCAATCAAAAAGGCTTTGAGCCAAGGACCGGCTGATTTCATCGAAGAATTCTCGGTGAGGGACTGTAACGTGTTTTCAAAGTGCCCGATTACGGCTCCAATTTCGCGATCGCGGCTAGAATCCACTGCCATCTTGCCGATTGAGGCTGTCAGCGTCACCCAGGAGCAAGCCTGACCGTAGTCGGGCGCAACCGTCATGATGTTGGCTAGCCCACTATTCACCCAGAGATGCCGACCGGGGTGGGCGCTGAAGCAAATTCCAGATGGCAGCACTGTCAAGTTGTCTAACCGACCAAGCCGGAGTCGGGCGATCGCGGTGCTGTGCCCACCGTTCTAAAAAGGACTGTCGGGGCACCAAATCGGCTCCCAGTTGGCGTTTGTAGGGCAAGTTCATCCCTAAATCCCAAAAGGCGAAACCGCTGCTGGCCAAAATCTGCCCCAATAGTGCAAGTTGTATCGAACCAGCGCCATTTTGGGTGTGAAATCCTGCCAAGCTGGTGTAGATGGCACCGGTGGTGTACCCCACCTCGCCAGCCACCAGGCGAGCGTCATCGTTGTAGATTTCAATCGAATGCAGCGCCACCTGACTGTGGGGGTGCTGATGTAGTTGGATCAACGCATTACAGAGCGGGGCAATCAGCCAAGTCGGTGAGTGATGGTTTGCGATCGCCCCCAGACACTCATCAAAATTCTGATTCATCGTCAACGTCAGTCCCCGAGCATAGCGCTTGAGCTTCCGCGAAAGATGCAGATTAGCAAACTCCAGCACACAGCGCTGATGATGCGACTTGATGAGCAGCAGGGGCAGATCGGCAACTTGCTCTCCCATCGGTAGATAGCCGTGATAGCACACCGCTGCCACAAAGGCTGGCGTCAAATCGGTGGCGGTACAAAATTCGCACCGTCGCTGCATCAGCAACTGCGGCACTTGGGCAAGTTGTTCGCGATCGCGAACCATCGGATAGTGAGCATTTAGCCACTGAATGATGGCGGACTCGGGCTTCTCTGGCATGGTGAGTTGAGCTGAGAAGCCCGAGCAGCGTTTAACTAGACCATTTGCCTGGCTTCTTGTCCACAAGTATATTGCGCCAAAATCGAAACCAACTCAGCATGGTTAATGGGTTTACTCAGATAGCCCTGCATACCCGCTGCCAAGCAGCGATCGCGGTCCTGCGGCTGCGCCAACGCCGTCGTCGCCACGATCGGAATTTCTTGCCATTGAGTGTGCTGACGAATTTTGTGCGTGACATCCAAACCACTCAGGCCAGGCAGTTGAATATCCATCAGCACCAAAGCGGGCTGATGCGCCTCTAGCCACATTAGGGCCTCCTGACCATTGGCACAGTGATGTACCCGATAGCCCCAGTGGGTCAGCATATGCTGCAAAAGTAGAGCATTAATGGGGTTATCTTCGACTACTAAAATCGGCCGCGTAGTCGCTGGTTTTGGGGGTGTCGGCACTAGGGTCTCTGAGAGCGTCGCATCCTGCACGGCATGCTGCTCGTCACGAGGCGTTGCCGTCTGACAATTAATGGGCAAATGCAGCGTAAACTCACTGCCTGCATCCGGACGAGACTTAACGGTGATATCCCCCCCATGCAGTCGAGTCAGTTTTTGGGTTAAGGCCAGTCCTAAACCCGTGCCCTCATACTGTTTTGATAACGGATTTTCTAGCTGCTGAAAGGGCTGAAACAGGGATAACAGCTCATTTTCGGCAATGCCGATACCTTCATCCCACACGGTTAACTGCACGTGGTCGGCCACCTGCTGCACGCGAATGCCAATCGCTCGGCCCTTGGGTGTAAACTTAATGGCATTGGACAACAGATTGAGCAGCATCTGTCGCACTCGAATTTCGTCAGCAATCAGCGTTGGCAATTCCTCGGGTACCTCACATTGAATCGTGAGTTCCTTCATGCTGGCCTGAGTTTCGACCATCGTGATCACTTCATTGCACAGGCTCCGCAGATGCACCTGAGAAATATTCAGATCCATTTGACCGGCCTCTACTTTAGACAGATCGAGAACCTCATTAATTAAGCTCAGTAAGTGCTCACCACTTTGATAAATCTGGTCGACATAAAGCTGCTGACGCTCATTCAGGTCGCCATAGACAAACTGGCTCAACAGTTTCGAAAATCCCAGAATAGAGGTCATCGGGGTCCGCAATTCGTGCGACATATTGGCCAGAAACTCTGACTTCAACCGATTTGCGCGAGCGAGTTCCAAATTTTTGGCAGCGAGTTCCGCTTCAATGCGCTCTTGCTGGGTAATGTCTCGCAAAATGATGGAAACTGACGTAATGTCCCGATCATTTTCACCATAGACCGGACTGATAGAAATGAAAGCACTAAAAGGACTATCGTCATAGCGCTGACACACAATTTGACCACTCCAACCCTCGCCGTCGGCCTGTTCTAATAGCCAGGCAAGTTGGTCAGGGTTGGGAAAAAATTGGGCAATATTAGTCCCGGTTAAGCGCGCAGCAGGCCAGCCAAACAACCTTTCTGTGGCCAAGTTGGCATATTGAATATTGCCTGACAGATCGGTGATAATAGCGCTATCGTGGGCCGAATCAAGCGCTTTAGAAAACATCTTGAGTTGCGCTTCAAAGCGTTTGCGCTCAGTGATATCTCGCCCAATGCCCAAGGCCCCGACTAAGAGGCCCGAGCGATAAAGTAATCGCCCATTAACTTCAATAAATACGCGATCGCCATTCTTGGTCAGAACGGCAAACTCATAATCGCGTAATTCACCTGTTTTCAAAAGCTGAGCAAACACCTCAAAGGTTTGCCCTCGATACTCAGGAGCCACAATTTCTAGATAAGAGTGACCCATTACCTCGTCATAGTCGTCAGCCCCAATGAGCCTGAGACCGTAAGAATTCACAAAGGTGAATTTGCCAGTCAAATCAAGGGTATAGACGATGTCAGAAGCCGCTTCTACATAGGTGCGAAAAAGACCCTCTGACTCAGAATTGAGAGATTTTGCTCCATTCTTAGAGAAAACCCTTGGCGTTTTAGCGCTGGTCATGATTTAGGTTGTATCCCGATGTGCAGATCAGCAGTGTGGTGCCCCTAGATAGCGTGATCCTGCAGACTGTGACGATGGGCAAACCCTGACTGCTCTAATTGAACTTTTCACAACTAAAAATGGAAAATCAGGGATCTTTTGTGAAGAAGCTGAGCAAAATAGTCAGGCATCGCCTTTAAGCGTATCGTTTTAGACCAGCAAACAGCGCCAGGCTGTGACGATACGCAAGAAAGTCAACAGATTACGAAAGGATTTTTAACGAACATTAACGTTTTAAGAAACTTGACAATCGCTTTAAGCGACGACGGCAACGTGACAAAAGTTCCCCCGCACACTTAAATAAATTTCAATCGCCTCACCGAGTGATGCCACGGTTCACTGCTATGGCTGAGTCAAAATAAGGCTTTGAAATATTCACGCCGCATCCGGGCGATCGCGTCGATAGAGATGCCTT
This sequence comes from Cyanobacteria bacterium P01_F01_bin.56, assembly GCA_039185935.1. Lineage (GTDB taxonomy): Bacteria > Cyanobacteriota > Cyanobacteriia > Phormidesmidales > Phormidesmidaceae > Halomicronema. The sequence continues at coordinate 3,243 of JBCDAJ010000083.1, read as the reverse complement.
TCGGACAGACCGCTTCGCATTCCCCATGATTCGAGCAGTCGCCAAAATCTTCTGCGGCCATCTGCTCGGTCATCGCGTGGACCCGCTGTTGGCGCTCGACCTGTCCTTGAGGCAGCAACGACAGATGGGCAATTTTAGCCGCCGTAAACAGTGAGGCTGACGCGTTGGGACAAGCCGCAGCACAGGCTCCACACCCAATACAGGCAGCATAGTCAAAGGCTAAATCAGCCTTTGACTGAGGAATCGGCAAACTATTGGCTTCCGGCGCTGAGCCGGTTTTTACTGAAACATAGCCCCCAGCACTGATAATGCGATCCAGGGCTGAGCGATCGACGACCAAGTCTTTAATGACGGGAAAGGCGCGAGCCCGCCACGGTTCAACCGTGATCATGTCACCGTCTTGAAAATGGCGCAGATAGAGTTGGCAGGTCGCTGTCTGCGCCTGCGAGCCGTGAGCCTGCCCATTGATCATCATGCCGCAGGAGCCACAAATGCCTTCTCGGCAGTCATGGTCAAATTCGACCGGCAGGTTGCCCTGAGCCATCAACTGTTCATTCAAGACATCCAACAGTTCAAGAAATGACATATCTGGATGAGCTTGCTCGACGGTGTACTGGTCGAACTTGCCAGCTTCATCAGGACTCGCCTGACGCCAAATTTTAAGGATGAGTTTCATCGAGCGAGTAACCGAAGGGGCGCTTTTCTTTTAGTGTAGAAAAGTGCATGAAAAATTTCCTGGGATTGTTGTCAAAACCCTGTGTTCTTAATGCGTCGCTGGTCTGCTCACTATCCTAGCGCTCTCGGGCCAACCATCAGACTGCTAATCGTCTGTTTGGCGATCGCCCTCGGCAGCATCAGTTTTGCCTTCCCAGCTTATGCCCGCAGTTGTTATCACCGCGGTGATAACGACATTTGTTTGGAGCGGGTGCAGCGCAGTGCCAAATATCACTGGCGTTATCGGGTTGAGGCCACGGTAGACGGTCAGCGACAGCCCCTAACCCGGTACAATTGTCGCGATCGCACCCGCACGCTCCTCAAAGGCCCTCAAAAAGGCCAGCCGCAAAAATTCACCCCGGCGGGGATTGGTGACCAACTCTGTGCCTTAGTAAACCGCTGAGAAGGCTTTGCATAGTTGCTTTTGGACGTTCCGATTGATGTTAGTGTTCTGAAGCTGTCGCTACCAAACGGCTGCTGGCTAAATCTCTTCAAAGTAAGGTCAGACAGACAGGCTGCATTCGCTCAGCACGCGGTAACCTCACCGCCTGCGGCACCTCTCCTTGAGTAAGGAGAGGTTTAGTCATCGGCTACACTTCCCCCTTGACCCGAACTGGGCTAAGGGGCTAGTTCCTCTCATTGGGAAGGAGAGGCTAGGTGAGGTTCTACAACCCGTCCCACTCCAGGAGTCACTGGGGCGTGGCCCTAACGATTGACGAGCACAGCCTGTCCTACATCACCATGCCACCGTCAATCGTCAATACCTGTCCGGTGATGTAAGCCGCCGCCGGATCCGCGGCCAAAAAGCGAATCAGCCCGGCCACTTCTTCGGCTTCACCATAGCGCCCCAAGGGAATGTACTTGAGAATCGCTTCAGTATTAGACAAGTCATCAGTCATATCGGTCTTGATGAAGCCAGGCGCGACCGCATTCACGGTGACGCCACGGGCCGCCATTTCTTTAGCGACGGTTTTGGTAAACCCAACCACACCCGCCTTGGCTGCGCTGTAATTTGCCTGCCCTGGATTACCCATCAGTCCGGCAACCGAGGCAATATTAATGATGCGCCCAGAGCGCTGCTTGAGCATTAACTTGCTGACCAGGCGGGTGCAGTAAAACACACCTGACAAATTCAGATCAATGACTGCTTGCCAGTCTTCTGGCTTCATGCGCAGCAGCAGGGTATCGCGGGTAATGCCAGCATTGTTGACCAGGACATCAACCCGGCCCCATTTTTCGGTCGCGGCTTTAATCAGGATCTCTGCTTGCGCTGCGTCCGACACGTCAGCTTGCACCGCGATCGCGCTACCGCCAGTTTCCCTAATGGCCGCGACGACGGCGTCTGCCGCCGCGCTAGAGCGGGCATAATTCACCACGACCTGCGCTCCAGCAGCGGCTAATGCTAATGCTGTGGCCCGGCCAATGCCTCGTGACCCACCGGTGACAACGGCTACTTTGTCGGTCAATTCCCCTGCCATTTACTGGTCTCCTGTGCAATTCCAACCAAGGGGTTATCTTACGTCATCCGGTTATCCTCCTGTGAAGAGATTCGGTTTTCTGCCAACCATCCAGCATGAGCCCAATTAGCATAAAAGTATTGAATAACGATGCACAACGTGGCCACCAAACAACAGTTCACCAGCTTTGCCGATCTGCTCGCTCAGAGCGATCGGCCAGTCCTTGTTGATTTCTACGCGACCTGGTGTGGGCCGTGTCAGATGATGGCCCCCATTTTGCAGCAGGTGAATGCTCAACTGCAGGGGCAACTAAAAGTGGTGAAAATCGACACCGAGCGCTATCCGCAACTGGCATCTCAGTATCAGATTCATGCGCTACCGACGCTGGTGTTGTTCAAACAAGGGCAGCCCGTTCAGCGTCTTGAAGGCGTCCGGACCGCTGAGCAACTGGTGCAAGTGCTTAAGCCTTTGCTCTAGCCCCTGTCAAATCTGCAAATTAACGCACCGTAAGAGCAGTAGACGGACTTCCTGACTGAGGTTTGTCTGCTAGCTCTAGCAGCGGAGCGATCGCCTCAGAATGTGTCTGAATGCAAAGCCAACCATAGAACAGACGCGACATTGACTATGGTAGTATTTTGATAATTAAGGTAAGGATATCTAAGGCATGGCAGCCGTACAAGTAACTGATTCTTCCTTCAAGCAAGATGTGCTTGAAAGTGAACTTCCTGTTCTCGTTGATTTTTGGGCTCCCTGGTGTGGACCTTGCCGAATGGTTGCACCCGTAGTGGACGAAATTTCAGAACAGTACGACGGTCAGGTTAAAGTTGTTAAGCTTAACACTGATGAAAACCCCAGCGTGGCTAGCCAGTACGGAATTCGTAGTATTCCTACTCTAATGATATTTAAAGATGGTCAGCGGGTTGATATGGTGGTTGGCGCTGTACCAAAAACGACGCTAGCCAATACGCTTAAAAAGTATATCTAAGTTTGCCTCGACAAAGTCAGCATTCTTAGTTTAGAAGACTGAGCTTTCAAGATGTGAATGGCCTTGTTCCTGAGGAACAAGGCCATT
>JBCDAJ010000082.1:0-29509 GCA_039185935.1 Cyanobacteria bacterium P01_F01_bin.56 | reverse complement strand
TAGCCATTTTGAGTAGCATTTATGTGCAAGGCAAATTCGCTGAAAGCCCCATTCTCTCGTCAAAAAACCTTGCACTTCATCTGTCTTCGATTGGCTGAAATAGCCGAATATCAACGGATCTGACTTTTTCAGTAAGCCCTAGGTATCGAGTACAAACCATCCCATCAGCGGTTAAATGGAGCACGTCAACTCTCGGGTTTGTTGGCTAAAAAAGAGGTTTTCTCGATAGTCAACCGGGCAATCGATGACAGTCGGCACCGTTTGTGCCAGAGCCTCTTTCAAAGTTGGCATGAGGTCTTCAGCGGATTCTACGCGGTAACCCTTTAATCCCATCGACTCGGCAAATTTCACAAAATCTGGATTGGTGAAATGGACGAAGTTGGACTCGCCATAGTGGTTATGCTGTTTCCACTCAATCAAGCCATAGCCGCCATCGTTGAAAATAATCGTCACAAAGGCGATGCCTAACCGCAGAGCCGTTTCAAGTTCCTGGCAATTCATCATAAAGCCGCCGTCGCCCGTGGCGGCAATCACCTGGCGGCCAGGATGCACGAGTTTTGCCGCAAGTCCCCCAGGAATCGCAATGCCCATGGAGGCGAAACCATTGGAAATCAAGCACGTGTTGGGGCGATCGCAGTGGTAGTTGCGCGCAATCCACATTTTGTGAGCCCCCACATCAGAAATTAAGATGTCTTCCGGCTTAAGAACTTGCCGCAGGTCGTAAATGAGCTTTTGGGGCTTGACTGGAAAGCCCTCATCATCGGCATAGCGCTGATAGTCGGCCCGAATTTCATCTCGTAGTTGCACATTAATCGGTTCAGGGCGACCGTTGCGGTTGACTCGCTGCCAGATTTCCTCCAACGAGTCGGCTATATCACCCACTACCTCAGTACGAGGAATGTAGCTACTGTCAATCTCCGCAGGAGTGGAATTAATGTGCAAAATGGGCAAATCGCCCTCCGGGTTCCACTTTTTGGGGGAATATTCCACCAGGTCATAGCCGACCGCGATAATTAGGTCGGCCCGCTCAATGCCACAATTAATGAAATCTCGCTGCTGCAGGCCAAAGGTCCACAGTGCCAGAGGATGGGTATAGGGCAAGACTCCCTTACCCATAAAGGTATTGACGACCGGGATATTCAACGCCGTCGCGAACTGCGTTAACGCCTCGCTAGCACGGGCCCGAATCGCGCCATTGCCTACCAAAATGAGCGGATTTATAGATTGGGAAATGGCCATGGCTGCCTGCTGCAGGCTATGGAAGGAGGCATAGGATTTTTCGCGCCCATCCCGCCGTAGCGGGGCACCGTTCACCGGCATATCGGCGATGTTTTCCGGTAAATCGATGTGCACCGCTCCCGGCTTTTCGGTCTGCGCTAGCTTAAAGGCCTTGCGAACAATTTCTGGGGTGATGCTGGGGCGCACGATTTGAGCATTCCACTTGGTGACGGGGGAAAACATCGCCACCAAGTCGAGGTACTGGTGCGACTCAATGTGCATGCGATCAGTGCCGACTTGGCCGGTAATGGCGACAAGGGGGGCGCGATCGAGGTTGGCATCGGCCACCCCGGTCATCAAGTTGGTGGCGCCTGGCCCCAAAGTCGACAGGCACACCCCAGCTTTGCCCGTCAGCCGGCCATACACGTCGGCCATAAAGGCGGCCCCCTGTTCGTGCCGGGTGGTGATGAACTGAATGGAGGAATTTTTTAAGGCTTGCAAAACGGCCAGATTTTCCTCTCCCGGAACGCCAAAGATATATTCGACGCCTTCATTTTCGAGACACTGCACCAGTAGCTCGGCGGTATTCATGCTCTGCGACTCCTCAACTATTTAATCCACACAGTCTTTTGATTGACAAAGGCCAAGATGCCTTCACGCCCCAGTTCTCGTCCGTAGCCCGATCGCTTAATGCCGCCAAAGGGTAAGCGCGGGTCCGATTTCACCAACCCATTAATAAAGACGGCTCCGGCTTCTAACTCATTGACGCAGCGATCGCATTCGTCGGCTGCTTGGGTCCAGGCGCTGGCACCTAAGCCCAGGGGCGTACTGTTGGCGAGGGCGATCGCGGCCTCTAGATCCGGTACTCGGAAGGTGAGCGCCACCGGGCCAAAAAACTCTTCTTGGTCGGCTGGGGTGCCTGGCGGAATGTCGGCCAAAATCGTCGGCGGATAAAAGTTGCCATCCTGGAGTTCAGCGGGCAAGGTCGCCAGCAGCGCCGCGACATCGCCCCCGGTGAGCACTTTTGCCCCCTGGGCGCGGCAGGCCTCGACTTGCGCTGCGAGTTCATCTCGAATGCTGGGAGTTGCGAGGGGGCCAATATCGGTGTCCTCAGCAGTCGGATCACCGACCTTCAGCGCCTGAAACTGAGCAGTTAAGCCTTGCAAGAACTCATCGGCGATCGCCTCATGCAAAATAAACCGTTTCGCCGCGATGCAAGATTGGCCGTTATTCAACATGCGGGCGGTGACGGCAGCGGCGATCGCGTCGTCCAAATTGGCGCTGGGCATCACGATAAACGGGTCAGTGCCGCCCAATTCCAACAGGGTGGGTTTGATGTGCTTGCCAGCTAAGGTTGCCAGCGCGGCACCAGCGGGTTCACTGCCAGTGAGCGTGGCCGCTTTGACGCGATCGTCGGCCATGACGTCAGCGACGGCATCAGCCCCAATCAGCAGGGTTTGAAAGACATGCTCGGGAAATCCCGCCTTACGGAAAATTTCCTCGATTAACAAAGCACTCTGGGGCACATTGGAAGCATGCTTGAGCAAGGCGACATTCCCCGCCATCAGCGTCGGTGCCGCAAACCGAAAGACCTGCCAGAAGGGAAAATTCCACGGCATCACTGCGAGCACAATGCCCAATGGCTGATACCGCACAAAGCTCTGACTTGCGTCAGTACTAGCGGGAACATCTTGTAAGAACGCTGCCGCCTGCTCAGCATAAAATCGACAAACCCACGCGCATTTGGCCACCTCAGCGATCGCACTCGGCAGCGGCTTCCCCATTTCTTGGGTCATGATGGCGCCGTAAGCCTGCTGGTTATTTTCGAGTAAATCAGCCGCCAATTGCAGCCAAGTTGCCCGCTGTGGGTAAGAAACCTGCCGATAGTGCTCAAACGCCTCTTGGGCTCGGTCGATCCGTTCGGTAATCGCGATGGAGTTGAGAGAGTCAAACGTCTTGAGGCGTTTACCGTTGGTGGGGTTGGTAGTGGCGATCGCCATAGTGACCTCCCGACGACTGTCGTCAAAAACGTATATTTCTACTCTGGCAAGGGAAACAGGGGTTTCTGGCCAAATCGTATTGATTGTTCATTGACGACAGTCAATTTCTGCCCAAAAACTCACCTTGTAGAAACGCCCAGCCACTCATCCATCACTGGTAATCACTGCTAACGTGGGCCTGGAAGTATAAACATTTGCAACCCTCCAACTCGCGACTCCTTAAATTGGTCTTAAATAGTCGAACATCTTCAAACCTTGCCTATATGTTTGAAGTCAAGATACCTCCTAACTGCGTCTTCAGCCCTGTCAGATTCTGATAGGGCTGCTTTTTGTGGTCAGTGACCAGCCAAATTTTGCGGTCAGATCAGCGATAACAGCATGACTGGGTCTCAATCCAGTCGCCCTGTTACATCGGACTTAGGGAACGGCGCTTCAATAACATCCCACCCACCCTGCGACCCATCCACCCTGCGACCCATCCACCCTGCGACCCATCCACCCTGCCACAGTCTTGTCCGAGTACTTTAATTTTTAAGCCGCTCCCTTACGGAGTTGCCACCGATTTCACCCCCGGCGTTCCCAACATTAAAGAAATTGAATTCAACGTCCCTCCAGATTTAGGCAATTGAGGGAGCTTTTGCGTGAATCTCAAACATTTGTTCGTTCTGGCCGGGGCTACATCGTTTTTAGTGCTTGGGGATGCTCTTTGAGAAATCGCAGGAGTAAGGTGCGGTGTGGCATCCCTAGAGGACGTATCTGGTTCGCCACTGCCGAAAACCGCTCCCCGCGCTGAATCTCTTCCACAGTCCACAAGCCCAGATCCCAGCCTTCGTTAAGCTGCAACGCTTCTGGCGGTACTACCAGTGGGCCATAAAATACATGCCGCACGATGTTTTCGTGTTCCCACCGCACGAAATGATGTAAATGAGGTGGGACGTAGTTGATTTCTTCCTTGAGTTCACGCCATACTCCCGCTTCTGGGGTTTCACCCGGTTCAATGTGCCCCCCAAAAAAGGCCCAGTAACCCGGATAAACAATGGTGGGAATGTTGTCTCTCAGCTGTAAGAGAAATCGTCCCTCACGAATCAGCAGCGCGATCGCGACTTCCACTTTGTTGGTTGTCATCGTGTTGTGTCCATAATCCGACTCAGACTATAAGCGGAAAATGCCAAACTAGTCTGTCGGCTGGATATAGACTTGCACACAGCATTGACATCTAACAGCCAGATAAAGTGCGGGGAACATCACTTGATCAAGCAGTGGCGAACTCAGTTAATGCCAGCTTTAGCTCGATTGCCCACATGGAAGTTAGTCATGGGCAATTTCCTGTTGTCACTGGTGATTTGGGTAATCGACTATATCGTCCGAGTTGATTTAGGGTTCTCGATCTTCTACGTCTTACCGGTGGCAATAATGGCCTGGTGCGTATCCCCTAAAGCGGCTTATCTACTCTGTCTGTTCGCGGCTTTTCAATGGTTCATTGCCGAATCAGCCCGAATTCCGCCATACCCTGTAGAGTTCTTTCTGGTTTGGAACACCTTTGTCAGACTAATGTTTTGGCTCATGGTCGCCAGTTTGTTAGCAGAGTTGAAAGCTAGCTATCGTCAAGAGCAATACCTTGCCAGCACCGACTTTCTAACTGGATTGCTGAATCGGCGAGCTTTTATGGAAGCGCTTGCACAAGAAATCATGCGTTCAAGACGCTATGGCTTGACGTTTACTCTGGTGTATTTCGATGTCGATAACTTCAAACAAGTCAATGATCGACTCGGTCATGCCACTGGCGATCGCCTTTTGCAAACCGTTGCCACTGTGTTGCAACAAATCCTACGTGTCACGGACTTTTCTTCGCGGCTGGGGGGAGATGAGTTCACCATCCTGATGCCGCAAACGGACTTACCACAGGCGAAGAATGTTTTGTTACGAATGTTCCATGAGCTGGCTCAGCTCTCCTCCAAGCATGAAGTGTCGATTAGCTTTAGCATAGGGGCGATCACTTTTATTTCCGCGCCCGAATCAGCAGACGAAGCTTTGGCGGCAGCAGATCAGCTCATGTACAGCATCAAGTTAAAGGGTAAAAACCAAGTAATCCAGGAAGTTTATGGCCGACCAGTGGGGGGAGACCAGCCTAAATGAACGCACTTACAAGGCATCATCCGATGGGCTCGCAGCGCTCACGCTATTAACCTCGCACCATACCCGTGAATTTGCGGAGGACTTGGGTAAACTCTTGGTTGGCAGATTAACGGGCTAAGTAGATCTTATTCATCATTAGGTAATTTTTATGGCGATCGCACTATCTCCCACGACCTTTATCGACAAACCCATTAAATTTGGCACTGACGGCTGGCGCGGCATGATCGCCGCTGACTTTACGATGGCTCGTGTATTTCACGTGGCTCAGGTCGCTGCCCAGGTCTTAAAACAATGCTATGGCGAACACACTGGCAGCAACACGGTGATTGTTGGCCATGATCGTCGTTTTATGTCGCCGCAATTTGCACAGGCCGCAGCAGAAGCGATTGCTCAAGTGGGCTTTGATGTGCGGCTTTCTGAAGATTTTGCCCCCACGCCAGCGTTTAGCTGGGCAGCAAAGGATCAGGGGGCGCTAGGTGCGATCGTCATTACTGCTAGCCACAATCCTGCCGCTTACAACGGCTTAAAGATTAAAAGTGCGTTTGGGGGGTCAGTGCCCCCAAACGTGACCAAACAGGTCGAAGCGCAGCTCGACCAACCCGTACCGACAGCCGCGCAACCCGGTAAAATCGAGCGCTTTGATCCGTGGCCGAGCTATTGCCAAGAACTGCAGTCCAAAGTGGATTTAGCCGGCATTCAAGCGGCGCTTTCAAGTGGTCAGCTCACGGTCTTTGCGGACGTGATGCACGGTTCTGCGGCCACTGGCCTAGGACGGCTTTTAGCCATGCCGATTAACGAGTTGAACGGCGATGCCGACCCGTTATTTGAAGGGGGCGCTCCAGAGCCGCTGCCTAAATACTTGCAGCGTATGTTGAAGACCGTCGCTGATTATCAGCCCACCGTTGAGGGGGGTCTGATAACTGGGCTGGTGTTTGATGGCGATAGCGATCGCATTGGTGCGGTCGATGGTCAGGGCAATTTCCTGAGCTCCCAGATTTTAATTCCCATCTTGATTGATCACCTGACCCAAATCCATGGTTATGAGGGTGAGGTGATTAAAACCATCAGCGGCTCCAACCTGATTCCCAGAGTCGCAAAACTCCACAGTCGAGAGGTTCATGAAACGCCCGTCGGCTACAAGTACATTGCCGATCGCATGTTGGAATCCAACGCCTTGATCGGTGGCGAAGAGTCTGGCGGAGTGGGTTACGGACACCATATTCCCGAGCGCGATGCTCTCTTGTCAGCTCTCTATGTGCTAGAAGCGGTGGTGAAATCGGGCCTGGATCTGAGCGATCGCTACCGCAAATTGCAAGATCAAACCGGTTATCACTCTGAATACGATCGTATTGATCTTCCTCTCGCCAATATGGATGTGCGCGACAAGCTCCTGCACGAGCTCAAAACCAATTGCCCTCAAACAGTCGCGGGCAAAGCCGTCACCCACTGCTTAGATATCGACGGCTACAAATTCACCCTGGCGGATGAGAGCTGGCTGCTGATTCGCTTTAGCGGCACTGAGCCCGTATTACGGCTCTACAGCGAAGCGCAAAACCTTGAGGAAGTTCACAAGCACTTAGGTTGGGCAAAAGACTGGGCAACTGCGATCGGGTAAGAGTAAGGGATTAGCTTGAAAATAAAATACCCGGACAAGACTGTGGCAGGGTGAATGGGTCGCAGGGTAAATGGGATGTTATTTAAGCGCGACTCCCTAACCTCTATTCTTGGGAAATTAGCTCCCCTTCATGTGTTGAGTGAACGCGCTGATTGCTGCGGAGCCAAGGTCACCTGGAATCTTCTAAAGCTCAAGCGCTTGAAGATACATCGTTGGTTTTATAGTGATATCCCTGTTTAGAACTTAATTGCAGCGTGTAACCCTCCTGACTGATGAGTAAAGTAGGATCAGAGCGGATAGACACTCTGCCATTGAGGCGTTACCCCCATGCGGACACTTACCAAATGGTCGGTCGCAGACTATCAACAGATGCGAGAGCTCGGCATTCTCGATCGCCGTCGCTGTGAACTCGTCAATGGAGAAATCTGGGACATGGCACCCGAGGGACGGTTTCATCGCTTCGTTAATGATCGCGGGGCCGAATATTTGAGACGAATATTACAAGCCAAAGCTAAAGTCTTTGAAGCTCACCCCATCACGTTAGCAACGTCTGAACCCCAACCCGATATTGCTATTGTGCGGCTGCCTGACACCCGTTATCTCAAGCATCATCCTTATCCTGCAGATATTTATTGGCTAGTAGAAATCGCTGACACCACGCTGACCTACGACCTCGAAACCAAACGCCAGATTTATGCTGCAGCGGGTATTCCAGAGTATTGGGTGGTGAACATTGCCAGCCGAGACCTTACCGTGTTTACAGATTTGCAGGGGGATGACTTTTCGACTCGCGCAACCTTAAAAGCGGGCACGGTTTATCCCCTGGCATTTCCAGATGTGGCGATCGCCGTTGACCCGCTCGTTAGCATTCCTGAGGCACCAGATTGAATGGCCAAATTAATTTGGCTCCAATGCTCCCAGCGTTAATCCAACAGGTTTGAGACGGCCTCTGTATATTCGGTATAAGATTTGACGCCGGTCAGCGTTTTTAATAGCTTGCCGTTTTTGAAATACAGGACCGCCGGAATGCCTTGCAGGCCAAAGCGCTTCGAGATTTGGCGATTCGCATCAAAATCAATTTTCATCACGTTGACGCGATCGCGATATTCCTCTGCCAATTTGTCGATAGACGGAGATACTTGCTTACAAGAACCACACCAGGCCGCCATACAGTCAACCACCAGTCGCGACTGACCATAAATGAGGGTGTCTAACTCCGCCTCATCCTCAATCAAGGGGGCGGCGGCTGCCGACACTTGACCAATCCGAGCCAAGTCTCTCGCAACTTCGGCAAAGGGGAGATTCGCATTAATGGTCATTAGGCGATCGCGTTGCTGATAATAGTTCGCCAAGGGCATCACCTCAGCGTCATAGCGCTCTAGGCATCGCCGCAGGGCTGGCGTGGTTGCCGTTTGACCGGGGGCCGTTGCCAGGCGATTGATCAAGATGCCGGTCCGGGCCTTTAAATAGATCGCAATAGGGGCTGATTGCCCCATGTTTGCCCACCAATCGTTTAAGCCCTGCGCCTGGTCGACACTACGAGGAAAGCCCTCCAAAACCCAGCCTTTGAGTACCGCATCCGGTTGTTCAAGACGCTGCTTGACGAGCTTAAGGGCAACGCTGTCGGGCAGTGGTTCTCCCGACGCCAGATACGGCCGCACTGCCATGCCGATCTCGCTGCCGTTGGCGATCGCCGTTTGTAAAAGGTCTGACAGCGAAACATGGGGGACAGTCCATCGCTTAGCCAGGGCAACTGCATGTTCTGCCCCATTAGCACCAGGCGGGGCTAACAGAATAAATTGCTTGGTTTTCATGAAGCTTATACAACTCAGCCTGTAAAGGAGATTCCCATTTAGAGAATACTTCCACCTTTTTTATCTGAGGCATAAGGAAACCTAAAAATCTGGCGGCCAAAGGCAAGCGATCAACCGGACAAGGACTGATTCCCGCGATCGCTTAATAAATTAGAACTCATACAAAACCCAATTAATCCCCTGAAGCTGGGAGATGTTGCATCCGATTTCTCCGGATTGGAGATGTAGAAGCCAAAATTGGATGCAACTGTATCAGTTCCACAAGTTTTGAAGTTTACCGAGAAAGCTGCTTGACTCGCCAACCCGTGTAAGTCAAGAGTCCAGTTGCCCCCGCTGCGCAGAGAAACCCTGCTGGAATTCCTGCAAAGGCAACCGCCAAACTACCGGCCCATAACGTCAGGGCATAGATAAACAGCACTGCCCAGCGATGAGATAACCCGGCCTTTAGCAAACGGTGATGTAAATGTCGCTTATCAGCTACAAAGGGAGAACTCCCAGAGCGCAGGCGATCCAAAATGACGGCAGACATGTCCAAAATGGGGACGGCCAGAATGATGTAAGGCAGCAGCACAGCTACCGTTGTCACACTCTTGATAAGGCCAATCACGCCAACCCCAGCTAGGGTGAACCCAATAAAGTAAGAGCCGCCATCGCCCATGAAGATTTTGGCGGGATTAAAGTTGTATCGCAAAAAGCTGAGACAGCCCCCTGCAAGGGCCGCAGCAATTAACGCAGCCGCAGGCTGCGCCATAAACAAACTCACCACTAGCATGATGAGTGCGGCAATACCACAAACCCCAGCTGCCAACCCATCCAACCCGTCAATCCAGTTAATGGCGTTCGTCAGGCCCACTAACCATACGATCGTAATTGGTAAGCTAATCCACACTGGCAGCGAAACTAAGCCCACAAACGGAATTGTGAGAAAATCAATGCTAACACCTACATGCCAGGCGATTGCAGCGATCGCGGCCTGCATCAACAACCGACTAGAAGCCGACAGCCCAAACAAATCATCTAGCAACCCGATCAGAAAAAAAGCAAACCCGCCTAGCGTTACGCCCCAGATTTCATATTCGTCTGTGGGACTTAAATGAGTGCCAGAAGCGTCAATAAAACCACCACTCCACCAGACAAAGAGCAACGCAATGAGCGTCCCTAAAAAAATAGAGATTCCTCCCAGACGGACCATTGGTTGAGTGTGAACCTTACGTCCGCCAGGCACATCAACTCGACCGCATTTCAAGCCAAGGCGCCGCACGACCGGGGTCGACACTAGCACGACCGCACTCGAAATAACAAAGGCCAATAGATGGTAAAGCTGAAAAGGCATAAAAATCGCTTCAACGGAGTTGAAGGTTGGCAATCAGCATACGAGCAGTAGGTTCGCGACCAATACTAAGGCCTTTAGCGAAAGTTGAGCTTTGTTAAGAGCAGATTATTGACTCTCTTAACAATTTTTAGGATATTGCCACTACTATAAAGCTCCGTGAAGAATATGACAGATTAAAAAGATTGTCTACCGTCATATCTCGCATAACGTTGGGTAATCAACAGACGCAGATTAAGTCTCTCAGCGGCGATGGCAAAATGCGGCAGGCGGCGATCGGAATTGCCTGCGGCAAGGATAAGTCCTACAGAATTGAGCCGTATCTCAGACTATCGGCTGCCAAAATTCCGGGTAACCTGAGCCAACGGTAGTTTGCTGTTGTGACTTCAGGGTGCGTTACCAATAAATTCTAGAAACTTTGTAGGATAAGCCCGAGCGCGTCCGCATCAATTTTCTGGGATAGGGGCTGAAATCATCTCTGGGCAAAGAGTCTGGCCCTAATTGATAACAGCTTCTAGTACCTTTAATAGCAGAAGTCGCTAGACTACTTCAGTCTTTAGCTACCCGGTATTGCGGCTCCTCTGCCCTCGGGAACGGTGGGCAAATTCACGACGCCACCCGGTACTGGTGCAAACCACATAATGAATCCGATGATCTCCAGTGTTGCTGCCAGAAGGGGATCATCGGATTCATCCAATTAATTTGAAGCTAAAGCTGCCCGACAAGCGTTAAGCCAAAACGGGTTTAGGCTGAGTCAAGTAAGGATACAGCGGGAAGCGATCGCACAAGGCTGCGACTCGACGCAAGCAATTTTCGCGAATGACTTCGTCATCTGGACTCGTTAAACGATCAGCAATGATGTCAGCAATTTCTACAAATTCTTCGGTGCCCATGCCGCGAGTGGTCATGGCGGGTGATCCCAAGCGTAAACCACTGGTTACAAAAGGAGATTCGGGGTCAAAGGGGACGGTATTTTTGTTGGCCGTGATATTGACTTCACTCACCAGCTTGTCTGCTTGCTTACCCGTCAAGTTCACGGAACGCAAATCGACTAAGACCAAGTGGTTATCCGTGCCACCCGAGACCAGCTTGAGCCCTCGCGCTTGGAGCTGATGGCCCATCGCTTGCGCATTCGTAATCACCTGTTGAGAATAGATTTTAAATTCAGGCTGTAACGCTTCGCCAAAGGCGACGGCTTTAGCCGCGATGACGTGCTCTAATGGCCCCCCTTGCGTGCCTGGAAAAACGGCTTTATCAAATTTTTTGCCCAGATCGGCGTCGCGAGTCAGGATTAAGCCGCCGCGAGGGCCTCGCAGGGTTTTGTGCGTCGTCGTCGTGACGACATCACAGTGGGGTACCGGGTTGGGATGCACGCCTGCGGCCACCAGTCCAGCGATATGAGCAATGTCGGCAAGCAGGTAAGCGCCCACTTCGTCTGCGATCGCCCGAAACTTTTCAAAGGGAATCGTTCGGGGATAAGCCGAATAGCCACAAATAATCATCTTGGGCTTATGTTCCAGCGCCAACTGCCGAATCTGGTCAAAGTCCAACGTTTCGGTCTCTTGGTTAACGCCATACTGGACAACGTTAAACCACTTGCCAGATACGTTGACCGGTGAACCGTGGGTCAGGTGTCCCCCGTGGGAGAGATCCATGCCCAAAATGGTGTCACCAGGCTGCAACAACGCTAAAAAGACGGCAAAGTTGGCCTGGGCCCCCGAGTGCGGCTGCACATTCGCATGGGCGGCTCCGAACAGTTCTTTAATGCGTGCGATCGCCAAACTTTCAACTTGATCAATAAACTCGCAGCCACCGTAATAGCGCTTGCTGGGCAATCCTTCGGCATATTTATTCGTCAGCACCGAACCTTGAGCCGCCATGACCGCTGGCGACGCAAAGTTCTCACTCGCAATAAGTTCCAAGTGCTGACGCTGACGCTGCAGCTCATGCGCCACCATCTCCGCCACCAGCGGATCACCACTCTGCAAAATTTCTAAAATTGATTGCGTCACAGCTTTCAACCCCAAATAACTGAATCTGATACGTTGTGTTTGCTCACTGATCGCGTAGTCGCCCAGTTGCTTGTTGACACAACCAGCCATTCCAACTACCCACTAGTCCATAGTCATGGCTGCTGACTAGGAAATATTACGCGAGGGCTAGTTCGTTGCGTTGACTAAGCAAATCGCTGAGTTCATCATTCTAAAAGGTTTATTCGTCAGAAACTACCCTTTGTCACTTTTAGAGAGGAATCAAGTCGCGTTTATTTCTAACCGTCAAAATGAGATTCTCAGAGATTTGCCAGTTTGTTACGAAATGAAACATATAATAATCAAGAGAAGATAAAGCAAACATGTTCATTTGCAAGGGGAATAGCCATTCATGCGAGTTGCGATCGCGGGCGGCGGGTTAGCTGGACTCGCCTGTGCCAAGTATTTAGTTGACGCCGGACACACGCCCATTGTGCTGGAGAGCCGTGACGTGCTGGGTGGGCTGGTGGCCGCTTGGCAAGATCAGGATGGCGACTGGTATGAGACTGGGTTACACGTCTTCTTTGGGGCTTATCCCAACATGCTGCAGTTGATGGAAGAATTGGGCATTTCTGAGCGACTGCAATGGAAAGAGCACACCCTGATCTTTAACCAGCCGGAGAAGCCCGGTGTCCTGTCTCGCTTTGATGTGCCCGACATTCCCGCGCCCATCAACGTCATCATGTCGATTTTGCGCAACAACGACATGTTGACTTGGGAGCAAAAAATTCGCTTTGCTATTGGCCTGTTGCCGGCGATCGTGCGGGGCCAAAAGTACGTCGAAAAGATGGACCAATACAGCCTGCTGGAGTGGCTTCGACGGCAAGGCGTCGACGATCGCGTCAATTCTGACATTTTTATCGCCGCCTCCAAAGCCCTGACGTTTATTAATCCCGAAGATGTGTCAGCAACCGTGCCCCTCACGGCACTTAATCGGTTTTTGCAAGAGCGGTACGGTTCCAAAGTGGCTTTTTTAGACGGTGCTCCCCCGGAGCGTCTGTGTCAACCCATCGTTGACTATGTCACTGAGCAGGGTGGCGAGGTGCTGATGAGCAAACCCCTGCGGCAGATTTTGCTAAACGAGGACAGTACGGTGAAGGGGTATTTAGTCCGCGGACTTGATGGCGCTGAGGATGAACTGATTACCGCTGATGCGTATGTGTGTGCGACCTCGGTCGATGTGATTAAAGCTCTCATGCCGGAGCCCTGGAAAGGCATTAGCTTCTTCCAAAAAATGCAGGAGTTGGTAGGGGTCCCCGTGATCAACATTCACCTTTGGTTTGATCGCAAAATGACCGATATTGATCAACTACTCTTTTCAAGATCAGAGTTGCTAAGTGTCTATGCCGACATGAGCAACACTTGCCACGAATATGCTGATCCTGACAAATCTATGCTGGAGCTCGTGCTGGCCCCAGCCAAAGACTGGATCGACCGCTCCGAGGAAGATATCCTTGCTGCCACCATGGCAGAGCTAGAGAAGCTTTATCCTCAACATTTAACCGGCGATGATCCGGCTCAACTGTTGAAATATCAAATTGTCAAGACACCGCGCTCGGTCTATACGGCCGCCCCTGGCACCCAAGCTTGTCGACCAGACCAAGCCACTCCTATTACTAATTTCTTTTTGGCGGGCAGCTACACCATGCAGCGCTACCTTGGCAGCATGGAGGGGGCAGTGCTTTCTGGTAAGCTAGCGGCGCAGGCGGTGAGTCAGCAGTCATCATCAACGGTGTCTGATACGGACCGCGATCGTCAGCCCGCTTCTGTGGCATAGCCAAATCCGGCGATTGTCGGTCAAATCGAGCTGAATTTCCCGTATTCTGTGAAAGGAAGTCAGTCCGTCGTCAGCGGGTTTACGCGCTGTAGTCTGAAAAGTTCCGAGTTTCCAGCTAACAAGATTAATGCTGCAATTGTCTCACTCGCTGCGGTCTAAAGAATTGGTTCCCAAGGAGGATGCCTATGAGGTTTGCCGCCAGATTACAGCGGAATATTCCAAAACGTTCTATCTTGGCACCTTGCTGATGACTCCCGCCAAACGGCGGGCGATTTGGGCAATTTATGTCTGGTGTCGTCGCACCGACGAGTTGGTCGATGGCCCTCAGGCAGCGTTTACCACGATGGAAACCCTTGATCGTTGGGAAAAGCAGCTGCAATCGATTTTTCAGGGTCATCCTGTAGAAGATACTGATGTTGCTTTGGTGGATACGCTGAAACGTTTTCCGCTGGATATTCAACCCTTCAAAGATATGATTGACGGGCAACGAATGGATCTTGACAAGGCGCGCTACAGCACTTTTGAGGAGCTAGAGCTTTACTGCTATCGGGTGGCGGGTACCGTTGGGTTGATGTCGACGACCGTGATGGGCATTGACCCAAATCAGAGTACGGCTCCTTGGCGGCGTTATGGCCCTTTGCCGAACCCGACTAAAGAGGCGGTAGCGCTTGGGGTTGCCAACCAATTGACCAATATTTTGCGCGACGTGGGCGAAGATGCCCGCCGGGGCCGCATCTATTTACCACTAGCAGATCTGGCTTTATTTAATTACACCGAAGATGACTTGATGAACGGGGTGATTGACGATCGCTGGCGGGCATTCATGCAGTTTGAGATTCAGCGAGCGCGCAAGTTTTACCAGCAAGCCGAAAAGGGGATCAGTAAGTTGAGTCCGGATGCCCGCTGGCCAGTCTGGGCAGCCCAGGTGCTCTATAGCAAAATTTTGGATGTGATTGAGCAAAACGATTACGACGTATTCAATCAGCGGGCATTTGTGCCAAAACTGCAAAAGCTGGCCTTGTTGCCGGCAACCTTGATCCGTTCTCGCATGCTGTAAAAGTTGCGCATAGATTTTTTCATACCCTGGGGGGTGATACTCAATCACCGACGTTGGCGGGTGTTGCTGCAACTACGCTGGATGTTTAGCCAGTTAGGTCTTTAGCCAGTTGGCTGTGTAGACACTGGATTAGCGAGTTAACGTAGAGTGCGATATTCTGACAGCCTAAGTTTGGTTCTATGAAGCCGTATCAGCGTGTTCCCATTGATGACTGTGGCGAACCGCTTGTCCCGCTGCCGTTAGGAGAGTTTGCGGTGGTGACACCTCATCCCTATGAGGCGTTGGGCGCTCCCTACGGCGATCGCTCCCCTTATTGGTTACGGCAGTCGGTAGCGGCAGCGCTGCAGCAAGCTCAGCAACACTTACAATCAACCCATTCCAACTGGCGCATCCAAATTTTCGATGCTTATCGCCCGCTAGCCGTGCAGCAATTTATGGTGGATTATACGGCCCAGACCTTGGCCCAACAACAGGGGCTCGATTGGACCCAAGCCTCAGCAGTAGAAAAGCAAGCGCTCATGACAACAGTGCATCAATTTTGGGCCTTGCCTAGCGCTGACCCCAAAACGCCGCCGCCTCATAGCACTGGGGCGGCAGTTGATATTACGTTGGTGAATGGCCTAAATCGGCCTGTAAATATGGGTTCGCCCATTGATGAAGTGTCAGCGCGATCGCATCCCAATCACTTTCAAGATAAGACTGACGCGAGCAGTCAGCAAGTACACCATCATCGTTGTATATTGCGGCAAGTGGCGACTATTGCGGGCTTCCAACAGCACCCTAACGAATGGTGGCACTTTTCCTTAGGTGATCAAATGTGGGCTTGGTTGACCGAGCAATCTACCCAACAGTCCTTCAAAGCCAGATACGGTGGAATTACTTAGCAAGCTTGAGCCCCAAGGATCTTTAAGTTCACTGGCCCTGAGTATGAGAAGTTGACAACGGCGCAGCCGGTTGATCGACGGGTAAATGGGCCTGCAGCCTCAGACAATTTCCTCTTTCCGGAACTTTGACCTGATACTCGACCTTATCCATCAGGCGATTGAGAATCATCCAACCATAGCCGCCTTCTTGATGCCGATTAGGTGTGGGTGGCAAGTAGGTGCTTAGATCAAATCCTTTGCCTTGATCCCACACCTCAATTTGTAGCAAATCAGCCTGGAGCTTAATCTTAAACACCACCGGCACCTGGGGAATATCCTGGTGAGCATGACGCACAACATTGGAGTAGGCTTCTACAATCACCAGTCGGAGACGATTTTCCCACGTAGGCCACTCATTCCAGTCTCCTAACTCGACGCGCAAGGTACCTAACAGCCACTCCTCAATCACCGTTAGAAATTTCAGATCACTGGGGATTTGGAGTTCGGTCTGCATCATGCCGTCACCTCCAGCAGTAGCGCTGTCTGGTCGTCTTCCTGCTCGGCACTGCCTGACTGAATAATGCTCAATAATTTATCTAAATCTAGCGATCGCGGATGTTGCTGCAAGAGCGCCCAAAGGCCCGTTTGCTTCAGCATGCCAACGACGCCGTCCTGGGTGACATCAGCCACACTGGCCTCAGTCAAACCATCACTAGTGAGGAGTAACGTATGACCCGGCGATAACGTCAAAGTGCCAGCCGGTGCCTGCCACTCGGGCAAGATGCCGAGTGGCACCCCGCGGGTCTTGAGATACAGTGGCTCAGCCGCAGAATCATCGATCAGGGTCTCTGACCAAACCATGGGATAGATGTGTCCGGCATTGGCATACCAAAGCTGGTGGGTACTGGGGTCATAGCAGACCAATGCGAGCGTAATAAAACAGTTGCTGTTAACTAAGTCATCCCACAGGCTGCGATTAAGGTTTTGCATGACCTTGTCAGGGGTGGGCGAGCGATCTTGAGATAGCTCTCGTCGCAGTACAGAAATCGCACTCGCCATGAACAGAGCCGCTGGCACTCCCTTACCAGATACATCACCAACGGCCAGCCAGATGTGCCCCTGAGGGTGCAGAAAAATTTCGTAAAAGTCGCCCCCCACTTCTCTTGCGGGTAGACAACGAGCTTGGATGCGCACATTGTCAAGCTCGGGAACGCTCTGCCGCAGAAGATTTGTCTGAATCTGTCTGGCGACCTCTAATTCCGATCGCATTTGCTGGGTTTGCTTTTGAATGCGCTGATAGAGCTTGGCCTGCGAAATGGCCAAGGCAATCTGTTCAGCCACGCTATTGAGCAACTGCGATGTCTTTTCGGCCCAGTCGCCACCATCAGCCTCGTGATACAGGGTCACGATCGCTAACGTGGCTTGTTGATATCGCAAGGGGACCGACAGTGAAGTGACAGCCGTGCTGAGGTCGACCGTGTCAATTTTGGCCTTGCCGGTGTGCAACACCGTTTCACTCACCGCCAAACTATGATGCTTAAAACCATCGTCCACCACAGTGACTGACGACTGCAGATCAAAACTTGGCACCTGATTTAACTCGACTTGGTGTTCACTGCCTTCAACGGCATAGAGCACGGCATAGCTGGCGTCAAAAGTGTTACCCAGGGTCGTCACGATGGTCTGCAGCATGCTGGGATAATCCAGCGATTCGCGAATGACGCTCATCACATCGTTAAAAAAGGATTCGCGAGCCAAGGCTTGGGTCAGTGCCTGCGTACGCTGTTTGACGACACGAAAGGTTTCAGCGGCCTGCTTAACGACCGATTTCAACTCCTGGGGATTCCACGGCTTGGTGATGTATTTAAACACCTTGCCGGAGTTGATGGCCTCCACCAAGTCTTTCACATCGGTGTAGCCCGTCAGCACAATGCGAATCGTGTCTGGATACTGCTCCACCGTACGGCTTAAAAACTCTGTCCCATTCATGCGGGGCATGCGCTGGTCAGAAATAATCACGGCCATTTCGCCAGCCGTTTCTAAAACCTCTAAGGCCTTAAACCCATTCTCGGCTCTATATACTTTGAAGTCACGCCGAAAAGCACGGTACAACAAGTCCAGGTTGTCTGGCTCATCGTCGACCACCATGAGTTTGAGAGTTTCA
Organism: Cyanobacteria bacterium P01_F01_bin.56; assembly: GCA_039185935.1. Lineage (GTDB taxonomy): Bacteria > Cyanobacteriota > Cyanobacteriia > Phormidesmidales > Phormidesmidaceae > Halomicronema. The sequence goes on along the minus strand of JBCDAJ010000082.1, from coordinate 11,505 downwards.
TTGTCTTCCCAGGTCATTGGCAAAGTCCCAGTAGAAGAGCCGATGCGGCAAAACGCACGCCCCTAGTTTGCCCAATTAATCGGGTAAATTAATCGGGTAAATCAATCGTTATTCTAGTTCAACTTTAAGCCGGGGGGCTGGCCTCAAGGTGGCGACACTTTTTCCGCTACCCTGAGCTTGGCCGATCGCGCTCGTGGATTTGCCTGGACTTCGCTCTCAGCGGCTGTCACGGGCTTTTTGGTGATGATCTTGAGGCGCTCGTCTTGACGAAAGGCATGTTTGACAATGCGATCTTCTAAGCTGTGAAAGCTGATGATTACCAGCCGTCCCCCTGGCAGTAACCAGTCGGGCGCTCTTACCAACAAGGTTTTCAGGACGTCTAACTCGGCATTGACGGCAATGCGTAAGGCTTGGAAGGTACGTGTCGCCGGATGAATGCGGCCATAACGATATTTTTTAGGCACACACTGGGCGATCGCTGCAGCCAACTCGGTAGTCGTTTGGAAGGGGCGCTGCTCGACAATTTTGCGCGCAATCCGACGGGACAGGCGCTCTTCACCGTATTCATAGATCAAATTAGCTAATTCAACTTCATCCCAATGATTAACGATGTCAGCCGCGCTAAGGGCCTGGTGTTGATTCATCCGCATATCGAGCGGAGCCGTTTGGCGAAAGCTAAAGCCTCGTTCGGGGGTGTCGAGTTGGGCTGAACTCACCCCAATATCGGCAAGAATGCCCGCAAATTGCGGTTCGTCAGGGCTAAACTCGCCAAAGTTGATATGGTGCAGAGTGACGCGATCGCTAAACTCGGCCAATCGCTGCTGAGCAGCCTGCAGGGCGATCGTATCTTGATCCAAGGCTACGAGTTGTACCTGCGCATGACTTCGGAGGATCAGAGCGCTGTGCCCGCCGCCGCCGACTGTGGCATCTAAAAACCGCTGTGAACCGCTGGTATTAGCCATATTCAACCCGAGCAACACGGCCTCTGGCAGCACCGGCACATGCTGAAACGTCTTGATTTCCTCAGTCATAAACAGGCTCAACTTTCCTCACATTGGTTTACCCCATAGGCAACGCCAATCTCATGCCAAAGCTTATGGTATGGAAATGCATAGAAAATCTGGGGTCAGACCTCTTATATTAATAAAGGGCAACATTTGATAGATACTGAGCCACTGCGCTCAAAGTTGACACTGTTGTAACCGCTTCCTTCGGGGCAATCGCGCTCTCTATTGATATCCTCCCAGGCGAATCCATGACACGCATTGAAACCAAAACCGAACCCATGGTCATCAACATGGGGCCGCATCATCCCTCTATGCACGGGGTATTGCGCCTCATTGTGACGCTGGACGGCGAAGATGTCGTTGATTGCGAACCGGTGATTGGTTATCTGCATCGCGGCATGGAAAAAATTGCCGAAAGTCGTACTAATGTACAGTTTGTGCCCTATGTGAGCCGTTGGGATTATGCGGCGGGCATGTTTAACGAGGCGATTACTGTCAACGCGCCGGAAAAGCTGGCGGATATTGATGTGCCCAAACGCGCCAGCTACATTCGCGTCATTATGCTGGAGCTGAACCGAGTTGCCAACCACCTGCTTTGGCTGGGGCCGTTTTTGGCTGATGTGGGCGCTCAAACTCCGTTTTTCTACATTTTCCGCGAACGGGAACTGATTTATGACCTGTGGGAGTCAGCGACGGGTCAGCGCATGGTCAACAACAACTACTTCCGCATTGGCGGAGTGGCTGCCGATTTGCCCTACGGTTGGATCGACAAGTGCCTCGATTTCTGCGATTACTTCTTGCCCAAGGTTGATGAGTACGAGAAACTCATCACGAATAATCCGATCTTTCGCCGTCGGATTGAGGGCATTGGCGTCATCTCCCGAGATGATGCGATCGCGTGGGGGTTGTCTGGCCCCATGTTGCGGGGTTCTGGCGTCAAGTGGGATTTACGCAAGGTCGACCACTACGAAGTCTACGACGAGTTAGATTGGGATGTGCAATACGCCACCGAAGGCGACTGCATGGCTCGCTATGTTATACGCATTGCCGAGATGCGAGAGTCGATTAAAATCATTCGTCAGGCTTGTGCGCAATTACCAGGCGGCCCCTATGAAAATCTGGAAGCCAAGCGCATGTCAGAAGGCCCCAAGTCAGAGTGGAATGACTTTGACTATCAGTTTGCGGGCAAAAAGATTCCCCCCACGTTTAAGATTCCTGAAGGTGAGCACTATGTGCGCCTCGAAAGTGGCAAAGGTGAGTTAGGGGTGTTCATCATGGGTGATGATAATGTTTTCCCCTGGCGCTTTAAGATTCGCGCGGCCGATTTTAATAATCTGCAAATCTTGCCGCATTTGTTGCGCGGCATGAAGCTTGCTGACATTATGGCGATTCTCGGCAGCATTGACATCATCATGGGGTCAGTTGATCGCTAGTCAACCGGGCTGATGAATTTACCGAAAGGGAGTGTGAGCGATCGCACTCCTTTTGTTTTGGATTCCTAAAAATTGATTGCGGCCAAGAAGGGCTTCTCAAATGCCCCTTCAGCCGAACTAGGGGCTCAGCGCTTAAATAACATCCCTAGGACATAAGGGATCGGCTTGAAAATAAAGTACCCGGACAAGACTGTGGCAGGGTGGATGGGTAGCAGGGTCGGTGGGATGTTATTTAAGCGCAACTCCCTAAACGTTTCTGTCAGGGTTTGGCAGTGCCAAACCTCAAACATTAGGAACGCTATTTCGAAGCAACTCCCTAAAGTTCGGCGACGGCTCGTTCGATGAGGCGACGGGCCAGGGTTTGCACACCCGTATGCTCGTAGTAATTTACCGAGACATCCAAAAATGCGCCCAAGTAATCGAGTTTGCTTTTAGACCCTTCCATAAAGCTGGCGAGCTGATCGACGAGTCCACTTTGGGTAATGCCTTTATCACTAACCAGCTTGTCCATCCAACCCTGAGTTGATTCAAAGCTTTCGGTAATAAAGGACAATTTACCCTTCGAGTCTTTGCCTGGGATCTCCTTCTTGACGCCCTTAAAGGTTTTATTTTTTTCTAGGTCATCAGGCCGCAGGTTTTTAATCGCGTTTAGGGCTTTAACGCTGAAGTCCGCGCCTAGGGGAATGACGCCGTCAAAGGAAACCAGAGCAGCCATACGCATGAGCGATTCGCTGCTGTAGTCGCCCAATGCTGAGAGAAAGTCGCCCAAACTATCCCCTGGAATACCGTTGATGTGGCAAAAAGCCACAACTTCCGTCACCAATTTCACTGATAGGTCAATCGTTTGGGCCTTTTCTGGTTTGGGGGTGAGGTTCTTCAAAAAACTGAGGAAAGTATCCTGTCCCAAGCGGTTCGCGATCTCGGCCGCCCCCAACATGCCTGACGCCGAATCGACCGTTTCATAGAGCCACAACGCCCGCTGATAGCCCTGAGATTTGTCGTTAAAAAGGGCGATCGCCCGCTCGCCAATCGCTCGTACCATGGCTTCATCGGTTTCGCCAGTCACTTGTTTGATGGTGTGGTCAAAACCCACTAGGTTCTCCCATTGACCCGGTACAAAAGTATCCAAGGTTTTCAAGGCCCGCACGGTCAGGCCACCGGTGGGTAATTTATCCACTTTTTCGTAAATTTTGACGCTCATGGCACTCTTCTACCTGTGAGATGACTTTAGAAAACTTGATCAGTCGAGACTTAGCTGGCAGGTGTTGGAACGAGGAACGGCGATGTCTCTAGAGTTGAGTTTGACTCAGTTTTGGGGGCCATGGTTTCTGAACTGACTGAAGGTGATGGCTCCACAACATTGCGCCGCTCAGGGACCGCCCTTGGCTCCGTGACAGCGGCTGTCCTTGAGGTCGTTGTCTGCTCCGTAGCAACATTCATTTCCGTGATTGTGCTCTGCTCTGGGGCCGATATGGGTTCAACGATAGCCGTCGGTTCGGAGACTACGGTTGGTTGGGCGAAGACGGCTGACTCTTGGTTCGAAGACTGTGTAGGGGCCGCTTTGGGGGCTTGGGTAGCCTGTTTCTTCTGAACCCGACGGAACGCTTTGGTATCGGCTTTGAGTTTTGCGAGGCCAGCGAGATCAAACTTTTCGAGCCAGGTAGTGCGATCGGCAGCAGTAAAAGCCTCGCTGCGAGAAAGCACCTTTACCTGATAACGACCATTCACCAGTATGCCGGTCGTGGTTGTGCCCTGCTTCACCATCGGAAATCCGGCTAACGAATCGGTGGCGTCGGCGTATTTCTTGGCGGCAGCCGGAAGGCTGATGGTGTCGTTAATTGTCAACATGGCAAGCGTTTCGCCATCACGCTTGAGCTTATACTCCGCAAACCCTTTTTTTTCTTGCGAGGGCACAACGTTGAACTCGCCTTCGGAAGCAGGAAAGAACGGGTTGAATGTTCCCGCTGGCTCGGCTCCTTTTTCCACTGCCGCAGGTGCCTTAAAGCCGGTGGTGTCATTTTGCACCTCGTCGTACTTGGAGGGGGCTGAGCTGCAGGCCGTGACCATCAAAATGGCTGTCAGTACTAACGGCAAAAATGGTTTGAACCAACGGGATCGACTCATGGCATTTTCCTTCTGTTTCAGGTGGGTTGCTTTACAGGGTGAAGGCGGTTTTGAATTTAGCCAGGGTTTGGGCTTCGGCTTCACTGACTTTGGCTCCAGTGCCAAACAGGCCGCTGCCCGCAGCGTTAGCAACAGCGACCCCACAGTCATAGATGAACTGCTTATATTCAGTAATCTCGGTAGCAGGTGCTTTATCTTGCAGCAGGGTCATGACCTCATTGACCGCAGCGATCGCGGCATCGATATAAGCGCCGGATTTGATATCTTCGGCTTTGACGTCCGGTTTTTCCATTTGGGTGATCTTAAGCGATTCGCTAGAAAAAGCCGCCTGAATAATCGAGTTGTGGGGATATTTCTGAGCCGCACCCGTGATCTCTTTAGTCATTATCGCCGCCTCAATAGCGGTGGAAACAATGCCCATATCAACCAGCACCACAGCCATTCCAACTGTCATCGGGGCTGATACGATTGCCTTGATATCGTCAGCAGTGTAAACGTCCATCACATCATTACCTCAACACCTGCACTCGCCTTAACCTGCATACAGGTTAAGAACAGACCCATAGTTTAAGCTCTCAACCCTGCGAGACAGTAAGCTTAGTGAGTTCTCTAAATCATGAGTGGATGCTGCTGTAATAGCCACTTCAGACGGTTGATGACGGAGCCAGTTGGGAAGCCTTTTTCCTCTCTACAAGACTTTTTTAACTTAAACATGGCAGGATAAACACTTAAGTCGCTGACCTCAGCCTGCTGTTCTGATGATGAAACGTCCTCTCAACCAACTGTTAGGTATTGCCGTCAGCCTTGTTAGCGTTTCTGTTACTCCTGTTATGGCCCAAGCCACCTGGCAACAACCGCCCGCGCCCATCGCGTCGATGTTAGACACGCCTTGGTACCCTGGGGTGAGTATTTCGCCCCACCATCAATGGTTAGTACGACTGCATCGTCCGCCTTTGACGCCGCTGGCTAAGTTAGCTCAGCCCCGCCTGCAGTTGGCGGGGCAGCAGATTAACCCGGTTCTCAGAGCACCGGCTCGCGCTTATGCTTTTGTCGGCCTGACCATCCAAAATATTCAAACGGGGGCACAGACTCCTGTGACCCTTCCGCAGTCAGAGGGAATTCGGAACTTACGATGGTCGCCGACGGGATCTCTGCTAGCGTTTACTCTGGACCAGCCCGATGGGGTGGTGCTCTGGGTGGCAGATATGGCGACTGGCCAAGCCCGGCAGTTGACTGGCCCGACCCTCAACAATACCTACGGTACGCCTTGCCGCTGGATTTCGGATGCAGCCGGGCTGTTATGCAAAATGGTGCCGCCCGAACTGGGGGACCCACCCAGCTCAGCATCTGTACCGACGGGGCCTCGCATTGAGCAAAATTTAGGCCGGACGGCCCCAGTGCGCACCTACACTAATTTGCTGGAGTCGCCAGCGGATGAAACGCTCTTTGAGTACTATCTGACCTCGGAACTGGTGCGAGTTAATTTGCAGGGCGATCGCACGGTGCTCACATCGCCACAGCTCATTGCTTCAATGGCTCCTTCTCCCGATGGGAACTGGATTTTACTGCGGACTATTCAACGACCTTTTTCCTATCAGGTTCCGGCCCGCTTGTTTCCTCGGCGGGTCAGTGTGCTAGATGCGACGGGTCAGGAAGTCTACCGAGTCGATGACTTACCGCTAGCGGACGATATTCCCGTCACGTTTGATTCGGTTAGAACTGGGCGACGAACGACCGGGTGGCGCAGCGATCGCCCCGCGACGCTCTACTGGGTTGAGGCCCTTGACGAGGGCGACGCCAGCCAAGAAGTGGCGCAGCGAGATGCAGTCTGGCAATTGTCAGCGCCCTTTCAAAAGGCGCCGCAGCCCTTATGGCAAACGACCCTGCGCTACAACGACATCCTCTGGGGCAACGATACCTTAGCCCTGGGGGTCGAGGCCTGGTACGACACTCGTCGGGTGCGGGTTTGGCAGCTTAATCCGGCAGCTCCTGAGCAAGTTCCCGTGCTGCTCGATGATCGAGATTACCAAGACCGCTACAACGATCCAGGGCAGCCGATGACGACTCCTGGCCCTTACCACCGCCGCGTTTTGATGTTAGCACCGGACCAGCAGAGTCTCTATTTGCAGGGGCGCGGGGCCTCACCAGAGGGAGTTTATCCATTTCTTGATCGCTGGCAGCTCACGACGCAGGAAAAAACGCGCCTGTGGCAAGCCGCCGACCCTTACTACGAAACGGTAACCGCGCTGCTGAACGACCAAGGTACCCAGCTCATTACCTATCGCCAATCGACGGAGGAAACGCCGAATTACTGGCGGCAAGACTTGGTCACCGGACAACAGACCGCGCTGACGGATTTTGCTGACCCTCGCTCTTGGTATCGCGATTTGACCCCTCAAGTCATTCGTTACGAGCGGGCGGATGGCGTTTTGTTGTCGGCTACGCTCTATTTACCCCCCGGACACAATCCCACTGTCGATGGCCCTTTGCCGACACTGCTCTGGGCCTATCCTCAAGAGTTTAAGAGTCGCGATGCGGCCTCTCAGGTGACTGCCGCAGAGAATGCCTTTCGCCGCCCCTATGCCTACGATCCCCGCTTTTTGTTAACTCAGGGGTACGCAGTGGTGATGGGGCCAACCATGCCCATCATTGGCGAAGGGTCAGCCGAACCCAATGATACCTACGTTCAGCAACTCACTCAAAGTGCCGCAGCCGTGGTGAATTACCTGGTGGAGCAGGGCGTTAGCCAGCGGCATCAGTTGGCGATCGGAGGGCATTCTTATGGGGCCTTTACGGCGGCCAATCTCCTGGCTCATACAGATTTATTTCAAGCGGGTATTGCCAATAGTGGGGCCTACAACCGCAGCCTGACTCCCTTTGGTTTTCAGGGCGAGCAGCGCACCTTTTGGGAAGCCACAGAGACGTATCTAGATATGTCACCCTTTACCCAAGCCGCTACTATTACGGAGCCGCTGCTTTTGATTCATGGCGCGAATGACGAGAATGCGGGCACGTATCCGATTCAGAGTGAACGATTGTATGGCGCAATGAAGGGTTTGGGCGGCACCGTGCGATGGGTCGAGCTGCCCTTAGAGGGGCACGGGTATGAATCGCGAGAAGCGGTTGGCCATGTACTCTGGGAGATGGATCGCTGGCTGGCAACGTATCTTAAAGATGGCGATCGCACGCCTACCGAGGCCCAGCGACCAGAAGCCAGCGTGCCCTAACCAATTCTTGAAAATTTGGGCATTCTGGTAACAAACGGCATGTCGAACTACAATGCCTGAAATATCAGGCTAACCAAACCAGATTGATGGGCTAAGGGAAGCTCAAAAGCTGTCTAGACAATATTTAGGGTGCTGTATTAGCCAAAAAATTCCTTTGATTTGAGTGCTGGAGTGTGACAGAATCTGCGACGTCTTCTCAGGACGTGTCTCCGTTGGGTGGAGACTATGACGAAATTATTGCCGATCTTAAAGTTAGTTCGGCTGACCGTATTTTGTTCTACTTAGCCATCAGCGTGATGAAGCTAGGTGGACATCGCTATGGTTCGTTTCTCGAAGCGGCCAATACCGCTGCTAAGTTAGCGATTTACTCATCGTATTTAGAGCAGGGCAACAACATTCGTAAAACGAGCTTTTTGCACCACGTTGAACCTAAGCGGGTTAGGGCGATCGTCAAAGAAATCGAATCCTCTAAAGCTGACGGTAAATCACTCACCAGTCTGGGTGACCAAGAACCTTACTATCTCATTGGCCTCCCCTTTCTCTGGCAAGAAAAACATGCCTGGCAACCAGGTCAATGTCGTCTCAATCATCATCACCTCAGTGCTAAAGAGCATGAGACACTGTATGCTCAATTGCCCGCTGATCTGCCCGCGGCCCGCTTTCTAGACATGCTGGAGTTTTTAGATCTGATCAAACTGCTGCACGAAAAGTCGCAAACGGAATATCCCCCCAATCGTCAAATGCCCTTGAGCGAAGCGCTGACCGATCACATTAAATTTCGCCTACTGCACTCTGGTACAGTCACCCAGATTGATATTCCGTTTCTATCCATCCCGATGTTTGTATTAACCCGCACCCACTATGCTCCCAAGGGGCAGCGAGAGCGCGTCTTTACCATGATTGATGATTTAGCTCGTTTTGGTAAGCTCATGCAAGATTGGGTCGTCGAGCAGCCAGATGTATTGCGTGGCCTTGAAGTTTTTGATGTGGCCCCTGAACAACGCGATCAAGCCCTGGCTGAACTCGATGCCCTGCTCAAAGCTTGGGCCGATAAGTATCACCAAGACGGCGGCCACCCGATGATTTTGCAACTCGCTGCGGGTACTCGTGACCCTGGTGAGGCTTGAACCGGGTACAGCCTCTCTTGGGACCGTGGGCTCACGCGTTAGCACTGTGCAGCGTAAGTTTGCATATTGTCCTCCAGAGTGGGGCAGCAGCGGGGTAAGGGGAGCTAGCAACTGTGATGGTAGGTGGGAAAACAACTTCTGCCACTGAGTGCGAGCCCAAAAATGGGGGTAAAGATGAGGTGATAAGCCCGCCATGGCATTAGTCTTGGAATGGCGATCGCACGCTTCATCCCATTAACAGCTTGCCAATTGACGACGAAAAATCCGGCAACTCCCGTTGCGGCAACGGTGGCAGAAATGGAGCCATCCCAGCTGATTGCGGCAACGCTCGCTGGGGTGAAGCCATTATTTCGACCCTTGCGGGAGCAAAACTGAACAAAGATCGTCAACTCTACCGTCAGTCGAGCCTCACTCTGTAGAGTTTGGCGCTCAAGCACAAGCGTTTTTAGGACAACGGTTGCATCTGTCCTCACAGCTGCAGTTCACCGAGTATCAAGCAGCTTGGTGAGTGCATTGTCGCCATCAACCAAACCTTTGAATTCGCCATCAGTTACGCCCCCGACTGATGGTGAATGTGGCACACCATACGGCTGTGGCCCCAGCGATATTTATTAAACAACCGCAAATCTATGAAACGACCTCACACGATTTCCTTTCGTGCACTTCGTCATGGGCTCTATTTTTGCCTGAGCCTCTGCCTGGTGCTCATCCTCAACTTTGTTACGCTGCCCCACCTCCCCACTCAAGCAGCGGATGCCACCGCGCTGCCGCCACTCTCGACGCAGGGAGCGCGCATTATCGATCGCCAAGGCCAGACCGTTTTGCTGCGAGGGGTCAATTGGTTTGGCATGGAAACAGAAACCCATACGCCCCACGGCCTCTGGGCGCGAGATTATAAGGAGATGCTGCAGCAGATTAAAGGGTTGGGATACAACACCATTCGCCTGCCCTTTTCGTTGCAGTCGCTCCGCTCTCAAAATATCTCTGGGGTTAACTTTGATATTGGCAGCAACCGTGATTTGCAGGGCAAGACACCACTGCAGGTGATGGATTTGGTCGTTCAAGAAGCGGCCCGCCAGGGATTATGGATTCTGCTAGATAGCCATCGCCTGAATGACAGCCGCATTCCCGAACTTTGGTATGGGGATGGTTTTACTGAAGCTGACTGGATTGGTACCTGGGAATTGCTCGCCCAGCGCTATCGCAATCAGGGCAATGTCATCGGCGCTGATCTCAAAAATGAACCCCATGGTCGGGCTAGTTGGGGTACGGGCGATCGCGCGACTGACTGGCGACTCGCGGCTGAGCGCGCCGGAAATGCCATCCTGGCCATCAACCCTAATTGGTTAATTGTCGTCGAGGGGGTGCAGAATAATGTCCCAGGCCAACAGCTCAGCCATTGGTGGGGCGGCAATTTGGAAGGGGTGAGAAACTATCCTGTGCGCTTGTCTCAGCCTAATCAATTGGTCTACTCGCCGCATGAATATGGCTCCGGCGTTTATAACCAGCCTTGGTTTAATGAACCAGGATTTCCCCAAAATCTGTTGAGCCGCTGGCAAATCGGATTCCAATACATTGCCGATGCAGGAATTGCGCCTATCCTGATTGGCGAATTTGGCGGACGACAGGTTGATAACCGCTCGAAAGAAGGCATCTGGCAACGGCAACTCGTTGATTTCATTGGCCAGAAAAACCTCAACTTCACCTACTGGAGTTGGAATCCCAATAGTGGTGATACGGGCGGCATTTTGCAAGATGATTGGCGCTCCATTCATCAACCGAAGCAAGCCTTACTCAGCACCACGCTGGCCTCTAATGCGGTCGCGTTTTATCCGACTCCGGATTCTATTCCCGCTCCAGAACCCACGCCCCAGCCGACGCCCCAGCCGACTCCAGAACCCACGCCCCAGCCGACTCCAGAACCCACGCCCACGCCCATTCCAGAACCGACCCCTGTCCCCACTCCGGAACCGACGCCGCCTCCCACGGGGCAGTCACAGTTGCAGACAGTCGTCAATCTCCAGTCTGATTGGCAACAGGGATTTTGCCTCAACTTCCGCGTCACCAACGCTGGCTCAACTCCCACCCAAAACTGGCAACTGCGCTTTCAAATGAATCAAGCGACGATCCGTAACAGTTGGAACGGTGACTACCAGCGCCAGGGTACTCAGTACACCGTTGCTCCACCCAATTGGGGTAGGGTGATTCAACCAGGACAGACGGTTGACTGGATGGGCTTTTGTGCCAACAAATCCGGCTCCGATTACTTACCTGACCAAGTAAGTGCTCAACCTCTGTAACGTTGACAAACCGGGCCTATCAGTTTGAACAATCTGATTGATAGGCCGGTACTCTGCGGATGCTTTGCCGGATGAGGCTATGCCGCAATGGTTCTGGCGGCTGCGAGATCGCGACACAACAACTCCTGCCCCCTGCAGAATGAACACTAAGCAGGGTGGTTTCATACGCGAGAAGAAAAATGAGGATGGACTGAGTTGTTTCAAAATCAACAGCCCATGTCCCTCATAGAGCAATTAAAACAAATTCCTGACCATCGCCATCGCCGCGGCCAGCGCCACCCGTTATG
>JBCDAJ010000081.1:0-29917 GCA_039185935.1 Cyanobacteria bacterium P01_F01_bin.56 | reverse complement strand
ATCTCAGCCAGTTCGCAACAGCCAGCGCCTTGCGGTTGAGCGAGCAGATAGCGAACGTAGAGGTCGAGCGTGCAACGCGCTGTGGACGGTTTGGTCAGAATACGCAATGGAATAGGTCATGCAACACCTTTGATTTTCAACTCATACATTCATTCCGCTGTCAATGCGTAACTCCTGGAACTGACAGATTGCTGATGAATAATTGGGCTGCGATTCACCCTTAAGCAGCTGTTTGATGAATGGTGTAATGCTGCTTGGGTGACGGATACCCTTCGCGACCACACACATCTAGAATCACTTGGTTCGTCGCAAAGTAAACCGGCCAATAATTTGCCTGGCTGCAGTAGGGACGCACTGCTAACACCGGTCCCATTGGATTGAGTTCTAGCACCTCGACGTCAGGAGCTGGATCAGTTTCAATATTCTCGATTTGGCTTAACTGGGCTTGCAGTTGCGCGATCGCGGCTTTGTAGTCCACCGAACTATCCAACTGAGCGACTAACTCGACCCGGCGATAGGGGTTGGCCGAGAAGTTCTCAATGGGATTTTCAAAAAACGTGTTGTTGCTGACAATCGTTTTAACATTGTCAGGGCGAGTAATGGTGGTGGTAAAAAGGCCAATTTCATCAACTGTGCCTGTGATGCCGCCGGCGGTAATAAAGTGACCCACCTGAAACGGTTGCAACACGACGATAAAGAACCCAGCGGCAAAGTGAGCCAGTTGACCGCCCCAGGCAGCCCCAATCGCTAAACCAACACCGGCTAATAGCGCCGCAAAGGAAGTTGTTTCGACGCCGAGGAAGCCGAGAATGGCAACAACGAGAATGATGTTAAGCAGTGCCCCCAGTACGCCTCTGGCATAGACAAACAGGGTGGGCTCGATCGCCGTTTTCTTAAACCAGCGATTCATCAGTTTGATAGCCAACCGAATGAGCCAACGACCAATGATCCAAAACGCGATCGCGCCAATTAGTTTGAGGCCGACCCCAACTAAGTCGCTGGAAATATTGGTCCAAAATGCTTCTAAATTCACGGAACACCTACCTTTGAGGAAAATAACCCGCTCATAACAATAAAGTCTGTAAGCAATCATGACTCCATCCGCCTGGCAGATGTCGAGATTTCCTCATTTTTTCCCAAATTCAGCGACTAGAAGCGCCTTTCCGGGTCTGGTGATCATGAGGATACATGGCGAATGTGCGTAGCGACGGGTCTTATCCCATCAAGATGATGAAAATCCTGGGGCGATCGAGGTGAATTGATGCAAGTCACCTGAAGCAACAGTCGCAAGAGCCGTTTTGCAACTGTTTTGACGCTCTTATGAGCCAGCCGTTCTCTCTGTGTAGTCGTAGTCGTCAGGGTATGGGGAGAGAAGGGCGACGGAGACTGATATCGCAATTCGCAGTTTGATCAAGTCGTTCTGAAGGGCTGAAACGTACTTTTAGTTGGCATTTCCATCCTGCATTCCGATCTTTGGATGTCGCACTCTGCTAGAGATTTTGGGGACGTGGTTGAAGCGAGGGATAAACCGGGGATCTGAGGCCGCGAGTCAGCTGCCCGCTCTTCGATGGTTGATGGCTCGTCCTCTATTTTGGAGACGATTCCATGCATTTTCAAAATCAGCAACGCCGATTTTTGATAAGCAAAACCGCTGCCCCTCGATGCCGAGAAACAGCGGTTTTGACTGGTTGGTTACCCGTTTGGGGCAACCTGTTGTGATCTAGATTTAGTAGTCGAAGTCGCCGCCCATGCCAGCGCCAGCGCCAGCGCCATCCTTTGGCTCAGGCTTATCGACTACGATGCACTCGGTGGTGAGCACCATGCCAGCAATAGAAGCGGCATTTTGCAGGGCAGAGCGAGTCACCTTGGCTGGGTCGACGATACCGGCGGAGAGCATGTCGACAAACTCACCGTTAGAAGCGTTGTAGCCCACGTTGAAGTCTTTCTCCTTCACCCGCTCAGCGATCACCGCACCGTTTTGACCGGCATTTTCAGCGATGCGCTTTAGAGGAGCGGTCAGAGCGCGCGTGACAATTTGGGCACCGATCAGCTCTTCACCGGCGAGATTGCTGTTTGCCCAGGTATCAAGATCAGGCGCGAGGTGGGCTAAGGTCGTACCGCCACCAGGGACAATACCTTCTTCAACGGCGGCCTTAGTCGCATTAATCGCATCTTCTAGGCGCAGTTTACGATCCTTCATCTCGGTTTCGGTGGCCGCACCGACTTTGATGACGGCGACACCACCTGAGAGCTTAGCTAAGCGCTCCTGTAGTTTCTCTTTATCGTAGGAAGAATCAGACTCTTCGATTTGACGACGAATCTGCTCACAACGAGCCTTCACCGCTGCTTCGTTGCCTTCGGCTACGAGGGTGGTGTTGTCCTTGGTGATAGTGATGCGGCGAGCGGTGCCGAGCATGTCGACTTTAGCGCTCTCCAGCTTGAGGCCAGTGTCTTCGCTGATGACTTGACCGCCTGTCAAGACAGCCATGTCTTCGAGCATGGCCTTACGGCGATCGCCAAAGCCAGGCGCTTTCACCGCAGCCACATTCAGAACGCCACGCAGACGGTTAACCACGAGGGTAGCCAGGGCTTCCTTTTCAATGTCTTCAGCGATGATCATTAAAGGCTTACCAGCCCGGGCAACTTGCTCCAGAATCGGCACCAAGTCTTGGATCAAGGTGATTTTCTTATCAGTCAGCAGGATGTAAGGCTCATCCAGAACGGCTTCCATCCGCTCAGTATCGGTGGCGAAGTAAGGGGAAATGTAGCCCTTATCAAAACGCATCCCTTCTGTGACCTCCAATTCGGTGGTCATGGACTTGCCTTCTTCCAGGGAGATGACGCCTTCGCGACCGACTTTGTCCATCGCTTCGGCAATCATGGCGCCCACTTCGTCGTCGTTACCTGCGGAGATAGTACCGACTTGGCTGATAGCACTGGAATCTTCTACTGGACGTGCTTGGCTGGCAATTTCTTCCACGAGATAAGCTGTGGCTTTATCAACACCGCGCTTAAGTGAAATTGCGTTAGCACCCGCCGCCACGTTGCGTAGGCCTTCCTTGACCATGGCGTGAGCCAGCACGGTTGCTGTGGTGGTGCCGTCACCGGCAGCATCGTTAGTTTTGGAAGCCGCCTGACGAATGAGCGAAACGCCAGTGTTCTCAACGTTGTCTTCTAGTTCAATCTCTTTGGCGATGGTGACCCCGTCGTTAATAATTTGGGGGGCACCAAACTTTTTCTCTAGAACAACGTTGCGGCCCTTGGGTCCGAGAGTCACACCCACAGCCTCAGCCAGCATATCCATGCCTTTTTCGAGGGCGCGACGCGCGTCTTCGTTATAAATAATCTTCTTTGCCATTAGTCGAAATCCTTTCCTGCGAGGAGTTGTGAGTGAATGTGGAAGTCAAAGTCAGGTCATGAAAGCTTTGACTTCTCCGCTCTGAGTTCTGAGTTCGCTAAGCGAGGGCAAACTCGAAACTCTGAATTCAAAACTTGGTTGCCGACTAGCGAGCGGCTCATGTGTGAGGGCTATCAGCGCTGATTACAGCGTAGCCAGAATGTCTTTCTCGGAGAGAAGAACGTACTCGTCACCGCCAAGCTTGATGTCAGTACCGGCATACTTGGAATACAGCACCTTGTCGCCTACTTTCACATCGGCAGTTTGACGGCTGCCATCTTCGTTGCGCTTGCCCGGACCCACAGCAGTAATTTCGCCAACTTGGGGCTTTTCTTTAGCGGTGTCGGGCAGCAAGATGCCGCCGGCAGTGGTCTCTTCAGAGGCGCTGACCTTAATCAACACGCGATCGCCCAGCGGGGTCACGCTGGATGCACTCAAAGTAATAGCTGCCATTACAAATTCTCCAGAAACGCTAACACTGAGGTGAATCTATGCTTGCCTAGAACAAAGGCTGAATTAACTTTGTTAGTTAGGATTAGCACTCTCACACTCCGAGTGCCAATTTAGAGCTTTCTGGGGGGCAACTACAACAGCGCCGTGAGTGCGGTTTCCCGAACTGAGTTGCAGCGGCGTGTATTACATCAATACCTCTATCGAAGCCCTCTGGTGACCCATGATGAAATTTTGCCAGTGGATAGCTGCGATCGCTCTCAGCGCCAGCGGCTGTCTCTTTTTGAAGTCCGCAACCTTTGCCAGTCCTATTGTTCCACAACCCGGTAGCGCCACTCAGGCCCAACAAACGGGTAATGAATTCACCATTACCGGAGGCGTTACGTCTGCCGATGGTCACTCCCTCTTTCATGCCTTTGAGCAGTTGGGACTCTCACAGGGACAAATTGCTACGTTTTTAGCGCAACCAGAAGTGCAGTCTATTTTAGGCAGTGTCGTTGGTGGAGAGGCTTCCTATATTGACGGGCTGTTGCGAGTGGCTGGCAGTTCGGCGGATTTGTATCTCATCAATCCAGCCGGGATTCTGTTCGGGCCGAATGCTCAGTTAGATTTGGCGGGCTCTTTTGCTGCGACTACTGCTGATGGCATGCTCTTTGACGATGCCATTTTCAATATCTTGAGTGGTGATGACTTTAGCCAAATCGCGGGTTCTCCTCATGGTTTTGTGTTTGCGGTAGACGCAGCCGGGACTGTGGTCAACGCGGCGGATTTAGCGGTCGGTGCTGGACAGTCCATTACCTTACTTGGGGGACAGGTCATTTCGACGGGATCAGTAACCGCCCCTGGTGGTGAAATCACGATCGCGGCCATTCCCGAAGCCAACTTAGTGCGCATCAGTCATGCCGATATGGTGCTGAATCTGGAGGTGGCAACGCTGCCAGAAGGGACAATCGCAACGGGAACGATACCCTCTCCACTCTCGTTACCGGCCTTATTGACCGGAGCACCAGCGACCCTTGCTACCGGGTTAGCCGTGCAACCGGATGGCACGATTGCCCTCACTAACAGCGATATTCCTGTAGCTCCCAGCGCGGGGAGTGCGATCGCCAGCGGCGAACTCGATGTGTCTGCCGTGAACGGCGGTGATGTGACCATCGTGGGTGATCGAGTGGCACTACTAAACGCTACTGTGAACGCCTCGGGTGAACTTAGTGGCGGCACTGTACGCTTGGGCGGTGATTATCAGGGACAACCCACGCTGCCGGGTTCCATGCTGACCTATGTGGATGCAGCGAGCCTGATTGCCGCGAGTGCTGGGGCAGTCGGTGATGGTGGGCAAATCATTCTCTGGTCAGAGGGTACGACCGGGTTTGCTGGCGAGATTGTGGCCAATGGGGGAGCAAATGCTGGTGATGGCGGATTTGTCGAGGTTTCTGGCGCACAAACGCTGATTTACGACGGTAATGTCAGCGCGATCGCCTCTCATGGCCAGGTGGGTACGTTGCTTTTGGATCCCGTCGATATCACGATTCGTAACGGCACTCAAGATGGTGACGATTCTGATGCGTCTGCGGTTTTGCTCACCGAATTCAATATCGCTGCGGCTGATCCGATTCCCACGATTCTCTATGAATCGGAGTTAGAGAATTCTCCTGGCAACATTGACTTGGCCATTCGTGCCAGTAACAACATCACGATTGAAGACTTAGCTGATGACGCTCTCACCTTTCAAACGGATGGTGTAAACCCTGGCAGCATTACTTTTGAGGCTGGCAACGAATTTCGGTTTGTAGACACTAATGACGCGATCGTGGCCCCGCGGCGATCGCTGACAATTACGGCCAATGCCATTGATGTCGGTGTTCTCAATACCTCTGAGCCCGGCAGCTTTGGTGGTAACGTCACCCTTGATGCAGCTGGCAACGTTGCGGCTGGAGACATTATTGCTCAAGGTAACTCATCAGGCGAGCGTAGCGGCGACATCACCATTACAGGTAGCAATATACAGGCGGGCGCCATTGATGCTGGTGGTGGCTTTACTGACAACAGTCGAGTTGAATTAACTGCAACCACTGGTGACATTGTGGTCGAAACGATCACCGCCGGCGGTCGTGGTCTGGCAATCAATGCTGCTCGCCGCTTCCAAGCCATAGGCACTTTTGATGCCTTCGTCCGGATTACTCTCGATTCGTCAACTGATGCGGCTCTGATTGATTTTCTGACGCGAGGCGAGCCACAGCCTTTAATTGATGCTGGCTTTGTCGATACGGCTGAACAGGTGCTCTTCACGATTCCAGCCAGTATTTCGGTCAGCCCTGACGCTGGTGGTGGCCCCCTTATGATTCGCCATGGGGGCGACGCAACTAACAACTTCAGTGACGGTGATATTACTATCGAGGGCAGCGGTGCGTTGCCTGACATTCAATTTGTGGCGGGTCCTAACAACGACCAGACTATCAGCATCGATCCGCTTGCTCCGAGTGCCACTTTTACCGGTTTTACAACGCTATTTCCAGTGGGTACGTTTCCTGACAATGCCAGCGGCACGACTGGGGCAATTTTGCGCGGCCGAGGCGATGCTACCCTGGTCACTTCTTTTCAAAATCAGCCCTTTGTGCCCGTGCCCGTTACGCCTGGAACTGGCACACCCTCGACAGGTGGGAGCAATTCGGGGGGAACTCCTACAACCGCCCCCACATTTGAATTTGAGAACGCTACGCTGGAAAATCTCTCGTCCGACGAGTCTGAGGCGGTAGCGGCAGCAGCGGCCATAGAAGAAGCGACTACGCTGGAGTCTTCTGAGGCCGAGGCCGAAGCGTGTACAGCGGCGATCGCGAATCGCTCAGCCGACACCGTTGCAATCACGTCCACTTGTCCAATACCCGCTGGCGCTGACCCAGCCAATTAGCGCATCTGGTGTCGGCAATTCCTCCAAAATTTAGCTCTCCGAACTCTGAACTTTAAATTCTGCATTCAAACAATTTGCCCGGTAGCGATGCACTGCTGATACCAGTAATAACTGGCTTTGGGCAGGCGTTGCTGGGTGGCATAGTCGATATAGGTAAGGCCAAAGCGGCGATCGTACCCATAGCTCCATTCAAAGTTATCCATCAGGCTCCAGACAAAGTAGCCCCGGAGAGGATAGCCATCGGCAATGGCCCGATGGGCCGCCTGTAAGTATTGCCGTAGATAATGGATGCGATCAAGATCGAGCACTTCGCCCTGGTCAGTCACGGCGTCTTGGGCAGCACAGCCATTTTCTGTAATGCATACTGGCAAGTCAGGCCGCTCTAGGGTGGTGCTGAGATGACGCACTCCCCAATACAGACTCTCGGGGACTACATGCAACCAGGGCATATGCAAGCGGGGATATCCCTGAGGAAAGGGCAGGACTTCATACCCCTGAGGATTGTCCGCAGCACGAACGTAAACACCACTGTAGACATTGAAGCCCAGAGCCTCGAGCGGTTGATGAATGGTCTCTAAATCGCCTGGGGCGATATCTGGGGCTTGCTCGCCTAATTGTTCTAACAGAGCGGGGCTGTAGGCTCCCGTCAATGCTGGAAAAATAATGCCGCCGTTGGTGCCCACGGTGTGAAACGCAGTTTGCGCTGCGTGAATGTCGGCTGTTGTTGGCGTGAGAGGAACCGTCGCGAGAAAGTTATCTACCAGTGCGACCGAGCAAGGCCGGGGCGAAGTCGCCCGAATAGCTTGACAGCCCAGGCCGTGGGCGAGCAAAGCATGGTGTGACGTTTGCCAGACATCCTTAAGGTTAGAGACGATCGTTCCCGGCGCGTGGGGTGGCCTCTCGTTGACACCGTATCCCAAGTGAGTGAAGCAAAAGATTTCGTTAAGCGTCATCCAATGGGTGACGCGATCGCCCAAGGCCCGCACCACTACCGTGGCGTAATCGGCAAAGTCTTGGGCCATCTGGCGACTACGCCATGACCCATAGCGAGCTTCTAGCGCTTGGGGGCTGTCCCAGTGAAAGAGGGTGACGTGGGGCGTGATGCCCCGTTCGAGCAAACCATCGATGAGGCGTTGGTAGAATGCCAGACCCGCATCATTCACCAGTCCGGTACCCTCGGGCAAGATGCGTGTCCAGGCAATGCTCAGGCGGTAATGTCGCACCCCCAGATCAGCCAGTAGCTTGAGGTCTTCGCCGTAGCGGTGATAGTGGTCGCATGCGATCGCGCCCGTATCACTGTGGAGGATTCGTCCTGGTTGAGCGCTAAAAGTATCCCACACGCTTAAGCCGCGTCCGTCGGTGGCAGCAGCCCCTTCGATCTGATAGGCGGCGGTGGCGGTGCCCCATTGAAAGTCAGTTGGAAAAAATTGCGTCATGGCCTTGGGTTCACGGTTGGAGGCGGCTCCATTCGGACTAATACAGTTGAATCCGATTTGGGCCCTTAAATCCCCAATGATGAGGAAATCGGATTTAGGAGATTTCTGTCAATGAACATACCCATTCGGCGGTGCATTACGCTTCGCTAATGACACCCTACAAGCGGTAAATTCTTTCCTGTAAATCTTCTTAAATAACATCCCACCGACCCTGCTACCCATCTCCCCTGCCACAGTCTTGTCCGGGTACTTTATTTTCTAGCCGATCCCTTAACATCCCCCAAATTTGAGGGAATGAGAGGGCTTTTGCGTCAGTTCTATCCACATCAGCAGTCTGATCCGCTAAAAGCCGACTTGTTACCCTAGCATTGGCTGTAACGACCCATGCATTGTATGGCCCTGTGGTAAATGAATGAATGGAGTGCCACTGTCGGTTGGGTAATTTTGGCAGACATCTTGCCACATTACAGTTAAGGACCCGTCCTCATGTAACTTTTAATTGCCCTACTCTGCTGCCAAAAACTGCAGATAGTTGCTGCTCAGTTCTTTAACCGCAGCTTCATATAGTCGCTTGCCATGTTCTGGCGTCGCTAGAGCGGGATTTGACCCCATCCGCCCATCGGGATAATGAGCGCGAAAATCGGCAGCGCTGTAGATGGGATAGCCTGCCGGGGCGACTGCTGGTGTCAGCTCTGCTTGCTTGATGTGGTCAGGGTAGGCAAATTGCGTTAAGGCAACTTCACTCGGTGTGGCGTGGGAGCCTTCTTGATTGCCATAGAGGTCTTTGGCGATCGTATAGACCGATCGCGCCATGTACCAGTTCGCCACCTTACACCGCACTCGACCGGCATTGTCGAATCCCAAATCAGCGAGGTGAGCATAGGTTTCGGCAAAGGCCGCTTTCAGGGTAGCCACATTGCCCCCATGCCCATTAATCAAAAAAAACCGCTCAAAACCGTTGCGTGCCAGCGGTTTCACATAATCTTGAATGAGCGCAATTAACGTGCTGGGTCGTAAACTGACGCTGCCAGGAAATGCGGTATGGTGCAGCGCCATCCCCACATTGATGGTCGGACCGATCACTGCTCCGGTGGCTTCGCCCACCCCTTGGGCGATGGTCTCTGCACAGATGGCGTCGGTCCCGATTAGTCCAGTTGGCCCATGTTGCTCCGTCGAACCAATGGGAAAAATGATGCCCTTGGAGGTTTGCAAGTAAGCTGCAATTTCCGGCCAGGTAGAGAGGTGAAGTTGCATAGCTAATGAAGTATGGGTTGAAAGGGGCACAGGTCAGCAAGGATACCTAATCTCTCTGCTGTTAATTGTTAGACCCTAACACTTCCACTGGCATCGTACTTCGGACCTTTCAGAGTCTTCTGCTGACACGGTCTTCAACCCTTGGCCTCTAAAAATGCAAAACAGACAGACGATCTAATAAGTACAAATGTTCTGCTATGATTCCGGCATGAGGGCGGCGATATCATCCACAAACTTCTGATGATCAATCACGGGTTTGCTGATGTACCCGTCGGCACCACTTTGCGCCAGAAAGCTTTCGCGATCGCCCTGCATCGCATGGGCCGTCACTAAAATGACTGGCAAATCTGACGTCACCGGATCGGCTTTCAACATTTGAGTGATCTTAATGCCATCGACCGGTTTACCCTCAAACAAGCTGTGAGCCAAGGAGACATCCATCAAAATGACATCGGCTTGGCGATCGCGCGCGATCGTCATCACTTCTTCGACATCTTCCGTATGCTTGACGGAAAAGCCCCCCCGTTTCGACAAAATTTTCGAAAAGACGCGGGCGTTAATCATGTCATCTTCGACGATGAGAACGGTCTTCATGGTAGTTCCTTAAAAGTGGCAAAAGCCTCAGATCGGGGTCAAACCTTGCTACATTGCCCATGAGTAAGATGAGAAAAAACAAGGTGTTGAAATTAATCCTAGCTACAAATTATTGCAAATTGATGACCTTTGCATTTACCTTACAGCATTGTTAATGCCCGTTTGATTGGGCAAAATACAGCCGGACTACTTTATTAGTTCCCAATTTCAGAGGACAGGGATTCATGGCGGATCAACTCAATATACTTTCATCCGGGCAGGTTGTGCCGACCCCTCTACATACTGAGGTGCAGCGATCCTATCTGGAATATGCCATGAGTGTCATTGTCGGGCGGGCCTTGCCCGATGTCCGTGATGGCCTGAAGCCAGTTCATCGTCGCATTCTCTATGCGATGTACGAGTTGGGTTTGAGCCCTGATCGCCCTTTTCGTAAATGTGCTCGTGTTGTAGGGGATGTGCTGGGTAAATATCATCCCCACGGTGATCAGGCGGTCTATGACGCCCTGGTACGCATGGTGCAAGACTTTTCGAGTCGCTATCCGCTGTTAGCAGGTCACGGCAACTTTGGCTCGGTGGATAACGATCCACCGGCGGCGATGCGATATACCGAGACCCGCCTTGCCTCCGTGAGCTTTGAAGCCTTGTTGGCTGATATCGGCGAGGCTACAGTCGACTTTATCGATAACTTCGATAGTTCTCAGCAAGAGCCGATTGTGCTCCCGGCCCAGTTGCCAAGCTTACTGCTCAATGGTTCGTCGGGCATTGCTGTGGGCATGGCGACCAACATTCCTCCCCACAATTTGAACGAGGTTGTCGATGGCCTGATTGCCTTGATCGATCGCCCGACCCTGTCAGATGAGCGACTCTTTGAACTCATTCCTGGGCCTGACTTTCCCACAGGGGGTGAAATCATTGATATCAAAGGGGTGCAAGACGCCTATCGGATGGGACGCGGCAGCATTCCCGTGCGGGGGATCACGCAGCTCGAAGAAGTGCGCCCCGGACGCGGTCGGCAGCGCCGCACCGCCATTGTGGTGACGGAGTTGCCGTACCAAGTCAATAAAGCTGGCTGGATTGAGAAGGTGGCTGATCTGGTGAATAACGGTCGCATTGACGGCATTGCCGACATCCGCGATGAAAGCGATCGCGACGGCATGCGGGTCGTCATTGAACTCAAGCGCGAAACGCAACCGGAAGTTGTGTTGAGTGCGCTGTACCGCCAAACTCAGCTGCAGCATAACTTTGGAGCCATTATGCTGGCCTTAGATAAGGGTCAGCCTCAGCAGCTTTCACTGCGAGCAATTCTGAGTGCGTTTCTTGAATTCCGCGAACAAACCCTGACCCGGCAGTACCGCTACGACTTAGAAAAGACCGAGAACCGTCTGCACGTGGTGGAAGGGCTGATTCGGGCATTGGAAAATCTGGATCAGTTGATTGATATTTTGCGCCATGCGCCGGATGGCACGACGGCCAAAGTCTCTCTGGGTGAAGCGTTTGACCTCAGCGATCGCCAGTGTGATGCGATTTTGGCGATGCCTTTGCGACGCTTGACTGGGTTAGAACGGCAAAACTTGCAAACTGAATATGACGAGTTGACTGCCCATCGCGACGAGTTACTGCGATTGTTGAACGATCGCCATGAGTTGTTGAAGTCACTCAAAAAAGATCTGCGATCGCTGAAGAAAAAATTTGGTGATGAACGTCGTACACGCATTCAATCTGAAGCAGAGCGCCAGGAAGAAACTGAACAGCTGGCCGAGATTCTCGCTGAGCATAAGGAAGAAGCAGTGGTGCTTGAGTTTAGCCAAAAGGGCTATGTGCGGCGCTCTTCTACCAGAGCCTATCAGCGCCGACAGGCCCGTCAAACGGTGCCCGACCCGTCAGAATTTCAGGCAGCTGATGACCCGACGTTGCAGACCGTAGCCGCCAACACGACGCAAGAATTGTTGGTGCTGACCCGCGATGGTAAAGCGTTTACTCTCAGTATTGGCGATATTCCCCAAGCCTCACGGCAGTCTAAAGGGGTGCCGTTGGTGAACTTATTACCGAATTCTGCGGGCACTGACCCCGACGCGATCGCCACCCAACTCGTGCTCACGGAGGATGCGCTTACCCATGACCTGGTGCTCTTGACTCGTCAGGGCAAAATTAAACGGGTACCCCTGGCCGAGTTTCAAAACCTGACCGGCCGCGGCTTGACGGCGGTGAAGCTTAAAAAAGGGGACGATCTCGCGTTCATCACCTTGGCGAAGGCGGATGAAGAGCTGGCGATTGCGACCTCAGGAGGACGTCTTATTCGCTTTACCATGGATGATGACAATCTTCCCGTCATGGGCCGTACCGCCCAGGGACCACAGGCGCTGCGTCTCCGCAAGCAAGAAAATATTGTTGGCTGTGTCCGCCTTCAAACGCCTGATGACTGTGTGTTGATGATCTCGGCAGCGGGATTCGCTAAGCGCTTGCCGATAGCGGGCATTCATCTTGGGGCGCGGGGTGGTATTGGCACTCAGGCTTTTCTGTTCAAACAAAAGACCGATCATCTCAACGCGATCGTCCCTAGTCTGCCAGGCAGCGAGCTCGTAATTGTGACCACCCATGAGCGCTGTGCTCAAATCCCTGTTGATTCGGTCCCCCGTCAGGGTCGCGATACCCCGACGGCCTATCGCCTCGGCAAATTCGCCAAGGCTGAAAAAATTGCCACTGTTACCCTGACCGCGTCACCAGATAATGGGGCCAATGGTGAAGCGAGTGACGACGATTCTGAGGAATAATTGACTGTTGTAGGGCGGTGTATGGGGTCTCTACAACGACATCGTGAAGGAAACATCGAGCGTGGCACAGGTTGTCGTAGAAAATTTGTATAAAACCTTTGTGGGGCAGGGTAAAACCCAGTCGGCCAAGGAGCCTGTGTCAGTGGGTCACGACCAAGCAGTGTTGCGGCGCATTAACCTCAAAGTGCAAGACGGCGAATTTATGGTGCTGGTTGGGCCGTCTGGCTGTGGTAAAAGCACCTTGCTGCGCTTGATTTCAGGGTTGGAAGAGATTACTGCCGGTAACATTTATGTGGGCGATCGCCAGGTCAACCAGTTGCCGCCCAAGCAACGAGACATTGCGATGGTGTTTCAAAGCTACGCTCTATATCCGCACCTCACCGTCTATGACAATCTGGCCTTTGGGCTGCGGCGGATGGGGGGCAGTCGTGCCCAATTGCTGGCTGAACCTGCCAATACCCCCATTCCCAATGCTGAACTGGACGCTAATCAACAACTGCAGCAGGCGCTCGCCCATCGTAAACGGTGGCAAACCTTGCTCGCTAGCATTACACGACGGTTGCCCAAGGGCTTACGGTATCTAGCGCCAGCGGACAAACTGATCGACCGCCGGGTGCGTTCTGTGGCGCAAATGCTGCAGATTGACGGTTTACTTAAGCGCTTGCCTCGGCAGCTTTCGGGTGGTCAAAAGCAGCGGGTGGCCTTGGGGCGGGCGATCGCGCGCAATCCGCAAGTGTTTTTGATGGATGAACCCCTGTCCAATTTGGATGCCAAGCTGCGCACCGAAACCCGTGCCCAAATCGTGAACCTGCAGCGGCAATTGGGGATCACTACGGTCTACGTGACCCACGACCAAATTGAAGCGATGACCATGGGCGATCGCATCGCGGTGATGAATGCTGGCCAAATCCAGCAATGTGCCACGCCCCTAGAACTGTATCGTCGCCCCGCCAATCGCTTTGTCGCGTCCTTTATTGGGTCGCCGCCGATGAACTTTCTAACCGTGCAGTTCAGCGCCCCACTGCTCATTACCCATCGGGACTTTCGCCTGACGTTACCAGAAGCTTGGGCCGACACCCTGCAAGCTTACGACGGGCAATCTATCGTGCTGGGCATTCGTCCCGAACATCTTAGTCTCAGCGCTCCCGCCACCCAGAACTTACCCGTGACTGTTAAACGCATCGAAGCCCTCGGCAGTGAAACTTACCTAGCAGTGCAGTTTGGTCAAGATATATTGCAAGTCCGCGTCGAACCCGATCGCACATTTGCGATTGGAGAAGAAGTGTGGCTCGCGATCGCCCCTGACAAAATCCACTTTTTTGATAGTCAATCAGAAGCGGCTATTTTTCCTCAAATGGTCGATGAGTCATGAGAAGCGGTCAGATTTTGGGGAGCTAAAAGTCCTGTATTGGACAGAGAGCAGGATTTGCATGAAAAAAGTCGACAATTTGATCAAAGGTCTCTCGATTGAGGTCACTCTCAACGTCAGAATCCAAGGAGTTTTGGCGCTCAACGGGACAAAAAATTCCAATCGCTTGCCCTAGGATTAATTCACCCGGCAACATACCCCAGATATGGCTGTCAAAAGCATTGTTGCGGTTATCGCCTAAGACAAAATAAGCATCTTGAGGAATCGTTTCAGGACCATATTCATAGTTAATGGCCGCAGACTGCGAAAGATAAGGTTCATCCAGCGGTTTTTCATTAATCAAAACTTGCCCATCGCGCACTTCGACCACTTCTCCAGGTAAGCCTACAATTCGATGAACTGCTGAATTTGTGTTGTCAGGGGATGCAGAGAGCTGTGGTGGCAGCAAATAGACAACAATATCGGCTCGCTGAGGTGAGACAGAGCGATAAGTATGTTTATCGACAATGAATGTGTCGCTCGTTGCCAGGGTCGGTTCCATCGAGCTTGAGACCGTGTACCGAGCTTCAAAATCTTCTAAGAACGCCCTAGGATTTTGCAATATCGGTGGAAGTTGAGCCACATTGCTAGCGTGGCGTGGCTCCTCAGAAATAACGCTGCTGTTAGTCCAAGCCGCTGTTTCTAGTAGTACGAGGGCGAGGCTGCTGACGAACCTAAAGCTTAGATGAGGCATAGTATCTCTGCCTGTTTAAGAAATTCGCAGAATCATGGTGAGATCGCAACTCTATCCTCGGTCATCCCCTGCCGTCGTGCTTGAATTTCGAGATATACCAGTAGCGCATTGATGTCGGCAGGATTCACACCGCCAATGCGAGAGGCTTGCCCGACCGTGAGGGGACGCACTTTGCTCAGTCGTTCTCGGGCTTCTTTGGAAAGGGTATCAATGGTGTGGTAATCCAATGCTTCGGGCAGTTTACGGTTGGCGTTTTTGCTCACTTGCTCAATCTGCGCTTGCTGCCGTTGAATATAGCCGGAGTATTTGATATCGATTTCGGCCCCTTCTTTTTCTTCGCGAGCTAAATTGGCCTGTCCGAGACCGTAGCTATCCAGATGGGGATAGTGGAAGCCGGGACGTCGCAGTAGATCTGCCAGGGTGATAGAACCTTTGATACGTTGTCCCGTATCTGCGGCAATGCGCTGGCCAATATCGTCGTGTTCTTTGACGCGTTCTTTGGCCAGACGAGTCTTTTCAGCTTGAATATTGGCCTGCTTACTTTGGAACAGTTCCCAGCGGCGATCGCCAATCAAGCCAATTTCGCGACCGAGCGGTGTCAGACGCTGATCGGCGTTGTCCGATCGCAGCAACAGCCGATATTCAGAGCGCGATGTCAGCATCCGGTAGGGTTCTCGGAGTTCTTTCGTACACAGGTCATCTAGCAGCGTGCCGATATAGCTGCCTTCGCGGGGCAGCACGATCAGGTCTTGACTATTGACCAGGCGAGCAGCATTGATCCCCGCTACGATGCCTTGCGCTGCCGCCTCTTCGTAACCCGTCGTGCCGTTGATTTGTCCGGCGCAAAAGAGCCCCTCTACCCGCTTGGTCATCATGGTTGGATAGCATTGGGTCGCCGGTAGGTAGTCGTATTCCACCGCGTAGGCCGGACGCAGCATGGCGCAGTGCTCTAGCCCTGGCAGACTGCGCAGCATGGCCAGTTGCAGCTTTTCGGGCAGGCCCGTTGAGAAGCCCTGCACGTAGATTTCAGGAATGTCGCGGCCTTCAGGCTCGAGGAAAATTTGGTGGCTGGCTTTATCGGCAAAGCGGACGATTTTGTCTTCAATGCTGGGGCAGTAGCGCGGGCCTTTGGCATCGACCCAACCGCCATAAACCGGGGAGAGGTGCAAGTTCTCGCGGATGATTTGGTGGGTCTCGGCAGTGGTGCGGGTCAAGTGACAGGGCATTTGCTCGCGCTCTACCCAGACATTGGGGTCAAAGCTAAACCAGCGAACGTCGGCGTCGCCGGGTTGTGGTTCTAGCACGTCAAAGTTAATGGAACGGCGATCAACCCGAGCCGGGGTGCCGGTTTTGAGGCGATCGGTTTCAAAGCCCAGTTTATTAAGGGTTTCGGTCAGGCCAGTGGCGGCAAATTCTCCCGCGCGTCCAGCAGGCATGGATTTGTTGCCGATCCAAATGATGCCGCCCAAAAACGTGCCCGTGGTGAGAATGACGGCTTGGCATTTGAATGCCACCCCAAAGTACGTCTCAACCCCGATCACTTCGTCGTTGTCACCGAGGACTAAATCCGTCACCATGCCTTCACGAATAGTGAGGTTGTCTTGATTTTCGACAATCCCCTTCATGACAGCAGCGTATTCGCGCTTATCGGTTTGCGCCCGTAGTGCCCACACTGCCGGGCCCCGGGAATTGTTGAGTACCCGTTTTTGTAGGTAAGTGCGATCGGTCATCTTGCCGATTTCACCACCCAGGGCATCCACTTCATGGGCGAGTTGTGACTTAGCAGGCCCCCCGACCGCTGGGTTGCAGGGCTGCCAGGCAATTTTGTCCAGGTTCAGGGTAATCAGCAAAGTGCGACAGCCGAGCCGGGCCGATGCTAATGCTGCCTCACAGCCAGAATGTCCGCCCCCCACGACGACGACATCGTATTCATCTAAAAAGTCAACGGAACCGGGAGCAACCATAACCTGTCGAGAATTGTGAGCATTCGTGCAGCAGTGATGACTACTGCAACCTAAATTTTAACGGCTCAGTTCCACAAACCGGGTCGACTACTGGCAAAGTCGGTCAACGTCGACGGGCTCAACGGCCTGCAGGAGCAATGCTCTTGGACATTGAGGGGCTGGCGTGAAAAGCACGTCTTGGCGATGACGGTGGATGGGTAATTGGGTAGCAGGGGGACTGTGTGAGCTACAAGTCAGAAACTCTAGCAATCCGCTGTTAGGTGCGAATGCCTGGAAAAGCCAGACGCTTTATTCTGCAGTGGTTCCACTTGTGAACTTTGAACTTGGCATTTTGCATCTTGCTATCGTCTTTTGATTGTGAGCGCATCACTCAACGGCATGGCTGCATCTTGTGTGGCATGGTAATGACAGTGCTAAATTTTCATGACCAAATTTATTCAGCCACTGTCTAAGATTCATCGCGCTGTCGTTGCCGTAGGCGGATATCTTGCCAGGTGCTGCCGATGCCTTTGACGATGCCACGTCCGATTAGGCCAATGCCGCGACCAATCACTTCGGTGAGGACAAAGACGACCGTGCTACCGGCTAGGGAAATGGTGGCTCGCACGCGGGGCGCGATCGCATCGCGCGCTTCTAGGGCTAGGGTCAGTGCGTACTGCAAGCCGGATAGCGATTCTAATTCAGCTTTGCGGGGGGCGTAGATTGTTTGCATTTGAAGACCATTGGGGGTCAGCGCAAAGAGCCGGTATGTGCTTTCAAAGATGGCCTGGGGTTCGTTGACGAGCTGATCCCAGCGATAGCGCCAAGACAGTTCATTTCGAAAGCGAGTAATGTCGCGAGTTGACATAATCTGCCGCTGATACAGGCTGCGTTTTAGAGACTCGACATCAGGATAGTGATTGAGCACGGGCTGCATCACGGCACAGGCGACTTGCACGATCACGTTTTCGAGTAAAAATTGGCTGCGACGCAAGGCTTCGGGGGTCGTCGCCATGTAGGAAGCCCCTTCAATTTCGATGGGAGCTTGAAACAGCAGATGTGCCAGCAAGGTGGTCACTGCCGGAATCTTGGCCAAGATTTCCGCCTGTACGATCGCTTCATCTTGTTGCAGCACGGTCACCATGGGCTGCTCGATACCGTCCACGGCGGGAGTGTAGTAGCGCCCAAAAAAGTCAACTGTGACGGCATGCCAGAGATCACGTAGAAACGTGGCTTGTTGGTCTTCCACCTGACCGGGCAACACTTGGGCCTGCTGCAAATCATCCAGCAGCGTGTCAAAGGCTCGTAAAACGGTGTACAGCAGCTCCCGAGCTTTTTCTGCTCGCAAAATATCGATTTCTAAAGGGATGGAGCTGCGATTGTCGAGAGGAAACTGCAGCTTGTAAAACACGGCTTCGCAGACCCGCGATCGCACATCGCCAACGGGTACTGGTATCGATGGCTGCATCCGGGCGATCGCGCGACTCGCAGATGCGGCTAGAGCCGCTGACGACAGGAGAGACTCACGGCGACTGCCTGACGGGGTGCTGCTTATTGCGATGTTTCCCAGCGCGGACGTGGCATCTACGGGGTGATCGGCTGACTTGGACACCGGTAAAATGCGCTGTACTAGCCAGCGAGCGGCGCGTAATTCGCGGTATTTGCCCGCTAAAACTAGCTGATACCAGTAGGATAAGCGTTGATTGGCAAGTTGTTCAATTTCGGCCATCGCCGCATCAATTTGTTCGACTGAGGTGCGATTCAAATAGGCGATCGGGCCTTCTAAGGGTGAGGGCAGGGCGATATCTTCGGTCACAGCAGCAGTCACTTCGGGTTCGGCTGCCGCTGTCTGTTGGATCAACCGCGCGAGGTCTCGCACGGGCAGGCCCCGAGACCCAAAGCCGTCGGCCCCCATTTGACCCGCCGCTGCCTGCAAAACGGGTTCGGTCTGCGCGCTCAAGATCAGCACCGCCACCGTCGAAAACTGCTGCTTGATGTTGCTGCATAGCTGCAGTCCCATAAGTTGCTCAGGTTGGTCTGGTGCCAGTTCCAAGTCGATAATGACGAGGTCTACTGCCGGTGCGGTGGCGGCAATACCGGCATCTGTCGCGCTATTCGTGGCCGCCGTTTGTAATTCTGTTAACGTCGCGATCGCGGTCTCATTGTCAGAGGCTTCTCCTATCACGGTAAATTCTGATTGCTGCTCCAGCCAAATTTTTAACCCCAGCCGAAAAACGGGATCCTCATCGACAAGCAATAAATTCAGGGGAGACGCCGTCATACCGTTCGATTATGGCTAGTTTCCGATGGTTGGGGGCGGTGGTTGAGTGATGGTCTCACCGTTAGGATTACCGCCTGGCCAATTGTCAAGCGTTTGCCAGCCGGCTTCGGCTGCTGCCTCAGCCGCGGCTTCTTCCGCTTCGAGTTGCCAAATGTAAGCTCTTTCAGCTTCCCACAGACCGATCGCATTTTGCGCTTCGCGATGCAGTGCCCGATCGGGTGCAATCTGCGCTGCTAGCTCAATCGCATCGGTCAAAGACCCTTCATAAGCCAGTGACTTTGCTTCTTCTAAAATCGGGCTATCCTCTTCGATTTGCACCGTGCGCGTCCAGTTTTTAATCATGGCCTGCGCTTGGGTATGGAGCGCCCGATCGTTTTGAATCTGCTGAGCAATTGCGATCGCTTCACGCAGTTTGTCAGCGCTAGCCAGTTGGTTCGCCTCATTCAAAATGGGCTGGTCTTGAATCACTTCAATTTGGTCTAGCCAATCGGCGATTAGGGTTTGAGCATCGATGCGTAAGGCGCGACCTAAGGTGACATTGCGGGCTTCTGCGATCGCCGCCTCTAAGGCGGGAATGGTGGCTTTGCCAGCTAAGACGCGCGCGCGGACTAAGAACGGGCGATCTTCGAGCCGCTCAATTTCATCTTGCCAATGGGCAATCAGGGTCTGAGCTTGCAGCCGCCGCGGCCGCTCTAGCTCCACCGTCCAGGCGACCTCGGCAGCGTAATCATAGGTCCAGCGCTGACGTAGACTGGCCACGTTGCTAGCAAACTGCAGGGTCCGTAAATCTTCTAATTCATTCTGCCAAGTCTGTTTAGACTGCTGAGCGGTTTGATAAAAACTACTGTCTGCAGGAATTTTTTCGGCCGCGCGAATCGCTTCCATCAGTTTAAACAGCTGGAGATAACCAGAATGCTCTTGCTGGGCTTGCTCGGCGAGGCGGGTGGCATGGCTAAATTTGATCAGATCTTGCGCTTCGGGAGCCAGATTTGGATCAGGAGGCACTTTTTGGACCGCCGCGATCGCCCCCTCAACATCCCCCAATTCCCAGCGTTGAAAGCTGTAGAGCAAAAGATTTTGGCTCCAGCGATCGATATCTGCCTGCGCTTCATTCCAGGCTTGACTCGTTAAGTTAATGCGCTGAGCCATCACCAGGGCTTGGCCGACATTATCAGGGTTACCGGTGTTCGCCAGCCCCCGCGCTTGTTCGATCTGAGACCAAGCCGTTGCTTCTAATTGCTGGGCTTGTTGTAGTTCGCTATGCCGTTGGCCGACCCAATAGTCGCTAGCCAGCAGCTTTAGCTGTTGCAGGGCATTGTCAGCGGCTTCCCAATCACGAGCCGCGATCGCTTGTTCAATCGAATTTTCTAAGGCTTGCCCTTGCTTCCACTCCTCTTGCCAATCCCAAATTTTTGACTGAGCTACTTCTCGCAATGGCGTATCCAAAGGAATTTGACCCGCCCATTCCGCAGCAGTTGTGAGATCGCCATCGTGTATTTTTGCGGTGGCTTTCTCTAGCAGTCGCTCTGACGACTCAACGAGCACCGGTCGAGTTTCACCATAGAGCGGATGGTTGGGCGCATAGTTGGCCGACAGTTGCACGGCCTGAATGAGACTCTTGGCACTGCCGGAGCGTAAAGCTGATTGGGCACAAATCAGGCGATCGCCATCGGCACTTGCTGCTGTGACATCTTGACAATCTGGCAAGGGTGGAATGCGGGTCAGCCATGCGAGTGCCCACAAGCCAAAGATGCCAGACCCCAGCATCAAACCACTCCAAAAAAGGGGCCAAAACCATCCCAAGGGCAAACGCACTTTGGTTGGTGGATGGCCTATGGCGGCTTTGGGCTGTACAGACGATCGCGCCATATGGATGGATGCAATGTTTGCAAAAAACAACGTACGTGAGGCGCAGTAGACGAGTCGTACCGTCCCCTAAAGATAACCCTGTAAGCGACTGTCGAGGGGTTCTGGGTGAGCGATTGCCAAATGGCTGTGACCTCGATAGGTGACGATGAGTAGCAAACACTCTGAGAAGGTGCTGATATTGTAGAAGTAAATTTAGAAGTTGAACGGCGGGTTGTGTAAAGTCTTCAACTTCAGAGCGCAAGGATGCGGTAGCAGAGCATGGGCAGAGTAAACAAACGGGCGATCGCCGTCATGATATTGAGCCAGGTGCCCCTTGCGGGCGTGGCTCTTGCGGGCGTGGCCAATGACTCGACAATCTTGCAGCAGTTGCTGATCAGCCAGCAATGCAACGGCTGTAATTTGAGCAATGCGTCTTTATCGGGCACACAACTCGCTGGTGTCAGTCTAGAACGAGCCAATTTGCAAAACGCGAACTTACGCGAAGCGGTCTTGAGCAATAGCAACTTACAAGGCGCTGACTTGACCGGTGCCGACCTGCGGGCTACGGTGCTGACTCGCGCTGATTTGACGACAGCGACGCTATTAAACAGCAATCTAGCTGATGCGCGTCTAGCCTACGCTGACTTGACGCAAGCTGACTTGCAGAGTGCTAACTTAACGGCGGCGATCGCCCCCGAGTCAAACTTTACAGAGACGAATCTCACGACGGCTTTACTGCCTCGCGCGATTCTCATCAAGGCCAGTTTTACCAGTGCAGACTTGAGTGAGGCTGATCTACAAGCGGCTGACCTGACCGAAACCTACCTGCTGCGAACCGATCTGAGCAACGCTAATTTACGGTCAGCCGATCTATCTCGGGCTCGTTTAGTCCGTAGCAATTTTAATGGGGTTGATCTGACCGATGCTAATTTACGCGATGCCGTCATGCGTCGCGCTACCTTTGAGGGTGCTACCTTTTGTCGAACGATTATGCCTGACGGCACGCAGAATAATGAAGACTGTGCTGCGGAGCCAAGCTGACATGCAAAGTAAGGCAGATGCAAAACTCCCCTCGATTCCCCTTAATCTGGAAAATATTAAACCTGGTTTGTCCGCAATTGGGGCTGTCGAGGCCAGCCTCAGAGGTAACGGTGTGAGTCCTGTCATCGCCGTTTGCTGCATTGAGTTTATGGCTGACCGGCTTCCCCCGATGGCTTGAACGAGAGGAAACTTCTTGTTATCAAGCGCTGTCACATCTGTAATTATGACAAATCTACAGTTACCTCCAAAAATGTAGGACACTGTTGGCGAACTCAGATGGCAGCCATCAAGCTGGCTCTACTGCTTTGAATCGAGACACTCTGGTTTTTGCTAGTGGCACTTCTTGAAACCAGTTGAATAGCCGATCAATATTCATCGCTGCGCCAATCGCTATATTCTGCAAATGCGTCTTCGCCATGCCCCGATAGCGAGAACGTCGTAAACCGCAACTGTTCAGGCCTTGAGCAATCGTACTCTCGATGCCAGCACGGCGGCGATAACGCTCCTGGCCTTCGGTTGTCGCTTGCCTGGCTCGTGCTTTTTCTAATGCCTCGTGTTCGACCCGTGGCAGCAGATGCAGTGTCCGGCCAACTGTCGGCTTCGCTTTGGTACACAGTGAGCGCGCTGAGCAATCAGCACAGTCTTGAGGATGAAATCGAACCAGGATATAAGGCTTTCCGGAATCGCGGTCGTAAGCTTTCCACGCCTGAGACGTTTTGCCTTGCGGGCAACTCACCTGTTCGTTGTCCCAATCAATCTCGAAGTGGTTCAACGCGAAGGCTCCTTCCGTGCGCGCTTGCCAACTGGTATCCAATCGTGCTGGCCCAACCATCTCAATGCCTTGACGCTCGGCCTTCACGAGCAGAAACGCATTGACATAGGCGCTATCGGCCAAGTGTGCTTGAGGGCGAAGACGTTTGTTGAGGAGCGCTTGGTGAATGTCTTCAATGCACTGTGCCTCATGGACACTGGCATCAGTGGTCATCACATGAGTGACCAAATGACAGCTATCGTCATCGCAAGTTTCACTTAAATGGGCGATATAGCCCGTCCAAGTCTGGCCACAGCGGCGACGATAGCGCACATCGGTGTCATAGGGTGACTCGATGGTTGGTGTCGTCTTGGCGATCTGTTTATCGCTTTTCCAACTCAGGCTGGGGCTATTCTTTTGAGGGTGGTACTCGTAGTGATACGGCCAAAGTTCCTCAAGGGCTTTCACGGTTTTAAGCGCCTGACCTTCACCAGCGATTTCGGAGGCCGCAAGGCATTTGAGCAGATAATCGCCGTCTTCTCCCACTTGTTGTGCATAGGCGATGCGCTCGGCTGGTTTCGTCGGCAGGCGGTAATCTTCAATCCGTCGCCCATAACGTTGATACCAGTCTTCGGGCACGGTCTGTTGTAACCAGAGCGGTGCCAAGACGGCTAAGTCGTTGAGGGCAGCACGGAGGGTCTCACCAACCACTTCTAAACGGTTGAGGCTCCGAATGGCACCTAAGACACGGGTGGAGTCAGTCCGTTGCTGACCGCCAGCTTTGACCAGACCCAAGTCTTGGCACCGCTCCAGCAGTTTATCGAGCAGCAAGTGTTCCACGTTGCCGGTTAGCAAGCGCCCCCGAAACTCGCTCAGGACGCTGTAGTCGAAACCAGTATCCGTCAACTCTAGTCGCAGCAGATACTTCCAATCGATCCGCGAACGCACGGCTTCCGCCGTTTGGCGGTCGGAGAGGTTTTCCCGGAACTGCATCATGGTCACTAACGCTAGCCGCCACGGTGGGATGGCCGACTGTCCCGCCTTGGAAAACAGGGATTGGAAGTCAGCATCTTCAAAGATGACGCCGAGTTCATCGTGCAGGGTCACGTATGGATTGCCCTTCACAAATACGGCTTTAGCAACTTGCACCGTATCAGCGGGAACCAACGAGTTTGGATGGGGCTTGAGGGACATGGTGACGCACTCCTGATTGCAGATATGCGTCCCAGCTTACCGATTCTTCTAGGCTTCTGGAGTTCGCCAACAGTGTCTTGTAGTTAGGTCTGCTATGGGCTGTTGGCTATTGTCAAACGAGCATTTCAGTTGTGTGAATTTGTCTACTCTGCGGCCCGAGCCCTGCTTTAGCCTTCCTAGTCTCTACTCTAAAATTGTGAACAAGGGGAAGTGAGTTGCCGATGTCTTTGCTTATTCTGGGCTAGTCAGTAAACATCTTGGTTACAGCCTTCAAATGCTGCTTCTGTCTGCGTTACCATCTCCTAATTCTGTGAGTAAACTGACATTCAAAGTCATTGTATGACTGCATGGTTGAAGCTGCAGGCAAGCGGGCCAACCATAGCAGCTCCCTGATGTGTACCGAGTAGCCATATTAAGTGTAGGTGAAAGAGGTCGGACCCATCTCCTGCAAAAGCCGTTGATTGCTTAGAATGAGACCTTCTGAGTGGGTTTCTACCATCCCTTAAGCGTGATTACAGAGCGCTCACAACAGCTGTAGTCACTCGCCTGCTTTCTTAACTTTTTTTAGGGTTTGAGTCACTGTCCACCATTTTTCTATGAAAATTTTCGAGAGTCTATTTGATGGTTGTCACGATGCCGTTGTCATTGCCGATTATCAAGCTGAAATTGTGTACGTCAATGATGAAGCCCGATCGCTACTGGGGACGCCTTTGGCGCTACTGACTAAAACGGGTGAGCAGGCTGACGGTAAACTCTGGGAACGGCAGCAAAAGCAACTGATTCAGCATCAAGACTGTTTGTTACAGGTGGTCTTATCAACCCCTGAGCTGACTAACCAAGAGTTTTTGTTACAAGATGCTTTGGCGACGGCTACCTGGATCACCATTACGAGCTATGCGTTTCATTTACCGAGTGTTGACTTTCGCGGAGTGCTGCTGCTGATGTCCGACATTAGCCATTCTCAAGACCCTGCTAAACAGACGAGTAGCTTGGCTAGTCGCGATGTTTTACTCGGCTTGGTTAACCGCACGGTCTTTATGGATCGCTTGCAGCATGCTTTGACCAATGCTCAGCAAGACGACCATCAAATGGTGGCGATTTTGTGTGTTGATGTGAAGCGGCTCAAAGCCGTTAACGACACTTTTGGCTATTTAGCGGGCGATCGCCTGTTGGTGGAAATTGTCAATCGTCTCAGCCACAGCCTCCGTTCGGTTGACAGCCTCTCGCGATTAGGGGGTGATGAATTTATGATTCTCCTGGAAGCCATTACTGCTGAGGCAGAAGTGATTGCGATCGCCGAGGCGTTACACGCACAAATGGCCACCCCTTTTGTGATCGAAGATTTTGAAATTAACGTCGGCTTGAATATCGGTATTAGTTTGAGTAACGCTCACACCACGAGTGCTGACACATTGCTGCGGCAAGCTGATTTCGCCATGGCCGAGGTGAAACAACATTTTGGCGAGCGCTACCGAATTTTTGAGGGTGAATTCGACGCTGATAAGAACAATAGCCTGCATCTAGAAATGTCTCTGAAACAGGCGATTGACAATGGGGAAATGTATCTTGAATATCAGCCTATTTTTCTAGTCCGCACGCAGGAAATCATTGGTGTAGAGTCGTTAGTGCGCTGGCTACACCCCACCCGTGGTTGTCTGCCGCCGAGTCAGTTCATTACCATTGCCGAAAAAACTGGCTTGATTATTCCGCTTGGTTGGTGGGTGCTTGAGGAATCTTGTCGCCAGCTCAAAGAATGGCAAGAAACCATTGCTGTGGCAGAAAATTTGTTTATCAGCGTCAATATGTCTAGCCAGCAATTTGCTCAAACCGATGTGCTGGAGGGCATTAGGGACATCTTGCAACGGACTGGCCTAGCGCCCCAGTTTTTGAAGATCGAAATGACCGAAAGCGTTCTGATTGAAAATTCTGAGTCGATCATCGAAATTTTAGAAGCGATTCGCAAGCTGGGTATTCGACTGTCAGTGGATGATTTTGGTACAGGCTATTCGTCCCTGAGTTATTTACATCGTTTTCCAGTAGATACGCTCAAAATCGATCGCTCTTTCTTGGAAAATGCCGATTCTGATTTTGAAAAGTTAGAGATTTTGCAATCAGTGGTTCGTCTCGCGTGGAATTTAGGTCTGGAAGTCGTTGCAGAAGGCATTGAAACACAAAAACACTTAGCCCAAGTGCAGGCGCTGCGATGTGAATCAGGGCAAGGATTTTTGTTTTCACGACCGCTGCATAAGTCCTCGATGGAAGCCATCCTAAAATCTCAAGAAACGCCCTCATAGTCGACCAGCTCTGCTCAGGACAATCGTCAGGCAAGTGAATAGAGGCTCCGGATACTGAGGCGGGCAGGCGACCAAGGATTTAACCTGAACGCTAGGAGGATGTCATCGTCTTGATGGGACCGATACTCACAGTCATGAAGTTTACAAATGCGGCAACATCGTTATTCTGCAGATTGGCAACCGTTACAATACAGGCAGCTTCATTGTAAGAATTTACGTTTTCTAATGGGTCTTATGGGCTCAGTGTCTTTTCAAAACGCTTAATTGCATCAATGCTGATTTGCCACCTTCACTGCATCTGCCATCTGCGACTGTCTCATGAGCCTTTGCATCAATCCTAATTGTCCGGAACCTGCTCATCCTGAAAATAGCCATCATGTAGTGTGTCAAGCTTGCGGTTCAGGTTTGCTGCTGCAGGAGCAGTATCGAGTCATGCGTTTGCTCAGCAGCAGCAGCGGGTTTGGGCTTGTCTATGAAGCCTATCAACAAGATCAACCCAAAATCTTGAAGGTGTTGCGGCGCGATCGCAGTGATAACTCTAAAATTCTGAGTCTCTTTCGTAAAGAGGCGGAAGTTCTGAGCCAGCTACACCATCCAGGCGTGCCACTGGTCGAAGAGGGCGGCTATTTTGTCTATCGGCTGGGTGACGGATCGCCGCTACACTGCATTGTGATGGAAAAAATTGATGGCCCCAATTTGTTGCAGTGGATGCAGCAGCAAGGCAATCATCCCATTGGTGAGCGACAAGCGTTTCAATGGCTGCATCAGTTAACAGAAATTTTGCGCCGCGTTCATCAACACAACTACTTTCACCGAGATATTAAGCCAGACAACATCATGCTGCGCTCTAGCGGCCAACTCGTACTGGTTGATTTTGGAGCGGCCCGTGAAATGAGTCAAACCTATTTAGCTCAGGTGGGTAGCTTGGGGGTGACGACTATCAGCTCAGCTGGGTACACTCCACCAGAACAAGAACAAGGACAAGCCGTGCCCCAGTCAGATTTTTATGCTTTGGGGCGCACGATTATTTTTTTGCTGACGGGGCGATCGCCGAATGACCCAGCTTTATATGACCCGATGCTTAATCTGTTTAACTGGCGGCCCTCTGCGGCCCCAATGACAGAAGAATTTGCTCAGTTGCTCGATAGTTTGGTGTCACCACGAGTGATTGACCGTCCCAAAACCGCTCAAGAATTGCTAGACCGGTTGCAAAAGCTTTCGCTGAGTCAGTTTGTGTATCAAGGAGATGAGGCTGCCCTGCACGCGCTCACTTCCCCACCGATCCTCAAAAGCAGCACTCACGCCAGCGGCTTTCAGATGCCTGCATATGCTGGTGATAAGCCGGATACGGCGGTCAAAGGGGCGGCGACGGCGGGTCATGCCACTGTCACCTATTGGACTTGGTTAATTGCCGGAGGAGTGACGCTAGTGGCCGTTGCGTTCATCGGTGTCGGTTTCTGGAGCCACCAGCGCTCGGCAGCTATCAATGGGACTTTGTCACCGCCTGAGGGCAGTGCACCCAAACTCTCAGCGGAGACCGTGCCTAAAGTGCCGGTAGAACTTTTGCGTACGCTGACCAGTCATACCAACTCCATCAATGCTTTAAAGCTCATGTCAGATGAGCGGCGCTTTGCTAGCGCGAGTGCCGACAACACCATTCACGTGTGGGATTTAAGCACCGGTCAAATTTTGCAAACGTTTATTGGCCATGAAACCTTTGTCAATGCGATCGCGCTGAGCCCTGATGAACGCACGCTCTATAGCAGCAGTGCGGATGGGGCCATCTTGGCCTGGAACCTGAATACTGGTGACCAACAAGCGGCATTTGCCGGTCATGATAGCCCCATCAACGTCCTCGCTCGCAATCCAGATGGTCGTTTCTTGATTAGTGGAGGCTCCGACGGCACGATCAAAGTCTGGGAAACCGCCACTCAAGCATTGGTCAATACGTTCACGGGGCATGAAGGTGCTGTGAATACCCTGGTGATTACCGATGATGGCCAACGTATCATCACCGGTAGTGCCGATCGCACTATTCGCGTGTGGGACTTGCGAACCGGCGAAGTGCTGCAAGTTTTAGAGGGGCACGACAGCTTTATTAATGCGATTGCTGTTAGCCCCGATGGCCAGTATTTGTTCAGCGCTAGTGCTGACAAAACCTTGAAGCGATGGGATTTAGCCACCGGCGAGATTCTCAACGCACTCAAAGGGCATACCAGCTACGTCAATGTTTTAGCCATTAGCCGCAATGGGCAGACGGTGGTCAGCGGCAGCGCCGACGAAACTGTCCGGTTTTGGAATGTGGCAACCGGAGACCCTGAGGCCATCTATTCGGGCTTTGGGATGCCAGTTGATCATGTTTTGTTGCCGTCTGAGAGACAGCTCGTCACCGCTAGTCGCGAAAACTCTGCAGTTAAAGCTTGGTCGACTGATCCTTAAAGCTAACGGGGGAAATGCAGTGTTGAGCGCTTGTCAACAGTCCGTGACCCTCGGTGAAAAACGACAATTCAGTGATCGGCAGGGGCGTTAGTGACATGCGGCCAACTGCATAGGCGGCTAATTGCTTAGTCCCGCGAGTCGGTCGATCAGCTACGGCAATACTGGTAAATAGTTGGTTGGGCGATGCTAAGGGGACGCCGACCGATACACTGAACATGTGGTGTTCCTGGGAGAAATGATGATGGCTGGGCTTGTTGGACCGTTGACCCTACTGGCAGCCTATTTACTCGGTTCCATCCCGACAGGCTATTTGATTGCCAGGGCTATCAAAGGTGTTGATATTCGAGAGCATGGCTCTGGCAATACGGGGGCCACGAATGTCATGCGAGTGGTCGGTAAGGCAGCAGGCATTGCGGTCTTATTGATTGACTTATGCAAGGGGTGGTTAGCCGTATTTATGGCTACCAGTATCGTGACTATCGGCTTTGCTGACATGTCTGCCTGGCTTAATACGGTGTCATGGTGGACGACAGGCGCGGGCTTGCTAGCGATCTTGGGGCATAGCCGTTCGATCTGGCTGCACTGGACCGGAGGCAAATCTGCGGCTACAGGTCTGGGGGTGCTGCTGGCTTTGCATTGGCCCGTCGGCTTAGGAACTGCGGCTGTCTTTGCCCTCACATTGGGGCTGTTTAGAATTGTGTCTTTGGGGTCTATGACGGCTGCGCTAGCTTCTGTTGTTTTGATGTTGGTGTTTCAGCAGCCGTTACCTTATTTGCTGCTGGCGATCGCGGGTGGCTGCTATGTGGTTTTGCGACACCGAGCCAATATTCAGAGACTGCTCGCGGGTACAGAACCCCGGATTGGTAGTCGCACATCTACGACGAGCTAGCCCATGGCGCGACGGCGTTAGCGTGTCATGCTTTGGGCTCAACTGTGGAAATTTAACCAGCCTGACCGCTGCGAGATACGGATCTGCTGCCATCTGGTCTGTGGTTAGGGATTGGCCTGAAAATAAAGTACCCGGATAAGACTTGTGGCAGCGTGGATGGGTAGCAGGGTAGGTGGGATGTTATTTAGGGCTTACTGAAAAAGTCAGATTCGTTGATATTCAGTCATTTCAGCCAACAAATGACAGATGAAGTGCAAGGTTTGTTGACGAGAGAATGGGACTTTCAGCGAATTTGCCTTGCACATAAATGCCACTCAGAACGGCT
>JBCDAJ010000080.1:0-29996 GCA_039185935.1 Cyanobacteria bacterium P01_F01_bin.56 | reverse complement strand
TGAATGGCTTCCTTTAAGCGCACCCGAAAGCGTTTTAGGGCACACACCTGTTTCCCGGCCCGGTGGAAACATTCAATGCCCCAATGTCGGGTATGCAATTGCTCAAAGTCAGTCGCGGTCGCTGCGGCTAAGGCCTCGGGGTCAGGCAAGTAAAGCGCATAATACCGACACGATTCGTTTTTGAAGCGCTGGCAAAAGACTTTGACTCGCCCGACTCCTTTAAGATAGACCAGCCTCCCAGACTCGGGAATTTCCAGGGCATCGACCCGTTGATAGGGCTGGTGAGGCGTCAAACGCACCCGTCGATTCTTGGCAACTCCGACTAAAAACCCCGTCTGGTCGTCTTTGAGCACATTGAGATTTGCCTTAGCGGCATACCAAGTATCGCTAGTGACGGCGCGGGGGTGCAGACCCCATTGCTTCACTTCCTGCCACATCTCCTGAAAGTATTGGTTCTTAGTTTTGCCCTCCGCTTTGTCATAGAGGCGATAGTTGATGGGGACTTGTAAGCCGTTGGTACTGGCGTAATAGAGCGTGACTAGCGAGAGTCCTCGCACCGGCTTGGCGGCTTTGCTGCTCCAGAAATAGCCCAACAGAGCGGTCGCTTTGCGCTGGGCATAGGGTTTCTCTAGCACCGTGTCGTCCACACTCAAAACACCCCCGACTAAATCAATCCAGCCTTGAGAGACCAACTCGTCCAAGAGATCCTTTGGCACGTAGCGCTCTCGGCACAGAAAGCGATTGACGCTGTCGTGGGACACGGTTTTGAGGATCTCAGCCAGTTCGCAACAGCCAGCGCCTTGCGGTTGGGCGAGCAGATAGCGAACGTAGAGGTCGAGCGTGCAACGCGCTGTGGACGGTTTGGTCAGAATACGCAATGGAATAGGTCATGCAACACCTTTGATTTTCAACCCATACATTCATTCCGCTGTCAATGCGTAACTCCTGATCAATGACTAAATCAGTGAAACATTAATTTTTCCTTAAATTAGTCTCCCCATTAAAAAAGAGAGATCAATGACCTCTCCTGCTGTCTTGTATTGGATATCTAATGATTTAAGCTGTTTTCGCAGTTGTTGCTGCCGTTTTCGCAGTTGTCGTTGTCGAGCAGTAGCTTTACGACCCTTGTCGTTGCGGCCCTGGCGACGGGGTGACTCCCAGCGTTTCAAGGTTGCCATGGCTATCACTATTTATTTGCGATTGACATGGGCGGAGAGAGACTCGAACTCTCACGACCGAAGCCGCCACATTTTGAGTGTGGTGCGTCTACCAATTCCGCCATCCGCCCTTAGATGACATTCGACGAGTATACTGCGAAACGTCGCGGTTTAGCAAAGTTTGGTAGGCCGGACTGTTGAACCAGCGAGCGATCTCACGAGCGCGTAAGACGGGGAGCGGATGGGTTAAATCTTGAGTGCGAATCTGCTTAATGATTTCACCGGTTTCTGAGGCGACGGCAGCATCATAGGCACGAGCTTGCTCCAGAAAAGCCTCGACGTTGAGTTGAGCTGATAGGCTGGGCGAGCCGCCTGACAGCTTCATTAATAAAGAGGCAATGGTTTTGGCATCTTGCACGACAAGCAAAGCTGCGCGATCGCACGTAAATTCTGCACAACGGACCCATTCCATCATCTGCGTTTGCAAAGAGGGGAGCAGCACCTCAGCAAAGGGTAGCTGGCTGGCTGCCAAGGCCAGCAGATTTGCCAAAGTCAGATAAACGCCGTGATCACATTTGAGATGTCCAAGTT
Source organism: Cyanobacteria bacterium P01_F01_bin.56 (assembly GCA_039185935.1). Lineage (GTDB taxonomy): Bacteria > Cyanobacteriota > Cyanobacteriia > Phormidesmidales > Phormidesmidaceae > Halomicronema. Next base: position 28,248 of record JBCDAJ010000080.1, on the reverse strand, counting down.
CATGACCGATCACCGCCTGAATTTCGTCAGGATTCAGCAAATCAATGAGCGATGTGTGCATCACAATGAACGGCTGTTTACCACGCATCGCAAAGGTATAAGCATTAGGCACAGGGTGCTGGCGGATATAAAGCTGCGGCGGCTCTATATCCAAAATCTGGCAGGCTTCAAGCAGCAGCTTATGTAAGTGAGGTAATTGGCGATCACTCACCAATACGCTAGACGAAATGTTGTCTAAATAAAAAACTTGCTCCGCAACTGGACCTAGCGCCGTTCTTATGACGACATCTAAACCCGGTAACTGACGTAAGGTGGCAGTCGCATTGAAATCTAAGGGATGTCGAAACTGGTCGGCCTTGAGTCCGGTCAAAATCGTTTTGGGCGCAGAGGTTTTCATAGCTGAGGCATCGCTTACAAAGCACTGGTTACCACTGTAACGAACTTCTTCCGCCGTCATCGCGTGGCCAGCGATGAGTTCTATTAGGACAAGTGAAAATAATGACGCACGATATCGACAATGCGTTGAGAGGCTGTGCCATCGCCAAAGGGATTCACGGCCTGCGCCATGGCATCGTAAGCCTTAGAAGAATTTAAGAGGTTAAGGGCGGCAGTCGCGATCGCGTCAGACTGGGTACCCACTAATTGGGCCGTTCCGGCGGCGATCGCTTCCGGTCTTTCGGTTGTCTCCCGCAGCACTAGCACGGGTTTGCCTAAACCTGGTGCTTCTTCCTGTAAGCCACCAGAGTCAGTGAGCAGCAATGTACAGCGCTGCATGGCCCCCACCAGCTGAGCATAGTCCAAGGGTTCCGTTAAAAAGACGCGAGGATGATCTCCTAAGGCAATGGTCAGCGGCTCGCGCACGGTAGGATTGCGATGTAAAGGTAATAGCAAAGCCGTATCAGGACACTGATTAAGAATTTTCAAAAAGCCTTGGGCGATATCCTGCAGCGGCGCCCCCCAATTTTCACGGCGATGCACCGTAGATAACAAAACGCGCTGCTTTTGCCAATCTAATCCTGCAATTGAGCAAGGTGGCTGCTGTGCGGCCACAGTCAATAGAGCATCAATAACGGTATTGCCCGTGTGATGCACTTCACCAACCACTCCGGACTTGGCTAGATGACCAACAGCAGTTTCAGTCGGCGCAAAGTGGAGGCGGGTAATTTGCGAAATGAGACGACGATTGGCCTCCTCAGGAAAGGGATTCAACAAATCATCCGTCCGCAATCCTGCTTCGACATGCCCCACAGGAATTTTTTGATAAAACGCCGCTAAAGCGGCAGAAAAAGCGGTGGTGGTATCACCCTGCACGATCACAAGTTGCGGCTGCGATCGCTGAAAACAGTCTTCTAATCCTTGCAAACTGCCACAGGTGATGTCAGTCAAGCTTTGCTTGGGCTGCATGATATCAAGATCGACATCGGCACTGAGTTGAAACAGTTGCATCACCTGTGCCACCATCTCCCGATGCTGGCCAGTGAGGACAACTTGAGTGGCAAAATCTGCCGACTGCCGAAAAGCTCGAATTACCGGTGCTAATTTAATTGCTTCGGGGCGGGTGCCCAGGGTAATACAAACTCGAATAGGGGCAGACATGGCTTATGCAGTTCTAAAGAATGGGGTAGACGGCTGTCTTAACCGTCCAAGCCTCACTATGATGGCATGTCGTGTCTGACTGAACAGAGAACCTGGCAGAATATAGACCAGTACTGACAACAACGGGTATCAATCGACCTGATTGCTGTCTCTGTCGAGACGCTAGGCTCATCCCCGCCATCGTTTACAACGCGATTGAAAAGTATCGCGATCGCCCATGGCCCATACGTTTAAGCTCAATGCCGACATCTTGTACACCCTGGATTTATCAGGAGCACAAGCTTACATCGAGCCCCTCATTACAAAAGGAAATTTATTGGATCCGAATATACGCATCCTGTTTGACATCGACTTTCCCAGAGAGCCGACAGATCCTCGAGAACTGTCGGAAATTCCCGAAGTGCGCCTGTGGTTTATTCGCCTTGATGCCCTATATCCTTGGTTGCCATATCTGCTGGACTGGGAAGCAGGAGAACTCGGACGCTATGCAGCCATGCTCGTGCCCCATCAGTTCAGCCCTAAAGATGGCATCCGCTACAACCCCGAAGCCCTAGAAATTTTTGTGATGACAAAAATCTTCGTAATTGCGAATTGGCTGCAGTCTCAGGGCACTACTCAAACAACTCGATTGAAATTTATGACCCAGATGTTGGGATACGAAATCGAGGATGGCCTATTTGAGCTGCTCATGACGTGAGTGAATCATGCAGTCTTAAAGCCTTGGCATGAATGCGCTCGCCTTCATGAACTAGCCACTCTTTCGGCTAGAGCAGGCTGCCGCTTATACATCAGTTGCTGGTTGACCATTTCCAGGGATCTAACCCCCTACATCTCCAAATCTCGGAGGACTATGAATTCCGGTCTCTCTTTAAAATTCAGGGGAATAAAGGGGGCAAAGGCAGCATTTTTCCTTTTTAAGGGGAGGTGTGTGAGCCGTAGCGTAGAGCAGGCGATTGGTAGACACCCAAGCGTACGGCCCTCAAATACCCTTCGATCAGGACAGAGCCCGACAGCTTACTAAGTGCAGCAAGAAAGCCTGCACTGCATCAAAGTTGCAGCTATCTAAAATTGCCGGCACGAAATAAGGATTGCTCTAGCAAGGTCCAGATATATAGCAAAAGGCAGAAGTAAAAAGGCAGAAGGCAGAATTGAAGACCTTGCCAAATCAAGGTTTCAGCAATCTAAAATAGCCTAGTCAAACTGCGGACTGCTATAAAATTCTCTGCACTCCGACGCCTAAACTCTGCTAAGTTAACCCGGCTTCTGGTTGGCCTGAGCAGATACAGCTTCACAAGAATACATGGCATTCTTTGGAGAAATCGATGGGCATCGCCCCCACCTCTTTACAATGGATGAGAACTGATTTGGAAATAGCAAGGAGACCCTTTTGAAATCTCAATCTCTCGGGTGGCAACCAATCGCCCTAGGATTTTTGGCCTTGGCTGTGTTCACAATCGCCTCTAGCAGCTTTGTCATCATCAACCCTGGTCAGGCTGGAGTTCTCAGCATTTTAGGCAAAGCCCAAGATGGTGCTCTCTTAGAAGGCGTTCACTTTAAGCCGCCTGTTGTATCAGCCGTAGACGTCTATGACGTTACCGTACAAAAGTTTGAAGTGCCGGCCCAAAGCTCAACCAAAGACTTACAAGACCTATCAGCACGGTTTGCCATTAACTTCCGGCTTGACCCTAGCGAAGTCGTTACTGTGCGGCGAACGCAAGGAACCTTGGCAAATGTCGTGGCGAAAATTATTGCGCCCCAAACGCAAGAATCATTCAAGATTGCCGCAGCGCGGCGCACGGTCGAAGAAGCTATTACTAAACGTCAAGAGTTAAAAAATGACTTTGATGATGCCCTCGGGGAAAGGCTAGATAAATACGGCATTCTCGTTCTCGATACCAGCGTCGTAGATTTGCAGTTTTCCCCAGAGTTTGCCAAAGCGGTGGAAGAAAAACAGATTGCTGAGCAAAGGGCACGTCGAGCAGTCTATGTCGCTCAAGAGGCTGAACAACAGGCTCAAGCAGAAATCAACCGGGCGAAAGGACGATCTGAAGCCCAGCGGCTCTTGGCCGAAACGTTGAAAGCCCAGGGTGGTCAGCTAGTGTTGCAAAAAGAGGCGATTGAAGCTTGGAAAGCCGGTGGGGCACAGATGCCACGCGTGCTAGTGACGGGCGGCGGCAAAAACTCTAGTGTGCCTTTTATCTTTAACACTGCCGACCTCACAGCAGAGTAGGCTACTCATCTGCTGCGGCTTCCGCTCTCAACCGTCTCTGCAATTCTTCTAAAGAATCTAAAGTTCGTTGTTGGAGACTTTCAGCGCCTGTGTTTGTCACAGGCGCTTTTGTTTGCTCATTAGTTGAGCGCTGGGGGTCATATACCGCCGCATCCAATTGCTGGGGATCAGAGGCGGGGAGAGTTATTGGGGCAGCAATATCAAGGTGCACTGGAGCCGCATTGGTGTTGCTGGCCTCTGTAATAAGTGATTGAGTCTCACTCTCCACGGTTTCCAGCGGCGTGCTCTCATCAGAGACAGCTTGCATCAGGTCTACTTCTACCGTAGAAGGAAAGGCTGAGACGTCTGCCAGGGCTACTGGGTCATCCGTTTGACTGGGAACAGTAGGTTCGTCATTATGCGGCGTTGACTCAGGAACCCAAATTCGCGGTTGAGCGAAGCCGGCATCAGGTTGATACACAGCTGCTGAAGAAGACATCCCAGTAGCAGCTGACATGGATGATAAGACCGGCATTGATGGTGGCTGGGGCGTCGCTGATGTTACGTTGACGGCGGCAGCAGTTCCATCATTCGAAGGCACGGTGGAGGCGAAAGATGTTGGCTCCGATCTGGTGAAGATATTTACCAAATTGTGGCTTAACTGCACCAACCTGGATTGATCATTGGTCTGAGATACCTCATCTGCAGGCTGCGCTTGTTGACTGACATCTTCTTCGTTTGAGCGGAAGTCTGCGATTTGACCTGAGCGGGACAAAACAGTGGCGTCAGGAAGATTATCAGTTGGCACGACAGAAGCAACGATTGTTTTCTCAGCAACTGCTTCGCTGACCTGAGCTGTGGTCGGAGCCGCCAAATTATTAGAGCTTGGAAAAACAGTGAATGCTAACTCAATTGGTTCAACCGATCGCCCCGCAGAGACTAAATCGGATGGGGAGTCACCGGTTGATTGATGAAGCTGAGAGGTCGGTGCAGGAGCGATCGCAATTTGTGTCTGCGCATTAAAAGCATTAACTGCTCGGGCGATCGCATTTGTCCGCCGCTCTTGATCATGGCTAATGGAATACACATTATTGCCCAGCCCTGGAGCATTCCACCGCTGAGTATCTGGGTCAATAAAGGAGCGAGTGCGCGCCCAGACAATTGCTTCAGCCCCCTGCATACCTAAGTTACGGGCTTCTTTTAGCCAGTCGACATAGCCTCCACGATCAAGCGCTGCCAAAGGTGCCTGATTAGCCAGATCAATTCCATTCAGAAGTTCCTCTTGAGAAAGCTGTAAGCCCTGACGCAGAGCGATTTGGCGTAGCTTCTCGGTCTGGCTTAGCAGCCGCCGCAATTGTTTGTCATCCGCCTCCTCAGGGGAGACAGCTCCATGCTGATAAGAGAATGTACCAAGATTCCAGACGCCATTACCAGGATCGACATGACCATAGTAAGCAGGATTTTTATGACCCTCTGGAGTACGAGTGCCTTCAGCACTGCCAACCGCTCGCGCCACTAGAGAATCGGTTCCACCGGCAAACAGAGTATGGAAATTGTCAAAAGAATACTCAAACTTAGCTGCTTCAACGGTTAGGGATACTGCGGTCGCGGTGGCGACTTCTGATTCAAACGTTTTTTCCTGAATACCAATGAACAGAGCGATCGGTGACTGCACATCTTTTTCGGAGAGATCTGGTGCGGTTTGTTCGCCGGTCGCCGGTGCCGGTGCCGGCGTAATCGCCGTCGCAACCGCTTGCACATAGTCGGGCACGGGTGGCGGCGATGGCAGCAAAGCCTGCACCGAGGTAACTGAGTCGATCGCGATCGCGTCTAGGCCGCCAAACACTCCATTGGGGCGTGCGTTGTCGCTGGCCATTGGCGGATTTTCAGCCCCTGAGGGAATCGGCAGCGGCGCATCAGCACTAATTAAGGCATCGGGTGGAGACTCGGCCGCAGCCAAATCTGGGGCAACTGTAGGCGGTGTGGCAGCCTCAATATCTGCTTGCGCAGAGGGTGGCAGCTCAAAGCTCAAAGCCATATCACCACTGGCTTTAGCACTATGACTGACGCCAAGCGACATGGCTAAGGTACCGAGGGTCAGTAGAGCTTTAGAACGGGCCATGGCAATAAATCCTCACGCAAAGATAGAGACCAGTCATAAGTCAGAGTGGACAACGCCTCAAGTCATGAGGCTGGCAGCGAGACAACATCAAAGGGGCTAACAACGTGGCTTTGAAAGCATTACGCACCGGCAAACCAAAAGCGAGAATCCGTAGCAGAGCCTAAAAACGTTGCAGCGATCGCTCCAGCACATGGGTCGAAGGCTCCACAATGGCCCATGTGCCTTCGGGCTGTCGTCGCATGGTCGTAAAGTGCAAGTATTGAGCTCGCCCCATCGAATCCCCCACACTCACTTCACCTGCTCGGGGTTTAGTCAAGCCGCAAAAGCGAAACAAATACGCTGGCACTTCTGGAGCGGTAAAGAAGATGCAGTCAGGTCCATCAGCCGACAGTTGCACTTCACCATCAAATGGAGCTAGTACCCGCGCACCGCGCACCTGCAACGTCACATCCCCTAACCCCGCAACGACTCGAAACCCCTCGACCATATTTCCCAGAGTCAACTCCCAAGCCTGATCAATCGCCACACTGCGAGGAGCAGCGATCGCCTCATCCCGACAACTGTTCAAGAATGGTGCCAAGATCAGACTCAATAGAATCAGTCTCCACAAACGCTGTCGATGTGCACGCGGCGACTCAATCATCAGCATCCATCGACCAAGTCGACCCACTCGTAAGCTGCTGAGCCTATTCAAAATTAAAGCGATACCCAGCGTATTCATCGTTTTCATACAAAATGACCAACTGCGTTTTGGGGTCGAATTCCAGTGGATAAGCTTCTCGTTCAGCTTGCACGTCAGCCCGCACACTGAGATTTGCCAGCCGACAGTAGGGCTCAGAAACGACCTCGCGAACCCGCTCTTTAGAATCTCGTTCAGGAATTGTAAGGAGTGCAGCCAACTGTTCGCGTGATAATTTGGCCTCAGTTTGCACTAGCTCATGGCAGGATTTCTCATTCACTTGCGATTGCGATCGCGAGAACCAAGCACTCATACCCCGCACATCCAATAGCACTATCGCGGCCGCAATCACTACCCCCCCTGCTATCAGCGACCTCATCGACAAAGCCTGAGGCAATGCAGATCGTTGACTCACCATAATCTTTAGCTCCTTATCTAATAAAAGCTGATAGCATCCACCCAGGGTTTGCCGCATCACACTGACAATCCTCAAGCATCTTGAGGATTGGTAAAGGGTAAAACTCACCCTAAATCTGACCACCAATGCCTAATCCAAATAAGGCTAAAAATAAACGCGTGATGAAAGCCGCGTCAGGCTTTGAGGCGAATAGCAAACGATATAACCCCAAAGCAACCGCGCCAATCGTAGCGCCGATGACCCAGGGCCATAAGCCTGGAAACGTAGCCAACGCCAAATCTAAGATCAAACGTCCGATGATGCCACCACCAGACCACACCAAAATATCAAAGGGCTTGATTTGAGAATCGTTTTCTAGAGTTTTGGTCAGAGCCTGCCAGAACCCAGAAAGCTTTTGCACCAGCCCGGCCATAACGGGCTGAGTTTGTGGATTGTGCTGATGGCCCAACCCTTTTGAGCGAGACCTTAAATGTGCTGCCGTAGCAGAAGCCTCTCGCTCATCTAAGGCCAAGTCTAAATCGACCGCCGTCAAGATGTAGCGATTTTGATCGTCCTGAATCACTGTCGTTAAAGCCGCCTCGCGGATCTCACAAAACTGCTCAGCCCTTAACATGGCCGCATGCGGCTGCTTCATGAGGATTAAGGACAATCCGTGGACTGAGCTTTGGAATTTACGAATCGCCGCCTCTTGCTGATGGTAGAGCTCATTAATCCTTTCAGCTTCGCCATGCAAACGCTGCAGATAACGATGGATATTAACGGGTTCTGAGGGTACCTCTCCGGTCACAGGCGGAGCGGAAATTTCCTCTGGCGTAGGCGGCATCTGACCAGAGTGTGAAATTGAACGCTGTCTTAGAGCTTGGGCCATATCAGCCCTTTGAGAGGTTGGCCAAGCTTGATGAGTCGCCCCCAACCAAGGCAAATCAGGCGACCCAGGGCCTGGCGGCAGAGGCAACTCAGGGTCGGCTTGAGATGGGGAATTAGCCGCTAACAGCTGTTCGCGAATGACACTGATATCTGAACTCATGGGGCTTACCAATGCTTGGAAGAGCTTTCCGTGGATGGCTTGAACCACTCACGTTAATAAATACAAATGTACTATAAATTTCCAGCTTTGCAACCCCTGCCTAAAATTCTTTGATCAGTTAGTGGTTTTAAGGCGCTGCAGCAATTCACCCCTTAAACTATTTGGACTCGCATAAAGGAGCGCATTCAACCAAATCGCTGGGGGACATAGTTCTATCTTTGACAGGTTTGGGTGGCTAACTAATGACTACCCCCAAGGCACTGATTAATGGTGGCTTCTGGCTGATTGCCGGGGTTTGCCACACTGCCAGGCTTCATAATGTTGGTGGCTGCCAGTCAATGTTGCTGATGCCGAAGCATGTATCAATCAACAACCGAAACGTCGATTAAGGCAACATTTGGTGACGCGATCGCCAGCAGCTACAAGCATTTTTAGCGGTTAAGCTGTCTTCTTTCTCACAACTGGATGGCAGCAACGTGTACTATCTTCAATTTGTTCTTATCGTCGGGTATGCCAAACCTGGATTCGCTCGACTGTTCATGTTTTTGGTTGCTAGGGCACGCTCAGTCCTAAAAGCGGTGCATTTATGTTGAATCCACTTCGTCCAAGGTCCGCGGCTTTACGTCCTGCTCGCGATCGCCGCCTTCCTCAAAGCTCTCCACCTCCTTACGAACAAACCCAGGCCAGATCCTGCCCTTACCACATCGTGATGGCCATCATCTTGGGTGGTCAGGTATTGATGCGAGTTTTACGAGGCCGGGTGCAGCGAAATCGCGTAATGGAGCATATGGTGTCGGCTGGGCCTGGTTCCCTGACTCCAGTACTCATGACAAATTTGTTTGCAGGGATGATTTTCTCAATTCAAACCGCTCGGGAAATGGCGCGATTTGGTACAACCTACGCCTTAGGAGGGGCCTTTGCCCTGGGGTTCTGTCGCGAATTGGCACCAATTTTAACGGCCGCGATTTTAGCCGGTCAGGTAGGGTCAGCTTTTGCCGCAGAAATTGGCAGCATGAAAATCACTGAGCAAATTGATGCTCTAAAGGTACTCCGCACTGACCCGATTGAATATTTGGTCGTACCACGGGTTGTCGCTTGCTGTGTAATGCTGCCAGTCTTGACCATGATGGGGTTAGTCCTGGGTGTTGGCGGTGGCCTATTTGCCGCTCATTTGTTTTACAACGTTCAGAGCAGTATTTTTCTCGATTCAGTTCAGAGTTTATTAGCACCCGTCGACTTGATAGCTGTATTACTCAAGGCTGTCATTTTTGGGGCCATGATTGCCCTGGCTGGTTGTACATGGGGACTGACGACCACCTGCAGTAAAGGTCTGGGGCGATCGGCAACATCAGCCGTAGTCACCACTTGGGTGGGTTTATTTGTAGTCGACTTTTTTATTACGGTACTACTATTTCATGGGATCAAAGTTACCTACTAACCAGTTATGTTGAGGCAATTTTAGAAAACATAGCTCATTGTCAGAATGGTTCTCATTGTGTTCTTCTAAATCCTCTGCGCTGATTCTCAGCCAAGTATTTAATTTAGTCGACAAGATTTTTAATAGCGCTTTAGTTGAGAGCCCGTCATATGTTCTCTAGAAAAGCCAGGCAAGTTTAAGAAGACTATTTAGGTTTCACACAAGGATTTCATAGGCTGATTATTCTTTTGTAATCGAGTGTTTCTTGGCAAGATAAAAAGTACAGGCGAAAAATCCAACAGCTTTGGTCGTCTCTGATATTAAAGTCGCCCATGCTGCCCCACGCCAAGAAAAAAGCGGAATAAGCCAAATGTTGAGTGCCACATTTAATCCGGCAGCAAACACCTGAACACTTGTACGATATCGCTGATAGTTAGCGCCAGTTAACGTGTCACCACCGAGGATTTGCAATGCGTAAATAAGCGGCACCAGCGAGACAATATGTAGCAACTCAACAATGCCTTCATATTCTTCGCCCAGCACATTCTGCATGTAAGGGGCGATTATAAAAACGACTACGACAACGCCGACACCATAGCCAACTGCCAATGGCATGAGCTTTTTAGCAAAACTGAAGCTCCCTTTAATGCCTCGAGCACCATGCTGAAAGAATCTCGGAAAGGTTGCACCTGCAACCGATAGAATCAGGATCTTAAAGACTGCAATAATTCTAGAACCAGCACCGTAAAGACCAGTTGCCTGAAGTGATGCAGCACTGGCCAACATGATTCTGTCAATATTCTCATTGACAAAATCAGAAGACTGACTGACTGAAAAATAGAATCCTTGAACTAATTCCTTCTTTAATCTGGGAATCGAAGGCTTGGGTTTATCTAGCCAAGCACATACCAGACAGGTCGAGATTATGCCCGTCAGCAGTGTGGAGAAACAGTAGAGATAAGCCCACTGAGTAGCACTACTATTCTCAAGAATGAATGCTAGCGCTAGCGCTGCCAACATTTTTGTAAACCCTAGAAGGATCGATTTAAAGGCAGCAACTTTTGCTTGGCCGGAGGCAATAAAAGCAGCATCAGAAATATCATTGAGGTTAAAACCGATTAAATCACCAATAAAAATCAGAGCAACAATAAGCGGTGGAAATGCTCCCCTAGACAAAATTGGGCCTAGAACCGTAAAGAGCAGTGTCAGGAGTGTTCCCATGACACCAACGATTAAAAGTGCATTTCCCCAGTAATACTTCAAAAGCGATCGATCCACCGCAACATGCTTGACGATGATTTGGGCACTCCCCCAACTAGCAAAGGAATTCACCATTGTTGCAAGCGCAGCAACTCCAACAAATAGGCCATACTCAGTGGGACCCAACGTGCGAGCTAAAACCACAAAATAGGCTGCCTGAATAAAAATATTGAGTCCCTTAGACCCTAAGAGCCAGATTGAATCTTTAGCTAATGAACTGGATCGTACGCGCGACAACTTACCTTTAATTTGGATTAAGCCTTTAGAAAACATATGTTGAGAAGTAAAATTAATACCTCGAGAAAATTGAAAAGACAATAACGACTTCAAAAATTACCAAAAATCAAATTCTGCTAAACGTTTTTCATATCAACTTGAGTAACAGTGATTTCAATATTCGAGATATCTGGCATGATCAATTTAATCGACGCTGTTATTTGAGGATCACCAAATTCCAATCCATGATGGCGAAAAGCAAGGCGGTTAGATTGGGCAAAGCACTTTATGTAAGCTCTGCTTTGTTTGTTCAGAGTTTAAGCAGACATTAAAGGACTGGAAGACTTTTTATGATCAGCTACTTGAAATCCAACAATTTTATTTTTCCTTGATATTATGAAAAGTGAATGATGTCATTCAAAGTCCAAAAAAATCGGCTAATATTCAGACCCGCTTTGATTCAATTTGACTCATTTCCCGCTCACCCAGTATGAGCTAGATAGCAATCGATTTAGACAGTGTTTATGCTGAATTCTGGGCTGTATTTTATCCATTCTTAACACTGAATCCTGAGCAATGACATCAGAGTTGTATGAATCTAGGGGTTTTCATATGAAGACTCAATTAGCCTTGGCGAAAGTTCAGGCAGCTACTGCTGAATATTTCAAGTCGACTGAACCACGCTAGATACGTGAAATAGATAGTGTTATGGCATTTTGGAGCGCACATCCTTGAGGCTTAGAGGCCGTACAGTCGACTCTTGCTCAGATGATTAAGGTAATTATGAAGCAACGTTGCCGCCTCTCTAGAGATTAGCAATGCTTTATACAGCCAGCGCCTAGCGATGCAGTTCAGGCATTGTTGGGCATGAGGAATCGTAGTGTCTATGTTGTCAGCCCTTAACCGTAGTCCATATAGCTAGGGGCTGAAATCGTCTCTGGGCAAAGAGTCTGACTCTACTTGATGACAGCCCCTAGCCAAATTATCAGACCGGGCGCGCTAATGTGCATCCCACAAGGTTCCTAGAATTAATTAATGATGCGCCCTAGGGCACCCTTGACCTCAACTGATATTGGTCATGACTTAAAATAGGACTACATATAGGGTACGACTGCCTAGCAGGTCTTCAGAGTTGCCAAACTCAGACAAAGTTCTTAACTCAGTCCATTGCGATGAGTTAGGGCTGGCGACAAGATAGCTGAGAGAAGATGGTAAGGCAGTTGTGGATGCAATAGAGCTTTAGAGTAAGACGGAGTTGGTATTAGTCGTGACCTCAGAGAAAAGCGATCGCGAATTACAAGCAGAAATGCAGCGTCTCATGGCTGAGGTGGAGGCTGGTACACCAGCAGCAGCAAGTCATTCATCTCAACAGTCTGGGCCCCCCTCTCCGGCGACGCACCCACGAGGCCCCTTGGCCCAGGTAAAAGCCAACTTCTTCTTGCCATTGTTGATTTTAGCCATTCCCTGGACTCAAGAACTCATCGACCAACTATTTGGGGGAGGACAGTGGAATTGGGTTCTGCATCCTCGTAGCTTGGCCGGTATTCCGGGTATTTTCTTATCAGCTTTTTCCCATAGCGGATTTGTGCATCTCATTAGCAACACCATCGGTTTTGCTATTTTTAGCTGGCTAATTCTGGCTAAAAGTCGTCGCGATTATTGGGCGGTGCTGCTGATTGGCTGGTTAGGCGGTGGAGCGATCGCTTGGTTGATTGGTCCCACGAGTGTCCATGGTTTGAGTGGAGTCGTTTATGCCCTCTTTGGCTATTTGCTCGTTATCGGATGGCTAGAGCGGCGATTTGTCCCATTAGCCATTTCCATCTTTGTCTTGCTGAACTACAGTGCCACCCTATGGGGAGTGCTGCCGACTAATCCGCTTGTCGCTTGGTGGGGACATTTAATTGGCTTGCTGTTAGGGATATTTACTGCATATGGAGTTTATCGAGAGCCTCAACAAAGAACTTAGGCGCATTGTTTAGGTGAGTATTTGACCAATGATTTAAATGCAGCATTAGATCAAATGTTGAGGATTGGAAAATTCATTCAAGGGACATGATTTCGACTGCTCTTATCCGATATTCATCAAAGCCCATTACCGTATAGCGGAAAAAAGTTAAGGGGCACTGATTATTTTTTTGAAAAAGCCGAGTTTGCCCGCATAAGGCGCGTAGCGCCAGGCTAAGTCAAACCAGAAGGGCTTTTTGAGCACGCTCTTTAGATGTGAGAACGTCTCAAAGCTAGTTTTGCCGTGATAAGCACCAATGCCACTATCGCCAACGCCGCCAAAGGGTAGCCCCCAAATGGCAACTTGCAGGAAGACATCATTCAAACAGACTCCACCAGACGAGGTTGAGTCTAGGATTTGTTGCTGCAGGGTCTGATTGTTAGTGAAGAGGTATAGCGCCAGTGGTTTGGGGCGGGCATTAATTTGCGCGATCGCGTCTTCAATATTGTGATAAGTCATGACCGGTAAAATTGGGCCAAAGATTTCTTCCTGCATAACGGGGCTATTCCAGGTCACCCCATCGAGAATAGTCGGCGCAAGATAACGCTCTTCACGGTTAGCTGTCCCCCCCACATATGGAGACTCGTCAGCGATTAAGTTGGTCAGGCGATCAAATTGGCGATCGCTGATAATCCTGGCGAAATCAGGACTTTGAACGGGATCATCGCCAAAAAACTGGTGCACAGTCTCTTTAAGAGCGGTCAAAAACTCCGCTTTGATCGATTCATGGAGCAGCAAATAATCGGGGGCAATACAGGTTTGTCCGGCATTAACAAACTTGCCCCAAACGATGCGCTTGGCGGCAACTGCAATGTTGATGTCTTGATCCACAATGCAAGGGCTTTTACCTCCCAGCTCTAGCGTGACGGGTGTCAGTTGCTTAGCCGCAGCTTCCATCACCCGTTGGCCAATGCGGGTGCCGCCAGTAAAGAAAATATGGTCAAACTTTTGAGCTAGTAATGCCTGAGCGGTTTCAACTCCCCCTTCCATAACAGCCACATACTCTGGAGAAAAGGTCTCGCGAATCAGGTCGGCCACCACGCTAGACATAGCTGGGGCAATTTCTGACGGTTTGATCAGGGCGCAGTTACCGGCGGCGATCGCTCCAATCAAGGGAGAAACTACCAGCTGAAAGGGATAATTCCAGGGGCCGATAATCAATACCACCCCCAGCGGCTCTGGCTGGACCCAGGCAGAGCCGGGTAATTGAGTGAGGGGGAGTCCGACACGACGCGGTTTGGCCCACTGTTGCAACCGCTTGAGCACGTATTTCAGCTCATCTAAAATACCAATTTCAAAATAGCCCTCAAACTCGGGACGCCCCAAGTCAGCCCTGACTGCCTCAACGATAGACTCTTGACGCTCAATAATTGCTGTTTGGAGCCGTTTCAACTGGGTTAGCCGAAACTCAATCGACAGTGTCTGACCAGTGGCAAAATATTGTCTCTGAGCTTGCATGAGCAATTCCGCCTGAGCGGTGGCTGACTGTTCAGCGGGTGAGATAGCAGTCATGGGGCTTACCAGTAGCTTCCTTTCCAATCATAAAGAAACTTAGGCCAGCCTGGGGTTATACCAGTTCTTTAGAATAAAGCGACAGAGCCGGGTGCAGGGCAATGGAGAGAAAGGGTGAAAGGGAAAGATGTGTTGCTGGATTTCAGAGAATCGGTGTTACAAGAGCATCGATATTACACCGTTGGCTAGTCATGTGACCGGTCTTGGCTTAAGGAGATTTCTGTCAATGAACATACCCATTCGGCGGTGCATTACGCTTCGCTAATGACACCCTACAAGCGGTAAATTCTTTCCTGTAAATCTCCTAAGTCTGAGAAAGCTGGGGCGAAAACTGCGTCATCATCACTGGCCCTAAAAGATAAACATGGCGATCGCACCGCCATCCCGCTTGAACGCCTAAAGCAGCTCTTGCCGTAGCACTGTAGAACGTCACGCCTTCGGGAGAAATGCCTCGATGTGAAATATCTTGGCCCAACCAAGCCGGAGGCGTAAAATCAGCCAGGTAAACATGACCACAGGGTTTGAGTACTTGCGCGATCGCCTGTAGCGCCGCCACCGGATCCGGATAGTGCAAAAAACTGATGCAGCAAAAAACCGCATCAAAGCTCTGGGACTCGAACGGTAAGGCAGTCACGTTACCCTCAAAAAATTGGAGGCGATCGCGGTGAGGAGTGCGTTTGCACGCCTGAGCCACCATTTCACCAGAGAAATCAAGACCCATGCCCGATAGCGTGGGCCAACACTGAGCTAAACGATTGAGCAGCTTTCCGGTGCCGCATCCAACCTCTAGCACTTTGGCATTAACCGGCAATTCCACATATTCCAGCAAGCGCACATGTACCGCCTGATAAAACACCGACGGCAACCACACATCATAGACAGGAGCCCAACGATCAAAAAAATCACGTTTGTCCATGGGTTACGGCTCCGGGTTAGTCAGTATGCGCTAGTCATGAATGCTGCCGTCAGGCATTGTAGTCCCAGTCAAAATGGCATCCACAAAAGTTGCACCGCTGATTTCGGCTCGCGTCAAAATCGCATCGGTTAGGTCAGCCTGTTCTAAGTTCGTGCGCCCCAGATAAGTTTCTACTAAGGTCGCTGCTCGAAGCTGAGCCCGGCTCAAATCAGCTCGACTCAGATCAGCCCAATTAAGATTGCTATTGGTCAAAACAGCCGCTTGTACGGTCGCCTGCTGCAAATTTGCATCAACTAGCCGAATGCCCTGCATGATGCTGCGGTTCAGCTGCGCTTTTGACAAATCAACTCGATTAGCCAGAGCGTCGGTCAAATCTGCTTCCTCTAACTTGACATCCGCCATTTGAGCATCACTGAGATTAGCCCCCTTGAGATAGGCCTTGGTTAAGTTAGCCCCGTGCAGATCAGCCGCCTGAAAGGTCACATTGGCCAAGTTCGCCTCACTCAAATCGACGTAGGCAAGATCGGCACCGCGCAAATTAGCGCCTTCAAGATCGGCTTGCCGCAGGTTTGCCCCCCGCAAATTAGCCACATATTTACGATCTTCTTGTCGAAAGTTGGCGCCGCGTAAACAGGCCCCCGTCAAGTTGGCTCCACTCAAATCGGCATTGCGTAAATCGGCTTCGATGAGATTGGCATCCATTAAATCGGCCAATAGCAGTTGAGCACTCCGCAAATCGGCTCCCTGCAAACTAGCGCCATGTAAATTAGCATCGCTCAGGTTAGCTTTGCTGAAATTAGCCTGATTAAAGTTGCCGCCAGCTAATTGGGCGCGTGAGAGGTTAGCTTGTTGAAAGTTGGCTCGGGTCAGAAACGCAAAGGTCAGGTTGGCACTTTCTAAGTCGGCCAGTTGTAGATTGGCCCCAATCAGGTCGGCCGACGCCAGATTAATGCCATTCAGAGAAAATCCCTTAAAGTTGGTTTTGCCTGCAGCATAGCGTTTGAGAAGTTCTTGTGGGGTCATGGATTGAAAGCACTATGGCAGCAGAATATGAAAGGCCCAATAAAACAGGCGCGCGATCGACATAAAGGTGAACTTGCTTCAAGAATAAAACGGTTTCATCGCTTGTAAGATCGCCCCTGCTGTCTGAACGTTTTCGCCGACATTGTCGACACAATGGCACATGATGGTGAGCTTGCTTTCCAAATCTGAAAAGGTCTGACAGTATTCGAACGTAGCGTGCAGCAAATCCTCTAAAGATTGGGATTTCAAGGTGAGCCAATCTTGACGATTGCCTGTAAACGGACTTCTAACTGTCGACAACAGCAGGATTTTGGCTCGCAGCGGGTTGGTATACCGCATCACTTCTAAGCGGAGGTGATACAAATTGGCCCGATCGCGAGCTCGTGCTGGCGTCTTTTCATTATCAGGTTCTGAGTTAAACCCAGATGGTGAGTGGTTGATATGGGCACAGGTTTGATCGCCAGAGGCTTCTAAACTGAGCCAATTAGTCAGGGAAGTCATGCCATCTTCACTGATGCTAGTTGCCGTATCAGAGCGCGCTGTTGTCAGGTCTTCATCAGCGATCTGAGGCGGATTGGCCAAAGTAGTATCAGGAACACTTTCGTGGATATTAACGTATAGCGGATGCAAAGCTTCTGAAATCAGTAGGGCCAGTTGGGTATACCGAGCTTTACGATTCAGACGTTTAACAATGCGCTCTAGGTGATAACTCAAATCTCCTTCAGTGGGAGCAACCTGATGGACTTCGGCAATCAGTTCAGCGATGGTATGCAATGCTAGGGCCGCTGAGTCGTTCTGCCAGGTGGAATGCACAACGGCGTACAGGAGCTTTTTAATGCGTTGGCGATCACTGTGTTGCATCAGGCTTTGGGCCGCCTGTTGGTAGTACTTGTGCAGACCATCCAACACTAGCGGCATGGTGCCTTCGGTCTGATCTGGTTGATCGTAGACGGGCTCTAATACTGTGAGAATGGCATCAACGAGCCCTAAATAAGCGGCCTGATGGTTAAGCTGCGACGCTATCGTTTGTAGCGCCTTTTCCAAGGAAATGAGGGTATGGTGGCGCTGCTGGAGTTGCGTCAGCATCATGGTTAGGTCAAATTGTGCCAACACCTTGGCATCATTTTCCCAAACTCCTTGATACGTGCCAAAAATGAGCTTCTTAATTCGCCGATATTGCGGGTTTTGTTCAAGGGCGATCGCCGCCTGCGTTAGAGGCGATTGCCGGTTTTCCTGGGAGCTCTCGGTAGAGCTCGCTACGACGATGGTGGCGGACTGATCATATGGGGGAATTTGGTAAGCCGTAACCAGCTCTTGAATGTTTTTCAGCTTTAGAGGTCCCAAAAAGCTGGCATTAATATCAATACGAGCTTTCACCACGTCATACACCGTTTGCGAAATGCAAATGCCCCCCGGTGCCGACTGCGTTTGTAACCGGGCAGCAATATTGACACCATTCCCCAGCACGTCATCCTTGCTAAACAGCACATCCCCCAAATGAATGCCGATGCGATGCTGCAAATATTCTTCCGGCGGGAGCGCTTCAGCCAGCTTAGCCAGTTGCTTTTGCACCTCTTGGCTGCAGACAACGGCTTGTACGGCACTGTAAAACGACATGAGTAAGCCATCTCCAGTGGACTTCAGAACCTTGCCGCCAAAACATTCACACTGCTCAGCGATGAGGTCGAGGTCTCTCTGAATCAGGGTAAGCGTGCCCTCTTCGTCAACGGACATTCGGGCACTGTAGCTGACCGCATCGGTTAACACAATGGCGGCCAGGGCTCTTTCAGGAGGGGAATGGGTTCTGCTCGGCTGCTGCATATTGATTAGCAAATGCTATGGTCACAAGCATGAATAAAAACCAACCATATCTTTCCCGAGTTCAAGGCGGATTCAGCAACTTATCGATAAGTTTGTGAAGAAACTATCAAGGGTATAAGAGGGAACTTATGGCTACCGGGCGACGTCGCGACGGCACTGAACTCGGCAATAGCCGACTAGCTAGACAAGAAATGCCGAATGCTAAGCAGGCTGATATCGCAATCCGCAATTAGGTCAGGACAGTTGTAATTTCTGCAAGCACCACACAGCAAGTATTCTTATTTCGAACTCCGAATTCCGCATGCTGCTATGCTCAATTGCTTGTCGGAGAATTTTGCCGCAGGACAGAATTGCCTGGTCGAGCGAACAGACTCATGTCCATGCCACCAGTCATTTTGGGACGTTGCATCAACGCCACGAGGACTTGTGACAAAACATTCACGCTCAAACCTTGATATCGGCGATCGCGCTGCGAGCCATAGAAGCAATCGCCTGGTCAGTCGCTTTCGGCAACTGATAATATTTGCCGCCAGCCGTTTTGGCGAGTTCTTTGCCAAACCCGGTCGAGACAAATTTTCGCTCAGTGTCGATCACCAATAATTGAAAGCCCGTAGCCCGAATGCGGCTAGCAATCTCTAAGAGTTCTTGCTTGATATCGGGCTTTTCATCTGACTCTTGGGGTTCCCCCAGCGATCGCGCCAGGGGAATATTGCCGCGCCCGTCAGTGATCGCCACCATCACCACATTGCCAATATCACCAGACTGCTGAGCATTCGTGCCAATGCGGACGGCTTGAGTCAAGCCATGAGCCAGAGGCGATCCGCCGCCACAGGGCATCCGTTCTAGTCGCCGCCGCGCCATCGCGATCGAGCGAGTGGGCGGCAACAACACCTCTGCCTGCTCTCCTCGAAAGGGAATCAGCGCGACCTCATCCCGATTTTGATAGGCGTCATTGAGGAGTTGTAATACCGCGCCTTTCGCTGACTGCATCCGGTTCAAAGCCATGGAGCCAGAGGCATCCACCACAAACACAATGAGTGAACCGGCTCGGCGGGCCAGCTTTTTGGCCCGCATGTCACTCTGCTCGACAATCACTTTGCGATGGGGTTCGCGAGCCCGGCGGGCTTTTTGATAAGGAGCCGCCGCCCGCAATGTGGCATCAACGGCAATCCGGCGTACTGGCCCCTGTGGCAACATCGGCTTGATGTAACGGCCGCGATCGTCAGAAATCACTAGACTCTGACTCCCCGACTTACCTTGCTGTGTCAGAGATTGAGCAAACAACAACAGCGACGGATCGATCATCACCCCTTCGGGATCAAACACAAACTCCTCTGGCAAACTCGGGGGCGGCTCTTCAGTTGGCGCATCATCATCCTGATCATCATCAGAGTCGTCGTTATCGTCCTCTTGAGAGTCTTCCGGCTGCTGATCATCTTCGTTTTGATTGGGCGGCGGCGGCGGCGGTTGCTCGTTTTCTGGTGGTGGCGGCATTTGTATGGCGCGGGGCAAAATCACTAGCTCTACCGCTACTCGCAAGTCCTCTGCGGTGACCGTTGCCCGTCCGTCAAGAGCCGCGTGGGCCTTCGCCACTCGTACCGCAAACAATTCCGCTCGGTGACCTTGCACCCCACCACGGAGCGCTTCGGTGACAAGATATTGCACCTGTTCGCGTGTGATTTGGACATCTTTGAGCCATTCTCGCGCCAGAATAATCTGGGTCTTAAGGGCCTCAATTTCTTCAGCGTACTCGGCCAAAAAAGCTTCGGGATCATTCGAAAAGCGCGTGAATTGATCGACCACGCCCACACGGCTATCAAGGGAGAGGGCTTGATCAGCGGACAGGGCGATCGCAATCCTATCTAGTAAATGATCGCGCAACGGTCCCTCTTCTGGGTTATAGGTCGCAATCAGCAGAGGCGTACAAGGATGTTGGAAGCTAATGCCCTCTCGCTCAATCTGGTTACGCTGCTCCGTCAGCATCGACAAGAGTAAATTGCTCGCCTGGTCTTCCAGCAAATTGAGTTCATCCACATACAGCACCCCCCGATTGGCTTCTGCCAGCAATCCCGGCTGAAAGACGGTGTCTCCAGCTTGGATGGATTGCGCTACATCCACTGAACCGAGTAAACGATCCTCCGTCACCCCCAGGGGAATTTGAACAAATGGCGCAGGAATGACCTGAGTGGGCAAATCTTCCACACTGCGCGACTCACTACCTAGTCGCTCTAGAGTGGCGTCATCCCATCGCATAGGATCACTCGGGTCCGCATTACAGCAAGAACCCTCAACCACCTCAATCGGTGGCAACAGCTGATGAATCGCCCGCGCCATGACAGATTTGGCGGTGCCGCGACGACCCGCAATCACCACACCACCCAATTTTGGATCCACTGCTGCCAGCAACAGGGCCAACTTAATGGCTGTTTGATCAACCACCGCCGTTAGAGGAAACACAGTGGGCATTTCAGAACGTTCTGCCGTCAGCACTTCAACTACCATCTGCTATATCTGTCTTAACTAACTATCCCACACGTCGACGAACCATGACGCCTGCTATTCAGTGGTATCCCGGCCATATCGCCAAGGCCGAAAGAGCCCTACAAGACCAACTCAAACGAGTCGATGTGGTGCTGGAGGTGAGAGATGCCCGCATTCCGCTAGCCACTCAACATCCTCAGATCCAGCAATGGCTTGCGAACAAAGCCCACATTCTTGTCATCAATCGGGTTGACATGATTTCTGCAACCGCCCGCGCCGATTGGGAAACTTGGTTCAGAGAGCAGGGTGAGGTGCCTTACTTTACCAATGCTCAGCAGGGCAAGGGAGTTGCGGGCATTGCAAAAGCCGCCCAAGCGGCTGGCCAAAGTATGAACCAACGCCGTCGCGATCGTGGCATGCGTCCCCGTGCCGTTCGTGCTGTTGTGATTGGTTTCCCAAATGTCGGCAAATCGGCCTTAATTAACCGATTAGTCAAAAAGAAGGTTGTCGCGAGTGCCCGCAAACCAGGAGTCACTCGTCAACTGCGATGGATTCGCATCACTGATGACCTAGAGTTACTCGATGCCCCCGGAATTTTGCCAGCCCAGTTGAAAGATCAAAGAGCAGCCCTGAAACTCGCCATCTGTGACGATATTGGCCAAGCCGCTTATGACAATCAACGGATCGCCAGCAGCTTTGTGGAGTTATTCAAAGCGCTAGATGGGCAAACTGGGGACGCCTCCTACCTAGCAGCGTTAGACCAACGCTATCGCTTGTCAGCCCATAACTTCACTGGTGAATCCTATTTACAACACCTAGCAACCAATCGATATCAAGGCGATCTGGAACGGGCTGCTCGTACCTTACTGCGGGATTACCGGGTTGGTAACTTCGGGCCGCTACCGCTGGAATGGCCTGAATAAACAGCCACTCCATCAACATTGCAAGCAAATCTCACTTTTAGCTAAGTGCCTGGGTACTCTCTTTGAGGCAAAACTATATTTGAGAAAGTTTGGCAAGCATCAATCAAGTGGGGAATTAGCGCGATCGGAGAATCAAGTATCAACCTTTCTTTGGAGCCGTAGTACAGACGAGATAGCAAAGTTCCGTTATTGTGCTGTGTCCTACTCATCACTCAATAAGAATAACTTCATCATTAAACTAAATTTTCATTAGAACGCTACGCGCTTATATAGTTCCAGTTTACTCAGCCCTTTTGAGGTTTTATGCCTGTAGAAATTCAGGGAGAAGGTAAATTAAATTCAACGCAGCTAGGCTCATCTGTCTGTCGTCATACTATGCCGGTCAAAGTTTCAATTATCATTGGCGACTTATCTGGTGAAGGAGCAGGGCGTTGGGGAGGAGCTGTGCGACCTTTTCTATTAACAAAAGCATTCCAAAAATTAGGCATTCAGGTCGAAATCCTTGGTTTTGCTAACGACAATATGCCCCTATCTGTTGGACCAGAAGTAACTGTAAAAAGGTTTTCTAAAAATCACTATCCTGGCTTTCTAAAGTCAGCAGCCCAACTTATTCAAGCAATTGAAGGCGATATCATCTACGCCTACAAAACGAAAGCCAGCAGTTTTGGTGTTGGTCTGTTGGCCAAAAAATGGCTTAGTAAACCGCTAATTTTAGATATTGATGACTGGGAGATGAGTTGGCACGGCGGTGAAGAGTGGTGTTATCAAGCAACGTTGAAGCAGCGCTATCGGGATTTAGTTAAGGCTAATGGAGCCTTCAGGCAACCCGATCATCCAATCTATTTAAAGCGCATGGAGCAAAGAGTCCATCAAGCTGACGCTGTAACCGTGCACACGGCATTTCTACAACAAAAGTTTGGTGGCATATACATTCCGAATGGCAAGGACGTTAACACATTTGATCCCAGCCAATATGACAGCTTTGCCAGTCGCCAACAGTTTGGTCTAGAACCTTATAAGGTTCTGATGTTTCCAGGTGCACCGCGTCCGTACAAAGGTGTGGAAGATTTACTAGCAGCTCTAGATATTCTTCAGCGCCCAGACCTGCGATTGGTGATCGTCGGCGGTAGCCCATACGATGACTACGACCAAACATTGCACCAGCGCTGGGGCAAATACATTATTCAAATACCCAAACTGCGACATTCTGAAATGCCGCGAATTGTATCAGCGGCAGACATCATCGTAGTTCCCCAAAGGGATACGGCAGCAGCCAAGGCTCAATTTCCCCTCAAGCTGACAGATGGGATGGCGATGGCCAAGCCAATTCTGGCAACCTCTGTAGGGGATATACCAAACATCCTCAACGGAACAGGTCACGTCGTGCAACCCGGTGACAGTCAAGCAATGGCTCAAAAAATTACTGAAATTTTGGCTGATCCCAAAGCGTCACAAGCAATGGGGGAGTGCGCAAGACAGCGATGTATTCAGCTTTACAGCATCGAGACGATGGCAACATCATTGCACAGAACCGTTTTACCTTTCATCACTCCACCTAAATAAGCATCGCTACACCTGCGGCCCAACGAGTCTAGTTACAAAATATGTTTCCTAAAACTTACATTCCCAATCAAGCACAGGTAACTATGCGCCCTCAGTCTCCAGCGATCCCAACGTCACCAGTAGGGAATCTAACTCCTCGCCAGATGCTGTGGCGGGTTGCGAGAAAGTATCCCTTCAAGATTTTTGCCAGCGTCATCACCGGATTCTCAGGCGCTCTATTCAATGGGGTAGGTACCGCTTTAGTAGTACCAATCATGTTGAGCTTGTTAGGACAAGATGCAATTCTCAAACAAGGGCCACCCATTTTTCAACTGCTACTATCACCATTTGAGGATCTGCCTGGTATTTATCGCTATGTAGCGATGGCCTTAGCGGCATTGTTAGTGATTGTCCTCAAAAATATTAGCAACTATCTGAGTGCATTAGCCTCAGGAGTGTTATCTAGAGCAATGACCTCTGATTTACAGCGCCAGGGTTTGGATGTTGTTTTAGGCGTTGATTTAGAGTATTTTTCTCAGGCTCAAGTGGGTGAGCTTATGAACCGCTTAGGTGGTGAGATGGCCCGTGCTGCCAGTGCAATCACCAACACCATTAGACTTTGCATCACGATCGGTACGGTCTTAGTCTTTTTATGTCTACTACTATCAATTTCCTGGCAGTTAACACTTGTCGCTACTGTGTTGTTGCCAATATCGAGCTTAGCTAGCCAGATATTAGTCAAAAAGTCAAAAAAATACAGCCGTAAACTAACGCAAATTAATAGTCAATATTCTGGAGGACTGGTTGAACTGATTAGCGGTGTTCGTCTAGTGAAATCCTCGGTCACTGAGAATAAAGAATACCAACGTTTTGCCGAGTATATTCAGGAGCGAGAGAGATTAAATCTGAACATTCAGATGAACTCTGGAATCATTGCTCCGATGGGAGAGGTGATCAATATATCGGTACTCTTTATTCTAGTTCTCTTAGCACGAGTGATATTTCAAGGCCAACTTGCTTCTCTAGCAGCGATCATGGTGACTTATTTAGTATTACTGAATCGCTTGTTACCCTATATTTCGCAGATTAATAGTGGTCGTAATCAGCTCGCACAAGTTTCTGCTTCAGTCGATATTGTTCACAATTTGCTGCGTACAGACAATAAGTCTTTTATGCAAAATGGAGCAACGTCATATAGAGGCCTTGTTGAAGGGATTGAGTTTCATAATGTTAGCTTCAAATATCCTGGCAGCCATGAACAAGTTTTAACCGACGTCAATTTGAAGCTTCCAAAAGGAACAACCCTGGCACTAGTCGGGTCGTCAGGAGCTGGCAAATCTACTCTAGTAGATTTAGCACCTCGTTTTTTTGATCCTACTGAGGGAAAGATTCTAATTAATGGCAAAGATCTGAAAAGTTTCGATATTGCTCAAGTCCGCAAGTCTATGGGTATTGTTGGTCAAGAAACCTTTCTTTTCAATAATACTGTTCGATATAACATTGCTTACGGTAATTTTGGAGCTTCAGACGACCAGATTCTAGAGGCGGCGAAACGGGCGAATGCTTATCAGTTCATTATGAATTTACCGGATGGTCTAGACACTATGATTGGAGACCGTGGTGTCATGCTTTCTGGGGGTCAGCGTCAAAGATTGGCGATCGCCAGAGCCTTAGTACAAAATCCCGAGATCCTCATCTTAGATGAAGCCACTAGTGCTCTAGATACCGTTTCAG
Organism: Cyanobacteria bacterium P01_F01_bin.56; assembly: GCA_039185935.1. GTDB lineage: Bacteria > Cyanobacteriota > Cyanobacteriia > Phormidesmidales > Phormidesmidaceae > Halomicronema. Next base: position 3,347 of record JBCDAJ010000080.1, on the reverse strand, counting down.
AAAGGTTGGTACAAGAGGCGATCGATGAATTGAGCCGCGATCGCACCACCCTTGTGATTGCCCACCGTTTATCAACGGTTCGAAAAGCTGACCAAATTGCAGTTATGGAGAAAGGACAAGTCGTTGAACTCGGTTCACATGAGGAGCTTCTAATTCAGGGAGGACGCTACAGCGAATTATGTCAATTACAACTGCACGATGATAAGGACTCTACAGGAGAACAGAAAAACTATGAAATTGCCGACGTTTCGTATGAGTTTCGCAGTAATCTCAGTGCATTGACGGGGCTACTGTCCATTTTAGAGTACGAAGACGACAAGCTCGAACATGAGAGCATTACGGAAAAAATGTTCGAATCTCTTAAGAAGATGCTGAAGGATTTAGAAAGACTCGAAAAAGCGATTCATTAAGTTATCTATTATGACAAACTTGCTAGGACTGAAACATAGTTCTCAGCTACCTTTTTCCATGTCCAGTGATCAAATCGCTGCGAAGCCTCATGTGAATTCAGTCTCGGTACAGGTTTGTCCAGAAATCTTTGTAGGCAGTCTTTGAGCGCTTCAGGATTACCAGCTTCAAAAAACTGAACTCTATCGGCACACTGATAAAGTTCTACTTGTTCACGAAAGACTTCAATATCAGATGCAATTACTGGAATACCACGAACAATAGCTTCGGCAATTGCGAGTCCAAAACCTTCATAACGAGAGGGCATAACAACACAACTACAGGTTTGATATACCGCTTCAACCATGGCTAAATCACAGTAACCACTGCCCCAGAACAGATGACTCCAATTCATCTGGTGCTCTGCATGAAGCTGCTTTAACCGTTCAACGTAATTCTGATACTCAAAGGTTCCTTTTTGCTTAGCAAGATCAAAATCGCCACTGGCCAAGCGCTCTGTATCTTTACCTGTCAACAGCACCGTAAACTTCGAATTGATAGAAAATAGTTGAGTAGCGGCTTGCATCAAAGTTAAGTGATCTTTATAAAGACTAAAAGATGAAGGAAAGAAAAAGCTTATCTTTTGACCTATCTGAAGACTATTTTGACGTAACAGATTTTTCAATAAATCATTATCTTTCAAAATAGCATCAGGTCGATTGCTTGCCGAAGGAATTGCTTTCACCTTAGATTCAAAACCTGGAAAGATAGTGAGTAAATCTTGACGAGTTTTAGCCGATACAGTAATTATTTGGTCTGCTTTGACAAGCCACTCTCTTAGGCTTTCATCATATTCCTTTAGCATCTTTTCCGGGTATGTCATAGGTGCAAAATGCCAAAAAATATCATGACAAATAGTAGCAACAGGAATATCTAATTTCCTTGGAAAGGGAACTCGATTAGAAATAAAGTATAAACAGTGCGTGCATTTATATTTTTTAGCCAAGAAGCGAATTCGTCCTGAACTCCGGATATCTCGAGACTTATTTAGTGCCCAGTCATTGATAAAGTGCACATGTAGTACACGAGAAAGCCGCTGTAAGTAGTCAAGCAACCGAACTTGTTTGGTTCCAATTGTGCTTCCAGGCCAACTAGCTGACTCATAAATTATTTTTGAGCTGTTGGGCAGAGATGATTGAAAGGTAGCAATGGATTTTTCAGGTAGCAGAATGACAATCCCTTCAATAATTCCTTCAAACTCTTTAAGAAGGGAAACAATCACTCTTTCGATACCGCCCTCTACATAAAACTTGGCAGGAACAATGATTCTCATAATTATGAAATAATTTAAAACTACTTTATCTAGCCAAACTTACTGGCATTCATTTAAAGATTTCCGTTCGCGCTGATGACTCTGAATAGTAAAGTGTCAAAGCCTTTGATAGCTTTAAGAGGTTTTTCAACTCATTTAACTTTGAGAGCTTATAAAGGCATTATTAAACTGTCTCTATAGATCGCTTTCCAATGCTTGAAGCCAAGATTGCGAATTTTTTTCCCAGGTTTCTTGTATAGCTAAATTGCTGAACTGCGTTCTTAGCTGAGACAATCTAGACTGATCTTTCAATAAATCAATAATACAGTAAGCTATTGCCTCTTGCGTTTCTCGCGCATTGGGTTCTCCTTGAACTTTCACACAATATTTCTTTTCGCTAAAAACAGCAAAGTCAGTCGTGACAGGCACACATCCAACAGCTGCTGACTCACGTATGGAAATACAGTCAATTTCTGGATAGGTACAAGCATAGTAATGAATACTGGCGTTAGCCTTTTCAGATATTAGCTTTATCTGACTAACTCGACCATATTCAAAAATTCCATCTTGTTGAAATAAGTTTTCCATCTTTTTACGCCACTGTTCATGCTGTATATGCAACTCTCGACGTGACCAGCCATGATAAATATGAAGTTCCACCGTAGGAAGACTACGTCTAATGATAGGCCAACCATATTCCAGCATCTGCTCTAAGCCTCGATAGTAACGAGATGCATAAATCAATTTAAGGGATTCTCTATCTTGCTGGAGAAATTGCGTAAACTTCTTATCAATTCCATTTGTAATTATCGTGAACTTTTCATCAGCAATTTCAGGTAACAGATTTCGTTGATATTGCGATTTGACAAAAATCTTGTCGAAATGGGCGATCTTATGACGTGGATAGACTCTTTCTTCACCTAAAATATCATGCCAATCCCAGCAAACTTTTCGAGCCCGAACTGGAAGGTTCAACAGGTAAGGATGAGAAAGAATAATAAGGGTATCAAACTTATCTCGAGGGTTGAAGCAATAGTGGTTAATGTAATTAACCCCCTCATAAATGCCCTCGTGGTCGCCACAGTTACTATAGACGGTTACTTCTTTGCCAGCTTTTGCCCACTCTCGGCATAAATAAATGACTGCGCTGTCTGTACCGCTAGTGCCTTTCTTGAGATTTAGAGGTGTAAGTCCATCCTTGCGATTACCTGTGTAGTAAACAATTGAACCTTTAGGCCACCTCTTAGCTTTTATGCGCTGCCCTACAGATACAGCAAAGGGGAAGTTTTTTCGCAGGTATGTCTTAAAGCTTGTCAACATGTTGCTAGGCACTTCAGTACTCTTTGAGTCGAGAGACACTCAGTAAAGGTTGTTTACAGCTACATATTTCCCAGTTTTTCAGACAAATCAGACAAACCCTACACCTCTGCCACTCACCCAATAGACCTTGGTATAATTGCCCGTTGAATACAAATGAGGCAGCTTCAGAAATACATATAGCCATTCCCGGCCTGGTAAGGTACACTTAATACTACTTGAATTGCTCCAAAAAACCGAGATGAAAGCTTACTCTATCGACTTCCGTCGCAAAATTATCAAGGCTTACGAGGACGAATCAATTTCGCAACGCCAGTTAGCCAAACGGTTC
>JBCDAJ010000079.1:0-30155 GCA_039185935.1 Cyanobacteria bacterium P01_F01_bin.56 | reverse complement strand
TCTATGCGGTATCAAGTTGGCAACACTTTCGCGTGGTCGATCAGGTCAGACGACTTTTGACGGAGGAGTCTCAATTTATTGCGACCAATCGAGAACATCTGAGGCAAGTCCCGTTTTATCGAGAACGGTTTGGCCTCTGATTGTCGAGGTTTGTACGGTTCAGAGTTTCTGCATCCTCAAACGCTCAGGCCCTTGAGGATGCTGCTAACCTACGAGAAAATCGATGACGCCTCAGTCATCCACCCTCACCGCAACGAAAAAGGCCCAGCGAGACGTTATTCTTACGAAGCAGGACTTGGCAACGGGTAAAGGACATTCCTGGCATGCTGTTGAGCTGGCGCAAGGATAGCGATTTAAGGCGAGTAGTGGCGATCGGGGTAGCCTTCTTCTTACTGATTACGGGCCTGCTGCTGCATCGTTATTTCACGTACTACGCCTCGTTTGATCAGGGCATCTTTAATCAGGTGTTTTGGAATAACGCCCACGGCAATTGGTTTCAGAGTACGTTGTCATCCCAGCTCTCAACCAATGTCATTCACGCTGGAGAAATTCCTCGGGTTGACTATCGCCGTTTAGGACAGCATTTTACGCCAGCGTTACTGATTTGGTGGCCGATTTACAAGTTATTGCCCTCACCGATTACGCTGTCGGTGTTGCCAGCCGCATTTGCGACCGTCGCGGGGCTGCTGCTCTATTGCCTCGCTCGCCAGCATTTGGAACATCGCCTCTCGTTAGCGATCATGGTGAGCTTTTATGGGGCGATCGCCGTTTTGAATCCCTACCTGGCCAATTTCCATGACCTAGGCCAAATTCCCTTATTCATTTTCGCGCTGCTACTCGCGATGGAATATCGTCGCTGGTGGCTGCTAGCGCTACTGTGTCTAGTAATTTTGGCTGTGCGCGAAGACAGTTCAATCCCCCTGTTTGGGGTGGGGGCTTATCTCCTCGTTAGCCGTCGCCATCCTTGGGTGGGGGCGGGCATTTGCGCCGTGAGCGTCAGCTACTTCATGCTGGTGACTAACGTTTTTATGCCGATTTTTTCCGACGACATTTCCAAGCGCTTCATGATTGAGGAGTTTGGCCAATACATTGATGACGAAGAAGCGTCTACTCTGCAAGTCATTGCGGCGATGCTCACGCAACCCGGACTGCTGCTGCGAGAACTCGTGACCCCGGTGGCTGGCACGCTGGAATATTTGGCGGGACATTGGCTGCCGCTGGCCTTTGTACCGGCTCTGTCACCCGCTGCCTGGCTGATGTCTGGCCCCTCGCTGCTGAAACTGACGCTGACAGAAGGCGATTCGGGACTCAATACCAGCATTCGCTACGCGCTAAACGTGGTGCCAGGCATGTTTTACGGAGCCATTATTTGGTGGCGGGGTCAGGGCTTTCGCCGCTTTTGGCAACCATTGACGCAGGTGATGCCGCGATCGCCATCACGCGGCTTTCGGCGCTTTTGGCGTGTTTGCCTGGTTATCTCGCTGGTTCTCGTGCCGTTTACCAATCCCAGTCGGGCCTTTTCCTTTGCCCTGCCAGATTCCTACCAACCGTTGGTGTATGTGCCCTGGCCTCAGCAGTGGCAGCGAGCGGGTGAGATTAACCAACTACTGGCGCAAATTCCGGCTGAGGCCAGTGTGACAGCCTCGACCTACCTCGTTCCCCATGTTTCTGGGCGAAGAGCGATTTTGCGGATGCCTCGCATTGACTACCGGAATGATGCCGGGCAACCTCAAGCTGTAGACTACGTTGCGGCAGACTTTTGGCGATTGCGCCGCTACCAAGTTGCCTTTGGCCGCGATCGCGATCGCTACGAAACGTTCATCCCCTTCATCAATAGCTTGATTGAGAGTGGACAATACGGTCTGGTTGATTCGCGTAATGGCCTAGTGCTGCTGCATCGAGGCGCGCCTTCCAACCCAGCCGCTTTAACGAATTGGCAAACCTTTTTGAACAACGACGAAACATAAATACACCTGTATCAGACTTATCCTCTGGATGTCCCTTTCTCCCGGTATCGTAGAACTATGGGATATGAGCCACTGCACCACAAATATCGCCCGCAAACCTTCACTGAGCTGGTGGGGCAAGATGCGATCGCTCAAACCCTCAGTCATGCGCTAGAGCAACAGCGGATCGCGCCAGCCTATCTATTTTGTGGGCCACGCGGCACGGGCAAAACCTCTAGTGCCCGCATTCTGGCCAAATCTCTTAACTGTCTGACGCAAGGGCAACCCGATCCGCACCCCTGCGGTCACTGCGAAGTTTGCACGGGTATCAGCAACGGCTCGATTCTCGACATTGTAGAAATCGACGCTGCCAGCAATACCGGTGTTGATAACATTCGAGAACTGATTGAACGCGCCCAATTTGCCCCGGTTCAATGTCGCTTTAAGGTCTACGTCATCGACGAGTGCCACATGCTCAGCACAGCGGCGTTTAATGCTTTGCTAAAGACCCTGGAAGAACCGCCAGAACAAGTTATTTTCGTCTTAGCCACTACCGATCCGCAACGGGTCCTGCCAACGATTATTTCTCGCTGTCAGCGGTTTGATTTTCGCCGTATTCCCCTAGAGGCGATGGTGAGTCATCTGCAGGCGATCGCTCAGACCGAAGCCATCAACATTACCGAAGATGCCGTGCGCCTCGTCGCCCAAATTGCCCAGGGAGGACTACGCGATGCTCAAAGTTTGCTGGATCAGTTGAGCCTGCTCGCCCCTCCTATCAGTGCTGAAAAGGTGTGGGACTTGGTCGGAGCCGTCCCAGAACGTGACTTGCTGGAGCTGGTGCAGGCAATCGCGGCAGACGATGGTGTGACGGCCCTGGATACCGTGCGCCGCCTGATGGATCGGGGCCGCGAGCCGATGATCGTGCTGCAAAATCTGGCGGGCTTTTATCGCGATTTGATTATTGCCAAGACCGCTGGCGATCGAGCCGATCTGGTGCCCGTGACGCCCCCCACGTGGGAAGCCATGAAGGAATTTAGTCAGTCCCTAGCGCTACCCCAATTGCTCACGGGTCAAAAAACGCTGAGAGAAGCGGAAATTCAATTGCGCAACACGACGCAACCACGCCTCTGGTTGGAGGTCACGCTGATGAATCTGTTGCCGTCTGCTCAAGTCAGCAGTGCCGCCGCCATCACCCATGCTGCACTTGTAACGCCCGCAACGCCCGCAACGCCGCCGGTGCGTTCGACCACCACTCCACCAACGGCTCCCACTGCCAGCGTCATTCCCAAAGCGCCAGCACCGGTGCCTGGGCCATCAACCATTCCGCCAGTCGCAAAACCGGAAAGTCCATCTCCCTCAACCCATCTACCAGGCCCTCCGTCGCCCCCCCCCCGGCCCAGCCGCCCCCGGCAACGCCTGCCTCTGTTCCCGAGATTGCCCCTGCAGGCACTTCACCTGATCTCATCGCGTTATGGGCACAAGTGATTGCCCAGGTAAAGCCCATGGGCACTCGCGCCCTATTGCAGCAGCAGGGGCATCTAATGGGCTATGACGGCAAAGCCGCTCGGGTTGGCATCAAATCAGAAAAGCTGCTCAAAATGGCCCAGAGCAAACTACCCAACATCGAAGCCGCGTTTCAACAGTTGCTCAATCAACCTGTAAAAGTTTCGTTAGAAGTGGCCGCGCCACCGCCAGACAGCGCCCCGGCCTCGTCAACCGTAGCGCCACCGCCGGCTAGTGGCGATCGCCTTCCTCCGGCCCCGCATCTGCCCGCCCCTCCACCTCGCATCGCGGAAAGGCCCGCCCCCCCAATTAAGCCGAGTTCCAGCCCAGACACCCCGCCCAACCCAGCACCTGCAGTTGCCCCAACTGCCCATAGTTGGCAACCCACATCAGATGTTGACCGAGCCGTGAAAAGCTTTGCTGAGTTCTTCAACGGCCAGATTGTCGACTTATCTGATGACGATGAAGCTGACAAATCCAAAAAAGGAACTCAGGCCCAAAGAGCGTCTAAACCGTCTTCCTCTCCTGGCAGTGACGTGCCTTTTTGATTCTTATCGTCCATGTCTAGCCAAAGGTTCTGCCGTTCCAGCCCCACATGGCGCCCGCAGCATCCGCAAACTCAATGTAAGTGCGGTTTTTCGGCACGCCCAAAGTACTTTCGATCTTGGTGCAAAAGTCTTCGCTCATGGCTTTTGTTTTAGCGCCCATTGTGCCGACACTCTTGATTTCGACGTAGCAAACGGGGTCGGTGGTCCCCGCAAAGGTCATCGGGACATTACTTTCAAAAGCGGTCATCACATATGATTCTGGCTTACCGAGATGGGTAGCCAAGCTACTGGAGAGATCTTTGAGCATTGCCTCAACTTCCGTTTTTTCGGGGGTGGGCAATGAGGTCTGCACTTTAATCAGCGGCATCGTTTCCAACTCTCAGAACAATACAACTCCCATGTAACCAGGGATGTTGAGAATGCGAAAGGGGTAACGGCACCCTCAGGGCAGAGAGCCCTGAAACGCTCAGCCAACCAGGAGCTCATTTCTGAACTCTGAATTCAGCCATCCCCTCCAGAAACCTTGAGCAATCAATCCCCGCCCCACTGACCTTTACCCAAAAGGCAAGTGGGGCGGGGGCCCTTCTACTCAAAGGATTTGATAACTAGAGGATGCAATGATGACACGATGACAGTGCCGGAGGTCACCAAAGGCCGCGTACTGGTTCTGGCTCTTCAATGGTCTCGATCTCTTCTTCGACTACGACTTCTTCCTCTACAACAATGTCTTCTTCGACCGCTTCTTCGACCGTCATCTCACTGGCAACAAACTTCATGGTGCCGGTATCAACGGGTAAGTCCATATACAGATCACCCTCAATGAAGAAGTAGTTGACCGCATCGTTTAGGCCTTGACGAAATTCGTCATCTAACGAATCAGGGCCACAGGCGGCCAGCGTAAATGCTTGTAGCGTAATGAAATCACTGCTATCAACATCGTAAATACCGTTCCCCACATTGCAATCGGCCCGCACGCCAAGACTGCCATCTTCAAAAAACTGAATCGAGTAAAGTTCTGGATCGTCTGGCACTGTCATGGTGTCGTTGTTGTAAACGATTTCATCAAGTAACCAGAGCGGCCCCGTTAGCATCGGGTCTTGTGCGCCTGCCGTTGTGGCTGTAACACCGCAGAGGGCAACGGCTGAGGCAATTGCCCAAGAAATGGAATTGGATGTTGGCATCGTTATACTCCACACTGAAATAGATAGTTGTTAAAGAGCCTGTCCGAAGAGAACGCAACTGACGTCATAAACTTGATTGTCAAGTTGCCGATCGCTCAAACCCCATGGATAAATCCGCAGGTGAGAATCTTATGGGACACCATACCCCTCAGCCTTTGTATTGGAAACAATTGTCATACTTGTTTAGAAGCGATCGCCATCAATATCATCGACAACCTCAGCAAAATGCCATATCGGCAACCTCGGCAAAATGCCATGAATTGCCTCAAGGCTTGACTCATGTTGCTTTAGGGATTGCCTGGAGTAGGGCGATGTTTAGAAAATTTTGAACACTAGGAAATGACCACTGGGGTCATCGTTGGTTAACTCAGCTTAGCGGTACATTCCAAAATCAGACGCAGGTTGACTGTGGCGTAGGGCTGCACCTCTAAGGCTCGGCGAAACGCCTGATTTGCCGCAGTGTAGTTTTCTAACCGCATATGACACAGTCCCAAACCATGTAATGCGCCAAAGTGATAAGGCACCAACTCAAGGACTTTCTCGCAATCCGCGATCGCCGGCCAATAGCGCTGCTGCACATAATTCAAGACGGCCCGCCGATTCCACGCTTCAGAAAAGTCAGGCATGGCTTCAACGGTTTCAGTTAAGACGGTTTCCGCCTTGCTGAGCTGCCCTTGATCCATCAAGTTTTGACTGCGCACCAAAATTTGCGCTCCGTAAGCCCCCTTTTGGGTATACCAAAGTCGCCAGAGAGCTTCTGTTGCCACTTGACGCACATTGGCATCATCGTGCTTTAAGTCTTGTAAAAGCGATTGAGCGTCAGACCCCATAAACACTATTCATCATGAATTCAACTGCTCTTACAGCGAGTCCTCAGAACCCGTTGTGCTCATGAGTGACTCAATATGAGCAACTTATCTGCCATAACAGTAGCTTTCTTCCAGGTAGAAAGATATCGCGTTCTCGCCTTTGCCGATGTAATTTACTAACCTTCTACGTTCTCGCGGCACTCTGCAGAATCTCGCCGGATGGGATGGCAGTCGCCCTACGTCTGTCTCCCCAAAAACGTAGGGTATATGACTCACGTCGTTGAATCCGATTTTGACCTCTGCATCCCAATAATGGGGAAAGAAGATCTAAAAACTTTGACCGACAGCTTCTCGGCGCAATAAATGCACGGCATCTCGACCGTCAATGGCAGATAGGAATACTTTCACCGCCTCTTCTCTGGCGGTGGGCACGACCTTGCCGACGAAATCCGGGTGGATAGGGAGTTGCCGATGCCCGCGATCAATCAGTACGGCTAATTGAATCATGTCAGGACGACCGTAATCGTTGACCGCATTCATTGCCGCTCGGATCGTGCGGCCGCTGTAAATTACATCATCAATGAGCACCAGCGTTTTGCCTGACAGATCAAAGTCAATCTTTGTGCGCTCAGGTGTGCGAATGCCAATACTATCAAGATCATCACGATAAAACGTGATGTCCAGCGTCCCAACCGCAATGGACTGATTTTCCAGATGTTGAATTTGCTCAGCGAGTAAGTAAGCTAGCGGTACGCCGCGGGTGTGGATGCCAATGAGTGCCAAGTCGTCCAAAGCCCCTGCCCGCTCGATAATCTCCGACGCCAATCGATTTACCGTGCGCCGCATTTCTTCTGGAGATAGCAGTTCAACAAAGCTGGTCATACGCTTCAACTTTTGCCAGTGTCGTTTGCTGTCGCCCTCGGCCAAGGGAATCAGCTTTACTATCCCAAACTCTAAACCAAGACGGGTAGGCTCTGAGACTGCCCATCGTCAGAATGTCACAACGGCCAAAACAGACAAGCTTGCAAATCGCAAACACAACATGGGAGCCGCTCGCTAAGGGATGAGGATTAAATAAATTACTGGGGCCAAGCCGGATAACCTTTCCCCTCCTGGAAGGGGCAGCGGGGTGGGTTGCCCCTGAGTGCGAGGGTCGAACTCACCCCGCCTACGGCACCCCTCCCGAGAGGGGAAAACCGGCACATGATTAAATTCCCGATCCTAAGGAGATTTCTGTCAATGAATATACCCATTCGGCGGTGCATTACGCTTCGCTAATGACACCCTACAAGCGGTAAATTCTTTCCTGTAAATCTCCTAAGCGAGCCACAATAAGTTAAGACAGCTGTCATTTCTCGTCAGGACAGCTGTCATTTCTCGAATGATCACAGTCAGAGTTCTTATTGCGAACTCCGCATTCGGAATTCCGCATACTGCGATTATCATCCGTCGCTTGTCAGAACCGAGGACAAGTGTGATTTTATCCTCTTGAAGGAGCATGATTGTGCGCCTTCAACTAGAAGCTGGCTTCTGATGCCAGGCCAGAAAAGATGAACGCAATCACAATGCCCCCTAGCAACCAACTCAAGATAGACCAGCGCGTGAGCTTTAACCCTTGCTCAATTAATGCCATCGTAATGGGCTGCAGCGGTTCAGCCAGCAGCGGTTTGTGCTTAACTTCGCCGCGATAGCGATTGACGCCACCGAGTTGTACACCCAAAGCTGCCGCGTAGGCGCATTCGCTCCAACCGGCGTTGGGACTAGGATCAATAGGCGCATCACGGCAACAAAGTCGCCACACCCGTCGAGGATGCCTGGATAGCAGGGCAATTGTAATCACGGTCAGGCGGCAGGGTAACCAAGTCACCAGGTCTTCGCAGCGGGCGCTAAACCAGCCCAGATCTTGATAGGGAGGCGTCTTGTAACCAATCATGGAGTCCAGTGTACTCAAAGCTTTGTAGGCGATCGCGAACCCAACGCCTGCCGCCGGTGCGATGCCTAGCCCTAATAGCCCATAAAACAGGGGAGCCATGACGCCATCAGTCGCATTTTCGCTAATGGTTTCCATCACAGCTCGCAGGATCTCGGTCTCTGAAAGCTGCTCGGTATCGCGGCCAACATAAAGCCCTAATCGGGCTCTCGCGGTCACCAAATCTCCCTGACTTAAGGGTGTTAAAACTTCTGTTGCCGCCCGGCGCAAGCTGCGAGCAGCTAAGCAACTGGCGAAGAGAATGGCCGCGATCACGATCGCCAACCCAATATGGATCCTGCCCGCGAGGATGACCATTCCCGCAGCGATCGTGCCACTCACCAGCGGTAGCCCCAGCCCCAACCCAACCCCAGCAAGCCGTTGCCCCCAAGCTGACGAAATGCATTTGAATACTCCAGCCTGATAATGCTGGATGCCCCACCCCATCACCTGCACAGGATGTAGCCAATGCCAAGGATCTCCCACAACAAAATCAAGCATGGCGGCTAAAAGCAGCACCGCGATTGATGCGTTACACCACAAAGCTGGCATTGTCTCCCTGTGAGGCCTGCCAGCTGCGGGCGTCGTAATACAGATCCTCTAGTGAAATGCTGAACACCGCTGCCTGCATTTTTTCGTGCAAGCGTTGCCAAATGCTGCAGGTGACCCAATCTTCTGCCTGCTCTAAATCTGGCGTGTAGCGAGGCAGCGGAGCGGTCGTTTCTCCCACTGCTGTCAAGATCTCTCCCAGCGAGATGTGGGCCGCTGGCCTCGCTAATCGATAGCCGCCTTGGGAGCCTCGTACAGAAACAACTAAATTGGCTCGGCGCAATTCAATGAGCAGTTTTTCTAGGTAGGGGGCAGGCAGATTTTGGCGCTGGGCGATCGCACTGACTGACGCCAAACAATCACCCGCTTGCAGGCTCAAATCTAGTAAGGCTTTCACACTATAATGACCACGCTTAGTCAATTTCATCGATACATCTCATATCCCTGCTCAGTCCTCCTGATGCCCTCTTCATCAACAGACAGACTCAGCTCGCACCAACGACCAACAGAATCTTAGGACAGCGACTATCCACCCCTTAAAGTAGCAGTTAGGGAGTTGCGCTTAAATAACATCCCACCGACCCTGCTACCCATCCACCCTGCCACAGTCTTGTCCGGGTACTTTATTTTCAAGCCGATCCCTTACCGTTAGCCACAACATTCAAATAGTTAGGAGAACTAAGACCGGTGTCTTCTGCGTTGAGTAAACCGATACCAATAAAACCGCAGACTTTATGTATATGGATTCAAAGCGTTTCAACTAATTCTGCTGAGGTTTATCGTTTCAAGCAATTCCTACAAAATCATCGTTCATGTTTGTGATTTTGCGCTAATATTCGGTTTCTGAATCGTCAACTTAATCAGGCATCAAACCATCGGGACAATTTTTCATAACCAACCTTAATACTAAGAAACCAAATTAGGGAGATCTAATTCCTAGATTTAGGATTAAAGTTAATGTCGATAGGTGGGAGCACATAATCCTGGCGATTCTTGCGTCCTGTATGCCAAACTGCTGTAGATTGCGAGACATCAACAATGGCTGAAAGTCAAAAGGTTGAAATGCTGACTGGACAAGCACTAGTGCAAAAAGTCAAAGAGTTAGAAGAGCTAACTAAAGAAGAAAAAGCGAAAGCGTGTGGGTACTACACCATTACAAAAAATGGTGCTGAACGCGTCAATATGATGAAGTTTATGAACGCGCTAATTGCAGCTGAAGGCATTGAACTCGATAGCGAACAAAGTACTAATGGTCGTGGTGGACGAAGCGCTAGTTATCGCATTACGGTGCAGTCCAATGGCAATCTGCTAATTGGTTCTACCTATACAAAACAGATGGGACTGAAACCCGGAGACGAGTTCGAAATTTCATTAGGGCGTAAACACATTCACCTCAAGCAATTAGACGTTGATGATGAAGGTGATAGTTAATCTGGCGTCATGGCATGATACGTAGCTGTTGCTCTCTTAGTCTTCCTGATTCTCAAGCCTGCAGTCTATGTGGTGGCAGTCGCTGATGTCCTGGAAACCACGAATGGTGACACTGATCGAGGCGCAATGACGTAATTTGAATGGCTTATTTTTCAAGCATTTCATCAGTGATTGCCGCTATTTCTCCATTTCACAATCAACAACCGCGTAGATGTCATCCTGACAGCAGAGAAATTTTCAGGCAGTCGTTGAATTTGTGGATTCAAGGCACAGGTGTTGATGGTGCTTTAGTCGCGTCATTCAATTGTCTTTGGGTGTTTGTACCGCAGAGTTGATATGTCTATACCGTTCATCCTAGAGGTTGTCCTTGGCTTAGTGTTTATCTACTTTGCACTAAGTCTCTTGGCAAGTGAAATACAGGAAATTATCGGGACGCTTTTGCAGTGGCGTGCAGAGCATTTGAAGCGAGCAATTGAGGTGTTGATTGCGGCTAATGACCAGAGTAGTAAAGCGGCGGCTGAGGCGTTTACTGATCGCCTCTATGACACGCCTTTGGTCCGCACTCTAAATCAAGAAGCCACTGGACCGATCGCGCACTTTTTTCGATTAATTAACCACTCAATTGGCCAGCTTTACCGTTCGATTACTCGGGCTCGCAATATTTTTGGGAATAAAACGAGCGGCCCTTCCTACATTCCTTCTAAAACCTTTGCTCAGGCATTGCTGGAAAACCTGCAGATCGAAGACCTCCGCAAAGTGCTGCTGGAAAGTCGCTTGGGCCAGTTTATCGAAGAACAACTGATGCTGCCCCTCAACCGCATGGTGAATGATCTCAGGGCCAGCACCGCAAATGAGTTTTTGCTCAACATTGAATTCCGTAATTTAGAGAATGCTATTGGTCAGTTAGTCGATGATTTCAAGGAAAAGCGCGCCACCTTGTCAGAAACGATTGATCGGCTCATCATCCGGCTAGATGACTTTTCAATTGCGGCTCAAGCGACCCTGCCTGATAATCATCACCTCACCGAAACTTTTATGCGCCGGTTAGAGTATTTGAAGCAGACTCTGGCAAGCACGACCTTAGACAAAGCCGCTCTGATCAAAAAAATCCAGCCTAGCTTGGCAGAACTCGTCTCTGTTGTGGACCAAGACGGTAGCATCTATCGTGAACTGCAACAGCTAATCGGTAAGGATGGCGGCCGCGCTAAGTTGATTTTTGATCGCCTTAAGCAACAGTCGGTGCCCAGTAGCCTGCAGGCGACACTGGTCTCATTGGCTGATAAGGCTGGTAGCTCTATCGCGGCCCAGGCTAGCGATACTGTGTTGAATACGCTGCAAGATATGACCGATGACTCGGTCAGTAACTTGAAAATCTATCTCTCTGACCTAGAAAGTGATGTGAAGTCGCTCGGTACAGAAATTGAAGCTTGGTTCAACCGAGGCATGAATCGTTCACAGGGGGTATATAAGCGTAATGCCAAGGCCGTTGGTCTGCTCATTGGCATTGCGATCGCGATTTCACTCAATGCCGACTCCTTGCACATGCTTGATCGCCTCTCACGTGATCCAGCCATTCGTAGTGCGATCAGCCAGGCTGCTGAAGAGATTAGTGCCAACGACCCAGCGGCCATCGCGGAATTAGAAGAGGAAGTTAATGGAGCCCTGAATGAACTGCCCATTCCGATTGGTTATGGCCAGGCAGTGACCAGCAAACAAAAAGCTTCTCAAGCGTCATGGTTTATCCCCTTCATTCCTCGACGGGCAGTGGGTTGGTTTATCACCGGCTTTGCAATCTCCATGGGTTCCAGCTTTTGGTTTAACCTGCTCAAGCGCATCGTGGATATTAAAAATTCTGGGAAAGAAGAAGGATCGGATACGAATCGGTAGATTGTCTGCAACTCGACAGCACGATTGGGCATCTTGGTCGACAGCAGGCATCTTGCCAAGCGATCGCCTGTAGTCAAGTCTCAAGGCGATGTATCGCAACCGGCTGTTAAGGTCCAGCGACAGGAACAGTCAAAGGCTTGATACTGCAGTGATTTCACTTATGAACTTTGAACTTTGAAGTTTGCCCCTTGCTGCATCGCCGGTGAATTTAGCAGCCGCTGAGGCACTCAAAACAACATTCCTACTGGCAGAGTGACTCGATAATGAGTCATTGATTGCCACTGTGACGACCTTCTCAGGCATTCATAAAATCAGCGGTCACAGTGGACTGTGTAAAAACTGGCAACGTTTTCACACAAAATAATTGGAAATAGTAATAATAGATATAAGCAAGACATTTCGTTCATCCTCATCGCGCTCCTGATTGTCTTGTGTTGCGGTATTGATTCACGATGAGGACGGAAGTAGGGAATTTCCCGAAGGAACGCGCCCCCATTTACTAATCGCATTTCTTGGAGGCGAAATAATGATGAGTACTTCTCTGATTCAAGGTTTAGAAATCGTGGCAATTGTCAGCCTAATGACAATTGTTTTATCTCCCATCCTGTGTTGGATTTTGCCCGATCGCACAGGTGCCCACAACCGCGATTTATCCGGACGTCAAACGGCTTAAATAGGGTTCTTTGAGACGTAAACACGCTAATGCGTTAATGTCCGTTTCAAGCTCAAGATAGAGATGGCGTCGAGAACCGAATACGATCAATAGTTCATCCTATTTTCCAGCCAGTCATTGACTGGCTTTTTTGTTGTTATCTCAATAGGATGATTTTAAGACTCTGGATGATTCAGCTATCACAAGCTGAATTTAGTTCGGGCCATTTAAGATAGCTAAAGCCCTTGTCTGAAAAGGTTTCAACTCTGAATTCTGCACTCTGCACTCTGCCATATTGACGATCGCCGTAGTGGTGGAGAAGGAACTTCGGCCATTCTGGTTAACCTGATTCGATGTCGATAAGCAGTGAAACTACGTGTGTTTGAGTTCGATTTTCACGACCTATCCGACCATCTTGTCAGGAAACTTAACATGAGGCTGGAGTTGATTTCACTACAAATTGTTGAAGGAAACTCGTGACTAAATGTATGTTGTGTCTTTTGATTTTGACACAACGCTGGCTTACCTTCAGGGATGCCTTTTGTCTCGATTTGGCTGCTGATTGCGAGACTCAGCAAGTTTAAGCAACCGCGTCTCGAAGCATCGCATGTTGAGATGAGTTCTTCTAGGCTAATCATGATGGTGTCGATCGCCCAGAGCCTCCCCTGAATGAGATCCCATCAGGACATCTTGCCAGGTCTGCAGATTGATTGGGTGGCAAATCAGAGACGTGGCTAGGCGCTATTGCTAGGACGCACCGTGTAGGCCATGTGCATCGGATAGCCATCTTGCGCATAGATGCGATCAACGCAATTGAGGGCAATATCTAAATCCTTAAATACTTTGAGCACTTCTTCTTTGCCATTGGCGTAAAGAACGCATAACTCCCAAAACATGAGCGTCTCCCAAAAGCCGTTCTTGGGCTGTGAATGAATGTTAACAATGCTGAGTCATCTCATTGCATTAAGGATATAGCGTGATTGGCGTAGGGCAATCCGCAAGACTATCTAATCCTGCGGGCAGTGCTCAGTTTGTTATTTGCGCACAATCCACAAGGTTATCTCTTCGGGCATCTGCGACTTAGGCATCACATTTCGGTAATGTGGGCTGTATTGGCTAGAGGGGAAGATACATACAGTGACGCAATATGACTGTGTGGTGGTTGGGGCCGGTCCAGCGGGCAGCAGTGCTGCATATCATTTGGCGCGACAGGGCATCACCGTACTGCTATTAGAAAAAGCGACGCTGCCCCGTGATAAACCCTGCACAGGCGCCTTGTCGCCTCGGGTGGCGGAGTGGTTTGATTTTGACTTTGCCCCAGCCTTAGCCAACACGGCTCGTCGAGTACGGTACACCTGGAAATTGGGGGATGAGATCGCTTCAGAGCTAGAAACTCAAGAACCCATTTGGATCGTTCGCCGAGCGACCTTTGATCAGTTTTTAGCCGCGCAAGCGATCGCTCAAGGCGCGACTCTGCACGACAATACCCCGGTCACGCACATCGAATTTGCGACTTCTCACTGGTGTGTTCAGACGCCAAGAGAGACCTATACCGCGCGCTATCTGGTGGCGGCGGATGGCGGTACTGGCCCCGTATCTAAATGGCTCGGACTAGGTGAGGTCAAACTGCGTCCTGCGGCTGTGCTGGAGTTGCCAGCAACCTTGCCCCTTGATAAAACGGCCCTCAATTTTGAATTTGGGTTACTCAAAAGCGGTTGTTTGTGGTGTTTTCCTCGCGATCGCGATGCGGTCATGGGGGGCATCACCTTGCGAGGTAAGCAGACACCCGATTTTGCGCAAGCTTTTGCCGCCTACAGCCAAGATCTTGGTTTGCCGACAGGTAACTGTACTGTGCATGCAGTCAAGTTGTGGAATGGCCAGCGGACACTGCATGCGCAACAAGCCGTCATTGTGGGTGAAGCCGCCGCGATCGTTGATCCCCTCTCGGCAGAGGGCATCCGCCATGGCATGTACAGCGGTATGAAAGCCGCATCGGCAATTACCGCCGCCCTCGCGGGTGACCCCGACGGCCTAGCCGGTTACACCGCCGCCATGCATGACTGGGGCAACAACATGCAGTGGGCTCAACGAATTGCCAGTGTGTTTTTTCGAGTACCCGGTATTGGGTATCGAGTCGGCATCAAGCGGCCCACCATGACGAAGCGCATGGGGCAGTTGCTGGCTGGCGAGATTCAGTATAGCGACATTGCTAATCGTGTCATTAAGCGCCTAACAACAGGATTAATGCCAGGTAGATCCTAGGTTCGAGAACCGTATTGATTAATGGCAAAGCCCCCAGGTCACGACAACTAACGGCATTGCCCACTGGTTGATGAACCGCTATTGGTAAACCCAGGAAGGATGCTTTTATCTCCCGGTGTCCGCAAGCTTTGGCCTGAAACACTACAATTATTTCCACACTGTCATTAGCATGTCTATGCCGTCGAGTATCGGTAGACTTAACTTACCGACCAATTTATGGCGAGCGCGGCTGTCGCGACGTATCGTATTTTGGATCTTTCTTAGCATTGTGGTGATCGAGGCCATCATTTTGGTGCCGTCGGTCATGCGGCGCGAGCGAGAACTGTTGGAATATCTGCGATCGCTCTCGACGGCACAAGCTGAAGGCATCTTAGGAACTCAAGAAGACCTAATGATCGCCAGCGATGAAGTGGTGCTCAAAAGCTTAGAAACCCTGCTGAGCAATGAAGTCATTTTGGGCGGTACGCTCTATCGCGCCGACGGCACTCAAGTCGGCACCTTTGGCGAACTACCAGAACTAGCGGCCCAGAATCCGCAAGAGTTTGCCCAGTTGCTGGCCGAGCGCGATCGGTATAATCGTCAGACTCAGCGCTATGACGCAATCTGGGAAATGTCGCCGCTAGCCGGACGTTATGAGCTAGTTGTGCGTCACGATGCGGCTTGGGTGGGGCGAGAGTTCTATCTCTTTATTGCTCGCATTTCAGGACTGGTGCTGATTATCTCGGTGTTTGTGACCGGGGCCACCATGATTGTGCTGGAACGGCTGGTGATTTCGTCGGTGTTAGCGCTGCGGCGAGATTTGCGGCAAGCAGGCAATACGCTGCGGCAAAACCAAGATGCGCGATCGCTCGCTTTTGAGTCAGTCCAAAAGGGGGCGCGGCGACAAGACGAGTTGGGCGATGTGATCATGACCTTTGCCGAGATGGTCAATCAGGTCGGTGAAGCGATCGCCGAGCGCGATCAGGCTGAAACCGATTTACGCTTGTCTGAAGAGAAATTTTCCAAATCGTTTTACGCGAGTCCTAATCCGATGAGCCTCAGCGTCATGGACACGGGTGAGCTCCTGGAGGTGAATGACAGCTTCCTGAGTATGTATGGTGCTGACCGGGAAGCTGTGGTGGGCCAGACAGTGACCAGTTTGAATCTGTGGGCAGACCTCGACGATCGGGCCGAGCTGCTCAACAGCCTCAAGCAGCAGGGCTACATTCGCAATCAGGAATATCGCTTTCAGTCAGCTCAGGGCAACTACCGAACTGTCCTCTACTCGGCAGAAACGGTACAGCTCAACGGTAATCAGTGCATCCTCTCAGTGACGAATGACATTACCGAACGCAAGGCCGCAGAAGACGCCTTAAGTGAGAGTGAGCAGCGCTTTCGCACGCTCGTGGAACAAGCAACAGATGCCCTATTTGTGGTCAATACCGAGGGGCAGCTAATCAACGTTAACCAGGAAGCTTGCCATACCCTGGGCTACACCCGCGAAGAATTACTCCAGCTCTCGGTTCCGGACATCCAAAAATCGGTCTCCATCGATGATATTGCCCACGATTGGGAGCTACAACCAGGACAAGCCGTTACCCGCGAAGGGATTCATCAACGCCAAGACGGTAGCCAGTTTCCGGTGGAGGTGCGCTTGGGCCGACTCGAAATTGGCGGCAAGCCTGTATTGTTAGCCCTGGCTCGGGACATCACGGCGCGTAAAGCGATGGAGCAGGCTAACGCCCGCTTGGCAGAGATTGGTGAGCTGGCCGCGATGATCGTTCACGAAGTCCGGAATCCGCTAACAACGGTACTCATGGGGCTCAATTCCTTTGCCCAGATGGACTTACCTGAGCGCGCCCAAAGGCGTCTCTCATTCGCTTTAGAAGAATCAGAACGCCTACAGCGCCTGTTGAACGAAATTTTGATGTATGCGCGCGAGCAGCATTTGGATTTGGAGCCTGTGACCATTGGCCCCTTTATCCAAAAATTGCAGGATGAGTTCGCTCGTCAGCCGATCGCCCAAACCCGAACCTTAAAAATGACCGGTGGCGACGATGAAGCCATCGTTATGGGCGATCGCGATCGGCTCAAGCAAGTGTTTATCAATTTGCTGAGCAACGCCTGCGAAGCTTCACCAGAGGGGCATCAGGTCACCTGCCTGATGGCGATCAACGAAGACGGCGTCAACATCGAGGTGCACAACGGCGGCGAGCCGATTCCGCCAGAGATTTTACCTAAGCTGATGCAGCCCTTCTTTACAACCAAATCCACGGGCAATGGCTTAGGTCTTGCCATCACTCGACGGATTATCGAGGCCCATAACGGCACCATCCACTTCACCTCAACGGCTGAGTCGGGCACAACAGTTACGGTCAAACTGCCGGTTCATCCCCCAACAACCTGCCGTCAAGCAGCGCCAGCCAGCCCGTGAGAACACACCTAAGTTCCGTTGATAGCGCGCTGGAGTTGACAGCGACCCTCCCGGATTTCATCGAGGAAAACCGTACCGCTAGTGGCGGGACTTTACGGACAGCAAAAAAATGAGAGTGATTTAATATTTCCTTACAATTAGTTTATGAAACGGAACGCCGCATCAGAACGAGCGTTCCGCCGTGATGATTTTTGAGGTGTCCCAGATGAACGGCACAAACGGCAATATCAGGGTCGGCAACCTATTCGGGATTCCTTTCTATGTAAATGTGTCCTGGTTTTTAGTGTTGGCCCTGGTGACGTGGAATTACGGTAACGGGTTGGCAGGCGCTTTTCCGTCCTTACCCGGCACCACGCCCTGGCTCTTGGGTTTGTTGGCTGCACTACTGCTGTTTGCCTCGGTGCTAGCTCACGAGTTGGGGCATAGCTTTGCCGCCCTAAAGCAGGGTATCGGTGTCAATTCCATTACGCTATTTCTCTTTGGGGGGTTAGCGGCGTTAGAAAAGGAATCGACGAGTCCTGGTGGCGCCTTTAAGGTGGCGATCGCTGGCCCTGGCGTCAGTCTGGCATTATTCGCGGCGCTGTTTGCGATGAGCCATCTTTGGCCTTTAGGAGGCGCCATCGGAGCGATTGTTTCTCTGCTGACTTACATTAACTTGGCTTTAGGCGTCTTTAATCTACTACCAGGCTTGCCTTTGGATGGAGGCAATGTGGTCAAATCAATCGTCTGGCGGGTCACCGGTAGTCCTCACAAGGGGCTGGCTTTTGCTAGCCGGATGGGACAGGTTATCGGCTGGTTGGCGATCGCGGTGGGGGCGGCAGCCGTTGCGGGGCTCAGCCCGCTCGGTAATGTCTGGACCCTATTGATTGGCTGGTTTTTGCTCAGCAATGCTAACCGCTCAGCCCAGTCGGCATCGGTGCAGCAACGTTTAGCGGGGCTAACCGCCGCTGATGCCACGACTGGGGACAGCCCGATGGTGGCTCAATCGACTTCGTTAAGGGCTTTTGCCGACGATGTTCTGCTGCGGATGGTAGGTAACTGGCGCAAGTTTTTGGTCGTGGATGAAGCGGGCGAACTCATTGGTACGGTTTCAGTCGATGCATTGCAAGCCGTGCCTCGCGATCGCTGGGCAACGGTAACAGTCGCGCACATCATGAGCCCAGAGAGGTCGCTAACAACGATTGTGGCTGACCAGTCTCTGCTAGAGGTCGTACAGATATTGGATGAAAAAAAGCTGTCGGCTTTGGCAGTCAGGCAAGAAAACGGCCAGCTTTTGGGCCTTTTGGAAAAGCAGACGATTGCCAAACTGCTTCAGGGGGCATTACCCCAAGCCCGGGTAGCCACTGCTGATTGAAACTGCCATGATCGCCGCTCAACTCCAGCAAGACAGGATTTGAGCCCTGAAAACGCTCCCATGCGCTCTTGCAGTTTTATCGCCGATGATTGGGCTCATCCCCCTATTCATCCCCAGTGATACCCTATTAAAGCCGTCAAATCATTCCCCTCCATGCTGACCTTTCTGCACCTTTCCGCAATGGCAAACCTGGCGACCTTATGGTCATTGGAAAAATTTGTCTGGGCAGATTATCGGTTGGCCGTGCTGTTTACGGTGGGGTTGCCGCTGGTCTTGCTGATTTGGGCTTTTATCCAAAATAACGAAAGCATTCAGCGGCTACTAACGATTTACTGGCGCGTGGCCAGCTTGCTGATGATTACGGTTTACCTAATGATTGGCGGCTTAACCTTTAGCTTTATCACGGGTTTGATGGCACGGATTTTGATTCCGATTAGCCTTTGGTTTTGGGAAGATTTGAACGAAGAAATCCGTGAGCAGCCCAACTCAGTATTGCGGTTTTCTTTTGTGGCTTGGCGCTGGGCCGTCAGCATTTACAACTTGGTAGGAGCGGCGTTCTTCGCCCTCTACATTCCCTGCGCGTTCTCTCAAGGGCGGTTTGCTGGCGCAGCCTGTCAGACCTGGATTCAACCGCCTCTGTTATATAAAGAAATTCTGCATGGTGGCTATACCAATGGGTTCCTGGCCTTCTTTGGTATTGTTGGTCTCATCATTTACTTGCTAGTGCTGGGTTATTTTGTGTTTGTGCGGTTGGGGCGTCAGGGCCGCTCGGCCATGAATTGATCTCAACCGCGATCTCGCCATGACTGCGATGCTCCCCATTCAACGACTAGAACAATACACTTTTCGCTTTCCTCAAGAAGTGCTGATGGTCAACGCTCAGGTCAATGGCGAAGAAGACTACATCGTGATTTTTCGCGGCTTTTCCAGTTCGCTGGTAAAGCCCACGGCTGCTGACCCCGAGGTCCCAGTCCTCTCAGAAGCAGCCGTGATTGCAACTATTGATCGCCTGCAAGGGCCTTACACCCCCGATAACCCCCAATATCTTGAGCAAAATATTCCCTGGCCAGCCTTTAGCGATCGCCTCACCGAACTCGGCCTCTAAAGTTATCGGGACCAGGGCCCACCGTCACGACGCCGCCGTCTTTAGCGGGGGAGTCAGCCAGCGCAGCCATAGCCATCCCAAACAGCAGCCAATCGCGTAATAGGGAAAATCACCCCAGGTAAAGGTGTTGCCAAGCACCAGTCGCCCTGGCAAAGTCGCGCGAATCGCTTGCAGCCAATCGGGTTGCCAAAGTTGTAAAAACTCCAATACGCAGGTCGTGAGCAAAACCATCAGCGCGATCGCCCCCGGACGTAACCGCGGCCACATCACTGCGACCAATAGCATCCAAAAGATTTCGTAGGGAATGCCGCCAAAGGCATCGTTTAGCCATGCTTGCCCCGGCCCTGGATAAAACTTGGTCACTAGGCCAAACGGCACTATGAACGCAATACTCAATAAAAGCCGCCGCCGATATTTGCTCATGAAATCGTTACCTGCCGGTGAATCAGAGTCTCTGCCTCTTTCATTTGTTCTCTTTCCTATTTCAACTATTCAAGAAAGCTCCCATCTCAAGATACGACTAGCCCGCCGTGACCGCAGGCGGTTTGGGCCGCGATCGGCGATCGCTAATGTTCGGCAGCAGCAGTCTTCCCGGTCCTACTCGCTTCTCTCCCTCCTTGCCCCCAGCCTCCCAGCGCTAGAAATGATATGCCAATTTACGCCGCACGGTCCTAAGCGTCGGAAAAAGTGTCCTGAAGTCGGGTTTATCACTCACCCACCAGCCCCCATTTAGCCGCATCTTCAAAACCGCAGCCGCTTGTTGCGCAGGCTTGAGTACGCGCTGGCGCTCCCAAAAATCTGCTTTATCAGCCCCCATACCGGCTCCGAAAGATCCCGTTCTATGGCACTCTGAAGAGAGTTGATAACACAAATCTTCATTTAGACCCAGGGCCATGCAAACCCTTCCTTCTCCACCTGCCTCCCCCGCGATAGATACCGCGTTTGACACGACCATTCATCGTCGCAAAACTCGGCCGGTGCCGGTGGGTAACGTCACTATCGGCGGCGGTGCTCCGGTCGTGGTGCAATCCATGATTAATGAAGACACCTTAGACATTCCGGGCTCTGTAGCGGCCATCCGTCGATTGCACGAGATTGGGTGCGAGATTGTGCGGGTAACCGTGCCCAGCATGTCCCATGCCAGAGCGCTAGCCACCATTCGCGAACAGCTAGAAGCGACCTATCAGCCTGTCCCTTTGGTGGCAGATGTGCACCACAACGGCATGAGAATTGCCCTAGAAGTCGCCAAGCACGTTGATAATGTGCGGATCAACCCTGGCCTCTACGTCTTTGAGAAATCTAAAACCGAACGCACTGAATATTCCCCCAGCGAGTTTAAGGAAATTGGCGACAAAATTCGTCGGACTTTAGAACCCTTGGTCGTCTCCTTACGGGAGCAGGGCAAGTCAATGCGCATTGGCGTTAATCATGGGTCCCTAGCGGAACGCATGCTTTTCACCTACGGCGATACACCCGAGGGCATGGTGGAATCAGCTCTAGAGTTCATTCACATCTGTGAGTCGCTGAATTTCCAGAACCTGGTGATTTCCCTCAAAGCTTCCCGAGTACCCGTCATGCTGGCTGCCTATCGGCTCATGGTCAAGCGCATGAACGAGTTGGGCATGGACTATCCATTTCATCTCGGCGTTACTGAAGCCGGCGATGGTGAATATGGTCGGATCAAGTCCACTGCCGGAATTGGCACCCTCCTAGCCGAAGGTATCGGCGATACCATTCGCGTTTCATTGACAGAGGCCCCTGAAAAAGAAATTCCGGTTTGCTACAGCATCCTACAAGCGCTGGGCCTGCGCAAAACCATGGTGGAATATGTGGCCTGTCCTTCTTGTGGACGTACGCTGTTCAACCTAGAAGACGTGCTGCACGAGGTGCGCGAAGCCACGAGACATCTGACCGGCCTCGACATTGCGGTGATGGGCTGCATCGTCAATGGCCCCGGTGAAATGGCCGATGCTGACTACGGCTATGTAGGTAGAAATCCTGGCTACATCTCGCTCTATCGAGGGCGTGAGGAAATCAAAAGAGTGCCTGAAGAACATGGCGTAGTTGAGCTCATTAACTTGATTAAAAGTGATGGTCGTTGGGTTGAGCCTGAATAACGCGGGTGACTTTAGACGACAGTTGTTTGCAATTTGTATCAAGCCTTGGTGAATGCCGATAAAGCTAGGATTTTTTCTGGCACAGTCACTCAGGAAATCTTCAGACTACCTGACTATGATGAGGACGTCTGGGGTGGAGTGGCAAATCACCAAACAACCCAGGTTGCCTGTGTTAGATTGAGCGTAACTGCCGACGGAAGTATAAATTTATGGCGATCGCAAAGCGAGGATTGGTCTTAGGCGCAACGGCTGTAGCTGCTGCCGGCGTAATTGTGACAGGCGCGGGCCTGCACTTGTCACAGAGTAAAGCCTTTTTTGAAGAAAGTCCTAAAGAAGTCATTGATGAAGTTTGGCAGTTAATCGATAACACTTACGTCGACGCCACGTTTAACCAAACAGATTGGGAAGCTGTGCGGACGGAGTATCTCAGCCGTGATTACAGTTCCCAAGAAGCGGCTTATGACGCCGTCCGGGAAATGCTGGAACTGTTAGAAGATCCATACACTCGCTTCATGGATCCTCAAGAGTTTCGCAACATGCAGATTGATACCTCTGGTGAACTTACCGGGGTCGGCATCCAAATTACTCAAGAAGAAGAGTCCGACGAAATTGTCGTTGTCGCGCCGATTGAAGACACACCCGCCTTTGAAGCCGGTCTTCGTTCCAAAGATGTCATCGTACAAATTGATGGTAAAAGCACTGAAGGCATGGAGCTAAACGACGCCGTCAGCTTAATTCGCGGTCCTGTTGGGTCTGATGTCACCTTGACAGTGCGCCGGGATGATGAGCTGATTGACTTTGGCTTGACGCGAGCCCGAATTGAAATCCATCCGGTACGCTACTCCGTTAATCAAGACCCTGAAGGGCCCATTGGTTATATCCGTCTAACTCAGTTCAGCAGCAATGCCGCAGCTGAAATGAAAGAAGCCATTGAGGACTTAGAGTCTCAGAATGTCGTGGGATACGTTCTCGACTTACGCTCTAATCCCGGTGGTCTGCTTTATTCCAGCATTGAAATTGCTCGTATGTGGCTCGACGAAGGCGGTATTGTCTCTACCGTCAACCGGCAGGGCGTCGCCGATGAAGAAGTCGCGAACAATCGGGCCCTGACGGATAAGCCCTTGGTGGTACTTGTCGATGGGGGGTCTGCCAGTGCGAGCGAAATTTTGTCTGGGGCTTTACAAGATAATGACCGAGCTCAACTTGTCGGCACTCAAACTTTTGGTAAAGGCCTTGTGCAGTCGGTACGCAGTTTGCCTGATGGGTCTGGCGTGGCTATCACTATTGCCAAGTATTTAACTCCGAGTGGTCGAGACATCAATCAGCAAGGTATTGAGCCTGATATCTCAGTTGAGTTGTCTGAAGAACAACAGGAAGAACTCTCTGATAATCGCGATCGCATCGGCACAATTGAGGACCCGCAATACCGACGCGCTCAGGAACTCTTGCTACAGACTGTTCGGGCTGAGCAAAATACGGCCATTGACCCGCAGCGGTAACGCTTGAGATTTAGGCTTGAGAGGTCAGCCTTCACAGTATCGCGTTTAATATTCAATATTGCGTTAGACGGGCTGGCATTTACCCGCCCGGATCAAGCCGACACGTCTAGCGATCGCATCTCCCTGGGAGGCATATGGCCCCCATTTTTCGGTCAAGGTTGCTGCATCTAGTTCGGCCTCTGTCATGATCTGACAGTTTCCAGAAGCTATTTTTACCACATACCAAGTAGCCGTCATCACCGTTCTCTCATACATGCGGGCTGCGATTATCCTACAGCAAGCGCCAGCAATTAGCTTTAAGCGTTAGCTAAGCAATCTTGCCCCGCGATTCACTTTAGAACACTTAGGGAGTCGCACTTAAATAACATCCCGTCTACCCTGCGACCCATTCACCCTGCCACAGTCTTGTCTGGGGACTTTATTTTCCAGCTAATCCCTTATGTTCTGGGCTTATGCTGTTTGCCGCCTCAGTAGCAGTAGCGATCGCCCTTGGGATATAGATGTTCTTCCCCTTTGCGCGTCATCCCAATTAGCGTCGAAATCACAACGCATTGGTTGTGAGCACTGCCATCCTCACTATCCAAAGTGACCGTTCCCAATCGATATTGCACCTCCCCTTGAAACCCGAACTTTACGTAATAGGTGCCGCCACTCTGGGCCAAAGTTGTATCAGCTAAATCAAGCACTACCCGATCATTCAGAGCTTGCCAGCCCTGCGCATCTTGCCAAGGAATCGTATCGGCATGGGTCGTCCACTCTAGATGACCATCGACTTCGCGTAGACTCAATCGCCAAGTCGTCCGGTGAGTAATGGCCGCAGTTTGTGCTTGCGAAATGCCTTGATACAGTTCATCACGGGCGGCGCTGACTTCACGAGTCGTCAAAAACTGGAACCAACTGGGGGCCGCAATCGCAGCCAGTATGCCCACGATGACGACTACCACCAATATTTCTAGTAATGTAAATCCTTGCGGCGATCGCCGCCGCCATCTACGCGGCCTTACCACCAGGTCGCCTAAATTCGTCATGTCGCAGCACCCCAATCGCTCTGATCCTTCTGTCAGAGTGCCCGAAGCTGACTGTGGGCTGACACCCCTCAGACCAGCCATCTGTTGTTACCAAAGCCTTTCATATCAGGCATCAGAGCGTGTCAGCAATTTTCTTTAGAAAAGCTTGGAAAAAGGCCGCTTAATCTTTAGTCTTCTTTTACAGAAGCCCCATAGGAAGATGGCGCAATCACCTGATGGGTTTCTAACCAGCGGGCCACCCGCAGAATCTTGGCCTCTTGATAGGGGGCCGCCACAATTTGCACGCCGATGGGCAACGTCCCCGCTTGCCAAACAGGCACCGACAGTGCCGGTAGGCCAATAAACGACAGGGGTTGTGTGTACAAACCGAGATGCGGACGCACCAACACCGGTTCACCATCAATCATCATGGTTTCCTGGTCGATAAACGGTGCCACGCAGGGTGTCGTCGGCGCAATTAACACATCGACCTGCTCAAAGACCGCTCGGACCTGCGCTTGAAACCAGTGTCGCAGGCGCTGGGCCTGTAGATACCAACTCTGAGGAATCATCGCGCCTGCCACAAAGCGATCGCGAGTCGCTGGGTCAAAATCCATGAGCCGAGTTTGTAGGCGGGGCAAATGCAATTGACTGCCTTCACTCGCCGTGATCAGATAAGCGGCGGCCCGCGCTCTAGCCGCCTCTGGCAAAACGACTTTTTGCGCAATGTCCAGGGCTATGGTCACCTCCGCTAAAGCAGCAGCCACAGACGGCTGCATGCCCCGTTCAAAATGATCCCCTAGTAGAGCAATGTGCAAATCATCCAGGCCATTTTCTAAGGTCGGCAAAGTCGGCACTGCGGGCAGCTCAGTACAGACTGGATCACGGGCATCTGCGCCCTGCATCGCGTCAAAGCTCAAGGCAATATCCCGAACTGAGCGCGCAAAAGGGCCAATGTGATCTAGGCTGGCAGAAAACAGCGCTGTGCCGGCGCGCGAGAGCCGACTATAGGTAGGCTTGAGGCCGTAAACGCCACACAGTCCAGCGGGGACACGAATGGAACCATTGGTGTCAGATCCTAAGGTTAAGGGGACTAGCTGTGCGGCGATCGCCGCTGCAGATCCACCGGACGACCCCCCAGCTACCCGTTTAGGCGCATGGGGATTCGGAGTCGCGCCGTAATGCTGATTGACGGTAACAAAGCCGTAGGCGTATTCATCCATATTGAGTGCGCCTACGAGAATAGCCCCAGCCGCCTCTAGCCGAGCGATCGCCGTGGCATCTTGAGGGGCAGGGGGATGATCGCGGTTGATTTTGGCGCCCGCCAAGGTGACAGTACCGGCAATATCGAACAGGTTTTTTACCGCAAAGGGCACGCCAGCCAAAGGCCCCAAGGGTAAGCCGGCTTGCTTTGCTTGATCAACTTGTTGAGCCTGCTGTAAAGCTCGCTCTGCCACTAAGGTCGTAAAACAGTTCAGCGCGCGATCACGTTGGTCAATATCCTGCAAGGTTTGCTCGACTACGGCTTGGGCGGTGATTTCACCCTGTTGAACAGCCGTCGCAATCGCCGTTGCATCAGTCCATAAAGCCATGTGAGCGGGACCTCAAAACTTCGTCGCGGTCAGTCTGCATCAATGGATAACCCATCCAGCCGTTCTATGGCTTAAACGTCGGAGCAGGCTCGATCGTGTCAGGTAGCTCAAACTCTAATACGGGTTGCGCGATCGCCATCATCCGCACAACGTTTTCGGCCACTGACGGCTGAACCGATTCGGGTAACGATAACCCTAACAGTTGCGCCATCTGCTCAACGTAAGTCTGCACTTCAAAACGGTCGAGAGGCTCATCGGTTTGTTCTGGGGCAGTCATAAACAACTCTCTGTAATCAGCCGGTCTCTTAGCTAACAGAGTAAACGAGATGGCAGCCAGCGATCGCCTCTCGGCCTGCCGTTGTCCCCTCGGTGACCTCGATCATTGGGAGAGCCGACGACAAACACTCAATCCTCAGCGGATTCTGAGCCGCTTTTGCAGTGGTTTTATTTAGTCGCATTTCCAGCCTCTGCAATGAAGAGAACGTTTTTTCTGTTGCTGCTCATTCTCGCCAGTATTGAACCTCTGGCAAAGCCTATTGATCGCTATCAACTGAGCTTTGCCAGACAGGCGATGAACAGACTCGGTTAATGGACAAAAATAGCAATCCGCAGTCAGGTCAGGATAGCTCAAATCTCTGAAACGCCTATGTCGTAGGCTGCTCAATTCCGCATTCCGCACTCTCAATTCCGCATTCTGCGATATCGGCGTTCCTCAGACTCCTCTGCCCCCACGGTCTGCAAAAGGAGGGTTCTCTGCAGAGGTCGGCAAGCAACCTTAGCTAGCAAGCTTTTGGGCCCGGAGCTGGCCACAGGCAGCCTCTTTTTCAAGGCCGCGAGAATAGCGAACGCTGACCGCTACATGACGCTTTTTAAGCTCGCTTACAAAGGCTTGAACTTGGCGATCGCTAGGGCGTTGGTAGTCGACCTCACTGATGGGATTATAGGGAATCAGGTTGACGTGACTCTGAAAGCCCCCGACCATCTCAGCGAGTTCCGAAGCGTGATGGGTTAAATCATTCAGCCCCGATAGCAAAATATACTCAAAGCTTACGCGTCGTCCCGTCGTGCGGACATAGTCGTAGCATTCTGCGATCAGGTCGGAAAAGGGATACTGGCGCGCACTGGGGATGAGCGTTTCTCGCAACTGTTGGTTAGAGGCATGCAAACTGACCGCTAGGGTGATTTGCAAATGCGCTTCACCCAGGCGGCGAATCTGCCCCGGAATGCCGACAGTAGAGACTGTGATCGAGCGCTGACCGATGCCCACATCTTGATTGAGCGATCGCACTGCCTTCACGACATTAGGCGCATTCAGCAACGGTTCTCCCATGCCCATAAACACAATATTGCTGACGCGCTGCCCAAAATCTTCCTGTACCGTCAGTACCTGATCCACAATTTCGTGGGTCGCCAAATTGCGCAAAAAGCCGCCCTTACCCGTGGCGCAAAAGTCGCAGGCCATCGGACATCCCACTTGTGAAGAGACACACACCGTTAAGCGCTTTTCGGTAGGAATGCCCACCGTTTCAATAATGCTGCCATCGGTCAACCTCAGCAGATATTTAATCGTGCCGTCAGGGGCTACCGAGCGAAAATGCAGCTGCGATCGCCCCACCGGGACGTCTGCCACCTCAGCTCGCCAAGCTTTAGAAAACACGGTGACATCTGCCAAACTGCGAGCATATTTGTTGTAAATCCACTGGTGCAGTTGCTTGCCCCGATAGGCCGGTTGCCCCTGCGCCTTGACCCAATCGGTGAGTTCGTCAAGCGAAAGCCCGAGCAACGGTTTCCCGGTTGCCCTAGCAGTCATTTCGGTGGCAATAGAAGACATGGCATTGCTTAAGATCACGCTTATCCATCCTATTACTGCTTTGGGGCAACAGGCAGATCTGGCTGTTGAATGATGCCCAACCCCCCCCTTTTGGATGCTGAATCTTGCGTGTGAGCAGCAAAGCAGTCTGCCGCAGCGATCGCCTTGAGCCTTAAACCTGACAGCAATCTGCGAGCCTCATCGCCAATCCATTAAGATTTGTAACTGGACATCAAACTTGCGCAGCAGTGCAAGTGCCCCACATCGCAAAGCCGTTTGGAGAAGCAGAATGGAAACTATCAACTGTGCCGAAGCCTGTAAAGATGGCTGCATATCGGGCGATCAATGTCCCAACTTGGAATACCAAGAGCAGGCTGCCAAATTTATTGAAACAACGTCCCTCGATCAGATGTTGGCAATGGCTGATGAAGCCGTCCGTCGCAAAATTATGGAACGAGCTTCCCAGCCTCCCAAGTGGGTTTTACCAGAAGACTAATCCTGCTACTCATTAAGTCACCCTCAGAGCCCCTAAGTGTTTCCTATGGAGTCGGGACAGAGACCTGCTAAACGCTGCTTGGATGACTGTTTTGGGCATCGGCTGAGCACAAAACGCTAGCCCCCGAACCTTAGAGCAAGCTATGCTGACCGGCCTAAAGCCTGGCTGAGATAACCTGAAGTTATCTGCAAATAACCCATCGAAACCACCTGGGGGTTGCGCTCAAAAGTCATCAGCCCCCTCAATGGTTTCAAGTCTAAAAAGACCCAGTCAAATCGCTCACAAAACTGACAACCTAACCATACACAAGTTGTCAATCCGTTATGTTCCACTGTGATTTGTTCCCGCTCAATCCTCTATGGCTACCGAATCTGCCCCGGTTCAAACCATTAGAATGCATGCTCACGCGCTGCAACAATGCACTGCAGAAGATGACACTGCCGGTATCTTGAAAGTTTTCTTGGCTCGCGATCGCGTCCAGGCGTGTTTACAACAGCCAGCCGTCGCTCCAGAATCAGCCTTAATCTGGCTAGTAGAACTGGATCAGCAACTGCAATCCCTCGCCTCAGAGATCGCAGGGCACCCAGAACTAGTGCGATGGCGTAGAAGCATTCAGCCCTCAGAAAAAAACTGGTGGTGGTATGCCACACCTCAAGCAGAAGGCTTCTGGCATCAACTCGACTGGCTATGGAATGCCGCTTCACTGGTCTGCTTAGCAGCCTTTGCCAGTTATCTGACCGCCTTTACAGCCAAATTTGCAGTGGGCGGATTTGACCTGTTGAAATCGTTTGGGCTGATCGGTAACGGCACCGTTGCAGTCTTGGTTTTGACGAGCCTGACTCAATCAGGTCGCAAAATCTTGATCAAACTTCTGGAACGCCTTAATGTTTCCCCGAAATATCACAGTGAAGTGACTTTTTTGGCGTCAGCGTTGTTATTAGTCAGTGCGATCGCCTTGCAAGCCAACTTGCCTCGCTTAGGGCAGCATTACTACACCCAGGGAGCCCAAAATTTTGTGGAACGACGCTTTATTCCCGCAGAAAAGCAAATTCGCCAATCTCTTGAACTCCAACCAGATAACGGTGATGCCCATCTGATCCTAGGACGCATCTATGAAATTCAAGAAGATTTGGAAGCCGCTCGCGCAGAATATAACCTCGCCCTCCAAAACAATACGGTTCTGGCCTATAACAATTTGGGTCGCCTGCTCATTGCCGATGAAAACTATCTTCAGGCAGAAGCCTTACTGATCAAAGGGCTCAGCGTAGCTCAAGCCTCTACACCGGAAGCGTATGAGACTCTGTTTGTGCTCTACAAAAACTTGGGCTGGGCCCAACTGAAGCAATTGCGCCATGCGCCAGCCCTGGCCAACTTAGAGCAGGCTGCCCTGATCAATCAAACGCACCTCAATGAGTTGAGAAACGGTGAAGTAGATTGCATCTTATCAGCTGTGCTGGAGCACTTAGACAGTAATGCCCAAGCCATCACCGCCGCTAAAGTTTGTATTGAACAAGCTACGTTTGAAACTGCATTAGACCATGAATGGTTTATCGATGCGCAAAATCGGATATCTCGCCTAGCGAACAGACCTGCTAGTGCCAGCAGTGGCTCTAATATGCCCGCTGCCGCTGGGCTCGCCCCAGGCGGAGCCGGCGGTCCCATACCCAGCCGTAACAGCACGCCAACTCGTACGGGAGGAACACGATAGAATCGCCTTGTCCTGATAAACCTGCATAGATGAACACCGTTTAGGCAAATGTAGTAGAGAGCAAAATTCAGATTTCAGAACTCAAACGCCGACTGGGTTGAACCCCTGCCGATTGGATAAGTTTGAGTTCAACTACGGCTAGCCAATATCCAAGATGCAAAAAATATACCGCTTCCCTAGATACTGTGTTGATTTTGGCGTGTCAAGTACTGCGAGGCAGTAGTTTGTCGGGGTCAAAGGGCTGTCCGGACTTAAGGATGCCATAGATGACTCGAATGAGTTTATGCATCAAAGCGCCCATGACTTGCATCTTGACC
>JBCDAJ010000078.1:0-30206 GCA_039185935.1 Cyanobacteria bacterium P01_F01_bin.56 | reverse complement strand
GGATTAGGTCTCTATGGCCAACGCTGGATTTATAGCATGAAACTTTGGCAGCATTGGGCCTTCCAACTGATGGCTCTCAAGCCCCATAAACGATGCTTTTTTCGGCGCGGTCTTCAGGCTCTATCCCTGATACAGCAAGCTTTCTAATTGGCTTGTCACCCGTTAAGAATCTAAGCAAAGCTTGGTCTAAGCGATCGCTCTGCTGCTCCAAGCTTGGGCGGGCGTCTTTGGGGGTAAGGCTGACGATGGCAACATCGATGGCAGCATTGGCAATTCTTGAATTCGCCAGTAGGCAGGTTCCCAACCGCTGGTGATCCACTGATCGTTTCCGGCATCGTAGATACAAGCATCACCATTACGGTAGTTAATGCTGAAAAAAGAGCCCTTCTGCGAATGGGACCCTGACAAAATGGTTTCCGCCGTCGTTAAGGTGAACTGTCCAAACACTTCGTCAAAGCTCATCATCAAGTGACTTTGTGGAGTCAGCCCCAGTGCTCTCAGCGATCGCAGGTTAAAGATATTCGTGGGCTGGTTATCGTAGCTGTCGCCGATTACAGTTCCAACGAGTTGATGGCCCGATGTGAACGCATAGATGAACCGGTAATGGCTAGTTTGAAGGCACAAAGTCATTGATGGAGGCTCAATTAAAGAACGCATAGCCTGTTCTGAAGAGGACGCGCAACAGCAAACTCAAAATTTGCCAAAGCTTTTGTCCACGGTTTTATCACTAGGTCGCTATGTCTTTGGAACGATTGCAGGCGTAATTTTTAAGTAATTACGCGGTAGCTTTACACCGGTATTACTTAAAACTATAGTTTTAAGCTGCCTGAACCCGTATTTTTTCTGAGGCATTTCACATAGGCTTGAAAAAAAGTCAGCCTAACCTGAAGGAAATGTGAATGCCATGTCAGGTTTAAGCCAGATTGGCTGGAGCGACCGCCAACTCATGCTCAACGAGCTTCTGGCCTGGGCGTCTTCACAACTCTTACGACACCGCTTTGGCAAGCTCGCTGTCTGTATATGGCAATCCGCCATCAGGTCAGGGCAGCGGTGATTTCTGGAATAACCCCACAGTCAGCGTTTTGATGTCGCACTCCGCATTCTGAACTCCGCATGCTGCGATGGCAAGCCGCCGTTTGCGCAGACTATAACTCGGCAAGCCAGGCGTAAGTACTAGTAACAGGCGGCTTAAGTTCCGATACCGATCTCCCTCATCCCCCAGCCCCTTCTCCCAAAACTGGGAGAAGGGGAGCAAGTGGTGGTTTGAAATCCCTCTCCCAATTTTGGGAGAGGGATTTAGGGTGTAGACGCGCAGCGGCTTCTCGTAGAGTGGGCTAATGTTACGTAAACTTATGCCGAGCGGCACTAGTAAAGGGCAGCGTAAATTTGCATACCGGTTTTTAACACAGGGGGGCAGTGGGGTCGGGGAGCCAGAACTAAAAGGATGGGGAGATTTCTGCTCTCAATTACCAGCTTCCATAACAAAGTGCATTTAGTTCAGGCCGTATCAGATGGCTAAATCCTCTATCTGAGAAGGGTTTCAACTCTGCACTCCATGGGGCTCTGCCCTTCCCAAAGGGCATGCTGATTGCGGCAGTTGGCGATGGCTTTAATAAATACGCTCATAAACAAAACAGGCGGCGCAATCGCACCCCCTGTTACATTTAATCTCAGGAATTTCCTTTGCTCTCGGGTCTAATGGCTTGAGGGTCAGGAAGACATCCTACTGATTAACCCACTGGTTGAATTACACCGCTGCCAACTCAGGAGCCGGGCGCTTGCTATTGCGGATACCCGCGATCGCTTCAGCGTAGTCAGAAGCCTTGAAAACCCCAGAACCCGAAACAATCGCGTTAGCGCCTGCCTCAATCACCCGCCAGGCATTGTCAGGCTTGAGACCGCCGTCGACCTCAATCCAAGGATCAAGGCCACGCTCATC
The DNA here is from genome assembly GCA_039185935.1 of Cyanobacteria bacterium P01_F01_bin.56. GTDB lineage: Bacteria > Cyanobacteriota > Cyanobacteriia > Phormidesmidales > Phormidesmidaceae > Halomicronema. The sequence continues at coordinate 28,267 of JBCDAJ010000078.1, read as the reverse complement.
ACACATTTGGCGCAAATTTTGCACCTTATTAATCATCTCAGGAATGAACTTTTGACCGCCAAACCCTGGGTTGACACTCATGATCAAAACGAGGTCACACAGCTCTAAAACATGCTGAATCAAACTCAAGGGAGTGGAAGGATTCAGGACAACACCCGCCTGCTTACCCAATTCACGAATTTGGCCGAGGGTGCGATGCAAATGTGGAGACGCATTATGCTCAGCATGCACAGAAATGATATCGGCTCCGGCTTTAGCAAAGTCTTCGACATACCTTTCTGGCTCTACAATCATCAGATGAACGTCGAGCGTCTTTTGCGTCACAGGGCGTAGTGCTTGCACAATCAGAGGACCAATGGTGATATTCGGCACGAAACGGCCGTCCATCACATCAATGTGAACCCAATCAGCACCGGCTTCATCGATAGCCCGAACCTCATCACCCAGCCGACTAAAGTCAGCCGACAAAATAGAGGGAGCAACAACAACTGATTTCTGGGACTGGGTATGAGCCATAGCTGCGGGTTTCTCCTTAAATGCTTTAGTAATTATCGTAACAAAACCTTTAACTTTTCAACAGATTCCAAAGAGTTGATTTAATCGGTGATTTTTGATGCTTTGCGGTCTAGTAAATACAGCTTATCCTGCTTTTAGGTTTTATTTAGAGCTAATCGTGAACGGTGAATAACTACGGGATTTACGTAGGGCTGTTATGAAGCGGTGACCGGAAAGCGCTTGTTACTATTTACAGGCATGGGTTCTGGCAGATGCTTTGGGCAAAGTGTTGTGTCGAGCCGCGCTGCTCCCCTCGTCGGCAGCCTTGATTAAAAGGTTGGGGTGAGACCGCCCCAAGTCAAAATGTTGAGGAGGGGAGAGATGGGCCCAGACGGATTGCCAGGTGCATTGTCTCAGACCGTGGCTGAGTTAGTTGACCGCTGCTTTGGAGTTTGAAAGCTGAATGAATCGATCAAAACTGGCGATATTTATCCGCACATGGCAGAGCCGTTGTTGGTTAACGATTGGCGCCGTAGGTGTCAGCATGCCAGTGTGGGCATTATCAACTTCTGTCGGGTCGGGCGGCATCGATGCGCTTAGACTCCATGGTGCGCCTTACTTTTTAACGGGCAACAAGATCGCGATCGGCCAAGTAGAAATTGGTCGTCCGAGTCAGTTTGGGCTCGATAAAGTGGCCAATGCCGATCTCCCCATCAAAGTCGGACGAGTATTTTATTTAGACCAGCAACCTGACCCCAATCAGTATGTTGATGGACACGCCGCCAATGTCGCCAGTGTGATGGTGAGTCAAGACAAAACGTTGACTGGGGTAGCCCCAGACGCGATTTTATATGCTGCCGCGATCGGTCCAATTCGAGGACGTAGCGGTCAGCCAGAGGAATGCTTTGCCTCTCAGCAGGTCGCTCTGAGTAACGGGGGTGACGTGCGGGCAATCAACTTTAGTTTTGGTGAATCTCTCAGCCGTGACCCGCGCCCCGATGCCGTTCTGGATGGCAATGCGCTATTGACTCGCTGTATTGATTGGTCGCAACGGATCCATGATGTGCTGTACGTCATCGCGGGGAATCAAGGCGGTGGGGGTATTCCGATTCCCACAGACAACTTTAATGGGATTAATGTCGCCTACTCGCGCGAGGTCGACGGCATTTTTACGAAAGTAGACTTTGCTAACCTCAGCAGCGAGCCCAATTTTCAGCCCCGGCGATCGCCGGCTCCCGAGAGTAACGTGGGCGATCGCCGCTCTATCAACCTAGTTGCACCGGGCAGTCAAATCAGTGTCATTAACCCCGATGGTGACTCGCGCACCGTTAGCGGTACCAGTTTCGCGGCTCCTCATGTAACGGCAACCATTGCCCTGTTGCAGGAATGGGCAGACCGCCAAATTCGCTCCGCCGCCAACTGGAGCCTCGATGCCCGTGAGCCGATGGTCATGAAGGCCGTACTGCTCAATTCCGCTGACAAGCTGGCCGATAGTGGTGATGGCCGACTGCTGGGGATGACCCGCACCCTCCTGGACGAAAGCAACCAGACCTGGCTGGAATCCGATGCCTATGTCGATCAAACGCGCCCCCTGCATGTGGAATTTGGGACTGGGCATCTCAACGCCTCTAGAGCCTTGCAGCAATTACAAGGGGGGCAGTGGTCAGTGACTGACGTCGTCCCCGCGATCGGATGGAGTTTTAGCACGACTGAGTCGCCCTTGCCGCCTGACTTACCGCGCATAGAGCAGGCCAACCTATATCGCGACTATGTCTTTGAAGAGGCTTTGCAAGGCGGTAGCTACCTCTCAGCCACGTTAGCTTGGGAACGTCTAGTCGTCTTAAACGATGCGAATAAGAACGGGCTCTATGACCTAGAGGAATCTTTTGTTGATCGGGGCATCAATAATCTCGACCTCTATTTGATGCGGGCTGAGGATAACGATGTCGCCGATAGTGTGTGGTCTTCTGTGAGCCAAGTGGATAGCGTCGAGCATATTTTCACGCAGATTCCAGAAACGGGAGCTTATAAACTGCGAGTCGTCTATCGTCAGCAAGTACCCGATGAACTAGCCCAAGACTATGCCCTGGCTTGGTGGGCGGTACCGGTCACTAAGACGAATTAGGCAGCAGCATTTTCAAGGCGGTGACGGTTTGTTAGGGTATATCGCAAGCGGTTAAGAGGACTTGATAGATGACTATTTTGCCAGCGACAGCGGTCTCTGTAGAGACTCAGCCCAGTCGCGATCGCCTCACAGAACTCGGCGTGTTTGACTGGCCCATCTGGACTAAAGAAGTTTCCACCTTTCCCTGGACCTATGAGGAGTCTGAAACCTGCTATTTCCTGGCAGGAGAGGTGATTGTTACGCCCGATGACGGCAGTCCTGTCAAGCTGGGTCAGGGTGATCTAGTGCGCTTTTCGGCTGGCATGAGCTGCACTTGGGAAATTCGTGCCGCAGTCAAAAAGCACTATACATTTGGCGATGAGTAACGCTTAGGGAGTCGCGCTTAAATAACATCCCCACTCCCCTGCTACCCATCCACCCTGCCACAGTCTTGCCCAGATACTTTATTTTCAAGCCGCTCCCTTATCTGGCGTGATTGTTCTACCAATTTTGATCTTCGCAGTTTGAGTTTTCATCATCATGCGCTTTTTATTTCAGGGCTATCGCCGCCTGCTCACTCACCCGCAATATGGCATTTGGGTGCTGCTCGGCTCCTTGCTGTATCTGATTAGCCCGATTGATATCTCACCTGATTTAATTCCGTTAGTGGGGCAAATCGATGATGTGGTACTCATTATGCTGATGGTGTCAGCTGCTAGTCAGTGGGTAAGCCAGCAGTTCCTCAATGCGCAGGCGACTGACTCTAGCGCGAAAGACGATTCGGCAACTGAAACTGTGGACGTCAAAGCAGTTGAGATTGACTGATCGAACTGCCGCAGTTGTATCCGATTTTGGCCCCTGATATCCCCAAGACTGGAGCAATCAGATTCAACCTCACCCAGATTTGGAACAGTGAGAAGACTTTCACGTAAGCCTTAACTAATTAAGAAATCTCTGCGGTTAGCCATAAATATGCTGACAGATGGCTGAAGAGATTTAAGTAGGCAGGCGTTATTAAATTGCAAATGATGTAGGTTGCGGTTAAGGAGCGAAACCCAACACTCGCAAGGGTTTTGTCATCATTGACTCGTTCTATAAAAGATTCAACCCACCTACTTACTTTAGGGAGTTGCGCTTAAATAACATCCCACCGCCCCTGCTACCCATCCACCCTGCCACAGTCTTGTCCGGGTACTTTATTTTTAAGCCGCTCCCTTACGGCGCTACTAAGGCTTTGCTGTCATACACAATCGGTCACTAGCCGTATGACTAATCAGTCCAAGCAGGTGCTGTAAACATTCACCCACCGCATACGGCAACGCCCTAACGGAAATATCTTCGCTTTTCTGAATCGCTACTCAACCAAACGGACTCCGTGGATGGTGGTGCTAGGTAGCTTTGGCGGGACAGGAGTAATCTCGATAGATTTGATATTTTCTTTGCGCAGGATGATTAACCTGTCACCCATTTCCAGCAGCACGTTGTCTTCATGAATCATCTTTTGGATATGACTGACTAAATTTGCTGACTCAGTCTCTGAGGGATGCTCATCCCACTCAAACTGCTGGGCAGTTCCATCAATGTATTGGACAGACATTTTGACTGTTTGGCTCATTGCCCAAGCTCCTAAACTGTCACGGCACGTCCCAGAAATGATACTGTCAGCGATTCAGTCAGGTTCATTTTCAGGGAGTAGCTTTAACAGGCTGTAACAGGGGATGCGGAGGCCGCCATAGACGTATCAGGGACAAACCACGCCCCCTCCTTGCTCGTTTGAGGCCTACCCGCTGATCATGAGCTCCTGATCAGCAACCCTAGACGGATTAGCTGCGACCCATTTGGGGCGGGGTAATATGGCAACTGGCAAGAGGTTGGTCTAGCTGCAAGAGGCCGTATTCCAGTCCCTCAACGACGGCTTGGTAAGACGCCTCGATAATATTGCCGGAGACTCCGACTGTGGTCCAACGCTGATGCCCGTTGCTTGATTCAATGAGGACTCGGGTTTTCGCATCGGTACCGGCTCGTCCGTCGAGGATGCGCACTTTGTAGTCACTGAGTTGGAAGTCGGCGATCGCCGGATAAAAATTCACTAGCGCCTTTCTCAGAGCCCGGTCTAGGGCCGAAACTGGGCCATTCCCTTCAGCCGCTTCTAGAATTTCCTGCTCGTTAATGACGACTTTAACCGTGGCCAGCGATCGCGTTTTCCAGTGGGCTTCAGAGGGCAAATTATCGCAGTGGACTTGAAAGCCTTTTAGGGCAAAAAAGCGGGGACGCTGCCCCAAAACTTCGCGCATCAGCAATTCAAAACTGGCCTCTGCAGCTTCGAACTGATACCCCTCGTGCTCCAGTTCTTTGAGGCGCTTGAGGAGTTGTCGAGAAGCCGTATCTTGCTTGTGCAACTCAATGCCAAAGTTGCGGGCCTTGGCCAAAATATTGCTCAGCCCTGACTGATCAGAAACCACAATGCGGCGACGATTGCCGATCGCTTCTGGGGCCAGATGTTCGTAGGTTTTGGGATTCTTCTCAACCGCGCTGACGTGGATGCCCCCTTTGTGGGCAAAGGCAGAGAGACCGACAAAAGGCGCGTGGTCGTCAGGCGCTAAATTGGCCAGCTCGCTAATGAAACGGCTGGTGTCGGTCAGGGCTTGCAACCGTTCTGGGGGCAGGCAAGGTCGCCCCAACTTAAGCTGCAGGTTAGGAATTACGGAACACAGATTGGCGTTGCCGCAGCGTTCGCCATAGCCATTGATCGTGCCCTGCACCATGGTGGCACCCTGCTGCACAGCGGCGATCGCGTTCGCTACAGCCATCTCCGCGTCATTGTGGGTATGAATGCCCAACTGAGGCCGGGAAGTGGTGGGGTCTATCAATGGTTGAGTCGTGAGCCATGTTTGCACAGCAGCCACGATGTGACCAATCTCGTGGGGCAGCGTGCCACCATTGGTATCGCACAGCACTAGCCACTCGACCCCTGCCGCAAGCGCACTAGCCAGGGTCTGCAGCGCATAATCTGGATTGACCTTGTAGCCGTCAAACCAATGCTCTGCATCGTAGATCACTCGCCGACCCTGCGATCGCAAAAACGCGATCGTTTCGCTAATCATGGCTAAGTTTTCGTCGAGAGTGGTTTGTAACCCCTCGGTTACATGCAAATCCCAGGACTTGCCAAAGACGGTGACCCAGTGAGTGCCCGCCGCCAAAATCGCCTGCAACATGGGGTCAGTCTCGGCCGACTTGCCAGGCCGACGGGTTGAACAAAAAGCCACCACTTCTGCCTGCTGCAGAGGTGCCTCTTTCAACTGCCAAAAAAACTGTACGTCTTTCGGATTGGCTCCCGGCCAGCCCCCTTCGATAAAGGGAATGCCTAAGGCGTCGAGTTTATGGGCAATGCGCAGCTTATCTTCGATAGAAAGAGATAACCCCTCTCGTTGCGCACCATCGCGCAAGGTGGTGTCATAAATCCAGACGGCAGGAGAAGCAGATGCAGCAGGAGCAGACATAGCGATCGCAAAAAGACGCAAAAACAGCAGTAGAAGGTCGAATTTGGAACCAGGCATCCATTGTATCGACTGGCTCAACGTCTCAGAGAAACGTTGCTAAACAGTAAGATTTTTCCTGATCAGAGGATGAGGCTACGGGCGTCCGTAGTCAGGCTGCCTCCCCGAACAGACAAAGGTTTGGCAAAATTTAGATCAGCCTGATGAATGGCGGATAATGACGGCAACAGGGGAGTGAAACCATGCCAAAAGTGAGGGCTCAGGGCAGAACCTTTGAGTGTGAATTGGGAGCCAATTTAAGGAAAGTGCTCCTCCGACATGGCGTCGACTTACATAACGGTCAGTCAAAGTTGATTAACTGTCGGGGCATTGGCAGTTGCGGCACGTGTGCTGTGCACGTAGTAGGACCCGTTTCAGAGGTAAACTGGCGCGATCGCACTCGCCGTTCCTTTCCGCCGCACAACTCTGAGCGAGATTTGCGGTTGGCTTGTCAAACGAGAGTTTTGGGTGATATCCGAGTAACCAAGTACAGTGAATTTTGGGGTCAGGGCTCAGAAGTCGCATGGACGCCGGACAGCGTGTGACCAATCAGTAAACCTGCACTATGATGAGACTACCCGAGCTAAGAAAAGCTTATGTGGAGAGGATGACGGCATGAATCGGTACCTGTTAGCAGCACTGTTGGGGGCGATCGTCTTTCTGACATTGGTCGGTCTGGGGAACAGCCGAAATCTGTTGCAGCGCTCAAGCAGTACCGTTTCCTCGACGCCTTTGTCAGCCGCTGAGGGGGTAGCCCTCACTGGGATTGAAAGTGCTGGCCAAAATGTTCTCCGTCAGACCTCGTCAGAAGCGCTCGAACGAGCTGATGTTATCTCTGACAATACGCCGCCGGTAGAGCCCACACTCAATCCTGACGCGAACGACCCCTTTAACCCGGCTGACCCGAATGCCACGCCTCCCGTGGCCCCTAATCCGACGCCCCCACCTCAAGCCGCACCGGCTCCAGCCACACCACCGCCGACCGATCAAGAAGCCATTCCAGCATTGTGGTAAGTGCTATTGAAATCAGACAGCGATTTTCAATTCACCTGGTTTTAGCGCTTCCCTCTCCACAAGGGGCAATGCGTCACGGTTCAAAATGACTTGCGAATATGAAGACAGTTACGTTGATCTGGCAGCCGTTCGTAGTCCAAGATGTCGGCAACGCGATACATAATGCGAAGGCCTCGCCCCCCTTCTGAACTGGCGTTGGTGGTCTTAAGTTTGTAATCAAGCATGGCTTTAAAATCGAAACCGGGGCCATAATCCCAGATTTTCATATCCAAATAGTCACGCGCAATTGTAATGGTGATAGAGATTGGGGTTTCGCGTGGTAAACCGGCGTGGGCATGGCGCACAGCATTGGTGAATCCCTCAATCAGGGCCAGTTGACACTGCAACCAATCTTCTTGAGGAATCGGCAACTCGTGGAAGCCTTCAAACCAGGACAAGACCCCCTGCAACGCCTGGGGCTCGGTCTCGGTCTCATAGGTACTCTGCTTGAGGATAGTCAAAGGATTTCTATTTGGCTGGTAGCTAGAGTTGCTCACATGTTATCTATCAGTCAAAAGATAGAGCCACCACGAAGGCGATTGCTATTCCAAATATTCCCACATACAGACATTTCTTTTGATGAGTTTTGCCTCAACAGTGAGAGGATTCAGCAGGTGATGAAATCAGGACAAAGCAAACGGTCGACTTGAGCGCATCCTCGATGTGTCATTCATCAAACGCTTTTAGGGCAGGCATCTTGCTTGCAAGTCGGATTAAAAAGTAAAAGTGGGATGCGTTCGACAACTTTGATATGGCCTCGCCCCGATGGGATATGATATCGCCCCGATGGGCTCTATTGGATTCCACTGCGTAAGTTCTGGACTTTTCAAAAGTGATGGGTCTGCCTATGATGTCTGCTTGTGCAGGCAGAGGTGTGAGCGTGACACAGTCCCAAACAGTCGTCGTTAAAATCGGCACGTCGAGTCTTACCCAAGAGACCGGCTTTCTAGCGATCGCCGTCATCGCCACCCTGGTAGAGACGCTCTGCAAACTCCAGAAGGCGGGGCACGAGGTGATTCTTGTTTCTTCTGGTGCGGTCGGTGTTGGGTGTGCGCGACTCAATCTCAACGAACGCCCCAAAACAATTGCGATGAAGCAGGCCGTGGCGGCCGTGGGGCAAGGGCGACTGATGCGGGTTTATGACGACTTTTTTACCACGCTAAATCAGCCGATCGCGCAAGTCTTGCTCACGCGAACTGACTTGGTACAACGATCGCGTTATGTCAACAGCTATCGAACCTTTCGCCAATTACTTCAGCTCCAGGTCATTCCCATCGTGAATGAGAACGACACTGTCGCAGTCGAAGAACTCAAATTTGGCGACAATGACACCCTTTCCGCCCAGGTGGCCAGTCTGGTCGGCGCCGACTGGCTATTTCTGCTCACCGACGTAGATCGTCTCTACTCCGCTGACCCGCGCTCGAATCCCGACGCTCAGCCCATTCACATTGTGGAGCATGTAGAGCAGCTTGAAGATTTACAGGTCAAGATTGGCGATCGCGGCAGCCAGTGGGGAACTGGAGGCATGCTGACAAAAATTGAAGCAGCTCGCATTGCCGCCAACGCCGGAGTTCGCACTGTGATTACGGACGGTCAACATCCTGAAAATCTCATCAATATTCTGGCGGGAGAATCTTTGGGGACGCAGTTTTCGCCCAAAAAGGCAGTTGCCAATGCTCGCAAACGGTGGATTGCTCAAAGCTTAATCCCCGCCGGCAAACTGTACCTGGATGCTGGTGCTGTTAAAGCCATTCAAACGGGGGGGAAATCCTTGCTGCCCGCAGGCATTGTCGAAATTGAAGGAGAATTTGAGCCGCGATCGTCCGTCCAACTCTGTGATGTCCAAGGCCAAGAAATTGCCCGAGGCATTGTCAACTATAGCTACAACGAGTTAGTCAAAATTATCGGACATCAATCAGAGGACATTCCCAAGCTCTTGGGCTACGCCGGCAGCGATACCGTTGTCCATCGAGACAATCTCGTCATTTCACCGTCTGCCTAAGCTTCTCAGGGAGAATACGGGAATAGTAATAACGACTATCAAGCTGGCTTCGCTGCTAACCACTTAGCGGGGCGTGGTTCTGGGAAGGCATTGCTTTGAGAATTGCTCTAGCGGCCAGTGGATTTCACCGCATCTATCGGGTGTAATTCCCTACAGAGTAGGTGTTTCAGGACTCTATTCCGATGTCATCAGCAAGATATATTGTTAATGCTTCGACAGTTATGACTCAAATTCTATGACGTTAGATTTACGACCTGGAGATAATCTAGATGCTAACTGATAAGCCCAAAATTCTAGTAACCGGAGGAGCTGGCTATATCGGCTCCCATGCCGTAATGGCTTTAGAGGCCGCAGGCTATCCCGTCTTGATTTTAGATAGCCTGGAGTATGGTCATGAAGAATTAGTTAAACAACATCTCAGCGCTGAACTGATTCAGGGCAAAACGACTGACCGTGCCCTCCTCGATAAAATTTTTCAAAGTCATGACATCGGCGCGGTGATGCACTTTGCCGCTTATATTGCCGTTGGCGAGTCAGTAGAGAAACCGGCTGAGTACTACCACAACAATGTAGTTGGTACGTTGACGCTACTCGAAGCGATGCTAGCAGCCAATGTAAAGCAGTTTGTCTTTTCCTCAACCTGTGCGATTTATGGCCCGCCCAAAACGGTGCCCATTCCTGAAGATCATCCTAAAAATCCCATCAGTCCCTATGCGTCCAGCAAGCTGATGGTAGAGGAGATGTTAAAGGATTTTTCCGCGGCCTATGGCTTGAGCGCGGTTGTATTTCGCTATTTCAACGCAGCGGGTGCTGACCCAGAAGGGCGCTTGGGCGAAGATCATCAACCCGAAACCCACTTGATTCCTTTGGTGCTACAAGCAGCTTTGGGCCGACGAGAAAATATCGCCATGTTTGGCACCGACTATGACACGCCCGATGGCACCTGCATTCGCGACTATATTCACGTGGCGGATTTAGCTTCTGCCCATGTCCTAGGGGTGGAATATCTGATGCAGGGAGGCGATACGGCCTTTATCAATTTGGGCAACGGCAATGGGTTTTCCGTTCGTGAAGTGATTGAAACGGCTCGACAAGTGACCGGCGAAAAGATTACAGCCGTGGAACGAGATCGCCGCCCAGGTGACCCGCCCCGTCTGATTGGCAGCAGCGAGCAGGCCCGGAATATTCTGGGCTGGCAACCCCAATATCCTGATTTGGAGTCGATTATTGCCCATGCTTGGCAGTGGCACTTATATAGACACGAAAAGACTTAGGTTTTTGAGCGTCGACTTGTAGAGTTAAGGGAGTTGCGCTTAGATAACATCCCATCGACCCTGCTACTCATCCACCCTGCCACAGTCTTGTCCGGGTACTTTATTTTCAAGCCGATCCCTAAGCGCTCAGAGGTTAAGGCTTTCCGGAATCAGGAGTATGAACCGAAGTATCCTCACCAAGCTGTAATTTTTAAGGGATAGCAACCTGACCGCTTAATCCAAGGACCACGATTAAGGCAAAAAAAATGCCCCGGTTAAGGGGCGTTGGATTTCACGCATGAAGCACTCAAGGAAACAGAAACCGCTTTACTAGCTAGCGAGGTAACCTCGCACATTACTCTTACGGCGGCGCAAATGCTTGAGCGCTTGTTGCTCAAGTTGACGCACCCGCTCACGACTGATGTTTAACCGATTGCCAACTTTGGCTAACGACAACTCGTTGCCATCGTTAAGGCCATAGCGCAAAGTGATAACTTCTTGCTGCTGAGGGGTGAGCTCTGCCAGCAGCGTACGAATATCCTGTTTGAGAGATTCCCGTACAGTGTAGTCTTCCGGCGAAGCTTTTTCATCTTCGAGCAGCTCTTGCAGCTCCGTGTCTTGATTGTCGCCAATGCGAACATCTAAAGAAATGGGCTGGCGCGAAATCGTAAGATACTCGCGCACCTGGGTCACTTCTAACTCTAGTGCTTCAGCAATTTCAGCAACTGAGGCACTGCGCCCGAGCTGCTGAGACAGCTCGCGCTGTACACGCTTGATTTTGTTGAGCTTTTCAGTGATGTGGATGGGTAAACGAATGGTACGGGCCTGCTGAGCGATCGCCCGCGTAATGGCCTGACGAATCCACCAGTAAGCATAGGTTGAGAACTTATACCCCTTAGTCGGGTCAAACTTCTCGACACCGCGCTCCAACCCCAGCGTTCCTTCTTGAATGAGGTCAAGAAACTCTAGATTGCGCTTTTGGTATTTCTTAGCGATCGCTACAACCAAACGCAAATTTGCCTCAATCATCTTGCGCTTAGCCCGCTCGCCGTGGCGCAAAGTTTGCTTCAACTCATCAACCGCAAGGTCAGTCGCCTCAGCCCAGGCCTGGTAACCGATCTCTTGTTCTTGCTCGGCCTGCAAATTCTCACGAATTTCCAAGAGTTCCATCATGCTCTGAACCTGTTTACCCAGAACGATCTCCTCTTCATGGGTCAGCAGCGGCACCCGACCAATCTCATGGAGGTAGGTGCGAACAGCGTCGGCAGAAAAAGGCACTTTAGTTTTTGATTTACGGGCATTCACTTTGGGCATAACTTCGCCTCCACTGAAGATGCTGAAAGCGGCCTTCCACTAAGGGAAGAACCATTTGACTACGCATGCAGTCACGAACTAAGGAATATGTAATTTAACTCACTGAAGCGCTAGGCCTATTTCCAACAGGCACTATCACCCTGAAACACGATGCACAGAAAAGCTAAGAGGCTTTGTCCGCGATTGACTAGCTGTGCACACAAAGTCAAATCGAGAAAGACAAAATACGGAACCGTTATGAGTTTGGATCTTCATTTTAAAACAACTTTTTCGTTGCGTAAAGTACTACAAGTGTAGTCACGAGGATGAACTCATGGTGTCCTGGATGGACAGTATTTGCCTTCAAAATCTCAGAACGTTTGATTTGCTTATGGCTTCATCATTGCCGATAACACCTCTATGAGCTAGGGGAGAACCGCCCTGGAAAACCGTACAAATGTTTTAGACATTCAAAACTATACAGTTTAGTTTAGTTGAAGTCGCTGACCAGGGCATCTTTGTTTCTAATCTTGTAACTACCCTATGAATTGGCTGTGATATCTCAGTGAAATTTGGATGACGATTTGCTGAGAATTTTTCTGTGAGTCCTAGAACCTCAATGGGACAAGGATTTGACGGAGAAAGTATCGTTAGGTGAGAGCTTGAGCGGCCGATCTCGCTGCCTATCTATGGCATCCATTCAGCGTATCGCTGGAAAAAATCAACCTTTTACTTCAAGCTGATAGGACACAAAATGAGCGTATCCCCGATTTGTCGATCCATACAGCGCTTTTAGGGCGGGCATCTTGCTCCCGAGCAGGACTAACAGGCAAAAGCGGGATGTACTCCACAAAATTGATCACAGAGTTACAAGGTTTTGTAAGGAGCTCTTTCATGGCTCGCATGTATTACGACAGCGACGCAAATCTCGATCTACTCAATGGCAAAACCGTCGCCATTATTGGTTACGGCTCTCAGGGTCATGCCCACGCGCTCAACCTCAAAGACAGTGGTGTGAACGTGATTGTCGGTCTGTACGCAGGTAGTCGTTCGACAGCAAAGGCTGAGGCCGAGGGCCTTACCGTTAAGCCAGTTGCTGATGCGGCCAAGCTTGCAGACTGGATCATGATTTTGTTGCCAGATGAAGTCCAAAAGCGAGTCTATGCCGACGATATCGCGCCTAATTTAGAGGCGGGTAATGTGCTCTCATTTGCCCATGGCTTTAACATCAACTTTGGCCAGATTGTGCCCCCTGCAGATATTGACGTGGTGATGGTGGCGCCCAAAGGGCCCGGCCACTTAGTGCGTCGCACCTATGCCGAAGGACAAGGCGTCCCTTGTCTATTTGCCGTACAGCAAGATGCTTCGGGCAAAGCTCGCGATCTAGCGATGGCTTATGCCAAGGGCATTGGCGGTACTCGTGGTGGCATTTTAGAAACCACCTTTCGGGAAGAGACCGAAACCGATCTTTTTGGTGAGCAAGTTGTGCTTTGTGGCGGCCTGAGCGAACTGATCAAATCTGGTTTTGAGACGCTGGTCAACGCTGGCTACCAGCCCGAATTGGCTTATTTTGAATGCCTGCATGAGGTGAAGCTGATTGTCGACCTCGTGGTTGAGGGCGGCTTGGCTACCATGCGTGACAGTATCTCTAACACGGCTGAGTACGGTGACTACACCCGAGGCCCGCGGATTATTACTGACGAAACACGGGCGGAAATGAAGAAAATTCTCAAAGAGATTCAGACCGGTCAGTTTGCTCGCGAGTTTGTTCTAGAAAATCAATCTGGTAATGCTGGTTTCACCGCGATGCGTCGTCGTGAAGCTGAGCATCCAATTGAAGAAGTTGGCAAAGACCTGCGGGCAATGTTCAGCTGGCTGAAAAAAGTCTAATCGCTGGTTTGTATAAACCCTCTTGGAGACTGGGAGAGAAGCCAATGCGGTTTCTCTCTTTTTTTACCTGTTTTTAGAGCATTCACCAAATTGACCCTATTGCATTGAAAGTCAAACGCCCCCGGCAAGTCGGAGGCGTGAAGTATGACTGCCCCAAGGGCAGGTGTCTTTGTTGAGGCCATCGCAGAATGCGGCATTGAGAGTGTGGAATGCGGCATTGAGAACCGACATTTCGCAGGCAGGCAAAGAGCTGCCGGGTATTTTTGAAGCGTTCAACCGCCAGGCATTGAGTATGCAGGTTCAAGACCTCAATCACGTGGGCATCGTTAAGGGCATCGTGGATGACATGGGATGAGTCGAAGCGATTGATCGCCAAATCACGCCCCATTCGCCGCCAATCGTGAGCACGGGAGTCGCGACCAAAGCCCTGATTCTCAGTGGCTTTGGCTTTGTCAGTACATTTGGTTGGGCAGTTCTTTGTGGGCAGAGCGACGGCGCACCGGCTGGAGACGGCGATTACTGCCGAGCATCTGCATGACGACCGTTGGGGTCGGGCCTTGGATGCGGTCTGGGAAACGGGCCTGAGTGGTCTGTTGATGACGATTGCGAAGCCGGCCGATGAGCGCTTTGGCGTCAGTGCGCAGAATGTCCATCTCGACTCCAGTCGCTTCAGCGTCACCGGGGCTCAGCCATCGTCTGAGCGGAAAGGGGATGAGTTTGCCCCACTCAAAATTACCGCTGGCGACTCGAAAGACCATTGGCCTGAGCTGAAGCAGTTTTGGGTGGACGTCATCTACAGCAACGATGGCGATGTGCCAGTATTTCTGCGGGTTGGCGATGGTCATGAGTCCGTAGCGCCGTCTTGGGCCAGCTTATGGCGGAGTTTCCACAGCAGTGGACCCTCGATAGCGTGTACGTGGCAGATGCCGCGTTATAAACCGAAGCCACCCTGAAAACGTGAGGCAAGTTGCCGTGGGTCACACGGGTGCCCTTAACGCTAAAGGCAGCGCGGCAACTCGTTGACGAGTTGGCATTGGTGGAATTTGTGCCCAGTACCGTAGTGGGTTGAGCGCCCCCGTGACGAGGGCGAGGGCGCTCAACGACGGGTGGTCTGCAGCGAACAGCACCGCTGGGACCGCAAGCAATTGGACAAGCCGTTGGACAAGCTAGCGCAAACGGCGCAACAGCAACTCCGTCAGTTGTGGAAACAGACGTTTGCCGGTGCCGCCGATGCGCAGCCAGCCGCCCACAGATTGACCGACCAGTGGCCCTTGCACCAACGCCTAGGGAGTTGCGCTTAAATAACATCCCACCGACCCTGCTACCCATCCACCCTGCCACAGTCTTGTCCGGGTACTTTATTTTCAAGCCGATCCCTTAGCGGTTACCGGGCAGCAGGCGCACGATGACCAAACGGGACTCCGGCCCAAGGGCCAGCGCCCTCACACGACAGCTTTCATCTCCAGGCCGAGGGGCTCCCCTCGCCCCCGGCGAGCACCCTCGCTCAGCAACGGGTCGAGCGATTTATCCTAGCCCCCAATGTGCTGACAGTAAACGATTTCACAGCCTCTCAGGTGCTTACCACCGACAAAGACCAGCAGGCATATGAGCGGGGCTGCCGCTGCCTCAAAAACCCTCTGTTCGGTTTCTGCACTTTGCTACATTTCAGGCGATTTCAGATTGCCGAAACGCCTATTCAACGCGGGTTTCATTTCTGAGCTTGGCATTCTGAACCCTGCACTTTGCGATATTTGCTGGTCACAGAGCGCTTTTCTAAAGCATCGAATGCGTTACTGTGAGGGCTCTAAGGAAGACTGATTTAGCCGCTCGCGAAGTCTATCTAAGTGGGTATGGGAGCACACTGCGGGTCGCGGGGACGGTACGGTTTCGTTAGGCCAAGAGGGTAGGTCGGCACAGGGGCAAGGTGAAACTTTAATTCCTCGTACCACCATGGGGATTGGCATTATGCAACGAGCGCAGCTCTCAATATCCCAGGCGTCACTAAGGAGTTCTGCAATGCTCTCATCGGTGCCTTTAAGAAAGCTCTGTTCCGGGCATTCCATAATCTGCTGCCAGCAATGCTCGAATGCAGGGCTCAGCTGAGCCCCTTGAAATAAAGGCGCTGGCAAACACTGGGTCTTGTGATGCCGTAAGAGGATGGGCTTACCGAGCTGAAACCAGTAGGCCAAGTAATCTTGAACTTTTTGAAGAGAAGCCATAAGTCCTTGTAGCCAGTTTGAGGAATGTGGGGGTCTGGTTGCTACCGTTTTAATCGTAGTCGGTGCTTGCTAAAACAGTCGGCTTCTTAAGGGTTTGAAAATTGTTGTAATGATCAGGCGCGATCGCACATCGGCAATCCATGAGAAAGATTCAGAGAGCTGAATTCGTCGCTAGTTCGACGGCGTAGAATTCTTTAGGGCTTCTGTGAGTGGACAAGAACGCCTACTTGGCGCAAATCGATCGCAAAGCCGGCCACCACTAGATAAGGCTGATTGACGATCGCGCCGACCTGCCGGGTCAGATGCCCCAGGCGATCGCGAAAGGTGCGCCCCATGGGGTAAGCGGGGACGACTCCCCACCCGGTTTCTTCGGCCACCATGATGAGCGTGCCAGGAAAATGAGCGATCGCGCTGAGTAGATCTTCTACCGCTGCGGTCCAACTGGCATCGGACTGTTCAAGACAATTTGCCACCCAAGTTCCTAGCGAATCGACCAGCCAGCATTCGGTGGTGGTCGCTTGGGCTAACACCGAAGGTAAAGCGATCGGCACTTCTAGCGTTTGCCAATCTTGGGACCGGCGGCGACGATGGGCCTCAATGCGGGCCTGCCACTCCGCATCGTTGGCATTAAGCTGGGCCGTGGCGACATACACAACGCTTTGTTGCTGCTGGGCCGCCAGTTGTTCGGCCCATTCACTTTTGCCAGACTTGGTGGGTCCGGTGATTAAGATGCTTTGCCCCATTGATTGGCCTCGCAAGCAGGCGATCGCTAAACTCCCAAATCCATCACCATCGTTGTGGATTGCTAACCAGAAGTGTGCCTAGGGATTAGCTGGAAAATAAAGTACCCAGACAAGACTGTGGCAGGGTGAATGGGTCGCAGGGTAGACGGGATGTTATTTAAGCGCGACGCCCTAAGCCTAAGCGACTGCCTGAAAGAGCGCAATCAAAGTGGCCACGCCAACAATCACCATGAGGCCCGCAGGCATAAATTTGCGAGTCTTGAGCAGACGCCCGATAAAGACAATGACCAACAGCAGGGCAACTGCGATCGCTAACCAACTCGCCCAAGCGGCCATCTGCAGCAAGCCGACCCCAGCCACCAGTAGCAAAATACCCGTTATGATGCCGGCTATCAAAGAGGGTTTGCTACCGGCTTTTTGATAGCCGATGATGCCGCCGACAACCGACAACACTGCGTAGATAAAGGTCATGACAATGGCGGGTGACATAGCAGCCAGTCCTGATTTTTACGATAGTAAGGGCTTGTCTTTGCAAGGATACGGCATCCAGCGCTGCCATAGCCAGGCACCCCAATGAAACATGGCGATCGCCCAGAGAGAGCCGGTGCTGAAATAGATGACTATCGCCAAAGTCCCGAGACAGAGACCTTGGAAAAGGGCAAACGATTGACCATTGGGATGCCCTCGGAGCCGTCGCCGCCGCGATGGCCAACAGCAATATAAGAGAAACAGGCCCAAACTCACCCCTGACCAGATCATGCCAGTCCATAGCCGCACCGCCTCAGTCGGGTGGGGCAGCAGCAACACGCGAAACACGAACTCTTGCCACAAAGCAGGGGCAAAGAATCCCCTGATGGCTAGCTTGACTGAAAGGTTAGATGGGGTCTGAGGGGCCCATGCTTGTACGTCATCGCCGTGACTCTGCCAACCAATCAGGCGGGCGATCACAAACGCTCCGAGCCCTAACAGCACGATGCCCAAGTCTCGCCAACGGGGCCATCGCACCGCCTCAATGACCCGCGAAAAAGCTGTGGGAATGACCAGATAGTCGCCAAACAATTCAGTCGGGGCTAACGGCAAGATGGTTGGGTCAGTGCCGCCGACCTGATTGGTGCGCAAAAACCACATCTCAGCCCCGTGGTCGAGCATGATGGCCGCCACATTGTCATACGCCACGCGGGGAATCACCGTTCGCCAACTGAGCAGATTGTTCATCAATGTGTTGGCGTTCTTAGCGGCGTGATCACGCGCCTCAATGCCTGCTAGCGTGCCAGCATTATCCTGCCAATCGGGGCGCACAATACCCAGGGGTACGAGTTCTCGCTGCAGATTTTGGCCGAGGGAAAGTAAATCCTGAAACAGCGCTGTCTGCGAATCATTTGGGTGATTATCTAGCCAAGTCTGGATTTCGGGGTGCGCTGCCAGTTGCTGTCTGACGACCTGAATGGTTTCGTACAGGGCCTGACTGGAATCTTGCACACAAGACTGGGCCGGGGTCACGATCGCGGCCCCGGTACCATCCCCCGTCCGATAGCGAGCCATCATGACCACCAGTTCCCGCTGAAATGTAGCCAGGGGATCCAGAGTGAATTCGCCAAATTGATAAACATGGCTCAGCGAAGGCACTTTGACCAACACGTCGGCAATTGGGCGAGTTCCTAACCATCCCCGTTGCAGATTGCCCGTGTACTCTGCCCACCGCGTTCGGCCAGAGACAATGCCTTGAGGGTTATGGGAATACACCTGATCGTAGATGACTTGTAGGCGAGGCGTTTGCGTAAAGGGATCCGGAATTACCTCACCGAGGCCAAAGGCGTAGTGCCCGGTAACGGTCCCAAGCACAGAGCGAGATTCGGCTTTATCGCCGCCAATGCCCCCAAAAAGGTGAATCACTAACAGGCGATCGCCCATTTGCCAATCTGCATCGGAGTCCGCATCAGTGTCAGCATCTGGCATCACCAACACCGACTGAATCGTGCCTTTGCGTTCAGAGGTTTGGCGCCAGGTTCCAAAATTGACATAGTTCAAAGCGTTGCCCGGTCCCGTAATCACCGTTTGTGGGTTGAGCTGAAAGAGGCGATGCGGGGCGATCGCGCTCACGCCAAACAGGCCGTCGCTGCGCTGCGCTCCATAGATATACCAACCCGATTCTCCAGCCGGTGAATTGACTAAATCCTGAGGCGTGGACTGATGCACGCCATTTTCCCCAGTAGGCACCTGGGGCCAGTAGACCGTTTCGACATCGCCGTCAAAGGTTTGCGTCGCGGCGTTGTAGTGCTGCACCTGTTGGTAATCGCTCGGGCAAGGCGCGGCCGGGCAATCGGCAACGGGCGGATAGGATGCATCTACCCCCAATACCTGCACTAGGCCGTAAAACCGCTCCGGAATTTGAATGGGAATGGCGTCAATCGCAATCACTGAATTGACGGTGTCTAGCTGTACGCTGCCCTCTGTCAGGGCCACAATCATGTCGTCTTGCGATCGCGTCCCTGCTAGGGATTGCAGTGGCCCCACCTTAGCCCAACCATCCAGTCGAGTGGGATGAACGCGGCCCAGTTCGATGCTGGCGATCGCCGCTGCGTCAAACTGAATGCCCCGCGTCACTAAATCCAGATAGGCCCGGTTCTCAGGGGTTTCTTGCCACTGCAGGCGCACCCACTGACCAATCAGGTCAGATTCGGGACTGGTGTAAACTTCCAGCCAAACCCAGTCCATGGCATCAGCTTCAGCGGCCACTTGATCGGGTAAAACCAGGCGACCTGACCAAGTTGACACCGGCAGATACCCCGCCTGGGGCAACTGCTGCGCGGGATAATCGATAGTCGGCAAGCTCTGAATAGGGTCAGTTTGAGCGATCGCGCCGGGCAGCGATGTCAGCCAAACCCAACCACATGACAGCAGCATCAAGCCAATTAATAATCCGCGTTGGCGGCGGGCGACACGACCGGTTTGAGAGGGTCTACTAGCCATAGGTCTGAGCATTGCTGATTTGCGATATGGAGCAGTTGAGTGGAGCCGCTATCAATAACCTTGGCCTCGGACCTGAATCGAAGAGCTGTCATCATTTAGCGGTCAAATCCTCTCAGCAGATCGAGATACAGCCCCTTTAGCAGAATGCGGCATTCAGAATGCGGAGGTCGGAATTAGAGCGCTGACGGTGCTGTCATGCCAGAAATTACCGCTGTCTTAATCTCATTGCGGCTCGGTGTAGCCTTATATTTTGAGTGCGGGCGCGGTGATGCTGATTATTAAAGGCTTCTGGGTTTAATGGATGACCCGCCTCAGAGGTAGCGGCTCCCAGGCATTGTTAGCGTGCCCGACAGGCGCTCATGACTGCCTAGCAGAGGTGGCGAGCTTGAACCCTAGAGCCATCATCATGCCTCCGGCTACGCGATCGATCCAAGCCTTGTAGTGCAAATAGAGTTGGCGAGGGACATTGGAGGAAAGAATCAGGGCAACCAATGTGTACCAGACTGTTTCAATCATAAAGACGAGACCGGCCACACTGAAACTGAACAACAGGGATGACTCAGCCGGGAGAAAAGCGGCAAAAACACTCGCATAGACAACGGCAGTTTTTGGGTTGCTAATTTGAGTGGTAAGCCCCAGAGCAAAGGATTGAAGAGTGTTTGAGGTACTTGGTGTTGACTCAGTCGGACTGCTGCTGAGCGATTTCTTTGCCCCTACCCAAATGCGTAGACCTAAGTAGGCAAGATACAGCCCACCGATGACCTTAAGGGCCCAGTAAAGAGAGGGCACAGCCAGCAGCAGCCCGTGCAATCCAAGCAAAGCAGCTACTGCAAAGACTAACCCACCGATGCCCATGCCGAGGGCCGCATAGATGCCGTCAGGTCTGGACGATGCAATCGCTGTGCGAGCTACCATAACAAAGCTTGGGCCTGGACTTGCGGCACCCAAGGCGATGGCGGCTCCAATGCCGAGTAAAGCTGTTACTTGTTGCATGGCCGATTCCTCAATGAAATTGGAAAACTCTAAGACTGTGCGCGCTAATTGATGGCATGAGAATGCTCTGAATGGTATTCAGACATTCCAGAGCGATCGCGAGTAACTGACTAATTTACAGAAAACTCGGCTACACATCTACACCTGGGAGCGATACCTTGGAGCGATCGCCCCAGTTTTCAACCCAACCAAGAGAAAATCCCATACAGGCGCTCAGCCTTTCTCTGCTCAATGGATAATTGTTTGCGGAGAAATAATTACGGTGCCGCCGCCTAATTAAGTTGATGAGTTAGTGAGTATCACGATCACTGACAACATGCGGTGACCGTCCAACCCACCTGGAACCCGGAGTGCCTTGCAACCGTCAATCAAGAGAGTACTCACAGCGAGATTATTGAGTGCTTTCCGCAGTCTGTTTTTATCCTGGATGAAGCCAATCGCATGTGAAGGAAGTAAAAGTGTCCTTCACACTTGAGTTAATCGCCCCATTCCTGATTAGGTTATTAGCATTGGGCGATACCCCTATCCAAGCCCTCCGCAAATTGCCCTGCTCCCCTTCAGCCTCCTTGGTATTCGACCGTTCCACCGACTCCAGTGTCGATTATTCACCCATTCTTCTAAGTGCTATGTTTTTTGCCAAATTAGCTGCTGTTACGGCTGTCTTACCAGTGTTGCTCAGTTCCTCGGTGGCAGTGCGCGCTCAAGCGACTGACCCTTATGCCAACTGGCAATACTTATACGCCGACAGCTTTGAAAACAGTGCTGGTCAAGTCATCGCCCAGCAGTGGTGGCTGAGCCCCAACCAAAATCGGCAAGATAATCAACTTATGTTTACGCTGCTGGCCCGGCGATCGCCTATTGGTGACAACGGCACGGCAGCCGCCTTATTCGGCTACATCGCAAACTGCGACGGCATGATGTACTCGATTGAGAGTATGCAGTTTCTTGATACGAATGATCAGATACTAACCAGTCAATCGACTCAACGGGCAATGGAAGCTGCCAACCCCGAAAGTCAGTTTTATAGTGTGCTAGACGGTCTGTGTCGTGGCGCCTACTGAAGAATCTGCGGCTAAATAATGTCCTCAATAAACTTGACATTCGCGGGAATGAGCTTGAAGGCCATTTGCTCGCCGCGAACGTTAAGCGATGCTCGCAGCCATGAGGTCATCGGCCATATCGAAGTTGGCGGTCACCGATTGCACGTCGTCTAAATCTTCCAGCGCATCCATCATTTTGAGCAGCGATCGCGCGTGGTCCGATTCGGTCACGTCAATGGTGTTGCTAGGAATCCAGCGATTTTCCACCTGCTCAATCGTGTAGTCGGCGGTCTGGAGAGCATTGTTCAAGGCTTCTAAATCGGTGGGATTGCAGTAGATGTCAAAGCCGTCGCGGTCTTCGTCAATTTGGGTAGCTTCATAGCTTTCGGCCCCGCCTTCGATCGCGGCCTCCAGCAGCGCATCCTCATCGATGAGACCCACCACTGTGACCACGCCCTTTTGCTCAAACATCCAGCCGACGCAGCCCGTTTCTCCCAGGTTGCCACCATTTTTGCTAAAAGCCGCGCGCAGGTCGGCCGCCGTGCGATTGCGATTATCGGTCAGGGCTTCGATCAGCACGGCAACCCCACCGGGGCCGTAGCCTTCGTAGCGAATGGCTTCTAGTGCATCATCACCGCTGAGTTGTCCCGAACCTTTCGCGATCGCACGATCGATGTTGTCATTGGGAAAGCCTGTGGCCTTAGCCTTATCGATCGCCGTTCGCAGTTGAAAGTTGCCTGCTGGGTCTGCCCCGCCAGTACGCGTCGCCACAATGATTTCGCGCGATAGCTTCGCAAACGTCTTTCCTTTGACGGCATCCACCCGAGCTTTTTGACGTTTAATATTCGCCCATTTACTATGACCAGCCATACCCATAACAGCAGAACATTGAACATGGGGGATGACGTCGAAAAGCTATCTTGACGCCCGCTGCCCCGTTGGTGTGAATGGTCTAATCCCGACCTGTCACCACGTTGAACTAGGATACTCGATCGCTGAACGGGCTACCCTCCCTCAGCACATCAGTGGCGGTAAGTAGATGGGTTGAATCTTTTGTAGAACGAACCTATGGTAATAAAATCCTTGCATGTGTTGGGTTTCGTTCCTCAACCGCAACCTACATCATTTGAAATTTAATAATGCCTACCTACTTAGCTCCTTCTGAACGGCTAGAGCGCAGCAGCTCGACGGGCGGCGCCAATGAGTCCGACTTGTGGATTTAAGACAATGTGCACGGGAATGGCTTCTAGCAGATTACTCATCCGGCCTTTGTGAGTAAACGCATCGAGAAAGCTGTCTTCGGTTAAGAGTGATAGGTTTTTCGCGGCGATGCCACCAGCCACATACAAGCCACCATAGGGCAACAGTTTGAGGGCCAAGTTGCCAGCTTCGGCCCCGTAAGCACTGACAAATACGTCCATCGTTTGTACCGCGATGCTGTCTGCGCCTGTTTGGGCGGCTTGGGAAATGGCCGCTGCGGGGTCAACTGTTTTCGCCCGTCCGGCCTCTTTTTCCCAGGTGCAAACAATTTCCGAGAGTTCTGGAGATTCTTGAATGGTATAGCGATCGCGCAAAAATTGATAAATCGCCACCACCCCTTGACCCGACACCACTCGCTCTGCCGAGATGCGAGTGATTTGATGTTTGTCCAGCAAATATCTCAGCAGTTGAAACTCAAGTTCCGATCGGGGGGCAAAATCTGCGTGGCCTCCCTCCGAGGGAAACACCTGAAACCTTTCCCCTTGTTTCACCAGAAATCCTTGCCCCAGCCCTGTCCCCGCGCCAATGATGGCGATGGGCGCGGCGCGGTCGGGCTTACCGGCTTGCAAGGTGTGAATGTCGTTAGCTTCAAGGCCCAACACCCCATAGCCAATGGCGGCAAAGTCATTGATTAACTCCGTGGATTCCAGCTCTAGGACTTGGGCAAGGCGATCGCCAGCCAAATTCCAGGTGAGGTTCGTCAGATGCGAGGTGTTGTTGACCACCGGCCCCGCGATCGCAAAGCAGGCTCGGGTCGGTTTGCCAAAGTCGGTTCCGTGCTCCTGGGCGGTCGCCAAAAAGGTCTCCACCATGGGCGCCAAATCAGGAAAGTCTTTCGAAACGTATGCCTGTTCGTAGCAGGTTTTCAGGTCTGAGCCGTCAGCCGCCACCAGCCGCAAAATGGTTTTAGTGCCGCCGATGTCTCCCGCTAGGAGATACTTCATCATCTACACCTCAATCGAGAAAAACCGTCTTATCGTGACGGTAACTCATCTTTACCTACCTGGACTTAACAGCAGAATCAAAATTTGCTCAATGCATACAACTGGGCATGATCAATTCAGGTTGATGACAGTTCCACCAAGCGTCGAAATCGCGATCGTGGTCCCCTGGGCCTCCAAATCGCGCCATGTCAACGACACAATGCCTGAATTTTGACAGTGAACTGTCAAAATAGAGACCAAGACGCAATCAGCGTCAGGAGCAAAATGAGATGGTTTTACGCTTACTGCTAGCCCCTGTGACTGCCCCCTTTACGGGCGTCACCTGGATTGCTGAAAAAATTCTCGATCAGGTAGAAGACCAGACCGATGAGCTGGAAACCTTGCAAAAACAACTGCTGACGCTGCAGCTCGCCTTTGACATGGGCGATGTGCCTGAAGCTGAGTTTGAAGATCAAGAGGAAGCATTGCTCTTGCGCATTCAAGCCATTCAAGATGAGCGGGCAGCGGCTGAGGAAGACATCGAGTAAAGCCGGTCTTCGATAGGAGTTGGCTCGCTCTGGAACCGGCTTCCTGGTATGGCGCAGCGTAACTTTGCATCCCGTTGTCTAGAGCTGCGGGAGGGCAGATGGGCACGGGAGCCAGAAACTGAAAAGGGAGGGAGACTTCGGCTAACGAGATTAGGACGATCGCCGGATTTCCGAACAGAAGGACGCCATCTGAAAACCGTCAGCGCGCTTCACCAGGTTAGTCCGCATCCGCAGATTGGGGTTCATATACCACAAGCGCTCGTTAGACTGAAACTTGTCATTCTGGACGCTGAGGGTCAAGACGTCATCATCAAGATGGTATTCTCCTACGATCGCGGGTTCGCGCTCGGTCTGACTAAAAAACTGCCCTGACACCTCATCTTCAGACTTGAGACCCACCATCAGGGTGATGCGTTGGGGGGCTGCGGTACCACTGCCATAGAGACTGGCTTGGGCCTCTTGCTGAATGGTGTAGGCAAAAACAGCGGCATCTGCATTGGCATCAAACTGCTCGCACAAAGCGGTCACACGGGCATCGCTGAGGTCGACACAGGTGATTTTGAGCGTTGCTTGTCCGGTTTGGGAAGGTTGCCCCGGAGCAAAGTGGGTGGTGCGCTGTGAGAACCAAGTTCCTTCAACTGTTTCAAAAAAATTAACGATACTCATGCCAGTGCTTTCGAGGGCTTCAAATGTCCTTGTGACCTTTATTCTACGTTGAAGCGATCGTCCTGCCGAGGTAAAAACCGCTAGACTCCTAAGCTGGCCTTAGATAGCGGGCTTCACTGAATGTTACGCTAGCCTCTACGCTTAAAAACTTTCGTAAACGCAGGTAAAGCTTCAATGACAGGTTTGAATCAGGAACCTCTATTGCTCCGGGCCGCTCGTGGCGAATCAGTAGAGCGCACCCCCGTGTGGATGATGCGTCAGGCGGGTCGATACATGAAGGTCTACCGTGATTTACGAGAGAAGTATCCGTCATTTCGCGATCGCTCTGAAAATCCTGACCTCGCGATCGAAATTTCCCTCCAGCCCTGGAAAGCGTTTCGGCCCGATGGCGTAATTATGTTCTCCGATATTTTGACACCGCTCACCGGCATGGGCATTCCCTTTGACATTGTGGAAAGCAAAGGTCCCATTATCGATCCACCCATCCGCACTCAGGCTCAAGTCGATGCGGTTCACGAACTTGAGCCGGATACGGCCACTCCTTACATCCGCACCATTTTGAGCACGCTGCGGTCTGAAGTGGGCGATGCCGCTACCGTCCTTGGTTTTGTAGGTTCCCCCTGGACTCTAGCAGCCTACGCGGTTGAAGGTCGCACTTCAAAGAATTACGCCAATATCAAAGGCATGGCCTTCTCCGAGCCTGCCATGCTACATCAGTTGCTCAGCAAGTTGGCTGATAACATCGGCATTTATGCTTGCCACCAAATTGAGTGTGGCGCTCAGGTGGTGCAACTCTTTGACTCTTGGGCCGGTCAGCTCAGCCCAATGGATTATCGGACCTTTGCCCTGCCCTATCAGCAGCAGGTGGTGCGTCGGGTTAAGGCAAAGTATCCCCACACGCCGTTGATTCTCTACATCAGCGGTAGCGCTGGCGTGCTGGAACTCATGGGCGAATCTGGGGTGGATATTGTGAGCGTTGACTGGACGGTGGATATGGCGGCAGCCCGTCGCCGTCTCGGCCCCGAAATGGCGGTGCAGGGCAACGTTGACCCCGCTGCTTTGTTTGGCTCTAAGGACTTTATCCGCGATCGCATCCTTGACACGGTGCAAAAGGCTGGACGCCAGGGCCACATTCTTAACTTAGGCCACGGCATCTTGCCCGGCACCCCAGAAGACAACGCTCAGTTCTTCTTTGAGACCGGCAAGAATCTGGATCAGCTGCTGGCTGTTCCAGCGTAGGCTGAATTTTTCAACTGGGTGATACGCTGGGATTACCTCAAAATCGCTTAATGGCGATGACGGACGCTGTGTTCCCGAAGCTGGAGATACGGCGTTTGTTGTTGATTGGGGCCTGAGTTTTATTCCCTGGCAGTACGGTGTCTGAACTGAATCAACCTTCTGAGAGTAATCAGCCGCAGCGAATTTTCATCACGGGGGCAAGTGGCTGCATCGGCCATTATCTGGTCGAGACCTTGCTAAACGACACCCCCCACGAACTCTTTTTACTGGTGCGCAATCCGGCGAAGCTGCTGTTTAACTGGCAGGATGAACCACGCATCCACATGATTCAGGATGACATTCGCAATATCGCTGCCCATGCTGACCTGCTGAAAACCATCGACACGGCAATTTTGGCGGCGACTTCTTGGGGTGGGGCACCGGAAATTTACGATATTAACGTCACGGGCAATCATCAATTGATGGACCTGTTGGATGGCGATCGCTGCCAACAGGTGCTCTACTTTTCCACCGCCAGCATTCTAGACAGCAATAATTTGCCCCTCAAAGAAGCGGGTGAAATTGGCACTGATTACATTCGCAGCAAATACCAGTGCTATCTAAAATTGCCGGAACTTGCTATCTACTCCAAGGTGACCACCGTGTTTCCGACCCTGGTGTTTGGTGGCGACAAAGACAAACCCTACTCTCACATTTCTGCTGGTATTACCGAAGTTACCAAATGGATGGGGATAATCCGATTTTTGAAAGCCGATGGCAGCTTCCACTTTGCTCATGGCAAAGACATTGCTCTGGTCGTAACGCATCTCGTCGATCATCCTCCGGGTCCCCAAGAGCCGCGTCAGGTCATTATTGGGAATCCGGCTCTGACGATTGATCGCACCGTTGAGGAAATTTGCGATTACTTGGGCAAGCGCATTTATTGCCGCATTCCCCTCTCGCTGTGGCTGGCCGATCGCATCATCGACTGGTTCAACATTCGGATGGCCGATTGGGATCGCTTTTGTTTGCAATATCGGCATTTTGTTTACCATCGGCCCGTCCATCCAGAAATGTTGGGTTTGCCGCCCTATTGCCCCACCATCGCAGACTTGATGCGAGTCAGCGGCGTGCTGTCGGGTTAATTCATTTCTAGAAACAGCATATTGATTTGGTCGTAGTGCTTTCCGGCGACGCGCTTGGCCGTTGCGAGAGAGATTCCCGATTTTGACTTTGGCTTTACTGTCGATGGACAGCCTCAAAACGGCAGGATTTTGGTCGACAGCCTGATGCGCTTGGGCCACATGGGCAAAAATGGCAGCAGTTTCAGCTATAGCGGTGCCCACTTAGGTTAAGTACAGATTCGTAATCAAGACAGCTCTGCAACGGATACCTGGTGTACTTAATTGATCTAGGCACCGCTATAGTTTCTTCTGCGGCTTTACTTGTTGCGTTGTTTCAGGCGATCGCCCATCCGATTAAGGATGCTTCAATCGTTTGACGACAGGGTAAATCGCTGACCGCATAGCCCTTGATCGTGGGCAGGGTATCCAGCACCGCTTGCGCGGTGACCTTCGTGTCGGCAAACGTGGTCTTGAGTTGAGGGTCCGCTTGCGTGTGCGGTTCCACCAACTCGCGAATATCAGCGGCTAAGGTGGGCAGGCGCACCTCTGTTTTCCGGCGGCCGCGACCTTGATAGTGGTCAAAACAAACCACCCCCGTGCGACGTTCATGAAGGCCGAGTTGGACACTGTGGCGGTTCCAGCCTAAATGCGTTTCGGCTTGTCGTGCCGAGCCGTTGAAGTAATCGTCGGCAACTTTCGCTATGAAGGTTCGCTTCTTTGGCCCTGTCAGCTTTTGAGCAGCGTCTTGAATGGTTGATTTGACGGCTGGTTCAAGTATCGTGATGTTCACCTAGTAGGACTAGTACCGCATGGCAGAAATGGCGTTACCCTTTAGAACCCTCTCTGAGATTCCGATGATGCCCCGTCTTTCTGCTCCAGCGATTACTTTGAGCGAGTCAGAACAGGATGAGCTAGAGTCCCTAGCGAAGCGCCCCAG
>JBCDAJ010000077.1:0-30622 GCA_039185935.1 Cyanobacteria bacterium P01_F01_bin.56 | reverse complement strand
TAGCCGTTCTGAGTGGCATTTATATGCAAGGCAAATTCGCTGAAAGTCCCATTCTCTCGTCAACAAACCTTGCACTTCATCTGTCATTTGTTGGCTGAAATGGCTGAATATCAACGAATCTGACTTTTTCAGTAAGCCCTACTTACAGCGACTCTCAGCTCTCATCTGGTGCTCTAGGCAGCAGCTATCCCACTCTGAAGCTATGGCTCCTTAGCCATCGGCTGAGGCTTGTTGATGTTGGCTGCACCAATATCGAAGGAAATGGCATAAGGGCTATCAGTTTTAATGGAAGCTCTTCTAATCTCGAGGCCCACTACCTGCCCATCTCCGTCATAATCAAGAACTAATCCAGGTGAAATTTGTGTGGTTTCCTCAATCAACGCTTGAACAAAAGCGATTTGCAGAATGTCTTTGTCGGGGTCATAAATGACTTTCATGTGAACAAGGCAACACCATTCAACATCACTGGAATAAGCAGGTGAAAACCTCTACATCAAAGAAGTTTGAGTACCTTTTTACCCTCTACAGAGGTGAATTATAGCGTTTCTCAATTAGCTTTCTGAAATTCGTTCTGCGAAATCGCTGGTTCTAGGTGATGTTGCATGGTTCTCGATACAGACATTAAGGTGCCGGGGCAGTCGGTTACAAGGGATCACGTCTATTAGCACAATCGCCCAGCATAATTTTCAAACTCTGACACAGCAGAGCTGGAAAATCTTGCAAATGTAGTGGCCTCAAAAACTCGTGCCCCTGCCGCAGTTACGGAAAAGGCGAGAGCAGATACGCTGCCAGCGATCAGTTACCACTGGGAGCAGTACTAGACGGCCCACTTGGATTTGAAAATGTGTTGATATACCCGCCCCCTGTGTAAGAACCGGGGGGACGGGGAGCCGTAAAGGGGGCTGGTGCGGTGCTCTCAGCCGGAGTAACGACCGGTACCACCGGAGTATATGGCGTCACAAAACCATTGCTGACATCAACCTCGGAAGAATTCACTGAGGGCACCCCAGTCCCGATAGTTGAACCTGGCACACCGACTGTACTCGGGATAGAAGAGGCGGCTGAGTTAGAACTGCTGCTACCGGGTAAGGGCGGGATGAGTTCTAACGATGCGGGTGCAGTGTACCCCGTGGTACCTGGTGGCGGAGACATTTGCGGTAGCGTCGGTAAAACAGGGAAGTTGACGCCAGGGATGGTCACCGTTTGAGAACTAAATTGTCCAGGGGGTAAGGCGTCTGGGTCAACACTGTCACCCGTTTCTTGACTGCCTTCTTGATTATTGGCGGCTTGCGATCGCAGCTCGTTAGCCAGTTGTGAGTCTTCCTGCACTTGCACGGCAGCGGCTAATCCCAATTGATTTTGCAGTGCTACGGATAAAGGATTGACGGCTTGCTCATTAGTGGTAGACGAATTCCGACTGGTGCGCCCAAACTCGCCGAAATTAACGCCCCCTGACTGAGTGACGGAGCTATTAGCCGCTCTGTTAAACGTTAAGGAGTTTCTGCCGAATTCGTATTGTTGCAGGTAGCTCGAAAAAGGGCTTGCTTGCAGCGTTGAACCAGTACCATCTGACTCTCCAAGGGCTAAGACTTCGCTAAGGAAAGAGGTTTGTTCAGTCGCGTCTTCCGAGAGAGCTTGAATCCGAGGACTACTGCCAGGTTCCGCACCTAGCTCGTTCAGCAGCAAAGTTAGGTTGTCGAGATCGGTCGCAGCAGCCTGTTCTTCTGGGGTCAGCCCTGACAAGTCGAGATCTTCACTGGGGCCGGTTGAGTTATCTTCAAAAGCGCCAAACCATTCAGGGTGGCGCACATAATCCCAGATAAATATCCCCAGCAGCAAGGTACCGACGGCGGAAGCTAATGGCAGAGGCCGAGTGAAAAGGCGCAGTCGCTTAATAACGACATCCAACCAGGTAGTGCTTTCCATGTGCTTTCAAGAACCTCAACCTAGTACCAACATCATCGTAGCCGCCAGTTCCCGTTTATGGCAGAGATGCCGACTGTCTTGTCAATTACTTTGTAAACGCCTAGGGAGTTGCGCTTAAATAACATCCCACCGACCCTGC
Organism: Cyanobacteria bacterium P01_F01_bin.56; assembly: GCA_039185935.1. GTDB lineage: Bacteria > Cyanobacteriota > Cyanobacteriia > Phormidesmidales > Phormidesmidaceae > Halomicronema. The sequence goes on along the minus strand of JBCDAJ010000077.1, from coordinate 28,557 downwards.
TACCCATCCACCCTGCCACAGTCTTGTCCGGGTACTTTATTTTCAAGCCGATCCCTTAGCGCCCAACTTAATCTTTAGTCATTAGGGTTGTGACGAGAAAAGATATAAATGCGTTGGGTCTGTAAGTTCCCCTGCAGTCCCGAAGGATACAGCGTATCTTGACCAGGCCCGATTGAGAAAACTTGACGGCTCAGCCCGACCTGTAGGTGGCTAAAAGGATCAGCCCCATCAGACACAATCATTTCCAACTGTTCTAAATTGGGCGCCCGCACCAGCTCGTCTAATATCTTGGCTAGCGATCGCCACGTTGCTAACGGCTCCTCGTTATACCATCCAGGTTTCACGCCTTGCAATGTTTCCATGCCTAAGTTGACGATGAGTTTGCCTTGCCCCAGAAGCGCTACCGCAACTGAGCGGACTTCTTCTTGAGCGAAAAAACCGGCTTGCTGGGCAAGTTGGCGCACCTTTTCGAGTTGCTCATATTTGGCTGAAATTGCGGAAAAGTCTTCCTTCGTTTGAATTGAAATCGTGACCAAATAGGTTTGCAGCAGCAAATGTCCTAACTTTTGGGCTTTGGTCTCTAAATAATGGGAGTTGTAAGGGGTCGCTTCGATAATCAGCGGGACGCGATCGACCATCTCTAACCCGTATCCCTTTAATCCAGCGATCTTGCGGGGATTGTTGGTGATAAGGCAAAACTGGTGGACCCCAATGTCATTCAAGATTTGGGCGCCCATGCCATAGTTGCGCTGGTCGACTGGAAGACCCAGTTTTTCGTTGGCTTCCACAGTATCGAGTCCCAAATCCTGCAGGGAATAGGCTTTGAGCTTATTCACCAAGCCAATACCGCGGCCCTCTTGGCGGAGGTAAACGACGACCCCGCGACCCGCTGCCTCAATCATCTTGAGCGCTGCCTGCAACTGCATACGACAATCACACCGCAGCGACCCAAAAGAATCGCCCGTTAAGCATTCAGAATGGACTCGGACCATGACTGGCTGATCGTTAAAGGTCGCGGGGTTGCCTTTGACCAGGGCCACGTGCTCAGAGTTATCCATCAGATTGCGATAGGCATAAATATCGAAATGGCCAAACTGGGTCGGCATAACAGCGATCGCTTCTCGCTGGATAAACCGTTCATGTTCTAATCGGTAACTGATCAAATCAGCAATGCTGATGAGTTTAAGACCGTGGATTTGAGCATAGTCGATGAGTTCTGGCAGACGCGCCATCGAGCCATCAGGATTCTGGATTTCGCAAATCACCCCAGCGGGATACAACCCGGCCAATCGTGCCAAGTCAACCCCAGCTTCGGTGTGCCCAGCCCGTTTCAAAACGCCCCCCGCCTTGGCCCGCAGGGGAAAAATGTGTCCAGGACGGCGCAAATCTTGAGGGCGCGCTTGAGGATTCAACGCCACTTGAATCGTTCGGGCGCGATCGTCAGCTGAGATCCCAGTGGTTACTCCCCAGTGCAGCGCTGCATCGATGCTGACAGTAAAAGCAGTCTGCTCATTTTCGTCTTCAAAAGAGTGCTGAGTCACCATGAGGGGTAGCTCTAGCTCATCCAAGCGATCGCCAGTCATGGCCAGACAAATTAAGCCCCGAGCCTCGACCGCCATAAAGTTGATCATGTCTGGCGTGGCGAACTGAGCTGCACAGATGACATCTCCTTCATTCTCACGATTTTCGTCGTCTACCACGACGATGGATCGCCCTGCAGCCAAATCGAGCAGGGCCGCTTCAATACTGTCAAACGCAAAATTCAATAGTTTTGCATCACTGGGCTCAGATTTTGAGACGCCTGCTGGTGTCACGTCTTCAAGGTTCGCCAAGGTTACTTCATTTCACTCATTCATCCTCATCATCAATTTTAATGTGCTGACCTGACAGATATCGCAATCCGTAATTAAGTTTAGAGCAGCTGTAATTTCTAGAATGACCACACAGTCAGCCTTCTCATGCGAGACTCTGCATGTGGCAGCCGCATGCGGCGATGGCAGTGACTCTATGGCAGATTGCCGAGCTGAGAAATGAAACCCGAGCTGAATAAGCGTTTCAACAATCTGGAATTATCTGAGCTAAAGACGGCTTGCGATACACGACAAAGAGTCGGCATCAACGGCCATAAAGAGCGTTCAACGTCTCTGTCAGACCAAGAGTTGAACGCTCTAGACAATTCTGATCTACCGGTTGTGCTCAGATCGTTTCATGCAGAATTAGGGACAGTTAGGGATCGGCTTGAAAATAAAGTATCCGGACAAGACTGTGGCAGGGTGGATGGGTAGCAGGGTCGGTGGGATGTTGATGTTATTTAAGCGCAACTCCCTTACAGATCTCAACGGCCCCTAACAGGTGAACTTCACTGCCCGCCCACTGACATCGGCTCTCGAGATGATGAATCGAGGGACAAATCAGCAGTTGCTTCAACCGGCGAATCGACCACTGGATTCCGCGCCATGATCAGTTCAATAGCGCGGCTGACCTGCTCTGGAAAGATCACGACGAGGGCATCTTTAGGAGCATTGTCTAGCGCCGACTCGATCGCGGTGATTTCATCGAGCTCGACGGTATAAGGCACCACGGTGGGGGAGGATTGAGTAATTCCCTGAATAATGAGATTCGCGGCTTCACCTGCGGGACGGCCTCGACTGTCATCGTCTTCTTTGACAATTAATTGATCGAAGAAGGAAGCGGAGAGTTTTCCTAAACCGATGAGGTCTTCATCACGGCGATCGCCTGGTCCCCCGACGACGCCAATCGTAGAGCCCGCCCAGTTTTTAACAAAGCTACCCACAGCTTCGTAACCGGCCGGATTATGGGCGTAGTCTACCAGCACGTGATATTCGCCCAAATTAAAGAGATTCATGCGACCAGGGGCCTGCTGCGCCGAGGCCTCAAAGCTACGCAGAGCCGCCCGAATTTGGTCAACTTGAATGCCCTGGACGTAGGCTGCTAAGCTCGCCGCTAGAGCATTGGCAATCATAAAGTCAGCCCGACCGCCCAGGGTCACAGGTACCTGTTTAACATCTTCAATGCGGTAGACCCAGTCTTGCTGCAGGATGACCAAATGACCGTCATCATAAACAGCGGCAATGCCACCATTGCGAACATGATCTTGCACGATGGCATTATGGGCATCCAACGAGAAGTAAGCAACCTTGCCCACCACCCGCTTAGTCATAGCGGCCACTCGTTCATCATCGGCATTCAGAATTGCGTAGCCGTCAGCGTGAACGGCTTCGGCAATCACCGATTTGACTCGGGCCATTTGGTCAATGGTGTCAATATCCCCCAGCCCTAGATGATCGGCAGCAACATTGAGAACGACGCCGACATCACAGTGGGCAAAGGCTAAGCCCGATCGCAAAATGCCTCCCCGGGCGGTTTCTAATACGGCCATTTCAACCGTGGGATCGCGCAAGATAATTTGAGCGCTCTGAGGGCCCGTGGTATCGCCTTGCTCAATCAGGCGATCGCCAATGTAAATACCATCGGTGGTCGTAAACCCAACGGCACCATAAACCTGCTTGGCAATATGAGCGATCAAGCGGGTCGTGGTGGTTTTACCATTCGTCCCGGTGACCGCCACGATCGGAATTCGAGTTGGGATACCTGGTGGAAACAGCATCTGTAAAATCGGTGCCGCGACGTTGCGCGCAATCCCCTGACTGGGCGCCAGATGCATCCGCAATCCAGGGGCAGCATTCACTTCTACAATGACGCCATCCGCTTCGCGCAGCGGCTTGGTGATATCGGTAGTAATCACATCAATACCGGCAATGTCCAGATCGATAATGCGGGAGACGCGCTCAGCCAGCCACAAAGTCTCTGGATGAATATCATCAGTGCGATCGATGGCAGTGCCTCCGGTGCTTAGATTGGCCGTCGCTCTGAGATACGCTACCTGCCCTGCAGCAAGTACGGTATCGAGGCGAAGACTCTGACGATGCAGCATTTCATCCGTCGCCGCATCGAGTTTGATTTGCGTTAAGACATTATCGTGGCCGTCGCCCCGGCGCGGATTGCGGTTTTCCTGTTCGACCAATTCGGCAATGGTTTGTTGACCATCGCCGACGACCCGAGCGGGTACCCGCTCAGCCACGGCTACGACTTGATGGTTAACGACTAAGATGCGGTGGTCGCGTCCAGCGTAAAAGTGCTCGACAATAATACCGTTCGAAATTTCCTTCGCGCGATCGTAGGCAGCCTCAGCTTCCCGCCAAGAGCGAATATCCGTGGTAATCCCCCGACCGTGGTTACCGTCTAGAGGCTTAATGACAATCGGGTAGCCGCCTAACCTGGCAATCGTGGTTTCTAGCTCATCAAAGGCAAAAATGACTCGGCCAGCAGGCACCGGTGCCCCCATACTCTCTAGAACGGCTTTGGTGCGTTCTTTATCGCAGGCCAGTTCAACGCCCAGCACGTTGCTAGAGGAGGTTAAGGCAGCCTGTACCCGCTTTTGATAGCGGCCATAACCGAGTTGAAAGAGGTCGCACTCTTCCAATTCCATCCACGGAATGCCGCGAGCTTCAGCTTCTGTCACCAGCGCTTCAGTGGTGGCACCCAGCGAGACCTCAAGGCGTAAATCATGGAGATCGGCCAGATCTGTCTTGAGTTCTTGCGCCGGATAGGCCCCCGTCTCCACAATGCTTTGACATAGTCGAACCGCCGCTCGAGTGGCATAACGCCCAGCGGCTTCGTTTTGGTACTCGACCACAACTTGATAAATGCCAGGAGTGGCGGTTTCTCGGGTGCGCCCAAAACCTACTTCCATCCCTGCTAAAACCTGCAGTTCCAGGGCAACGTGCTCCACAATGTGGCCCATCATGGTGCCTTCGCGCAACCGTTCTAAAAAGCCGCCGCGGCACCCTGGTGAACAATAGTGCTCTTCTAAACTGGGCAGCACCTGCACTAATCCCTCATAAAAACCAGGCAGCGTATTAGAGGGGCGATCGGCCAGATCTTCCAAATCTAAGCGGGCGACGATCAGGTTAGGACGACGGATACTCCAGTAGTTAGGACCACGAAGGGTGCGAGTTTGGAGAATTTTCATAGGCGGCAGGAGGGTGATTTGCAGAATTCAACAGAACAAAAAGCTCGCGACGCAACAGGGACTAGAAGTACGCAAAACTGCTTGCCCTCTATGGTAAAGAGTAGGGCAGACGCGCCTGTAGAGAACTAGCCTGAATCCTTCGACTGATTCACAGACTTGACCTAATTCATTTTTTAAACAATTTACAGAGGAAAATGCCTGACGTGGAACTCCGATTTAAGAAGTCAAGACAGACTTTCAAAGTTGACTTTGTCTTGCAAATGTTTGAGTCATTGAGCCGGACAGTAGAACTTGAGAGGGATCGAACAACTGTAGTCGATAATACAGCATTCATTCAGGAACCACAAAGGCCCAATCACGCTGTCAGGGACTCATGACACACTGTGGAAATTAGCCGACTCATGCCTTTATTGACAATCCCCAAAATGGTGAGCGCTTGCCAATATTAATCAGACGGATGAAGCCATTTCTACACTGGCTGAGCAAATTGAACGCCGTTTGTAGTCATAGCGATCGCCCGCACTCAAGATATGTACCTGTAGGTCATGCAAGCTGAGGGGAGACATGCCATTTGCAACTGGATAGTTGGTATGGGTTAGAGCACGGGGATCAATGACGGTCACAGCGCCTTTGCCGACCACTTCAAAGGTGCCGTCACCTCGAAAAGCGGCGCAGGTGTCTTCATCAATGCCAACCCCTAACTTGTCAGGATGAGCCGCGATCGCGCTCAAGAGCCGCGCCATGCGATTACGGTTATGAAAGTGCTGATCGACTAAAAGTTCAGGAATAATGCCAAGGCCATCCATCAAGTCCACCAGGGAGCGGTTGGGTGATTCGCCACTACTCCCGCCAGAGATCATTTTTTTACCCATCACGGCGGCCCCTGCACTCGTGCCAGCCAGTACCAGGGAGCCCAAATGGAGGCGTTTCATGATGGCCATCATGAAGGTGCTGTTGTGAATAAAATCAAACAGTCGCACCTGATCTCCGCCTGAGAGAAAAATCCCCGTGCAGGTATCTAGGAGTTTTAACCAGCGACTTTGATCGCATTCTTGAACATTACGGATGTCAAGGATTTGGACGCTCTGGGCACCCAACTCAGTAAAGAGTCGGTAGTAACGGGCGCCCACCACACTGGGCTCTTGAGAAGCACAGGGAACAATCCCAATAGTTGCTTGCTGACCACCCGCACTATTGAAGAAAGCCGTTAATATTTCAAGCTTACCGACCTTATCTTCTGCCCCGCCAATGGCCATGATGGGGTATCGGGTCGGAATTGTCATAACCAGCTAATTAAAGAAGTCTGTTCACGAGATGCCTGAGCACTCATAAAGAATAGCTTAAAACCGGGAGATAGCGCGAAAACTTATGACCGTCAGCCGGTGGCCAGAGCGGGAATTTAGGATGGGGTTTGCTGGCCGCGCATAGCGCCTTGTACTAAGCGAATTTCGTCGTAGGAATAAGTTTGACCGAGGTGATCGCGCACCGCATTTAGATAGGGACTATCGGTTGTTGCTATCGCTTGACGAATTGCGACCTGCCGCTCGGGGGCAACCAAATCATTCAAATCAATGGCTGCACCCGCAGCCAGCAAGGTTGAGAGGTGTCCGACGATAGTCGTTCGACGCAGGTTACGCAAGCGGGCAATGTCATCCAAGCTATGCCCCGCCTGATAAAGAGCGAGGGTTTGGTCTCGGGTCTGGCTAGTTGTCGGTGGACGAGCGCTCACGCTGCCTGGCGGTTGCACACCCTGCTCGTTGCAGTAGGCGTTAATCGCGTCGACAAAGATTTGACCATACTGTTCGAGTTTGCGGTTTCCGACGCCAGAGATGCGGCCAAATTGCGATCGTGAACGCGGCATCTGTTGTGCCATTTGGCGCAGGGTGCTTTCGGTAAAGACAATGTAGGGAGGAATGCCCTGCTCGTCAGCGAGACGTTTGCGGAGCGATCGCAGTTGCGCTAAAAGTCCGGCTGCTTCAGCGGACGTTTCGGAATTGTCACCACGGCCACCCTGAAGGGTCTCTGGAATCGCCACCTGAACCGAGAGTTGTTTGCGAAGCACTTGCCAACTCGCGGCGTTGAGTTTGAGTACGGGAAAGCCATCGGTGGTTTCGGCCACTAAGCCTTGGTGCAGGAGCGAGCGTCCGAGCACTTTCCATTCTTCGGCAGAGCGATCTTTGCCAATACCATAGGTGGAAAGCTGATCATGCTGGAGCTGAAGCAGGCGTTTCTTTTGCGAGCCGCGCAGCACATCAATAATGTGGGCCATGCCAAACCGTTCACGGCAGCGAGCGACGCAGGAGAGAAACTTTTGGGCCTCAATCGTCCAATCTTCCATCGGTTTGGGATGGCGGCAGTTATCGCAGCGATCGCACTGGCCGGGAAACGCCTCGCCAAAGTAGCTAAGTTGGATCTGGCGACGACAAACCGTGCTCTCGGCATAATCGAGCACCTGACGCAGTTGCTGGCGAGCAATGTTCTGTTCTTGCTCGTCAGCTTTCTGCTCAATGATGTAGTTGATCAGCGAGACATCACCATAGCTGAAATACACGGTGCAGTGAGCGGGTTCACCATCGCGCCCGGCGCGCCCCGACTCTTGGTAGTAACTTTCGAGCGTGCGCGGCAAATCGTAGTGGGCCACCAATCTCACATCCGGTTTATTGATGCCCATACCAAAGGCGATCGTGGCCACAATTACTTGAACATCGTCACGAATAAAACGATTTTGATTTTCGCGGCGGGTGTCGTCAGATAAACCGGCGTGGTAAGGCAACGTGGCCATGCCATCCTGCTGCAGGCGTCCTGCCAGTTCTTCTACCCGTTTGCGGCTAATGCAGTAAACAATGCAAGCCCCTGTTGCCGCCTTGAGTTGACCCAGCAGATGAGCATAGGCCTGGCGATCTTTGGGCAGCACTTCGTAGTACAGGTTATGCCGGTTAAAGCTCGCAACAAAGACCGTTGGCTTTTGCAGTGCCAGTTGGTTACAGATATCTTCTCGAACACGGGTTGTCGCCGTCGCCGTCAGCGCCATCATCGGCACCTCGGCAAAGCTCGCTCGCAGTCGATGCAGTTGCCGGTATTCAGGACGAAAATCGTGGCCCCATTCCGACACGCAGTGGGCTTCGTCAATCGCAAATCCGGAAATCCCCACCTGCTGGTGTAATCGCGATAAGAACGGCCAAAATCCCTCACTGAGCAATCGTTCAGGAGCAACGTAAAGCAGCTTGATAGCGCCATTAAGCAGTTGTGCTTCCCGCTCTCTGACTTGAGGCAGACTGAGGCTGCTATTCAAAAAAGTTGCCGCAATGCCGTTGTTGTGCAGGGCATCTACCTGGTCTTGCATGAGGGCAATCAATGGCGATACGACTACCATGACACCTAAACGCAATAGCGAAGGCAGTTGATAGCACAGCGACTTCCCGCCGCCAGTAGGCATCACCACCAAACAGTCTTGACGGCGCAAGAAGGTTTCAATAATGGCTCGTTGCTCAAGTCGAAACTGGTCGTAGCCAAAAAAATGCTTAAGAGCAGACTCTAAAGAAGGTAACTGATTAGAGGTTTGGGCAAACATTTTACATGACGGAGAATCGCTCAGGCTCTAGTGTAGCCATAGCCTGAACGATCTATCGCTCTGACTCTACCCAGCAGGCATGAATCGCAACGGAACTGAGGCTATCGCAGCTAGTGTGAAGGACTCTCCAGGTAACCCTTAGGGCTGCTTCGACATCGTCGCAGCGTTTAGCTGAGCCTCACCAAACGCTTTGGCATAACAACTGTACGCTTTGTCGTACCGATTCAATCGGTATAAGGCTACTCCCTTAAACAGCCAGGCTTGCGGGTGATCAGCATCGAGACCGAGCACGTAGTCACAAATCGGCAAAGCCGCTGCTGGCTGGTTGAGATGCAGCAGGCAAACGGCTTGATTAATCCAGTTAGCGATCGCGCGATCGCCTTCAGGCACCTGACGAAAAGCCTGAAGTGCCTGATGATAATTACCTGATTCCAGCAGTGACAGGGCTACATTGCCGGCAGATGTTTTCCGCGTGATCAAAGGGGGCCGTTGCGACATCATCAATTACTAGAAGCTAAAGGTGAATAACAGATCAACAAAAAGGGGCGGTTTTTAACCGTGGCTAGATTCGAGACAACATCGACTCATTAAGCTGCCAACAAGTCATTTTGATGTTGATACAGGCACCATTCTAGTGCTAGCAGAGATTCCCCATAAAATCCAGACGCCAGCATCAATAAATAATGACTAACCGAACAAAATAAATACTTACGACACTTACACAAAAATATTTTGGCTAATCAGCAAAAATCGACAAAAAGTTACCATTTGTCACAAGAGAGCCTTCGTCAATGGCTCAGAATTATCATTATTAAGATCTTCTAAGACCATATTTGAAATACTTCATCGACCTTGATTAAATAAAGCTATCGACATCAGTAATTATAAACTTTCGCCACCCAAATTTAATTACATAAAGCCATAGCCTGACCACACGCTGGCCAAGTTCGACCAGGCAATGAACACTCCTTAACTGACAAAAGCTTGAAACGATGAAACGTAACTTGGCAAGCCAAGTAATTTATTGCGAAGAAATGTAAACAAAAAGACGTCATGCTGGCTTTATGTCTTGACAGTCTTTGTGAATGGTCGCTAACTTATCTTTCATACCTGGGTTATATCAATTGGAAAGCGATATGGAAGACCAGCAGAAGCCGACTAAAGTTACGCTATACCTCACTTCAGATTTACACCGCCAGCTCAAAATTCGCTCAGCTGTTGACGGTGAGCCCATGTCTTCCCTAGCTGAAAAGGCCCTTCAATTTTATCTATCTCATTCTGAAGTTGTGGATGAGTACTCTGAATACGGCAGTGCTTATCGTACCTATAGTTGCCCCAGCTGTTCTGACGCGGTTGTAGTGAAGGATGGTGAGCTTTTATCGGTCGGAAATGCGGTTAGTTCATCGGGTGAGGAACTATCTGTGGGTGTTTCAGGCGTCATGTCCGAGGGTTCGCGTCCTGAAGAGGGGCAGTTAGTGCACTGCTAAGGTTTGAAATCCAGACTTCTGGGTTTCGGGGTGTTCGTGCTTCATGTTGATGATTCGTCACTGATAGGCGAGTGTAGTACCAGGAACGATATCTATGAGAGAAGATCTCAACATACTTGTACAGGCACAGTATCCCTTAGTCTACTTGGTGACTTTTGAGGAGGAGCGAGCTGAGCAGGCAGTTGCCAGTGTGGCTCAGCAGTTACGCCCTCAACGGAAGGTTTATACCTGGACCATGACCCATGGCATTGTGGAATACGGGCAGCCTCGCAATGTTACTCAGCACAACAGCACAGTTTCTCCTGAGGCGGCCGTAGAGTGGGTAATTCGGCAGCGTGAACCCGGCGTCTATGTATTCAAGGACTTGCATCCTTTCAAAGATTCGCCTGCCGTGACGCGCTGTCTGAGGGATGCTATTGCTAGCTTCAGAGAGGCTCAGAAGACAATCATTTTGATGTCGCCGGTGCAAGAGATTCCGGTGGAATTGGAGAAGGAGGTAGTTGTCCTTGATTTCTTGCCGCCAACAATGGCGGAGTTGAACACTGTTCTCAGTGGCGAATTAGACATCGCTAAATCGGCTCGGATTACGACGGATGTCCGAGAAAAGCTTCTCAAGGCAGCATTGGGCCTCACTAGAGATGAAGCTGAGAAGGTATATCGCAAAGCGCGAGTTTCTGCGGGCAAGTTGACTGAAAGCGAGGTCGATATTGTTCTCACTGAGAAGAAGCAGCTGATTCGACGCAACGGCATTTTGGAATTTATGGAAGTCGATGAGACGATCAATTCTGTTGGCGGCTTAGAAGAGTTAAAACGCTGGTTAACTCAGCGTTCTAATGCCTTTACCGAGCGGGCGCGCGAATATGGGTTACCCCAGCCTAAGGGCATGCTTATCTTAGGGGTGCCGGGGTGTGGTAAGTCACTGATTGCGAAGACGACTTCTCGCCTGTGGGGGCTGCCCTTACTGCGGTTAGACCTGGGGCGAGTTTATGACGGCTCGACAGTCGGTCGCTCGGAAGCCAACCTGCGGAACGCGCTTCGTACAGCCGAGTCCATTTCTCCCGCAATCTTATTTATTGATGAAATTGACAAGGCGTTTGCGGGCAGTTCTGGATCTTCAGATTCTGATGGCGGTACTTCTAGCCGTATTTTTGGGACCTTTTTAACCTGGATGCAGGAAAAAAAATCGCCTGTTTTTGTCATGGCTACAGCTAACCGGGTTGAACGGTTGCCGGGCGAGTTTTTACGGAAGGGGCGCTTTGATGAGATCTTCTTTGTTGATTTGCCTAATGAAGAAGAGCGGCAGGAAATTTTCAAGATTCACCTGCAGAAGCGTCGCCGCGATATTCAGCGGTTTGATTTGCCGCAGTTAGTCAAAGTTTGTGATGGGTTTTCTGGGGCAGAAATTGAGCAAGGCATCATCTCGGCGATGTATGAAGCCTTTGCCCAAGAGCGCGAATTTACCCAGCTCGATATTATTGCTGCGATTCGGTCGACGATGCCACTGTCGAAGACGATGAATGAACAAGTGACCGCCCTACGCGATTGGGCTCGTCAACGGGCACGTCCTGCAGCTGCCTCCGTCGCTGAGTATCAGCGGATGGAGTTTTAAAGCTTTTTCTCTAACGCCTGTGCGTTAGAGAAAAGGGCTAGCTCTAAGCTAGCGGTTTAACTCGAAGGTCGATCAGGGATTTATCCCCTATCCGTCTTCATTTCTCTCAAACCTCGTTGTCTCTCTCAAATTCTCTCCAGGAGGAAACACCATGTCTCACTTCAGCACCCTGCGTACGAAAGTGACTGATTCTGCAGTTCTCAAGCAGTCTCTCTGCGATCTCGGTATTGCGGTTAAGACCGAAGCTGATGTTCGTGGTTACAACGGTCAGCGCGTTCGTGCCGACATTGTTGCTGTTCTCGAAGGCGAATACGATCTGGGCTGGTCTCGCAATGCCGATGGTAGCTTTGATTTGATTGCTGACCTTTGGGGTGTTGCTAAAAAGCACAACCAGACTGAGCTGATTAATTCGATTAATCAAAAGTATGCAGTTAACAAGACCTTGGCTGAAGTCAAGCGTCCGGGCTTGCAAAACGCTAACGTCAAGTTGGTGCTTCAGTAGGCTCAATTGCGTTCCCAGATATTTGGGCTGTTCTGTTTTGCACAGAATGGCCCATTTTTTTTAGCCGTAAGGGAGTTGCGCTTAAATAACATCCCACCGACCCTGCGACTCATCCACCCTGCCACAGTCTTGTTCGGGTACTTTATTTTCAAGCCGCTCCCTAAGCGGTATGGCAGCCCGTCAACTCTTCAGCTCTCATCGGACATTTATGCGTCAGCTTCCCTACTTAACCAACTGTTAAAGGCCTGATTTAAGGGTGAGAAGATGACTTTGCCAAATCAGTCAGGTGTGAGTATTGAACGAAACCATGCGCGATCGCTTGAAATGAAACTGCGACCCAATCAAAATTCACATTTTGCCAGATGGTAGTCGCATCTTGACTGGTGATCTCGGGGGCTTGCCCCTTTTAACTTCCGAGTAGACGTTTCTGTGCAACAGGCATTAACAAAAATCTAAGAGCAATCTTAAATTACCGGCACGATCGCAGGTTCCATTGAAAGCTGGAGTATATCTCTGATTGCTTTCAGCACCTTAATCACGAAACCTATGTCAGCCAGTTATATCATGGCCCTTGATTTGGGCACGACCGGCAACCGCGCCATTCTGTTTGACCCAGATGGACAAGTCGTTGCCCAGTCATATAAGGAGCTAACCCAGTATTATCCGGAGCCAGGCTGGTTAGAGCATGACCCGAGAGAGATTTGGGACGATATTTCCTGGGCGGCTAAAGGCGTCTTAGAGAAAGCCAAGATTCCGGCAACGGCGATCGCGGCCATTGGACTCACCGTACAGCGCGAGACTTGCCTGCTGTGGGATAAGGAAACCGGGCGACCTCACCATAATGCGATCGTCTGGCAAGATCGACGTACCGCGCCGCTATGTAATGAACTGCGCGCTGCCGGCAAGGCTAACGAGATTTATGACCGCACTGGGTTAGTGCTGGACGCCTACTTTTCGGCAACTAAACTAGCTTGGTTACTAGACCACATTAAGCATTACACCGACCCACCCCTCGATCTTGACAAGACACTGGCGGGCACAGTGGATACGTGGGTGCTGTGGAATATGACGGGCAGAAAAGTTCACGCCACGGATCACAGCAACGCCAGCCGCACGATGCTGCTCAATCTGCAGGCTTATGACTGGGATCCGCATCTACTGGAAATGTTCGGCATTCCGCGTAGCATCATGCCAGAGGTCAAGCCGAGTCTGGGATTGTTTGGGTATACCGATCCTGATTTCTTAGGGGCCGAAATTCCGATTATGTCGGTGTTGGGTGACCAACAAGCGGCGCTATTTGGGCATGGCTGCGATCGCCCCGGGGCGCTGAAATGTACCTACGGCACTGGCGCGTTTTTGGTCGCTCATACTGGCAATGAAATTGTGCGGACTAACCACGAGTTGCTATCAACCGTCGCCTGGTCGGTTGCTCATGATGGTCAGCCGCAGGTGGGCTACGCCGTCGAAGGGGCCATGTTTACAGCTGGGGCCTGCATCCAATGGTTACGAGACGGTATTCGAGTGATTAGTCATGCTGCTGATACTGAACCATTAGCAAAACGCATTGGCACGAATGGGGGTGTGTATTTCGTTCCGGCATTAAGCGGGCTGGGAGCCCCTCATTGGGATATGAATGCTCGTGGCTCTTTTATGGGAATTACGGGTGGTGTGCGTCGAGAACATCTGATCCGAGCAGTGCTAGAAGCGATCGCTTACGAAGTCAAAGAAGTTGTCGATGCTGTCAATGCGGGAGCGCCGACCCCGATTAAAGAGCTTAAGGTTGACGGTGGTGCTTCTCAGAATGACTTTCTGATGCAATTCCAGGCTGACGTTTTGGGCATTCCCATCGAGCGGCCTGCCATGCTCGACACGACGGCTCAAGGGGCGGCCTTTGCGGCCGGACTGGCCAGTGGCTATTGGCAAGATTACCGGGCGCTGGTTGCCACTAGGGGCATTGAAAAAGTGTTTGAGCCCGATACAGGAGCAACCGCAGCGCAGGCAAACTACGGCATGTGGAAAAAAGCCGTTGAGCGTTCTAAAGATTGGTGCAGCTAGTGCAGAGCTCGACCAATTTGCCTGCCGGTCTCTACAGCGGCACCGCCACGGGAGAAGGGGAGCCAGAAGCTGAAACGGGTTGGTAACTTCTGCTATCGAGTACTCGTGCCGAGTGCCAGATAGCAGAGTTTAAGCTGCTGCATGCCCTTGAGAAAGGGCCAGTGCTATAGCGGTGCCTAGATCAATTAAGTACACCAGGTATCCGTTGAAGAGCTGTCTTGATTACGAATCTGTACTTAACCTAAGTGAGCACCGCTATATGGCAATGACAAGCTCATCATGCAGGAGTTCTAGCGAGCTAGACTGTGTCAATGTAATTACGACTTGCCGTATTCGCCGGTCACTCTCGTTGGCGATCTCGCTGTGATGACAGTTCCACAAGCGGCAGCGGTGATTGCGAGGTTTGCTCTGGCAAGTAGCGCAGAGAACCATTTTCAGCAAAATCGAGCGGTTGGCGGTAGTATTTTTGCCAACCGCGATTGGCTAAGGTGCCACTAACAACCAATACGCCGAAAAAAGCCAGTAATGCTTGACCTTCCGCCATTCCCAGCAAAATATTCACCGTGCCCGCAGTAACGATGGTGCTGACGACGGGCTCTCTTCGAAATAAACGTTTGATGAACACTTTAAGCGTATGGTTGTGGACGACACGTCGGTGTAGAAAGTGATAGCTGTGCTTCACAGCCGCCAGAAAACGATTGCGGGCTTATTCCCTATATCTGATTAAACAGGTTGGCAGTATATCTTGATGGGCTTTCAGGCCAGATTATCAAGAGTCACAAAAACTCACTGGAGTTACGCCAACCCTAGCCACGTCATTAATCCTTTGCCGGTTAGGTATTCAATCGCAATAACAGCGATGAAGCCAATCATGGCGGCTCGTCCATTCAGCTTTTCAGCGTAGGACGTAAACCCGGCTTTGGGTCTGGCGATATTGGGGGTAACGGTCGGTTCTAAATTAGTCATGTTGGCAATTAGGCGTTCCGGATACTTAATTTACCCGATCATCTTAAGCAATGCTCAAAACGTCAATCTCGGATCTCCGTAGGCACTCAGTAGCGACAGCCCTATGGCCTAGAGATAACCTAGCGATCGCGGCGATGCGACTGCGACTAATCACAACCGCTGGGCAAATTCTGTGGCATCCATTGGGGTGCCGACCCAGTATCCCTGAATTAAGTCGCAGCCAAAAGATTTCAGCATGTGCATCTCAATTTCTGTTTCGATGCCTTCGGCAATGACCTTGAGATTAAGCTCGTGGGCCATCGCAATGACATTGCGGAGAATGGCTTGATTGGTGATGTTTTCATGAATGTTGCGCACAAAAGACGTGTCGATTTTCAAAATATCGATGGGTAGTTTTTGCAGATAACTGAGGGAAGCGTAGCCCGTGCCAAAGTCGTCAATGGCGATTCTGACGCCCAGGTCTTTGAGTTCATGCAGTAGGGCGATCGCGGGTTCGATATCTTGCATGAGTGCTGTTTCCGTGACTTCCAGTTCCAGATGTTCTGGGGGCAATTGGGAATCTGTCAAAATGTTCTGGATGCGTTGGGCGAGATCTGCCTGGTTAAGCTGCACACTCGAAAGGTTGACCGCGATCGCGACAACAGGTTGCCCAGAATGCAGCCATTTGGCCGTTTGGCTACAGACTGTTTTCAGCACCCAGTCACCAATGGGCACGATGAGCCCGGTTTCTTCTGACAGGGGGATAAATTTGCCCGGTGAGATGTATCCGGTCTCGGAATGTTGCCAGCGAATCAGCGCCTCTGCCCCCACAATGCGATTTTGACGAAGACTATATTTGGGTTGATACCAAACCTCAAACTGATCGCGTTCGAGGGCATACCGCAGCCAGGTTTCGATTTGGAGTTCGTCACCCGACACAACAGGCAGATCGGGGCGGTAAAAGCGGTAGGAATGGCTTTTCTGCATTTTGGCCCAATCTAAAGCGGCATCGGCTTGCCGCAGCAGCACGCTAATCTCGTTCGAATTTTCAGGAAACAAGGCAATGCCAATACTGGCCGTCATGAATACTTGCTGCCCAGGTAGCGAAAAAGAGTGGCCCAAACTCGTAAAAATGTCAGAAACCATATCAACAATGGCGCTGCGATTTTTGGGGGCTGGCACCACGATCGCAAATTGATTACCAGTGAGTCGGGCAACCGCGGTGGAGCGGGGTAAAATCCCGGTGAGTCGCTGGGCGGCAGCCGTGAGCAGCATATCGCCCGCCGCATATCCCAAGGTATTGTTGACCTGCCGCAAGCGATCCAAGCTGAGGGTGAGCAAGGCGACTTGCTGTTTCCCTTTAGAGGCGCGGCGCATCGCTTGCTCTAGTCGCTGTTTGAGGAGCTGATAATTCGGCAACTCGGTCAAAATATCGTAGCGCGACAGCCGATTGAGGCGTTCGGCAGTATGCCGCATCAAGGTGTTGTAGCGGTGGGTCAGGGCATCTTGTTTGCGAAGCCGAATCGAGATCGCATCCAGCAAGTCACGATCGCTAAAGGGTGAGATGAGGCAATCATCGGCTCCCAAAGCCACAGACTGTCGCCAACGCAACTCGTTACGAATCGTCGTCAATAAAACAATGGGAATGGAGAGCAGGTCTGGCTGATGTTGCAGATATTGCAGCAGCTCAAAGTTATCTCCTCCGGTCAACTCTAAGCCACACAAAATCAAATCTGGATACTGTTTGCGAATCAAGTCGAGAGCGGTGGTGCTGTCTCCCGTGGCAATAATTTCATAATCCTCTTGCTTCAAGAGGGTAACGTGGTTCGCTCGCAGTTTTCCCTCAGCTTCAATGACCAAAATTTTTCGCATGATACTTCAGACAGATGCAGTCCTAAAAAGTTGTTACGTGATTAATCTGTTTTTACAGAGAACTGACTGCTAATCAGGTTGATGCTCTCTTAGAGAGGAGACTAAGCGCTGCACCGCCAATCGTGCCCAGGTAATCAGCGCGCTTGATTTTACAGTGCCTTAGGAGCTGGAAGGTAAACAGTGACAGTTGCAAATCTTCTCAACTTGAAGAATTCATGAAAAACTCCAGAGTGCGCCTTATCAATCAAGGCCAAAAACTTTTGGGGAAGAGAGATGGTCAGGTCCGTATTGGTTTAGCGAGTTAGGGACTGCTGCCGTGACTGGATAATGCTTTGACCATGAAATAATGACAGTTACTCAAACTCTCTGGCAGACTTTACGCGAACCCCGGAGTCAGCATCATCTGTTATTTGACCCATCGCTGCGGGACGGATATCGCTAGCCGACAGGCTGTCTGTGATAATGCTATGGATTGAACGATGATGACAAGATTGCATAGTCTTGAAAGAAAAACTGGGCCTGAATGAGTGAGGGGCGATCGGCAGACGGCATCATTAGATGGCCATCAACCAGTCGTTGCGAAAAGTCAGTTAGCCAACACAGACATGCTCTAAGGTTTCGAAAAAAGTTGGGTAAGAAATGGCGGCGGCTTCGGCTCGCTGAACAATGGTTGTGCCCTGGGCGCGGAGAGCAGCGATCGCCAGACTCATGCCGATCCGGTGGTCGGTAAAGCTATCAACCGTGTCTCCCGTCAGACTTGACAGCCCCCCCCGGATTTCTAAACCATCGGGGAGCTCCGTGATATTGCCCCCAAGACGATTCAGCTCCGTCGCCATGACAGCGAGGCGATCGCTTTCTTTGACCCGTAACTCAGCGGCATCTTTGATGATGGTTTGACCTTCGGCAAACAGAGCCGCCACCGCTAAGATCGGAATCTCGTCAATCATTCGAGGAATGAGGTCACCGCTAAAGGTGGCTCCCTGCAACGGCCCCGATCGCACTCGCAAATCCGCCACGGGCTCGCCGGTCACTAGCCGCTCGTTTTCCAAGGTGATATCAGCATTCATCATCTGCAATGCTTCTAAAATGCCAGTGCGAGTCGGGTTGACGCCAACATTCTCAATCACCAGTTCCGAGCCGGGGGTAATGGCCGCGCCGACCAACCAAAATGCTGCAGAGCTAATATCGCCGGGCACGATGACAGTCTGGCCAGTTAAATGGGCTGGCCCATTCACGGTGACCGTACACTCGGCCTGATCAACGGTCAGGTCGGCCCCAAAGGCGCGTAACATCCGCTCACTGTGATCTCGCGATAGGCTGGGTTCGGTCACGGTGGTGGGACCATCAGTGAGCAACCCTGCTAACAGCACACAGGATTTCACCTGCGCTGAGGCGATGGGAGAGTGGTAATGGGTGGGCTTGAGAGCTTGGCCTTGCACCGCCAAGGGCGCGAGCGTATTAGCCTGACGGCCCCAAATGTTGGCTCCCATTTGCCGCAAGGGTTGAATAACGCGTCCCATCGGGCGCGATCGCAATGAACGATCCCCCGTGACCGTAAAAAAGCGATCGGGGTGCGATGCCAGCAGGCCAAGCATTAGTCGTAAGGTTGTCCCCGAGTTACCCGCATCTAGAACCTCCGTCGGTTCTTGCAGCTTGCCGAGACCGACTCCCTGTACTGTCACCCACTCATCCTCCAGATTGGAAATATGGACTCCCATGGCCTGAAAACAGTGAGCTGTACTGCGTGGATCTTCCCCCAGTAGCAATCCCTGAATGCGAGTCTCGCCCTCAGCGATCGCCCCCAACATCAACGCCCTATGGGAAATCGACTTATCACCCGGTACCTGAATCTTTCCCGTGAGGGCAACGGCATTGGGGGGCACTGTTACAGCCAATTGGGTGTGAACATCAGAATGCTTCAGGTGCAGCAGCGATCCATTCATGGTGATTAAGCGTTTTAAATCGACTGCAATATTACGAGCAAGGGAGCGATCACACAAGAGGCTTAAACCCTTCACAGCTAGCCCCAAAACGCTCATAGGCATAGGCTATCACCTGGGGCCCGGACTCGTGCCAGCGTCTCGATGCACCGTCACCGCGTTTATCGGTTTAGCTCATGCTTTTTATTCACACCCTGCCACTTGGCCATAATTCCCTCTAGCAGAATGCAGAATTCTGAATGCGGAGTTCGGCATAAGAACGCTCTCTGTATGCCTATTTCAGAAATTACGGCTGTCTTGACCTGATTGCGGATGGCCGTTGAGTATTGCCAGAGATTTAGCCTCCTACATCCCCCAATGCTTGAGGACGATGAACTCTAATCTCTTCCCAAAGTTGGAGAGATAAGTCGGCAGGCGTTATTAAATAGCAAATGATGTAGGTTACGTTTGAGGAACGAAACCCAACACTCGCAAGGGTTTCGTCACCATAAGCTCGTTCCAAATAGAATTTAACCCAACTACTTAAAGGGAGCCAACGCCACATTTTGTAGTTTTACAGAAATGTGAATAAGCCGTAGCTATTCACACGGAAGCCAGTCATTCACAGAGCAGCAGAGTCGGCTGTCAAAAGGAACTGAAAAACTGACTTGTAAAGGCCTTCAGCAACTCTTCGGCTGCATCGGCTGCAGTAAGCGGCTTTAAGCGATGTTCTTTACGCCGCTTGTGTTCACGCCAAAAGCTTTCAGCCTGTGAATCCAAGATTTACAGGCTGATTAGGATCATGCATACCTTTTCGGTGTCATATGAAGCCAGAGCGGCAAACCGCTGTCAATTCAAAGTGGCTCAGCGAACCCTTCTGTAGACAACTGCGGCTATCTGCTCACGCTAACTGGCAGTGGGCGATCACGTTGATGGCGACATGATCATTCGCAATTTCTAAGATTACTGCGCTGCACAGGGATCAGCCGCGCAAGGATCCGCTGCTGCACAAGGGTCAGCCGCGCAGGGGTCAGCCGCCGCACAAGGATCAGCCGCGCAAGGATCTGCTGCTGCACAGGGATCAGCTGCACAAGGGTCAGCCGCTGCACAAGGGTCAGCCGCGCAGGGGTCAGCTGCCGCACAAGGATCGGCCGCACAGGGATCGGCCTGTTCTGTCGGTGCCCCGGCACAGGGATCGGCCGCGCCACCACAACCAACGGTACCGACGGTCAAAGCCGCAGTGATCGCAACTGCACCTAGATACTTAGCATTCATCGATTTTTTCTCCCTTCGCTTTATAAATTGCTTGAATCAGGCGGAATCGAATTTCCGTCTGATTGCTTTTGTGATTCATTATTCGTGATTCACCCAAGATATTAACCTCTTGTACCCTGAGATTTTCCTGAGATTGGGGTAAGGATTCCTTATGGATGTTAGTTACTTGGTCGTAACTAAGGGCGCTATTTACCAATTTATCGGCTTAGGGAGGTTCGAGCATGCCCTGATAAAAAACCGATGTTCACACTAAGACAAACAAAATCGAGCGCCTCTGTCCATAACAAAATGTCAAATACCCGACGGCTCATCATTGATTTTGGTAAAGATTTATTCATGCAATGCCACCCAATTAATCATCGACGATTTGCCAGAGGTGACTCAGCGTCGTGACCCGATAGCCTTGCGATCGCAACCTTGGCAAAATGAGTCGCAGGGCCGCCGCTGTATTGTAGGAGCGCTCAACTGACCCGCCATGCAGCAGCAAAATTGCCCCAGGAAACACATGGCTAACTACATAGTTAGCAGTAAACACCGGCTCCGCTGTCGCGGCTAGGGTATCGAGGGGCAACATCGACGCCAGGGCAAAGTACGGCTCATACCCATCAGCCTGTTGAATAACCTGGTGCATTTGCGGATTGTAGAAGGCCCGACCGGGACGATACCAACGGATGGCATGGTCAGGAACCTGTTCAACCAAGCGCTCATGAGTGTAATGAAAGTGCTGTTCAAACGCTAGACGCGACTGCAAAGCTGGCCAGGTGTCGACCAGTCCATGATTCGCGAGTTCATGACCCTGAGCCACGATGTCGGGCAGCAGATCATAATCACGATTTAAATGACTGCCAATCACAAAGAAAGTTGCGCGGACGTTCTCAGCAGGATCCGATACACTCTGATTGTGTTCGGCGATCGCATCAAGGATCCAACGGGTAGAGCAGGGTGCTGAAGCTCCAGGAACGGGGACATCATCAATGGTCAAGGCGACCCAGGGCGCTTGAAGCGGTTTGTAAAACACCGCCTCGGGGAAGACTAATGCCAAGTTTTCGACGGCTTTTTGACGTAAGTTTGTCATGGGTTCAAGTCCCAAGACGGGGGTGGCAGAGCGTTGACAGAGCTAGGAGCTTGGGCATTGGGGTTGATTCTCCTGACTCCATTATTTTGCACTGATAAGCGGTTGTGAATTGCCGAACGTTGCCGCAGAGTTGTGCCATGGTCAAACAGAGCGCTGGGTTGCTAATGTATCGCCGTCGTCCAGAACTGGAAGTTCTGCTGGTGCATCCTGGAGGCCCTTTTTGGCAAAAACGAGACGCCGGAGTGTGGACCATTCCCAAGGGTTTAGTCGAAGGAGATGAAGCGTTATTTCACACGGCCTGCCGCGAGTTTAATGAAGAAACTGGATTAACGGCCCACCCGCCGTTTTTAGAACTGCCAGAAATTCGCCAGTCTAGCAAGCGCGTTAAGGCTTGGGCCTTTGAAGGCGACTGTGACCCGACCCAGATTCAGAGCAACACCTTTACGATGGAGTGGCCACCCAAATCTGGCAAACTACAGGAATTTCCTGAGGTTGACCGCGCTAGCTGGTTTTCCCTTGAGCAGGCTCCTCGCTACTTACTCAAAGCGCAGATCCCCTTGCTCAGCAGCTTACGCACCCAACTCGACCATCAACAGCAACCGCTGAGTACGCAATCAGCTCAGAAAAGTCAGCTTGATTCAGACTTTCTCGAGATTCCGGTAGAGCATAAGCTGAAGGGAGTAGATGAGACACCACGATGTTGAAGTTTGAGACTCCCCAAGCGCGACAGTTGGCAGACCAACTGCTGCAACCGGCTTTGATTCGCATCATCGACAACATCCGCAAACAGTTAGAAACCTCTGATTGGCAAGGCACCTATCAAGAAACCCAACTCTGGCCCGAAGGCACACCAGAGTCAACCCTGCAGCGATTTAAAGAGCTGCAAGCACAGTTGAATCATGCCACGCCCGAAGCGGCTGATACCATTCGTGCCGAACTTACCCAGCTCCCACAACCGTTTCCGGGCTATGAGTTACATCTCACCCAAGCGGCACAAGAGCGTGTCGTCGACGTTTGGCACCTTTGCTATTGCGTTTGCTTTCAGACCTATCCGGTTGCCGATGCTCCTGTCAGAATTGATGAATCCATCATTGATCACGAGCTCAATGACGTGGATTGGCTAGTGCTAGATAATAAGGCTAAGACCATTGTGGAAGATGTTTTTAATCAATTAGGAACCTAATCACCATGCTGGAACTGCATTGCCACACGACTTGCTCTGACGGTACCTTGACGCCAGAAGAACTCGTGCAGGCAGCGATCGCGGCGGGCGTCAAAGCCATGGCGATTACTGATCACGACACGCTCGCTGGGTGGGAGCGGGCAATGGCGGCAGCGGGCAACCAGCTAGAGATTATTCCTGGTTTAGAGTTAAGTACGGTACACCGAGAGCGATCGCTCCACATTCTGGGCTATTACCCTGATCGAGCCAAGTTAGAGCCGCCCTTACAAGAGCGGATTGCCGGGCGCCGGCGGCGAGCCCAAGCGATGGCTGACAAGCTCGCGGCCCTGGGTTTTCCGATCGAACTACCGGCCATGCCGGGCGATATGGCTCCGGGGCGACCCCACGTAGCCCGCGCTCTGGTCAAAGCCGGTTACGTGACCCATGCTCAAGAAGCCTTTACCCGTTGGTTGGGCGATGGCGGCCCCGCCTACGTGCAATATGACAAATTTCCCGCAACTGACGGCATTCAACTCTTATTAAGCTGTGGAGCCGTACCGGTGTGGGCGCATCCTTATCTATTTCGCGGGGGCACGGTAGAGACGGTGCTGCCAGAACTGGTGGCAGCGGGGCTCCAAGGCGTTGAGGTGTATCACCCTAACCATAGTCCCAGCGATGAACGAAAGTTAGAAGAACTCTGCGATCGCTATGATTTACTCATGACGGGTGGCAGCGACTATCATGGCCCAGCTAACCACCCCAGTAAGCAAGGCGTGTCGCTCAATGGTCTACACGTGCCGCTGTCATTATTGCCGCCCTTAAAGCAAGCGGCGAAAGCGTTGAAGGAACGAGCACTCGTTTAGTCATCACACCCAAGCAGTACACAGCGGCATAAATTTGCCTGTCATTCGGGATAAGCAAAGGGGTCAGGAAGCAGATTCTGGAGGGTATTGCGACTTTTGCTAAGTCGGGTTGGGCGATGGCGGACTGACGACAGAACCAGGCTATAAACCTCAATTTGAGCAACTTGCGCAGCAAAAAGACCCTTTCTCAGCCGGTAAATTACGTCTGGCTAAGGAGGGCCTTTTGACATGAGGCCGCTTTGGCTGACTGAACTTAGCAAGCTGAGTTGTCGGCGTCAGTTGAGTTGGGCGGTAACGCCCTAGCCGTTTTTGCCCAACACCTGATCTTTGAGGGCCGTAAAGTTCTCAGTCAATTCTTGACGGTTGGCATCCTTCAACAAAAAGCGATACACAAACCAGCTGCTATAGCCCAAGCCAATCAGTTCGAACGTCGGCGCTAACAGAGGCACCTCATTCACGGCATTCAAGACGGCCAGTAGAAGTTTGACTGAAATGAACGCTGCCAGAATCAAACCCACTGTCACCAACGGGCGCTTGTATTCCTTGAAAAAATCGGTGACATAATCAGGCAGGTTAGCCAACAGGCCAGAGACCTTATCCAAGATTTGTTGTATCTGCTGATTGACCTCACTATCACCTGAAGTTTCCGTATGCGCTGAAGCATCAGGCATTTCCGGCACGTCAGCAGCTTTAGTCTCAGAATTGCTGTCTGTACTCATATCTATACGGGGGCATCACCCGGAATTGACGTCTTATGGAATTTAGGTATCTCCCTGCTGATGTGCTCAAAAAGTGACTTTTGGGCACATCGAGGTCAGGGGTCAGTGATCGCCACATAGCGATAGCAGATTTATAGTCTGAAATTGTTTAAATTTCAAACCCTTAGCCGCAGAAATCTATCTTTACTGTGCGGTGAAGCAGGTTGGAGATGCTGCTTCACCAGTTGCTCAGGTGTTTGTGCAAGGGAGACGCCATCGTCTCAGCAAAATTTCGACTAGGATAATTCTTACATT
Source organism: Cyanobacteria bacterium P01_F01_bin.56 (assembly GCA_039185935.1). Taxonomy (GTDB): domain Bacteria; phylum Cyanobacteriota; class Cyanobacteriia; order Phormidesmidales; family Phormidesmidaceae; genus Halomicronema. Next base: position 4,156 of record JBCDAJ010000077.1, on the reverse strand, counting down.
GATTTGTGCGGAGGATAAGGACTCATCGAGACCATTCACGGCAATCTGCGCGGCTTGAAACCAAACCAGCTTAAGCAACTGCAACGGCTCTATCATCAGCGGCTACCCGGCGATCGCCTCACGACTCCGGAGTTTGCTCAGCGGTTAGCGGCCATTAGTACCGATCTCGCGCAGCCGTTGTGTGTCTACCTCAATCGCCGAGGACAAGTTATTCGAGTCGGGGTAGGAACACCTCAACAGACCCGCATTCCCCCTTTAGAGCTACCGCGCTATGGGGCTGAGCGACTCTGTGGTATCCGTTGCATTGTCACCCGACTGAGGCAGGAGTCCCCTAGCACGAGTGATTTAACCGCTATGGCCATGCAGCGCCTCGATGCCCTAGTGCTGGTGACGCTATCTGGCCAAGGGTTTGAGCGTCGAGGCGGCGGTGCCACCGGCTATGTCCAAGCCGTTCACCTGGCGCATCTTGTTCCCCATCCAGAAGCGCGGTGGACGGTCTCTGAGCCTTTATCACTAGAGGCGATCGCCCAGCAAGACTTTGTCGCCCTAACCGATGCGCTAGAGACCGAATTTCGGCGAGTGTTTATCGCTCAACAAGTGGACGCTAGCCACGATCGCGTCATTTTGGTTGGTCTGCAGACTGGACATCTTAGTAAAGCGCAGTTTCGCCATAGCTTGATGGAAGTAGAGCGGCTAGTGGAAACTGCTGGCGGCGAAGTCTTAGCGACCTTGCATCAGCGGCGCGATCGCCCGCATCCTCAAACCGTGCTGGGGGCGGGTAAAGTTCAAGAAATTGCCCTGGAGGCGCAGACCCTAGGGGCCACGCTGGTAGTATTTGACCGCGATCTTTCCCCCGCACAAGTGCGCAATCTGGAACTGCAAATGGGCGTCCGCGTGGTGGATCGCACCGAAGTAATTTTAGACATCTTTGCCCAGCGCGCCCGCTCTGGTGCCGGTAAGTTACAGGTAGAACTCGCTCAACTCGAATATCAGCTACCACGTCTCACCGGTCGAGGGCAAGCAATGTCTCGACTGGGGGGGGGGATTGGCACCCGAGGTCCAGGTGAAACTAAATTGGAAACTGAACGACGCGCCATTCAACGCCGCATTTCGCGCCTGCAGCGAGAGGTCAACCAACTACAAGCCCACCGCGATCGCCTGCGCCAGCGGCGCCAGCGCAGCGATACCCCCTCGATTGCAGTTGTGGGCTACACCAACGCTGGCAAATCGACGCTGCTTAATGCCCTCACCAATTCAGAAATTTACGCAGCTGATCAGCTATTTGCGACCTTAGATCCCACCACTCGCCGGTTGAGCGTCTTAGATAGTGAAACTCAGAAACAAACCCAGCTCGTGCTGACTGACACGGTAGGATTCATCCGTGATTTGCCAGAGTCATTGGTCGATGCCTTTCGCGCTACGTTGGAAGAAGTCACCGAGGCCGATGCCTTACTCCACGTCGTCGACCTTTCACATCCAGCCTGGCAGAGTCAAATTCGTTCTGTTATGCGCATCTTGGGTGAAATGCCGATCACGCCTGGGCCGATTCTGCTGGCTTTCAACAAGCTCGATCAGGTCGATAGCGAAGCCCTAGAAATGGCTAAGGAAGAATTTCCCAATGCGGTCTTTGTGTCGGCGCAAGCACGTATTGGTTTAGAAACGTTGCGCAAGCAGTTGCTAGAACTCGCTAGCTATGCGCTGTGCCAGTAGGCGACTGAACCGGGAAGCATAGGCAAGCTGACGTACCGATCCTGGCATCCCTCAATTCTGGGAAACGCGGCAGCCGCTGCCCCACCAAATAGGGAATAAAGGCTTATTTCCTAACATCCAGCGCCCCCGCTTTTCCTCGCCGCCGCCTCGCTCCTAGTGAGTCGCGCTTAAATAACATCCCATCTACCCTGCCACCCATCCACGCTGCCACAGTCTTATCCGGGTACTTTATTTTCAAGCCGATCCCCTATCGCTGGCAGCGCCATCTGCAGCTCTATTCTAGAGACCCGGTATAAAGGGCCAAAACCGAATGTGACGGCATCAAACGGGTGGATTTTCCGGAGTCGGAAATCATCCGGATTTTAGTCCCTCAAATCGTAAACTTTGGCAATTGCACCTGACGTTGTTCAGATTGGGAACAAGTTGAGTTAGGGTTGTGAACGGGGTTGAATGTTAACGATTACTGACTGGATATCATCATGGATCTGCTAAAAATTGGCGATCGCATTTTGCAATCTGATGAATTGGTACCGCTGCTGAGCAAGACAAATCTGCTGTCGCGGGTGATTCAGGAGGTGATCATTGATGATGCGATCGCCGATATTAAACTGACTGATGACGAGGTTAAAGTAGCTCAAACCGAGTTCTGTCAGCGTAACAAAATTACCAATCCAGAAGAAGCCAATGCCTGGGCTAAGCAGCAATACGGCACACCCGATCTGATTCGGATCACCGCCATTCGCGATGAACAGCTTGCTAGATTCAAAGAACAAACCTTTAGCAAAGAAGTCGAATCTTACTTTCTACAGCGCAAAGGTCAGTTAGATCGGGTCCTTTACTCCCTGATTCGGACGAGTCAACTCGGTTTAGCGCAGGAACTTTACTTTCGCATTCATGATGATGGGCAACCGTTTGCGGAGCTCGCTAAAGAATATTCGGAAGGTCAAGAATCAAAAACCGGCGGTCTCATCGGGCCGGTCGAACTCAGCGTGCCTAATCCGGTGCTGGCGGGGTTGTTATCCGTTAGCAAACCGGGGCAAATCTGGCCGCCCAAGCGCATTGGCGAGTGGTACGTCGTCATCCGTCTCGAAAAGTTCTTCCCAGCGCAGTTAGACGATACGACCAAGCAACGTTTGATGGACGAACTGTTTCAAACCTGGATGCGCGAGCAACTGCAGCAATCGCCTCTCAGCCTTCCGACGGCAGAAACAGTCGCGGTGCCCGCCCAGGCAACCCCGCCAGAGTTGGCGGCTTCGATTCCCCTTAACCGGGATGAGGTCCAGTCGGAGACGTCCCCAACAGCAGACACCCCCAACGTTCAACCGGCGAGTCAAGCGCCAGCCGCTGTCCCTGCAGACCCAGGCTCCGCGCCAAAACCGACCACTCAAGCCAATACCATCAACATTCAACCGGCGAGCGAGGTACCAGCCGCTGCTCCTGCAGACACAGGCTCCGCGCCACAAAACACTGCCAGGAATGCTGAAGACGATCCTTGGCAGTCGTAGAAACGGCTAAGAGAGCTGAGTTTTGCCATCACCAAACGTGACAGGCCCGGCAGTGATGGAGATGTGGTGAACCTCTAAAAAAGTCTGGGCGGCGGTGACCGACGCCACCGCGATCGCATAGTGGGTATAGCCGAGATACCGTTCAGCCACATCCATCAAAATGTTGCGGCGGTCATGATGGCAATTGCCGCTGGCAATCAGGTTGATCTCGATGCGGCTGGGATGTTTAACCACAAAGACTCGCGCCTTCTCATCTTTGCGAATAATTTGAAAGCCCAGAGTTTGATAAAACTGCATGGATTGCTCTACATCCATGACTCGCAGACCAATGTCGTCAAGGCTGGTAATTTGCATAAATTTCGTGGGGTGGTTTGATGGCTGAGCGATCGCGCTGCAGCTTCAGAATTGTGGCGAACGGCCCTGAAAACTGACTGCCATCTAGCTGGGGATCGTTCACCGGCCCGTTGCCAATTAAGTCGTTTCCTGGTTCCCAGACCGGGCCAATCTGGTGCAACATATCAGCAATGCTTTGAAAGAAGGCTGCATTCGCGGCCAAGATGTGGTCTTGGCCTTTGAGCGGTTGGGCATTCGCAAACCGGAAGTTAACGTCATCAGCGAGGCCGTGAGACAGATCGCCGACGCTACGGGCATCTACGCTTGCGTAGAGCTTCGTCACAAATTCAGCCTGGTTCATGGGACCTCCTAGTGAGTCATCAAGCGAATTCCTCTCTTAAATCTTGTATGTTGAGAGCAGTAGCGCTAGGCCGACAATTCTGGGCATGTGGTGAATCCATAATCCGTAGTGCAGCGTGGCTCAGCGCTATGATTCATCCTCTGAGAACTCGAAAAATCGCCTGGTTCCATTGGGAGACCGTATCGCGCAAGGATGAGTGCAGTGGATGGAGCGCTTAATCAAATCATCTAGACGCTATTTTTAGGTG
>JBCDAJ010000076.1:0-31267 GCA_039185935.1 Cyanobacteria bacterium P01_F01_bin.56 | reverse complement strand
GCAGTTGACTGCGGTCAGAGGGTTCTAGCTCAAGATGACGCTGGCTCATGGCGCGATTGATGGGCGGAAAAGAACCCCGATAGCTTATCGGACGCCGCTACGATATGGCAAGAAATTTACTTTCCAGAGTACTAAGTAACCATAAGTTGATCTTCCCCCCAACAGCTGCTGTGGCAATCTGCTGTTACCGCGATCCGCAATCAGGCCAGGACAGTTGTAATTTCTGAAAGCAGCACACAGCAAGTATTCTTATTCCGAACTCCGAACTCCGAACTCCGAATTCCGAACTCCGAATTCCGAACTCCGAACTCCGAACTCCGAATTCTGTTACAGGTGCGAATTCCTGGAAAGCCAGACGTTTTGTACTACGGTGGTTTCACTTTTGCTGAGACCAACAGCATCCTGATAAAAGGAGAACTTTAGGCAATGTCGGCCGCGATCGCGATCGCGGCGGGATAAATGCGATGCTCTTGCGCTTGAATGCGGGCTTGCAAAGTAGCGGGGGTATCGTCGGGCAATACCGGCACCGCTGCCTGCATGATGATGGGGCCACTATCGACCATCAACTCTACATAGTGGACCGTGCAGCCGGTGATTTTGGTACCGGCGGCGAGGGCTTGTTCGACTGCCCGCACTCCGGGAAAGCTGGGCAACAAGCTGGGATGAATATTTAAGACGCGCTGGGGAAACGCCTTGATCAACACATCGGTTACCCGCCGCATCCACCCCGCCATGATTACCCAGTCGGCCTGGTGGGCCTTCACCGTTTCGATAATGGCTTGATCGAGCGCTTCACGACTATCGAAGATGCGATGATTGAGCAACACGGTGGGAACGCCATAGTGCGCCGCTTTTTGGGCGACCCCTGCTTCCGGATTGTTGTAAATCACGACTTGAATGGCGGCGTTGAGTTCCCCCCGGGCGATCGCCTCAGCGATCGCGACCAGATTACTGCCTTTACCCGACGCCAACACCGCCAAGCGTAAAGGTGCATGTTTCGAAGCTGGCCGCTCTGAAAGGGCAGGAGAAATTAGGACGTCGCTCACAGGCAGTCAAACCCTCAATTCGCACCGCCTATTTTACCGACGAAATCCGACTCTGCTCGCTGGCCACAGCCCGAAAATGTGGGCAAGCTGGCCACAGTGAGCTTTACCCACATTTGTGTATGACAACCACAAAACTGCTGCGCCGCGGGGCGATCGCTCTGATTAGCTTAGAGTTTGGGCTCGCCAGCGCCTATTTGCTCCTGATGCTGAAGCACGGCACGACTCCCACCATGCTGGATTTCAATGGCCTGCGAACCTTGCCCTCACTGATGCAAGCGGCCCATCTCTTTGCCATTGGGGGGCTCTGTTTGGTACTGCTAGCCCAGCGATCGCGCTGGCAAGCCGATTACTCCTGGTATTTGCCCCTAGCGCTGGCCGGTTTGTGCCTGCTCGGCGGCCTTGATGAACTGACAAAACTGCACCTCCAGTTCAAACAAATCAATTGGCCGCTGATGTATCTGGGACTGTTGGCCGTAATTCCGATCGCGAGCTGGCGCGATTTGGTCTGGCTGTGGCGATCGCACCGCGCCACTCTGTTGTGGGTTGCCGTGGGCCTGGCCATCTTTTTACTCGGCGGCTTTGGGGCGGAGTTTCTCCAGGCAGCGATCGCGGCTACTGCCAGCCAACACTCCAGCACCGCCGCCACCTGGGCCGAATTCCTAAGAATCACCCTCGAAGAATTTGCCGAACTCTGTGGCGAAACCGTAATTCTCTATGCCTTTCTGACGTTCACTATCCGCGTGTTGGGGCGATCGGAGCCGCCGCTACGTGAACGGGTAGGGAAATGAAAGGGTAGAGGGGGCATACCGTTTCAAAGCCTGTCGCGACGGGAGTGCGCAGGAAGCCTCTCAACTGTGCCGTCAGGCTAGCTGACCAGCACCTGGGACTTAGACATAGGTGAAATCCCAAGAGAGAGAGACATCCGTGACATCTTGCACCATGCCAATCAAGTTGTTTTGGAAGTAAATCAGCGTATCTTGAACGGCGCTACCTAACCAGTCGCCAAACCCGAGGGAATAGTCAGACTGTGACCCAAACGCTTGAAAAGAGTCACCTTCACCCCAGTCAAAATCGGTGATGACGGCATATCCAAAGTCGTCGTAATAAGCCTGAAAAGCATCCCCAAGGGCAAATACATCGGCACCGTTGCCACCGGTAAGCACATCGTATTCACTATCGCCCGCATTCCACGCGTAAGGGTTGACGCCGACTAAAAAGTCATCACCATCCCCCCCCTCGACCTTATCGGTGCCAGTTCCCCCAATTACAAAATCATTGCCCTCACCGCCAATGACTTCATCTGCTCCTGATTCGCCGTTGATGTTGTCATCCCCTCGCATGCCTGACAGCCGGTTATTTGATGCGTTACCGCGTAGGGAGTCATGACCATCACCGGTGTAGACATTTTCAATGCTCGACAGAGAAACGTTGACGCCATCAATTTGACCGAAGCCCATCATCAAATCGACAATGCTGCTAGCGTCAACAGCCGCAGCGTTAAGGGTGTCATTGCCAAGGCCCCCCGCGATCGCCGTACTGTGGCTCAACAAACCGGCATAGTCAGAATATTCATCGGTGAAAATGAAGGTCTCATCAGCTGAGAAGGCGTCGCCCTTAAAAGTCAAGTCAATATCATTGATGGCGATCGGCGAAACTACTGGACTATCTGCATCAAAGACTTTGACCGTCCAAGTGCCCTGAGTGCCTTCGCCCTTAAACGCATGGGAGAAAAACTCCCAACGACCGGTGAATCCACCTGTGGCGCTATCGCTATTTTCACCACTATTGTCGATCAAAATACTGGTCGTGCCATCGGGAGAGATGAGCCGCACCTCTAAGTCACCCAAGTCATACCACTGAGAAAAGCTAAGTTCCACCTCAACGGTTTCAATATTGATGTTGCTGCCGATGTACTGGCTAAAGGCATTGCCCATAGGGCTAATCGTGACTGCCGTATCGAGGAAATCGCTCAACACCGATGTTTGATTAGCGCTGGTTTCAGGCATCGTGTCCCAGGTTTCTGCCAGGCGTACCGCCGCCTTTGCATCAACTAAACCAAACCCATAATCGTTGGAAAAATGGAGGCCACCGCCATTCCAATTATCAGCGCCATTAAAGGTCCAGGCATATTCTTCATTCCCGCTAATGCCAAAACCCACCTCACTACCAACGTGTCTGGCGGAGTAAGCCAGAATGTCTTGAACATCGCGCCAGCCTAAATTAGGGTTAGCTTCAAGCATCAACGCAACCACACCAGACACCATTGGAGCGGCTGCGGAAGTGCCGTTAAATCTGTAAGTGTAATCACCCCAATAGTTATACCCGGCAGCACCCAGCCGATCCGTTGTGACGACTTCGCCAGGGGTACCAAAAGCCGATACCAATACAGCAGCGCCATGGGTGCTGTAGCCGGATACAAAACCATTTTGATCAACCGCAGCGATGGAAATTGTGTGCGGGTTCGCATTCCAAGAAGACGCATTGGTGTCGTGATTGACATCGCGGGAATTACCGGCCGACTTGACCAAGATGGTGCCGAGGCCATCGCGTCCCAGAGCCACCGCATGATCAATCGCAGTGTTCAGAGTCTGCATCCCGTTGGCATTCAAAAAATCATCAAAATAGTTGTCGCCAAACATCGTGCCGTAGCTGAGGTTGACGACATCCGCTTCATGACCGAGTCCTTGTACTCCAGAGGCGTAGTCGATCGCTTGGGCAATTTCGCTGACTAGAAAATCACTAATCCATTCACTGACTTCAAACCCAAATATCGTTGCATCATAAGCTACACCGACACCGCCGATGCCATTGTTAGCGTTAGCGCCAATAATGCCGGCAACGGCGGTGCCATGATTTTCGCCATCTACACCACTTGGATCGGTGTCATTATTCTCAAAGTCCCAGTCTTTAGCGATTGAGTAATTGGCCTCTAAGTCGGGATGATTTCGCTGTACAGCATCGTCAATGATGGCAATATCAACACCTGCTCCCGTGTAGTCTTGCCACACATCAATGATGTTGAGATCCAGTAATCCAGGGGTACTATTTTGCAAGTGCCACTGACTATTAAATAGAGGATCTAAGGGTAAACTTAAGCTCATAGGTAAAATGGTTGTAGGGAAGATGTTTGTCTGCTGTTCAAACATCAGTGATTTTGTTACCTGAGACTCAGTTAAGCTCTCATCCAATTCAGTGAAGACAATGGAAACAGCTTTAATCAAGCTATGATTGCGACTGAAAATTGGTTGAGGGCGATATCTTGGATTAGTGAATCAACTAAATTAAATTCTGAATTACTAGTCGGTATCTGATGTATAAATTCTACATTTTCTATCAACTCATTGATTTTATTTTTGATCAAAATTTCAGGTGTTGAGAAGCCTATAATAGGCGTTAAAGAATCAGCAAAGTCTAATTTAGAAAATAGCCGATAAGCAATTTACCCAGCCATGTTCAGTCCTCATTTTTGGGGGTGAATAGGCCTAAGCGACATTTAGGAGTACTTCTTTCTGAACAGAGTAAAAACTGACAGAGCGGAGATACCGGTCTTAAGCATTGATATTAGCTTAAAGAAAGTAAGACTCAAATATGGGAAGCTTTTAAGACAAGTAAATTAATACTTTGAGCTACTCTTTTATCAAGAAAAGTCAGAGAGTTTTGCCAATACCAGAAAGTAGGTTTATCAGTTTCGGTAATACTATTTTAGCTGTCTGCTAAGCCAAACGTCACGGGCAGATTTTGAGTCATTCCTACGATGTTCCAGATTTAGTGCAGGTTGAGGTGACGTGTTCCACGTTGGCTGGCGGCACCGGGAGCCCTTGTCAGCAGCGTGAAGAAAGCTGAGAGGCAATAGCCACAGATGAACGGCGATCGCGATAACCCGTGAGAGTTGCTACGGGCTCAGCAGTGTGAAGGGGCAAAACGCCATGAATCCTGATTCCATCGACTCGTCGCAATGACTGGGCAGTGGATGGCTGAGGGTTTCACATTCGTTGGTTTGCTGAGGACGAACGAGACGGCGGCGAGCAATTGCCATCGTTTGTCAATGCCTGGCCATTGCGTCCATCGCTGCTAGTATGACTTTACTCATAAGTTGGACAATAGAGGAAGCATAAGTTGGACAATAACAAGGGCTTAATGGAGCTTTGAAGTAGTCTAATTTTCTTTGCTTCCAGCTAATTAATCGCATAAGTTGAACAAAATCAGATTACGGACTCATAAACTGAACAAAATCTCCATGCATTCCTGTAGAACGGGATTTGGGGTTTGCGGGTTCTACCCCCAGGCGTTTGTACGAAGCAATCGCAGATTTCAGTCCCGTGGGCCGGGATTTGGGGTTTGCGGGTGGTGGCGGGAGCCACTACCAAGACAGACAACTTGCCATGTTTCAGTCCCGTGGGCCGGGATTTGGGGTTTGCGGGATTTGCAACGGTCTGGGATTTGGCAGGCTACCGCGTGTTTCAGTCCCGTGGGCCGGGATTTGGGGTTTGCGGGGCAGAGAAATCAAACCCAACATCTGCCATCAGGTGTTTCAGTCCCGTGGGCCGGGATTTGGGGTTTGCGGGCGTAACTCTGCCGGGTGGCCACCAAGCAGACGCGATGTTTCAGTCCCGTGGGCCGGGATTTGGGGTTTGCGGGGAGAACAACATGAGCACAGCATTAACGCTTGTCGATGTTTCAGTCCCGTGGGCCGGGATTTGGGGTTTGCGGGATTTAATTGCTGAAGCGGCAAACCAAAAAGAACAGCGTTTCAGTCCCGTGGGCCGGGATTTGGGGTTTGCGGGCCAACGGGCGACTCTGCGGTCGCGATCGCAATTAAGCGTTTCAGTCCCGTGGGCCGGGATTTGGGGTTTGCGGGGAGACTTGCCCAACGATGAACAAATTGAGGCTTGGGTTTCAGTCCCGTGGGCCGGGATTTGGGGTTTGCGGGCCTCATGAACGGTTTCGTTGACGCCGAAATTTGTTTATGTTTCAGTCCCGTGGGCCGGGATTTGGGGTTTGCGGGCCGACTAGTTCTACATCATCGGCAGTGAAACTAAACCGTTTCAGTCCCGTGGGCCGGGATTTGGGGTTTGCGGGCAGTAAGATTTCATCCGGCACTTTGTCAAAGTCCAGTTTCAGTCCCGTGGGCCGGGATTTGGGGTTTGCGGGACCCACTGCCAAGGTTGCTCAGCCTGATCCGTCTCATGTTTCAGTCCCGTGGGCCGGGATTTGGGGTTTGCGGGAATCAATTTTTAAGAGGGAAAACCCTCTTTTAACCGTTTCAGTCCCGTGGGCCGGGATTTGGGGTTTGCGGGTGTAAAAAGCGATTTAGACGATATCGCCACTTCGCTTTGTTTCAGTCCCGTGGGCCGGGATTTGGGGTTTGCGGGGTAAAACTTCAGTGGGTAGCCATCGGGGGTCTATTTTTGTTTCAGTCCCGTGGGCCGGGATTTGGGGTTTGCGGGCCACACTCCAAGCAGGGCGACAGTTTGTAGCGCAATGTTTCAGTCCCGTGGGCCGGGATTTGGGGTTTGCGGGCGTTTCAGTATGTTTGCCGCTATGCGAGTGCTACAGGTGTTTCAGTCCCGTGGGCCGGGATTTGGGGTTTGCGGGCGTCTAATTCTGTGTCTAAAAAATGAGTAGGATTTAGTTTCAGTCCCGTGGGCCGGGATTTGGGGTTTGCGGGTTGTAATCGCTAACCTGTGGGGAGTTGCGCAAAGTTTCAGTCCCGTGGGCCGGGATTTGGGGTTTGCGGGTTTCGGCGATCGCACTGCATCAGGCCAAAACACGTGTTTCAGTCCCGTGGGCCGGGATTTGGGGTTTGCGGGAGGGGCCGATGACACAACAATCAAATAACATTGTCGGGTTTCAGTCCCGTGGGCCGGGATTTGGGGTTTGCGGGAATACTTGAGGCTTAAAGCTATGAACGAGCAGAATTGTTTCAGTCCCGTGGGCCGGGATTTGGGGTTTGCGGGACAGTGAAGTTCAGCTCTAAATCGTCTAAGGGATCTTGTTTCAGTCCCGTGGGCCGGGATTTGGGGTTTGCGGGTCTTGGAGACAGGTGTGGCGATGCTATAGGGCCAGGGTTTCAGTCCCGTGGGCCGGGATTTGGGGTTTGCGGGATTACTAGAGAAGAGGCGAGACGTGAACAAGCTGCTGTTTCAGTCCCGTGGGCCGGGATTTTGGGTTTGCGGGGCAGCGCCTAAATATGATGTAACGGTTAACTGGTTTGTTTCAGTCCCGTGGGCCGGGATTTGGGGTTTGCGGGTTAGGCTACTTGTTTTCCTCGCAATTGGGGAAAAGTTTCAGTCCCGTGGGCCGGGATTTGGGGTTTGCGGGGGTGCATTGATGGTTTTCGCGCAGGCAGAGTGCATCGTTTCAGTCCCGTGGGCCGGGATTTGGGGTTTGCGGGTAGAGCAATAGACTTTTTGATCGTTCAAATTGATGTTTCAGTCCCGTGGGCCGGGATTTGGGGTTTGCGGGTGGGAGCCCAGTAAGCCCCAAGTTCAAGATTGTTGAGTTTCAGTCCCGTGGGCCGGGATTTGGGGTTTGCGGGATTTCCACAGCCGTATGGCTGCAATGGGGAATGATGTTTCAGTCCCGTGGGCCGGGATTTGGGGTTTGCGGGAACGATGTTCCTTCAGTGCTGCCAGTCTATTTTGATGTTTCAGTCCCGTGGGCCGGGATTTGGGGTTTGCGGGGCAACTGGTGGCAGAGGGGTACGTGATATCAGTCCACGTTTCAGTCCCGTGGGCCGGGATTTGGGGTTTGCGGGTCTTGGAGACAGGTTTAGCGATGCTATAGGGCCAGGGTTTCAGTCCCGTGGGCCGGGATTTGGGGTTTGCGGGTCTTCACATTCCCGAATGGTGAGCCGATCACGATGGGTTTCAGTCCCGTGGGCCGGGATTTGGGGTTTGCGGGGAGTTCCGGCGACACTGCCAACAGATATATCAGCAAAGTTTCAGTCCCGTGGGCCGGGATTTGGGGTTTGCGGGTGGAGGGCGATCGCCCCAACGAGTAACCCGTCACAGTTTCAGTCCCGTGGGCCGGGATTTGGGGTTTGCGGGAGTTAGTGGGGTAAGTGAGTCATGAGAGTTGATCGTGTTTCAGTCCCGTGGGCCGGGATTTGGGGTTTGCGGGCGCTGCGATGCAGACTTCCTTTGAAAGCGAGTCATCGTTTCAGTCCCGTGGGCCGGGATTTGGGGTTTGCGGGCCAGAGTTTGAAGACTTTTGGCTGTTTTTCAACGAAGTTTCAGTCCCGTGGGCCGGGATTTGGGGTTTGCGGGTGCATCCGAATTTTCCCGGTGGCGTGTTGGCTGTAGTTTCAGTCCCGTGGGCCGGGATTTGGGGTTTGCGGGTTACAAGCACTACATCGACGCACCACACACAGGTTTGTTTCAGTCCCGTGGGCCGGGATTTGGGGTTTGCGGGTGCGGGCTCTAGATGTCCCTTGTTGCAAGGGTTTGAGAGCCAGTTTTGGCAAACCTCTGATTGCCCCTGCTTTATACTGCCTGAATGAGCGACCTAGCTGCTCAAACTTCACTTTAAGAAAAGTAGAAAGTATTGATTTTTCAAGGTTCCAGGCTTTTTGGCAAACCTTCTAAGGATTTTGTGCTCGCTTTGGTTTGCCAAATTTTTCAGAGCTAATTACAGGATAATCGTTTCCTCCTGGCGGGGACGCTCAGAGCCATAAGTAATTGTGCGTTTAACCGCCTTTTCACCCATGACATAAATCCGAATGGAATCGTCTTCCGGTTTGACTAGGGTTTCAAGCTGAGTTTGCAGTTTGGCAAACTGCATCGCGGTCAAGAAACACTCAAAAACACTGTACTGAGTCCATTTGCCATATCCCGACAATAACTTGTGCAAGCGGGTACGACGCTTGTTTGCCGGTTTGGAGTCCGGCAAGTCGTAAATGATGAGGTAAAACAACTTCGCCATTGGCTTATCGCAAAGTGAGCGGTTTGTAAGGGATGTCTTCTTGCAAATGCCTTGCCAACAGACGAGCTTGCAGGGCGATCGCCCGTCGATAGGTGCAGCGATAGTCAAACACCGGATGCTTAAACTCATCACTCATTTTGCGCTCAAATGCTTGTAAGAATGATTTACGCCCCGCATCTGAGAGACGATAGGCTCCAAGGCTTTCGCGGAAGTCCTGGGGTTGAATCTCGCGATTATTGATCACGGCTAGTACCAGATTGTCTGCTACCAGTGGGCGAAACTCTTCCATCAAATCCAAGACCATTGCTGGCTGCCCTCGACTAACCTCATGTAAGTAGCCCACGTAAGGATCAAGCCCAGCCAAATGCACTGCCGCCTCGACCTGGCCGCGTAACAGACCATAGGCGAAGCTGAGTAGAGAATTGACCGGATCGGTGGGGGGCCGACGATTACGACCTTGAAACTGCCACCGATCGCCCAGCAGCTTGCGCCAGACGCCAAAGTAAGTTTTTGCCGCAATGCCTTCAACACCGCGCACTTGGTCGATGGTCGTTTGAGTTTTGACCTGCTTCTTGAACTGCTTCAACTCATCGCTTTTCTGTTTGTGGCGATAGAGCACCGAGTGCTGATTGTGAATTTTGGCCTGCACAATCGCCTTGACCAGTTCCAGACGCCTTTCGGCATCCCCATAGAGCTGATATTGCGCGAGTCGAAGCTGTCCATTACGAGACTCACCGGGTAAAGCTGAGCCCAAATATTTGCCAAAACTAGACAAGTAATGAATAGGCATGCCGAGTTCCAGTGCATAGACGAGGGCATCCCCAGTGATGCAAGGATTGCCCATGAGGACAACCTGTTCCACCGTCTGAGCTGGAATAGACTGCTTCTGCCAAGAGCCATCTTCCTGCTTCAAAGCCACCTTGAAGGCTTCGTAAGCTTTACTCAGAACAGCATCCGGTTGAGTGACGTAGAGAACCGACATTGACTTGCTCCTGTTTCAATTGATTTATTTCGGAAGGCAAACAAATTCCCTGTAAGCTGCACGCTCGGCATTTCTTGGCATTGTCGATAGGGGCCGGTATGGATTGGTGAATAGAACTCTGGGCGGCAGCGATCGCTTCCTCTGTGGCTTGGCGCAATTCAGCCGTTAAGGGAACTGGCTGACGCCTACGATTGGCGTGATAGAAGATTTCTCCCCGAGTGATAGTTTTGCCGGTGCGCTCTTCTAAGCAGAGAGCGGCGGCGCAGAGCTGAAAGTAGTCGCTGAGGTGGCGGCCCATGCGGCCTTTTTTGTACTCAATGGGTACCAACTCACCGTCTGTCTCTTCGACAGCATCAATGATGCCGGAAACGAGGAGGCGATCGCTCCACACCCACTGTTGTTGGTGAATCAGGGTGTCGCCACGCTGGAGGCTAACCTCTTCATCGATATGGCGGTGAAGGTGTCGACCGAGAATAATGTGCTCGTTATCAGCCATTTCACCTTGGACGTATTCCAGGTAGAAGCGGCGAGGGCAGTATTCCCAGGCGTTGAGGTAGGCGAGGGGGAGGTAAGTTTCCATAAGCGCTCTCACCTTTTCTGATCGAGAATCACCTGCCCCATGCCCATAGTGGTTTTGCGTCCCACGCCCGCGAAAAACGCAAACTGAGACAGCATGGTGGCCAGGCGAGCTTGCTCAGGATCGGGGAAGCGGTAACGGACTTTGCCAACCGCCCCGATCTCAACCGAGTTCTCCATTCGGAGACTTTGTGTCTTCAATTCGTATTGAGCAACTACGCCACCCCAAAGGATTCTGGGGAGTCTCAAAGCTTCTGGCGCAAAGACATTCCAACGGCGTTCCAGACTGCCAAAGACGTTTTCTGGCAAGGGAAAAGGCTGAATCCCTTGTCCCGATTTGAGCTTAAAACTGGTGGGTGATAGAAATTTCAGCGTGATGTCATTAGTCGCGATCGGAGTTTTGGCTAATAACGCATAGTCCGAAGACCCCACCCAAGGATCAGCACCGGGCAGCATATCCACACTGCGAAAGACAAACGGAAATTTAGCCAGGGACAATGGTTCGTCGCCCCGTTGCTCCAAACCATCCAACAAGGGCGTAATGAGACTGCCGTCCAATAGACCAATCCGAAAATAGAGTTCATCCCCGGCTCTAACCCGTCCCCGATGTCGCCGCCCTATCAATCCCGAAAGACTCAGAGGCGAAACTTGAGCCTGATGAATCGCTTCAGACGTGTCGGGATCGGCCAGACGTATCCAGTCCAGCACTTGGGCATGAATCGCCCGACCACAGGCGGGAACCGTCCCCTCCTTAGCTGCCCCGAGACGAATCACGATGGTGTGCAGTGTGGTGGGCTCAAGCTGGGGTAGCGGTAAGGCTGGCTCCATAAGCTCCTCCCTGGGGTAAACAAACACGATTCGGTAGGTCTTCTAGACCCGACCACGCTTCTAGTTCCGCCCAATTGTCAGGCTTGGCAATGTCCCAATACTGACCGCTGAGGCGGGCCTGGCTGATTAGGCTCACTGGCGGCATGACAACTCGGTTGTAAAGCAGCAATCGGCTAGAGTCAGGTAAATCAATTGGATTCAGGGGATGCTCACAGGTGTAGTCTCCTGCAGCGGCTGTCAATCCACTTGCGGGAATCAACCTCGCATCGACTTCGATTTTGGAGGCCCACTTGCCCAGACGGATCCATCGGGGCACCTCAACTACTTCGCGGCTAGCAATATAGGTGCGATAGGTACTGCCGACCGCCAGTTCTTTGGCGCGGCCAAAGTTGATGGGATAGTTGCGATCGGCTCCTTTATCCCCAAACTGTTTGGATTTACCGTAGTAAGTCACTTGCGCGGCCTTAAACGTATTGACCTGATAGGACCATTTGAGCGGCATAGCAGGGAATACGTAGATGCCTGCATCATTGAGGTTCAGGAGATTTTGCTCATTATCAGGCTCTAGATAACCCGGCTTCTTGTTCGCGAGTCCCTGCAATCGATAGGGCGTTGGGATGTGACTAGAGCCAAAGAAGGCATAGCTCAGTGCCCAATTATGGAGATACTTCTCGGTCTCGTAGAGCGTCCCCATCTCCCGTGTGGCGAAAAACACATTGTCATGCAGGGTTAAATTGCATCGATACAAAAACATGAGGCTTCACCCTAGGACGACTTTTTGGCTTTCTTCCCTTTCTTGGCCGCCGCACCATAGGTTTCGGCATAGGTCTGAGTTTGTTGATAAAGGGTGCTCAAGGTCTCGCGCAGAAGGGTTTCGTCCTGATAGATATCGCCCACTTCAGTGAGTAATGATTCAAGGCGATCGCCAAAGATGAGTTCGCTCTTTCTCACGGGTTCATGCTCCAATAGACCTTCAGCTACAGTGGCGGCCTCCCGACGGAGATCGCTGATGGGCGTGCTCAAATCCCCCTTTAGGGCATCGTAGAGCGCCTGGGTAAAGTGCAGGTTGCTGAAGATTTCGCCATCACAGAGCGCAATCCCGACAATGTGGTTCGCCATGGTGCCTGTACGTGACTCTTGCGCCCCATAGCGGCGGGTTCTGAGCAGATTGCCCAAGACATAAACGAAGCCCTCAAGGGTGGAATCGCGTAGGGTTTCCACGGTAGGAAAAGAGACTTCTGGTAAGACATGATCTAATTCATTGATGGCACTCCGCATTTCGCCCTTTTCGCTCATCGTGCCACCTTCAAAGGGCGCGTTGAATGTGAAGCTGCGATGGGACGCTTCATAAGGACTCAGGGAGAAAGCCGAATCCGAGTAAACCTTCGATCGCTCTGAACCACTATCCCCAATGGCAAAGCCATACAAAATGCAGTCTGGACATTGCTTACAGGACTTTTCGCCGTTGTACTCGCAATAATTGTCATCGTCCTCATTAACGCTATTGAGACCGAGCGATCGCAGCAATTCTCGACCTGCTAGGCGCTCTGGCGTAATTTGCTTACGCTTAAACATCACCAGTCGGCTAATGGCTTCCCGAGATTTTTCATCCTCTGAGTTCAAGCTTGCCTGAGTCCGAGCGGTGTTCAGGACACCATCGGTTTGAAAGACCGGGAAAGACTGACTGTGGCGCACCATGAAGAAATGGACGTAGTTGCCAGAAGCGAGACGGGGAAAGGCGCCGTGAAACTTAGGCTGAAGGGTTTTCAAAAGACTCATGATGGTTCTCCTTAAGGTTTTTGCTTGTTGGCTTTGGCCTGTTGTTTTTCCTGAAGGGCGAGGCGTCGATAGGCGAACTCGACCCCAGACTTGATACGGTTGCGATGCTCCTGTAAGAGGGCGCGATCGCCCTTACACATGCCACCAAAAACATCCTTGACACAGGTGGTCATAAACGTCTGAATGGCCTCAAACTCCTGCATGCGGCGAACTTGAAAGGGGATTTCCTTATCCAGCATGATGGGCCGCTTATAGATCTCTTGACGGTCTAGCGCAGACTGCAACTGACCTGCTCCCTGATCAATGACATCCTCGTCGTCCCAGTCACTGGGTACAGAGAGAATATGCTCCAACGCCTTAGACAGGGGCAGTAGGACGGTGTGGCTAGACTCATTAGGGCTAGCCCGATAGAAATGGCGGTATTCATCCACCAACCTCTGAGTCACTCTTAGTTTTTGCTGCATCTCGGTATCTCCTTCTGCCCAGCATTGGGCATAGTTCCAATAGCGGTTAACTTCGTCAAAAGTCGGGTCTCGTTTGCCGTCACGGCGTATTCCCTCTTCAGCTAGTGAAAAAACATTGAGTACATTAGTCGTCATTTCGCGAACCGTGCCATTGAGCGCCCGCCATCGTGCATCCGGTGGCGCACTGCGGCTGTCCATATGGAGGAAGTAAACCGTCAGCAGGCGATTCAAACTTTCGGCTAAGTTCTGAACCCGGCCCTCAATCCAGTCCTGTAAGTGGAGAGAGGTGGGCAGTCGTAACAAGGGCCAAAATTGCGCTGGGCCATCCAACTTCACTGACTCTCGGAAGTCGTTATCGCTCTCATAGAGCGGCACTTGGCTGCCCGAAACGACTACTTTGACTCCCAGGAGCATCGGTAAGATCAATGCGAGAAAAGCAGGCTCAATCCAGGCGTCTGTAACGGTCTTCCCCCGAGTCGTGGTGTAACCCATCGCCATAAAGGGCAGATCCTCGCCCGTATACTTAGCCAGTGAACGACCACTAGACTCTTCTTTATGGGAATCTACCCACTGGAAGGTGCGGAGTGATTCGGCACTCATCCCGTGGGTTAACCAGTACTTCCTGACCTCCCAAAAGTTCACTCGCTTGAGGCCATTCATCAGCAAGCGAATGGCTGAAGCGACCTGAGGCGAATAGATATAGGCCGGAAAGATGTAGAGAAAGATGGGCTGCTGATCCTCTAACTTTCCCGCTGGGGCTGACCAGAGGGCCTGCCGCAGCAGCATTTCCAACGCCCAAATTTTGGAGATACCCCGCTTGATCTGACGTCCGCCTAAGAGATTTTTATTGCTGTACTGCTGAGGTTTAAAGAGGACTACAGAGTCCATCTGGTCTTCAGAGGCAAATTCCCCAGAACTCAGCGAACAGATAGGCTGTTTAGCAGCTTTTGTCTTGGCTTTGACATAGCCCTCCAGCTCGTCTTGGAAAGAAGTTGTCTGAGTCTCCCAGCCTTGAACTTCCAAGTATTGAGTTAAGTAGTTGTCAAAAATTTCGCGCGTGAGATTGTAGTGCTCGGGAAAAACGTCATTCGCCTCCGCCCAATCTGCTAGTTGATCAGCAAACTCCCGAAGTATTTGGGAAATTCCGTTGAGGTCTAGGGTAGGGTTGCCAGCAACATAATGAGCGGCCACACGATACCATCCCCAGTTCACTCCACCTGATTGAACTTGAGTTTCCTCGGGAGTGACGGCAGATTGAACTCCTAGTTTCTCCAATACCCAACTAATGAAGTCTACCGATTTTCCAAAGAATTCTTTCTGCGCAATAAAAATCAGTTCTGCGATTCGGTCTGCTCGGAGATCGGCTCCCTTTTCCAGGAAAGATTTTTCTTCAGTATTTAAATCTAATCTTGCTAAACGTTTTGGTGTTGCTGGGTCTTTCGCATTTTTGACATTGGCTTCAACCACTATTGGCAGATTTCTGATGATTGCGCTAGGGGAGAGAAGTTCCTTAGTTTGAGGAGCCACCTTAACGCCCTTCCCTTCGCGTTTGAAACCAATTTCGCCCCTACGGATGCTGAAAATCAGGCGATCACTCACCTGGTGCCAGAGAAAAGACTTCAACTCTCCTGCTTCAGGAGGTTCGCTATCTACAGGGGCTAAATAAACGACTCCTTGAGCGAAAAAGAGAATTGGCTGCCAGTCCTGCTCTCTGGCAAAGTGCATCACGGCATTGTGGATGCCATTAGTCAGCAGCCCCGTGCAGTCTCGTAAACGGTGATAGACCAGCTTGCGACGAATGCCTAAGAACCGCAGGTGCTCGCGCAGGCGATCGCCCCCCGACTTCGTCTCGATATCAGCCGGATCACTGAGGTGAACCGCCACATCACCGAAAGCAAGCAGCCACCTCAGAGGCGAATCTAATCGGCGAGTGTCGGGAATTTGGAAAGTACCCCAGTTCGCCTTTGGCAGATTAGTGCCAACTTTGCCCTGAGTGTTCTGAGCAAGATAGGCGATCTCAGTCAGATAGCTTTGCCAGTTGGGCCAGAATTCAACGAAATTGAGTTTTTCGCCTAATGACTGACAGAGTTCTACGATTTCAGTAACCTCTGAGGCTTTTGGGGCATCTTGCTCTTCACCGTTACACCACTTGTTGTAGTCATGTAGCGTCAAACCCAAGCACAGCAGTCGTTTTTCGTCCTCCGACAGAGCTAGAGTTGAACTCAGGTACGGGAGCAGATTCCAGGCAGTCAGCAGAGCATTGAGAACGTGAACGAGCAAACTCTGATCAGAGCGACTCGCGTAGCGTTTTGCATTCTGTGCTGCATATTTATCGCTGCGCTGGCTCAGTAGATGAAAATGAGCTGCTTCAGAACCCCCCAACGCTGGGAGCATCCCAAATTCTTGCTCCATCGCTGGCAAGACTGTTTCGATATAGGCTCTGAGAATGGAATCCGTTTCCGGATCATCCGAGCTGGATGGTAGCGTTCTTAAGAGTAGGGATTGAAGCAGTGTCGTCATAATAAAACCCCTAGAAAATCAGTGATTGTGGCTGTAAGCGGCAAAATTTTGTCAGTCGGTGTTTCAAAGCTTCCAGCAGCAGCGCATCCTGGTTAAAAGCACAGGCATACCCTTGCTTGTTAGAGCCGTCTGTGAGCTGATATAGACCGAAAACCGGACTGAGTTTGAGGTGGCAACTCACTTCCCAATGACTTTGACGAATGCCTAACGGCACCTGAAAGGCGAGTAGCTTCTTGGCATACAGGCACCTGGCGATCTCAGCTTGAGGATGGCCGATGAGGCTCAGTCTGCTGAGCAGCGTTAAGTCGCAGCAGGTCAGGTCGCCGGTATCCCAGTTGCAGTGCAAGCTGATGTCAAAGCGCTCGTCGACCCACTCCTGCACTCGCAAATAAACCTGGATATATTTTTCTGGGAAGGCTTCCTCTCCTAGACCTGCTTGGGTGGCAGCCGCTAAAAAGGTGTCTCGGTCGGTCGCTTCGACCAGGGCATAGGGCAGCAGTCGCAGCAAGTCGTAGTTATAGAACCGATTCCCATCCCACACGGCTGCTTGTAAGGTCGATCCCCCTCGGAATCGTAAAAGCTCCTGCTGAGTTTCTTTCCCGACAGGGGTATTGCCTAGGGCCAGCCACGCTCCCAGATTAGATTTGAGCTTTGGTCCGTAGACTTTCTGCAAATCGGCAGTCATGCGATCTCGCACGGGCTGCATGACTTTGGCGTTGCCTTCCCCCAGCTTCCAGAGCATGCCCTGAGCTTGAGTGGCTCCCCAGCGGTTGCGATATTCCTGAAACTCTTTCGGAGCATCAAAGGCGTCGGCGATCGCCGCCTGCAAGTTACTGCGCTCAATCGTTTGTTCTGATTGCAAGTGCTCGCGTAAGCGCGGCAGTACCCAAGGTGCGCGGCCCGACAACAGAACAAAAGCTCGGTACTGATTGAAGCCAGAATGCCGTCCCAATCGTCCCAACCGCTGAATCACCGTGGCGGAATCACTGCTCTCAAATATCAGCAGGTGAATTCTGAAATCTACTCCGACATCTACTGCTGAGGTGGCGACGACAAGAACAGGTTGCGGCGATTCTCTCAGGGCTGCTTGGGTTCGCGATCGCTCCTGACGATCAATCCGACCGCTGATTTCCCGCACCAACACCTCTGGCAACAGACGTTGCAGCAGTCTAGCCACCCGTCCAGCTTGGGCGACCGAGTTCAGAATGATGAGCCCTCGACCAGGATTCTCAGATGCCAAAATAGTCTTGAGGTCATCGGCATGCTCAGTCAGCCAATTAAGAGCATCGGTGTTCTTCAGCTCAACAAACTGAAGTTCGACTGGCTGTAAAACCTGGCGATATCCCGGTCTAGCTTCACTGGCATAGCTCCCCTCGATCTCGACCGTTTTCAACCCAGACTGCTGCAGATGATGAATAAAGTCCGGCTTGGGGGTGGCTGAGGTAAACAGAAACTGTCGGGGACGTTGGTCCGCCTGAGTGCGGCGGATGAGCGTCATGCTGTTGAGTACGGCAGCCTCCTGGTGAGGGCCAAAAATGTGGAATTCATCAAACACCCACAGATCGGGAAATTCTGCCAAAGCCAACGGTAAGCGGTCATTTCCATAAGCGGAGTCGCGGTATTGAAAGTGCGTGATCAGGTGCAAAATATCGGGATTGGTCAGTAAAATCGGCGTTTGCTCAATCGCCAGCAGGAGTTCCAAGAACTTAGAACTTTTCTCTGCCGCCTGGACTCGCCGACTGAGTTCTTCACCGAAAAGGCGATCGATGCGACTATCTGCATCTAACCCGAAGCGATCGTGCCACTCTCGCTGGCTGCGAGTCTGGTCTTCAACCAACTCGATAGTCGGATATAGGCCCATTATTCTGAAAGAACGATTAATAAACCCAGGCAGATAAGCAGCTAAGGACTTGCCATCGCCGGTAGCTGCTTTGTTGAAGATGACGTCTACTTCACCCTGCAAAGCTTCGGCACAGGTTTGAGCCTGGTGAACCGAAAGTGGGCAGGTATAGCCAAGTGGCAGAACAAGCGCAGGTGCTTGTTCATGCACCTGACAGGAGTGATCACATCCCAGTGGACAGTTGGCAATCCCAGGATTTAGTTGAGAATAAAGCGACTTAAGAAGAACTTTCACGGCACTTTTGGGTGAAGTTGCCGCCAGTCTAATACCCCTTTTACAGAAGAAGTTGTCAGATTTTGATGCTTTCTCTTGCGTTTGTTCTTGAGTTCTTGTATTCGGAACTTGTGATGTCAGCAAGGTCACTACTGCTTTTGCTTTCTTTTCTTATATTGAGAGGTGCGTGACGAACGAAATGCTGGGGAAGCCATGAATACGGATTCTAATTGGGAAAGTATTTTAGGAGACCAGAGTTGGGATACCTACTGCAGTCTCACCTCCCCAGAAAGGCGTACCAAGATTGCTCAGTTACAAGAAATTCTGGAAAACAGTTCCTCCGACATCCGACCAGCAGAGATTTGGCAGCAGATCGGCAGGCTGTGGAGTGCAGAGGGGCTTCGCACCAAAGACATAGAGGCTTATCAGAATGCTGTGGACTGCTTGGAGCGGGCGATCGCCCTCAATCCTGATTTCCCTGAAGCCTGGAATAACCAGGGCAATGCTCTAGCTACCCTTAATCGACAAGAAGAAGCGATCGCTGCCTTTGATACCGCCCTTCGACTAAAGCCAGATTACTATGCAGCTTTGGTAAGTCGGGCTAGCGTACTCTATTACTTTCGTCGTTATGAAGAAGCGATTGCTAGCTACGATCAGGCATTACAACTCCAATCGGATACCCCAAAAATCTGGCTATATCTAGGCTTCGCCCAAGAAAATCTAGGACGCTACGAAGAGGCCATTAACAGTTTTGATACAGCCTTACAGCATGAGCCAGATGACTTTTATGCTTGGAATCATAAGGGTTTCGCTCTAAGCCGCTTGAAGCGCTACGAGGAGGCGATCGCCAGCTACGACCAAGCTCTACGGTACAAACCAGATGCCTCTTCCACTTGGAAAGATCGTAGTTCTGCTTTAATGAATTTGGCGCGCTATGAAGAAGCTGTCGCGAGTTACGATCGGGTGCTGGAACTTAGACCAGATGATTCCGAGACTTGGTATTACCGTGGCTCAGCCCTGAACAGCTTGGGACGTCTTGAAGCAGCAGTTGCCAGCTATGACCAAGCGCTACAGCATAATTCTGAGGATGCTCAAACTTGGAGCCACCGTGGTGCTGCACTTGCGACATTAGGCCGACAGGAAGAAGCGATCGCGAGTTATGACCGGGCCTTGCAAATCAGGCCTGACGATCCTTTAGCTTGGCGCGATCGGGCTTCGCCACTCAGCAAATTGCAACGTTACGAAGATAACATCGCTAGTCTTGATCGGGCGTTGCAGTATAAACCCGATGATCCTGAGATTTTGCTCCGTCGAGGTGCCGGATTGAGCCTCTTGAAGCGCTATGAAGAGGCAATTGCAGATTTTGATCGCGCATTGCAGCATAAACCAAACGATGCTGGAGCCTTATGTGTGCGTGGTGTTGCCTTAATGTCTTTAGCACGCCATGAGGAAGCCGTTGCGAGCTTTGATCGAACCTTGCAACTCAATTCCAACTTTCCAAATATCTGGTCTTTCCGGGGTTTTTCACTCATCAATTTGGGCAAGGCTGAAGAAGCAATTGAGAGTTTTGAGCAGGCCTTGCAGCATAACCCTGAAGATCCTGAAGCCTTTTATGGTCGGGCTAGGGCGCTTTCAGACTTGGGGCGTTACGAAGAGGCGGTCGCTAGTTATGACCAAGCCTTGCATCATAAACCAGACGATGCTCGAAGCTGGAGTGGTCGCGGCATCGCATTAAATCGGTTGAAACGGCATGAGGAAGCTATTTTCAGCTATAACCAGGCGCTACGGTACAGACCTGAAGATCATCAAACGCTGACTAATCTGGGGATCACACAACTTGACCTGGAAGAATGGGATGCGGCGATCGCGAGCTTTGATCAGGCATTGCAGTATCAGCCCGACAATGCCCAAGCTTGGGATAGTCGTGGAGCAGCATTAGGAGAGTTGGGGCGTTACGAAGAAGCATTAGATAGCTTTGACCAGGCACTACACTATCGGTCGGACTATGCCTCAGCATGGTCAAATCGAGGGTTTGTTTTGGCGCGTTTGGAACGCTATGAGGAAGCGATCTCAGCTTGCGATCAGGCGTTACAGTATCAACCTGACCTCATTCTAGCCTGGAACAATAAGGGATTTGCGCTATCTCAGCTGGAAAGATATGAAGAGGCGCTACCCAACTATGAGCAGGCACTAGAGCTGCAACCGGACTATGCCCAAGCATGGATTAATCACGGTTTTGCCCTAAGTCAATTGGGTCGCGATGAAGAGGCTAACGCTAGTTTTGATCAAGCAGTACAGCATCAACCAGATGACCCTAAAGTCTGGGGAGAGTACGGTGCAGCACTGGCTCAATTAGAACGCTATGAAGAGGCATTGGTTAGCTTAGATCGTGCAATCCAGTACAGACCTAATTTTGCCCAAGCCTGGACAGTTCGGGGTGCTGCGCTGGCCGGTTTGGGACGTTATGAGGAAGCAATCGCAGCTTGCGATCAGGCGCTGCAATATAAGCCTGACGATGCTTTTGCCTGGAATAATCGAGGTTTCGCTCTGATTCGTTTGCAGCGCTATGAGGAAGGACTAGCAGATTGTGAGCGATCGTTGCAATATCAACCCGAAAATGTATTTCCCTGGAGAAATTGTGGACTCGCACTGCTTGAATTAAAGCGCTATGAAGAGGCGGTTTCCTATTATGAGCAAGCCTTTCACCTTAAGGACGATGAACCAAACGCTCTGCACAACTGCGGGCTGGCTCTGACCAATTTGGGATGCTATGAAGAAGCACTTGCTAAATATGACCGAGCACTACACCACAAACCGGATTTTCTCAATGCTTGGAACAAGCGTGGAACCATTCTGATTGAGCTAGAACGTTATGAAGATGCGATCAGCAACTTTGATAGGGTGCTGGACTATAAACCAGATGATACCCGAGCTTGGCAAAATCGCGGTATGGCTCTAAGCAAATTGGGACAATATGAAGATGCAATCACCAATTTTGAGCAGTTGTTTCAGCATACGGGTGATGAGCCAGAATTTCTGCATAACTGTGGACTTGCCTTAGGTAATGTGGCCCGCTACGAAGAGGCAACTGAAAAATATGACCAAGCGTTACATCTCAACGCGGATTTTCCGGAGGCTTGGAGTAATCGAGGAGCCGCATTAAACAACTTGGGACGGTTTAAGGAAGCTCTAGAATCTGCTGAAAAAGCAATAGCACTTCAACCTGAACTAGCTCATGGATGGCATGTTAAAGGTTTTGCCCTGAGAGGTTTGGAGCGTTATGAGGATGCTATTGCCAGTCATGATCGAGCATTACAACTTAATCCTCATGCTCCCCAAACTTGGCTAGATCGTGGTGTTGCAATCTACAGTTTGGGACGCTACGAAGAAACAGTAGCCAAAGCAGGTTCCGAGTTTGGCGTAAAACTTTCGTTATTGGATAATTCGAGACACTATACAGAGGCAATCGTCTCCTATGACCAAGCACTGCAATATAAACCCCAATCGTTTGAAAGCTGGTATATTCGCGGCAATGCACTAGCAGACTCAGGGCGCTACGAAGACGCTATCGCTAGCTATGACCAAGCCCTAAAACTTAAACCCAACGATCCTGTTATTAGACATGGTCGCGGTACAGCCATGGCTAATTTAGGACGCTACGAAGAGGCAATTTCTGACTACGACCAAGCCTTAAACATCAAGCCTAACTTTCCCGATATTTGGATTAGTCGAGGCTTTGCTGCCTTTTACTCTTCTTCGTCCTCTGGAAGTGAGGGATCAAACCATCCAACGTCAATGTCCCCAGGCCTACTCTCTCAAAATCCCAACCTAAGCTTGCGTGGTTATAAAGGTTGCCTGGCTTGCATGCAGGAGGGCTTTAAGCACGCCCCAGAAGGCAATGCAGTCAGAGGTAGATTGTATCAGTGGTTGGGCGAAGCCCATCGGCTCTGGGGTAATCGTCAAGAAAATCCCTTTGACTTTTGGAACAAAGCCATTGACTGCTATGAAAGCGCCTTAAATATCTTCACCGCAACCGTCTTTCCCCAAGCTCGTCTAGAAGTTCTCGCCCTCTTGATTCGCACCTACCGCGCCCTTAAGAACGATCTGCTAAGCAATGATGAGATGTTGGCAAGATTACAGCGTGAGGGAGCAGCTCTCTTACGCGGACTATTGCAGACAACAGTCTCCGATCCCCAAAAACAACGGTTGGGATTACAATTTGCCAGCTTCGAGCAAGCTACGGTCGATCTCTTTGTCCAACAGGGGAAACTCGTCACTGCCTTAGAAACCGCCGAAAAGGATAAGAACTGGCTGATGACCTGGTTGCTACGGTGGCAAAACCCAGATGATATTCCCACCGTCAGCTATGAGGGCATACGGCAGCTCCTTCGTTCTGATACTGCTATTGTTTACTGGCACTATAGTCCCGACGCTATCACAACCTTCATCCTGCGTGAAGATATCCCCCAACCCATTGTCATTAGCCTTGCTACCAACGATAGCCAAGCTGGTGTCCGACAAGTTAACCAACTCCAAAGTTGGCTTCAGAATTGGAACCAGACCTACGATCGCTACGCTGGCAATAAAGAACTCAACCTCAACCGTGACGAAACCTGGCGGCAAAATTTGCCCACAAGGCTTTCAGAACTGAGTGACTTGCTGAATATTGATCAAGTCAACCTGCATCTGGAAAATCTTTCTCAACTTATCCTGATTCCCCACCGTGATCTTCATCGTCTGTCTTTGCATTCGCTCTTTCCCGACCACACTTGCACTTATCTACCCAGTGCTTATTTCGGGTTGATGCTCCAGCAAAAGTCGCTGGAGCGATCGCCCTTTCAAAGCTTACTACTGGCCGAAAATCCCAAGCATCGCCCTATCTCTGAAGACGACGGCACTTCTAGCAAGCTAAAAAAGCTGGTGGATTTGCCCTTTGCAGAAGTGGAAGCCGCTTTGGTTCACCGTGTGTTTATCGACGCTGGTGGAGAGTCTATTCTCCTGTCGGAGGGAATGGGTGAGGCACATACTGCAACCTGTACCCAACTCAAAGCCCATCTGTCTCAGCCTTACCAAGTTTTGCACTTTAATGGACATGGTGCTTACAACAGCGAGGATCCATCTCAGTCCTGTTTGTTTCTCAGTGGACCAGATCGCCTAACCCTGCAAGATATTGTCTCCCTAGACCTAAGCCCCTATCGCCTGGTTTGTTTAGCCTCATGCGAGACAGCAATCACTGGCAACCAGACCATTACCGCTGAGTATGTCGGCTTAGTGAGTGCCTTCCTGAAGGCTCAGGTGGGAGGTGTGATTAGTACCCTCTGGAAAGTTGAATCGGCAGCCACCGCCATTTTGATGGTGCAGTTTTATCGAGAATTGCAGCAGGGGCAATCTCTGTCTACGGCACTCGAAAAGGCTCGAACCTTTTTGCGAACGGCTACCCGAGCCGACCTGATTCAGTGGTTGGACTGGGCTATTCCCAAATTGCCGCGATCGCTCAGCTTAATTCTGGAAAGTGAGCGTAAGTTAATTAGAATGATGACGACCGAGCAACCCTACAGTCACCCATACTTCTGGGCCGCATTCACTCTCTCTGGACTCTAACAATCGGATTATGAAAGATGCAGAAGCGCAAATTCTAAAAGCATTTCTCTACGCTCTGATGCAACAAACTGAAGCGTTATCAGAATCGGTCTTACAGCAGATTCAGGCGATTGCGGCCTCTCTCGACACTCGTGTCGTTGAGCTGCATGACCTGGCTACTGCCGTTCCTGCACTAGAACTTCCCTATAACACTGCCTATGACTGGCTGACCGCTCGCGCTGCAGAGCGAGGACTGGGGCTAGATTTTCTACCTGCCAAGCCGGATAATTCGGTCAAATCTGTGAAATCCGATAATATTGCTAGACCTATTCAAACCCACTTGGAAGAAATGCAATGTGTGTTAGCGACGATTGAACAAAAACTGGATCAAGCACCTAAAATACTGAAATCTCCCCAGCCTAGCAACACGGCGCAGCAAGAATTTCGCTAACGTCAGCCTTTTCCTACATGAATCAGCTTCTTTATCCTACAGTCGATTTATTTCTTTACGATTTACAAGATCGTCTGGGTGGTAGTCCAAGCACCATCACTGAAGGTCGGCGTCGGTTCTGGAAGCGTATCTATGGTGAGATCAGCGACAACAAATTAGCCGCTCTGCAAGTTGCAGAAAACACTTTTTCTAATTACATCGAGCTATTGGAGGCACAGGGCACGCAGCGCTACCAGCAACTAACTGATGACATTAATGGCTATTACTACCCCGTCAAGTTGGGAGATACCTATGCCCTTCAGATTGACTATTCTGGAAGACTGAATGATTCAAGTTGGGAGCAGTTGCCGTTGCCGGAGAAGCTCCAGCAAGCTAAGAAAACCGTTCTGGAATACACGCATCAAATTCCAGGAGACTTAGGCGAAAACTGGCTAATCTGGGGTCAACTAACAGACGCAAATCAAGATGTAGATGTGATTGCTCAGGACTGTTATCGAGCTGTTCAGATTGTGGGAAATCTGAACTGGCAGCGAGATTACAAAGGTAAAGGAGTCTTCAAAGACGCAACGTTATTTGAAATAGAGCAACTGGATGATATTCCCGATGGAGTTAATCGAACCATTCATGGATTAATCTGCCTGTTTCCCCCACATCAATCAAAAGAAGAGATTCAAAAAGCGATCGAGCAACTGTACAAAAACCTGATTCAGCTGTTTCACCATCGCAATAAAGTCCTCTGGTTTTATGAACAGAGCCGTCAACTGAAAATTCAGTTAAGAAACTCGTCTCAGACAATCGAGAAACTTGGCAAATCTCTCACTCGACAGATTACGGCTTCTCAGCTTAATCTCAAGCAGTTACAAGTTGATTTAGCAGACGCTTTGACTATTTCCCATTACTACGAGACGAGCCTGGGTTATCTCAAGGAAGAGGCGACCACGATTGCCGTCAATACAACCAACTACAACGCTTGCGTTGAAGAACTCAAAAAACTTGACCCAGCCAGCCAGCTTGATTTTTTGCGGCGCTTTGGTGAATTTGCGGTTGATCACTGTCTGGCTCAAATCAAGACCGATGATGAAGCCTTCAGTGCAGGCTTAAAACCCTTGGAGAATTTCATCAAAACGATTCAAGGCATCACTGATATCGAGAAGACCAAAAACGATCGCGCCTTTAATCGCACGGTAGCGATCGCCAGTGTCGGCATCAGCACCGCATCTTTAGCTGCTTCAACCTTTGGCAGCCAATCTGAAAAAATCGTTCAAGTCTGGCGTCCCGTTCCTGCAAATCAACCCACTCCGGCTCTTAGTCTGTGGCTTAGTTTTCTACTGGCTTTTGCCTTGAGTGTGGCTATCGGGTTGGCAGGCGCATTAGTAACCTGGCTATTTTTGGGCAAGAGCGGCAGAAATTAACCGCCGGAATCACAGCTGGAAGTCAAACAGCTCCAGCAATATGGAACGCTGCCCAGTAGTAAGGATGAGCATAAGGATATTCCTCCTCAAGACTCTGGAGGCGATCGCGCTCAGCTGTCAGCAAAATGCAGAAGGAGCGATTTGCTGGATTTGTTGAGAGGAGCGCGATCGCGTCAGCTAACCAGTCCACAAACTGCTCACGGGTGCCATGCCGTAAAAAGGTTTGCGCCGCTCTGAGCGCAATGACGGGGGGCTGATGGTGCAATTCCCGATAGAACTGCACCATCATCATCATGCTGGTTACGGATTCTACTCGCCAGAGGGTACTCAATACATGCCTTACACCTGCCTTCAAGAAGGCACTCATTAACCCTACATACTCATCGGTAATGGTCTGGTCGCCCGTCACCGCCGTCTCACAAGCAGCTAAGCAGACCAGGTGATAAGCACTCAAATCTAATTGCACAATCTCTGACAGAGTGAGGCGATCGCTCCCCGCTAGAAACAAACAGGATTGGGAAGGATTGAGGCGATCGTAAGCCCCATGCCCTGTGAAATGAAGAATTTGATGGGGCTGTTCTAAGGCAGTCGCCACCGTGGCAAGGGTTGCATCCTGACTGGCAACGACTGTCACTGTAGGCTGAGGGTCAGAAGCGGCAGAACTAACCCATTGTTGAATCAGCGCCGATTCAGTTTCCGCAAACGGCAACGGTTTCAGCGGTTTTTGAGTCTTGCCAGATTGGAAAGTGCTTTTGGGATTTTCCACCAGTAGCAGCGATTGAAGTGGAATGTCAGGCGCTCGCTGCCGATAGCGCGCTAATGCCAAGTGGGCACTGGGAAAATAGGAACAGCTATAGGCATCAAACAGATAATGGAATGGGAACCGATGCAAGTCCTGGTGGGGAATTAGGACAATTCGCTCTATTCCCTGTTCTGCCAAAATCTGTTCGATTGCTGAACCGTTCAAAATGACTTTTAGATCGGTTAGCCGTTGCGCCATGTTAGTTCGCCAAGGATGAGCTTTCTTCCAGGCAGGAGATGAATTCCCGCCTTTTTTATCCTTGGGACTGCTGTAGTCTGCATAGTCCTGATTCCATGCCTTCAACCAGGCTTCCCAAGCTAACAACTGCCGCAAGCTGGCAGAGCGTTCATCTGCTTGATCTGTAATCTCTGGAGCACTTTCATAGCCAGCAGGTAATTCGACGGGAGGAACAATCACAATCGGTGCTTGGCTATTGGGTAAGAGCAAAAACGTGGTTAAGGAGATCGGACTCAAGTGCCAATAAACCAGCACTGTTGTTGCTGTATTGCATAGGCTTTGCATATCGTCGTAATGAACCGTGGGAACCTCGTCAGTTCCCAACAGCCAGCGCAGGCAGGTGTTTTTGCTAGTTTCTGCCAGCGACAAAGCCCTAGTGATATCGCCCTGGTGTAGCGCCAGAGTCACCGTCAACTGCTCAAACCCCGCAAACTTCAGCGCTAGCTGTTGCCTTTGCCTCGCTGACCGCTGTGGATCGTTTAGTAACCGCTGGAGAAAATCTGTGCTTCGACGCTGTAACTCGGTAGCTTCCGCTGTTTCCTCTAGGTCAATGAGCACTTGCACCAGATCTTGTATCACCTCCAGATGTAATTCCTCAAACTGTGGCGGTTGCAGTACTTGTAAAGCGGTCTTAAAGCTCTGCTCTGCTTGCCGCCATAAGCTAGTTGGGTTTGCTGTCCGTCTGGCTTGATGAGCATGGGCTTGGCCAATCCGGCGATGTAAAATTCCCCACCCTTTGGGATGGGTTTCTCTTTTGATGGCTTTACCTAGCTCTGCCTGATAGCTGGCGAGTTCTCCCAGGTAACCTCGCTGCCGCAGTTGGAGGTTGATTAGCGAAGGCTGGTGTAAAGAATCTTGATGAATCCGGTCGAGTACGGCATTCGAGGGGGGCTGGCGCAGTAGCTCCAACAGAGCAGGTGGCGAGGGTTGCTGCAGCAACTCAGCCAGTCCTGGTGGCAAGGGATGCTGTATTACCTCTAACAGGGCATCAGGCACTTCCTGAGAACGAAAAGTTTCTAGCAGTAGTTGCTGCGAAGCTCGCCAAGAAGCTTGGAGTGAGGCTTGAGCTTCAGCAGCACTAGGTGGGCTAAAGTGGATGAGTTGCGAAATTTGAGCACAGGAACGGCTAAAGTACTGAGCAAACTGCTGCTGAAAAAAAGGGCTGTAATGGTTTGAATTTGAGGCGGCCCTACCCCGATTGTCCCAGATATGAAAATTATCTGGCTGCAGCTTGAGAGCTTGCTCGAAGCTAGCAATTCCCTCCTCATGGAGGCCAAGGTTGGTTAACATACTACCCCGATTTTCCCAGGCTTGTGAGTCAATCGGATTAAGTTTTAGGGCTTGCTCGAAGCTGGCAATTGCCTCTTCATAGTATCCCAACTCAATCAGCAAAGCGCCCCGGTTTATCCAAGTTGGATTGTCGTCCGGATTAAGTTTTAGGGCTTGCTCATAGCTAACGAGTGCTTCCTTGTTTCGGCTCAACTTGCTTAAAGCAAGACCCCGGCTATACCAGGCCAGATTGTCGTCCAGATTAAGTTTGAGGGTCTGCTCATAGCTAGCAAGTGCTTCCTCATGACGACCTAGGCCACCTACCGTATTGCCCCAGTTGAACCAGGCTTTATGGAAGTCCGGCTTAAGTATTAAGGCTTGCTCAAAGCTGGCAAGGGCATCCTTTTGATGTCCCAGAATAGATAGTTCAAGTCCTCGATTATCCCAGATTAGGGCGTCGCTCGAATTGTGCTTGAGAGCCTGCTCTAAACTAGTCAGTGCCTCCCTGTGGTGCCCCAGAACCGCCAGCACATTACCTTGGTTGCTCCAAGCTTGGTAAAAGTTTGGATTAAGTTTGAGTGTTTGCTTAAAGCTGGCTAGGGCTGCCTCATATCGTTCTAGTGCACTTAGCGCATTGCCCTGATTAAACCAGGCTTGATACAAATCCGGCTGCATCTTGATGACCTTCCCGTAATAGGCAATTGCCGCCTCATAGTTGCCTGCTTCATGCTGTGTGATTGCTATTTGCCACACCTCATCTACGGTTATGCCATTTTCTCCTACTCCTTCCTCCTTCTTGCCTACAACATCTGGAGAGATGGCAGATGAGGAATAACTTTCTGCTGAAGCGAAAGACGAAATCTCATTACTTTGAATTTGACTGCCGATAGCACCGGCTATTGTTGCCAATTCGCCGCTAGCCACCTGTGCCAGTGTCAGTAAGCGGCGAGCAAAATCCTGATTTTGTTCTGGCTGTTCTAGCAAGGAAGAGCGTTTTTCCCTCAGCCATTGGGCTAGCAACAGAGGCGACAGATTATGCAAAATCAGCACCCCTTGCAAAGCACCCCAACTTTTGCCTTGCTCAGCAGCATCCAGCAATGCTATCAGTGCATTTTCGTAATCCAGGTCACTCAGAACTGGGCGCGGGGATGATGCCGTGGCTGCCGTCGATAACCAGCCGTTGCGCCACCGCTGAAGTCGAGTCAAAAATTTGACCATGAATCTATTGAAATAGCTTTCTGTTGCTAGCCTCTAAAGTTAACTCTAATTCTGACTTAACGTCACGAGCATTTAGAGGCTGTCTCTGAGCGATAAATCCCAAAGTTGTCCCAATATATAGAGGTTGAGCCCCTGAAGTTAGTGAGCATGCCATCTGATGAGCAACGTGGATATAGTCAGGAAGCTTTTGCCCTGGATATTCTCAGGTTATTGGCGGAGAAACCCCGTAAACGTGAAGAGTTGTCGCTTCTCATGTCCGATTTCCTCGATCAACACGGGAAATCTACAGCAGATATCTTGCAAAAGCTAACCCGCACCATCCGCAAACTTCGTGACTGCGGCTTCGAGATTCACAGCGCTCCTAACCGCCCCTACGAGCTCATTGAATCTAATTTTCCCGTCATCCTTTCTCCAGAACAGCGAGAGGCCTTAGCCCTGGCGGCATATTTCCTTTCCGATATGGGATTCTCCGCCCAGGCCAGCCAAATCATCCGCATCGGAAAACTATCCGAGGCAGATTTACCCACGGGTGTCAAAGTCAACTTCAGTCCGCCTGTTGACTACAGCGAAGACAAGCTAGAAGAAACGGTTCAAAAGTTGCAAGCGCGCTTCTGCCAACGACGGCGCTACACCATTCGATATCGCAGCAGTCGGGGAAACGAGCAAAACTGGGACTGCGGCAGGTCCGAACTCCGCCTGCACAACGGCGTCCTTTACCTGCTTGCCTTTATCCCAGACTTTTCTCCCCGCTTCATCGAAAAGCGCCCCAACATCGAGCAAAACTTGGCATTCAGGGTCGATCGCATCCTTAGTGTGCGAGCCGCCTCAGAAATTCCGTGGAGCCTTTTCAACTTCCCAACCCTAGAGATTCACTATCGCATGAGTGGACCGCTCGGTACCTACCAACCTCGCCGTGAGCGTGAGCGTGAGCTGAATCGAGACCCAGACGGGGCTTTTGTGGAGATCGCCACTAAGGAAGATTACTTATTCTGGTTTCGTCAACGAATTCTGCAATACGGTTCTAATGTGCAAGTCCTGCAACCAAGTTGGCTGGCTCAACAAATCGCCCAAGAACTGCAGAAAGGTTACACAAGATATCAAGTCTAGTTGTCTGTCAATCCCGTTGACCGGGATTTGAGGTTTGCGACACAGAGGCAAATCTTCAATTCCTCGCCATTGCGCTGCTTTCAGTCCCGTTGGCCGGGATTTGGAGTTTGTGACCCGGTCGTGCCGATCACGTCCCCTGCATCCCAATGTTTCAGTCCCGTTGGCCGGGATTTGGAGTTTGTGACCTGCACATCAAGTTGTTTACTTGGATCAGTTAATGTTTCAGTCCCGTTGGCCGGGATTTGGAGTTTGTGACCAGAGTAGGGAACAATGCCAGTTGGCAATACCTGGGTTTCAGTCCCGTTGGCCGGGATTTGGAGTTTGTGACCCTACTCCTAATCTCGCTGATGCTCTTTTTGAGGTTTCAGTCCCGTTGGCCGGGATTTGGAGTTTGTGACATGCAGGTACGTATCGCGTGGTGTATCGAGTCGAAGTTTCAGTCCCGTTGGCCGGGATTTGGTGTTTGTGACTGCCGCCCAACGGCGCTGTTTGATTCGTTCAAAGGGTTTCAGTCCCGTTGGCCGGGATTTGGAGTTTGTGACTGCCTTTTCGTAGCTGCCAGCGACCCTTTTTGTGTTGAGTTTCAGTCCCGTTGGCCGGGATTTGGAGTTTGTGACAGAATTGCAACAGGCGGTAGAGCAAATGGGTCTCAGTTTCAGTCCCGTTGGCCGGGATTTGGAGTTTGTGACAAGGGCAGTGCTAACCAGAAGAAAACCTATACTCGCCTGTTTCAGTCCCGTTGGCCGGGATTTGGAGTTTGTGACTAATAAGGCTATGTACAAAACGTTGAAACGCTTGTAAGTTTCAGTCCCGTTGGCCGGGATTTGGAGTTTGTGACGGGTCAGCCAGCGCCCGACAGTGGAGAGCCAGAGGAGTTTCAGTCCCGTTGGCCGGGATTTGGAGTTTGTGACCTAAACAATATAGAGGGCTGGCCGATACGATAGCCAGTTTCAGTCCCGT
>JBCDAJ010000075.1:0-31337 GCA_039185935.1 Cyanobacteria bacterium P01_F01_bin.56 | reverse complement strand
GAGCGAGCAGATAGCGAACGTAGAGGTCGAGCGTGCAACGCGCTGTGGACGGTTTGGTCAGAATACGCAATGGAATAGGTCATGCAACACCTTTGATTTTCAACCCATACATTCATTCCGCTGTCAATGCGTAACTCCTGGTAACTCCAAACCAGCTTAATTGACTGTTCGTAGCGGGTTAGCGGTATTGAGTGTGAGCACCCCATCGCAGCGTTCGCATGACCCTGCCTCGATGGCTAACCGGCATTATTCACGAGGCTTGCCACAGGGATGTCAGGCCGCTCAGATTACTGTTGGCGGGTGAGGGCCATGCTTTTTTGACTCGGTTTTGAGTGCTGCGGATGCAGGACCAAGGCTCGGGATTTGAGCTGATTTGGAGATGGGGTGACTCATACCGCAAGCTGCTTGAGTGCCAGCCATTTAAGATAGCTAAGACCCTTATTTAAACAGGATTTCAACGCTGAACTCTGTAGGGCTCTGCCATTCCCGGCGGGGACTCTGATTTCTGCACGTTGCTATCGGTTGAGGAGGTGCCCTGTTGCCAAGAGTCATCGTTGAGCCCGCACAGATTACTGCAGATCAGCTCACCTTAACGGCAGAGCAGCAACATTATCTCCGGCGGGTGCTGCGGCTCAAGTCGGGCGATCGCTTTTGGGCGCTTGATGGTCAGGGCCATTTGTGGGAAGCGGTTTTGCCTGCCGATGGGGCTCAAGCAACCCTCAAAAATTTGGCTCAAAATGAGCTGATCGCAACTCCATCGCAGCCTAAGATTACATTGGCAGCCTGCATCCCCAAGCAGGGCTTTGATGAAGTGGTGCGGCAAGTCACCGAGTTGGGCGTTGACGTCATTGTCCCAATTTTGAGCGATCGCACCCTACCGCGTCCGAGTGTCAATAAACTCAAGCGGTGGCGACGGATCGCGACCGAAGCTG
Organism: Cyanobacteria bacterium P01_F01_bin.56; assembly: GCA_039185935.1. Taxonomy (GTDB): domain Bacteria; phylum Cyanobacteriota; class Cyanobacteriia; order Phormidesmidales; family Phormidesmidaceae; genus Halomicronema. The sequence continues at coordinate 30,405 of JBCDAJ010000075.1, read as the reverse complement.
GGGAACAATGCGAGCGCCTGACCGTCCCTTGCATCCAGGAGCCCCTTGCATGGTCCAGTTGGCTGGGCCGAGAGTCACAGGATTTTCGATTAATTTGCGTTGCCCGACAGTCTATTCCCTCTTTGCTATCGATAGGGCTTTCCTACCCGCTCACTGCGGTAGAGGTGGCCATTGGTCCTGAGGGTGGTTGGACTGAGGCCGAAGTCACCCAAGCCCTGAATTACGGTTATCAGCCGGTTTCGCTTGGGCGTTCTATCTTGCGAGCCGTGACCGCATCCGTAACCGCGATCGGCATCCTCCAAGCTGGAATTGAATTCGCTAACATAAAACTACAATGCGATACATCACCATGAACATTGTTAAAACTGTAGAAGCTAGTACAGAAATCTGCCTGGCAGGCTTTCACGCTCTGTCTGATCCTTTAAGAATTGATGTGATCGAGCGGCTCCGGCGCCAAGAGATGTGCGTATGTGATCTCTGTGAGGAATTAGAAGTCAGCCAGTCTAAATTATCTTTTCATTTGCGCGTGCTCAAAGATGCTGGTTTGGTTAAGGCTCGGCCTCAAGGTCGATGGACTTACTACAGCTTAGATTTGGTGCAGTTTGTCGCTTTAGAACAGTATCTGGCCGATTATCGCCGCTACAGCCCAATTATTCCAAATCGTCTGTGCGAAGCTCCCGCTTAATGAAGTGGCGATGGGGCTTGGGTTTTCCGGTGGGGCTCGACAAGTGGTACAAGCCTTCCTGATGTCGGTGATTGTCTTGGCGAGGGCGTCCCGACATCAGGACTCAGCACTGTTCTTGCGGTATCTCTCGTCTCATCAGTGCCCTTTTACACAATATCGCTGAGGGGCAAATACTGAGGTTGTCAACACGTTCTAAAGTCGTAACTTTAAGTCAGTATCAATATTTAAGCAAGTGTCAATGGGCTAGTATATTCATCTGAAAAGCTCTTTGGCAGGGTAGGTAGGCTATGAGTCGTGGCACGCTATTTGATAAGGTTTGGGACTTGCACACAGTGGGTAAGTTACCTTCTGGTCAGACTCAGCTGTTTATCGGCCTGCACCTGATTCATGAAGTGACAAGCCCTCAAGCATTTGCCATGTTGCGTGAGCGGGGGCTGTCGGTAATGTTGCCACAGCGGACGGTGGCGACAGTTGATCACATTGTCCCCACTGAGAGTCAAGCGCGCCCCTTTGTCGATGTGCTGGCAGAGGAAATGATTATGGCTCTGGAGCAAAACTGCCGCGAGCACAACATCACGTTCTACAACATTGGCTCTGGCAACCAAGGCATCGTTCACGTGATTGCCCCCGAGCAGGGCCTGACCCAACCGGGCATGACGATCGCCTGTGGTGATAGCCATACGTCTACCCATGGAGCCTTTGGCGCGATCGCCTTTGGCATTGGCACCAGTCAAGTGCGCGATGTGTTAGCGTCGCAAACGCTCGCACTCTCTAAGCTCAAGGTGCGCCGCATTGAGGTGAATGGTGAGCTATTACCGGGCGTCTATGCCAAAGATGTGACACTGCACATTATCCGCATATTAGGGGTTAAAGGGGGCGTCGGCTATGCCTATGAGTATGCCGGTAGCGCGATCGCAGCCATGTCGATGGAAGAGCGCATGACATTGTGCAATATGTCGATTGAGGGCGGCGCCCGCTGCGGTTATGTGAATCCTGATGCGGTGACTTACGGTTATTTGAAAGGGCGTGAATTTGCCCCTAGGAATGAGCAGTGGGATGAGGCTGTCGCCTGGTGGGAAAGTCTGCGCAGTGAAGCCAATGCGGAGTACGACGATGTGGTCGTAATTGCGGCGGCTGACATTGCGCCAACGGTTACTTGGGGCATTACCCCTGGTCAGGGCATCGGCGTGAATGAGCAAATCCCGACGGTAGAAGATTTGCCCGAGGGCGATCGCGCAATTGCTAAAGAAGCCTATCAGTATATGAACTTGCAACCGGGGAAACCCATTCAAGGCACCCCAGTAGATGTTTGCTTTATTGGCAGTTGCACCAATGGTCGTCTGAGTGACCTGCGCGAAGCTGCCAGAGTCGTGCAGGGTAAAAAAGCGGCTCCGTCTGTCAAAGCCTTTGTGGTGCCAGGGTCAGAACGGGTCAAGCAAGCGGCAGAAACAGAAGGGCTTGACACCATTTTTGAAATGGCCGGGTTTGAATGGCGCGAGGCGGGCTGCTCCATGTGTTTGGCGATGAACCCTGACAAACTGCAGGGCAATCAACTCAGCGCCTCATCCTCAAATCGCAACTTCAAGGGTCGCCAAGGTTCCGCTTCTGGGCGGACCTTACTGATGAGTCCGGCGATGGTCGCCGCTGCCGCGATCGCTGGCCAAGTGACCGACGTTCGCGACATCCTCCAGTAGCGGTAGCGGCCTCGGCTAGCAACCTCAGCCCTACACAGAGCCTGCAGTATCCTATTTAGACGAAATTAGGCTTACTCTTGAGCGGCGCTTTGTTGACGTTCGATGGTTTCAATGGCCGCATTCAACGCCGCCAACCGAGCTTCTAAAGAATCACGCATCGCCTTTAGCATGCTGAGCTTATGAGTGCGGTACTGACTGCGGGTCTCTTCATTGGGAAAAAAGCAGCTAAAAAACATGGGCATTCCTCGTGGCGGTTGTCGTCAATGTGGCTACAAGCTTACAAGCTAGGGGCTGCTAACGCTGTGTTGTATTGCACTTGCCGTCATGAGCGAGGGAGTCAACTCAGGGCTAGATTTACTGGCAAGCGTGAACGTGACTAGGCACTAGCTGGCCCCTATCCCAACCAAGCTCCATGCCGGGCTTAAGGAGATTGACAGGAAAGAATTTACCGCTTGTAGGGTGTCATTAGCGAAGCGTAATGCACCGCCGAATGGGTATGTTCATTGACAGGAATCTCCTAAAGCAAGGGTTGGGCATCTGAGACACCAGCGATCGCGATGAATGGGGGGCTTGGCATTAGGGATCGGCTTGAAAATAAAGTACCCGGATAAGACTGTGGCAGCGTAGATGGGTAGCAGGGTAGGTGGGATGTTATTTAAGCGCGACTCCCTTAAGGAGAGCTATGGTGAGCCGCAATTAGGTTAGGACAGTTATGGTTTCTGGAATGACCCCATAGTGAGCGTCTTCATTCCGAATTCCGAATTCCGAATTCAGCGTGGGTCTTATTTCTGAACTCTGTCGGGTTCCGCCATTTCCGAAGGGTATTTTGAATTCTGCACTTTGCCATAAAAAGTATCTATAACTACAGATTTAATTTTGTATTCCTTGATACGTAATCTGCCTATTATGGTGATGTCCTCGGTGGAGTCTGATATGGCGCAATTGACCGCTGCCCATGTTTTGGCCAGCTTACAAGCTGGAGAATCGCTGTCCCAAGCCGAACTCAGCCACCTCGATCTGAGTCAGAAACGTTTGGACGGCGGCGATTTCTCTGGGGCGTATTTACGACGGGCTAATCTGCAGGGGGCTTGCTGTCAGGCGGCCAATTTTTCTCAAGCGACCCTAGTGTTGGCTGATTTGTCTGACAGCACGCTGACATCGGCCCAACTCTCGGAGGCTGTTTTGACCCAAGCCAAGCTTCAAAGAGGGCGCTTAGAGGGCGCGATCGCGCGATCTGCCGAAATGTTTGGGGCTGATTTAGAACAGGTCAACGCCCGTCGGGCTTGTTTTGACAAAGCCAACCTCCGCAATGTGACTGCTGCCCAAAGTCGGTTTGACGGTGCAAGTTTGGTCGCAGCAAATCTAAATGAGGCAAACTTTAGCCAATCCAGTTTGGCCGCAGCTCATTTGAGCAATTCGACATGGCGGCAAGCGACGCTGGTTGGCGTGTCCTTTGCTGGGGCGGAGTTAACGCAAGCGCAACTACCTGGCGCGCTGTTGATGGGGGCAAACTTTTCAGAAGCTGATTTGCTCAGCTGTGAGTTGCCAGAGGCTGACCTCACAGGGGCCGTGCTACAAGCGGCTCAGATGGATTGGGCCGATCTGTGGCATGCTGTGCTGGTCGGAGCCGATCTACGTCAGGCGTCGCTCTACGGGGCCACGCTAGCGTATGCCAACCTCAGCCGCGTCAATTTTGCCGGTGCCGATTTGCGACAAGCCAATTTGGAAAAAGCCCAGCTCAATGAGGCTCGATTTGATCAGGCCATGGTGCGAGGAGCCTTATTCACAGACTCCTCAGGCTTAACTGATGCGCAAAAGCAGTGGTTACGCTTTCATGGGGCGTTGAATGTGGCTTAATGAGTCGGTCTAGTCAATGGGTAGAATGCCCGCGCTTGGGCCATCTATTCACCTCAGCAACTGACGGGTTTTATCGTTTCAACCTTATAGGACTGACGCCAAAGCCCTCTTAATCCCCCCCATCCGGAGGATGTTGCATCCGATTGCCCCAAGATTGGGGACGTCGGGGCCCAAATCGGATGCAACTGCGTAAGTCTTGCCTTAATCGCTGTACCAAAAGGCATCCGCGATCGCGCCCCCTTCTTCCTCAAAAAACTCGATGGGATTGAGAATCACAATTTGCTGAGCCAGGTCGTCACCTAAGCGGCGTTCAACGCGATCGGGAATACCGTGACCGTAGATGACATGACCATTGCCCGCTAGCACGACAACTTGAGTGTCAGGGTTGGCGGTTTTGAAGTCAGCGATCGTCATCGCCATGGTTTCATCCCACATGACTTGGGCAGCAAAAAAGTTGTCAAGATTGAAGCCGCCATGGGCCCCGTGCGCCCCAAAAGCTTCAGCGACAAACGCGCGGTAGTCTGCGTTGCTGGTGTCGATTTCGGTCAGGGGGGGAATGTAGCGCAGGTCGTCGCCTGCGAGGCTAGCCAACCCTTCGCGGGCGACTTGACGAGTAATCTCCGCCGGGGCATTTAGCGCGAGGACGGGCAATTCATGTGCTTGGGCAAATTGCAGAAAGGGGGCGTAAAACTCCCACGGAAACCCCCATCGTTCCAAATATTCAGTCTGAATCACCAGCTCTGCTTCAGAAATTTCACCGGCGAGATAGCGATCAATCACGGGTTGAAAGGGGCGCTGAAACATTTCCAAGGCGATCGCCAGGTCAGGATTCTCGGCATACAGTCCCGCAATAATTTCTAACTGAGCGGCATGATCGGCAGTGCTGTCGTGGCGCTCTCCTAAATACACCACATCGGCAGACCGTAAAGCCTGAAAACTATCGTCCTCTACGCTAGAAATCGTTGTGGGCGCCGCGTCTGGAGCGATCGTATCCTCTGCAGAACAGGCCAGCGGCGTAGTGATCAGCACGGCTCCCAAGAGGGCCCAACCGAGGCCCCACTGTGGCAATCCTAAAGTCATAGTGCAAGTTAATCTGTAGGCCGATTGGCTGTGCAGTACAAGGTTAACGCAGCGGTGCTGGCCAGTATGGCCGCATCAGTCACGTCACATCCCATTAAGGCAAAGGCTTGATAGCAGAGTAAGCAAAAGATCGCGGTGGTGCCAGCGGGGGTCGACAGAAAATCACCAAATTCTGCCAGGTTTTCAACCCATTTTAAGAAAATTAGAAATCGCGCCAGAATTGCCATATTTATTAAGCCTCTCGCATCGAATATAGGGCCGAAAGCAATCGTGAATTTTGAGTCTCGCTGCCAATGAGTGCAGATTTTTCTTGCGGCTGAGCCCTCGTCTGAGCAGCCTGTAGCATATGCTGCTGTAGGTCTGAGACATAGTGTCCAATGTGACTTTTGGGTAGCAATCGGGTGGGAACTTGACGAGGATGAGCCACCGGCGCGAGTGATGGTTTAGACATAGCAACAAGACCTGACCGACAAGATGAGCCTAATTATTAAAGGGGGGAAACTCGGGATAACTAGAGCAAGCGCTGAAGACTTTGGGTGAGCACTGACTTCGGCACCTTGCCGACAAAAGTTTCGGTGATCGCCCGATCGCCGTCTTGCAGCACTAAGTGCGGCACCCCCGTCACGTTGAACTGTTGAACTTGTTCGCGCCACTGCGGGTCATCGATATCCAGCATGACGAAGTTGACCGATGCTGCATATTGCTGATGTATAGCCTCTAAGGTTGGGGCCATACCCTGGCAGGTGGTGCACCAGTCGGCATAAAACTCGATGAGGGTTGGACGGCCATCCGCTATTGCCGTGGCATAGGGCATCGCGGATTGCGCACTGGCTTTGAGGGTAATCAGCCCCGATATTGGGGTCAGTCCCTGCGGGTGGGTAACTGGGCGGGTTAGCCAAAAGGTCGCGATCGCAAATATGACGATCAGCGCGATCGCCCGCAGACTGCGCTCATGGCGCTTTGATTGATGAGAAATGCGATTCACCGTCATAATTGGAATGGGGGTAAAGATGCCATATTCAGTCGTTGTCGCAAATTGGATCCGTCATGCGCTGGGCGGGTGGGCGACTCACTGGTGGAGGCCGATGCCCCGCGATCGCAGCCAGCTAACTGGCCCCAGTAGTCGATCCATTTCTGACTGCTGACTGCTGATTGCCGAATTCAGCCCTAGCCAAGATTTCCCAGCTGAGATCGCTCATCCTTACTGGTAGTAATAAGCCAGAGCAATATGAAACACGAGCATGACAGCAAAGACCGACACAAAAAAGATATGGCTCACCAGCCATATCGCCCGCAAGCTGCGAACGAGCGCGCCCTTAGTCAATACCGTTTCAGAGCCAGGTAGCTTACCAAAATAATTGCGGGTAGACTCCAAAATGCCGGTCTCTGCCACGACCCCAACGAGCGCCGTCAGCGTTGTCGCAAAAAACACCCAGAGAAACACCGCATTAAAGTTCAGGCCGTTAGCGCCGAGGGTATGAATCAGAACAATGCCCAATAGTGCCACCCCGGCAAAGACATGAGTGCTGCGCCACCACATCACCGAGCCAGGCAATTTAATCTTGGTCACCCAGCCGCGGCCCCGCTTGCGCACTGTTAGCAGCATCTCTAAGCAGACAAAAGCCAACGCCACATAGCCGGTGCTCTGCTTATACAGCTCTCCCCGAATGAACTGGTGTAAATCAAAGGAGCGCGATCGCAGCGCCTCCAAATAAATCTCACTGAGCGCAAACGGGACCAACAACACTGCCGTGAGCAGCGTCAGCCCAATCAGGACTTTAAACCTAGGCTGCATTCCTTTGGCGCGCTTAGGTTTACGACGTTGGGGCGCAATCTGAGTCGCCGCTGTAGATGCCAGCAGTTCTTTAGAATTGTCACTGCTAGAATCTGGAGACCGATGGTTAGACGCCACTGTCTTTGGCGGACGCTGGGAATGACTCATAGACCAAGATGCTGGGGATACAATCAGACATTGTTCAAAAGTGAGCTCAACCAGATAACTAACAAATAGCCCGACGCTCTCGCGTTCACTTTCCCTAAAAGTGTGAGCAGTCCCCGAGTCTGGATGGTCATCTCAGGCGGTGGCGGCCCAGCCGGATCACGATCGGTATCGGTATGCTCCGCGAAGGTGGCAGGGAGGATAATGAGCATTCATTGTCCCCCCCACCTGGCTTCACTAGGAGATGTGAAGTGCTAGTTACCTGGGTACTAGCGTTAGGCTCCCTGTAGGGGAATGTTGATAACGACACCACCCATCACTTCATCCATCACAAACTCCTTGTCGGGATAGCGCTCTAGGTGAATGGGGTGGGTATTGTGGCAACTGACACAGGCTTCGGCCACTGCCATGTCGGGATACATCGCCGAGAAAAACTGCTGACCGCCAATTTCTTGATAGTCTTTCACGGGTTCGCCAGTTTCGATCATGGTCTGAATGGCAGTTTCCTCAAATTCTCCCTTGGGAGCATGACTATCGTTGATGTACCAAGGCGAAATCAAGTTGTAAGTGAAATAGCCAGACTCATTCGCAATCTCAGAACCTAACCGGAACATCTGTGCCGGCAAGGGAATGCCGTCAGCTTGCTGCCAAGCTTCAGTTGACTCGACTTCCAGCACGCCGTTCTCCTTATCCTTCCCTTCTAAGGTTTTGACCCGGCTAACCACATGCTTGGTATAAGCCGTTCGGTCAGCCGCCAACACCGTATGAATGTAATCGGCCACGAGCTCTGGCGAGATGCCTGGAGCCGATGTCGCGACAGTGCCACCGCCGCCGCAAGCAACGGCCGTAACGGCAACGGCCATAATAATTGCGAGAAAAGCCACTGTGCGCGTGCGCAGGGTATTCATCCATCTTTCTACGAGTGCCATTGGGATTGTCTCCTCTGTTAAAAAATCGTTAAACGTAACCGTACAAAGGTGTTGCGATGCGGAATTGTCCGTGATACGAACTCTGGATTTGACAATAGACCTACCCATCTCCCTGACTAGTGCGACGTTCCTCAAAGGCCCGCACTAGATCAAAAGTCTCAAGGGCCAAAGTCGGAGGCGCATCAAAGTTAGCCTCCACTAAGTCATCATCAAAAATGCTGTTGTAGCTGTACTCCATGCCGTGGCAGTTCATACACACGTCTTTGACCATGCGATCGCGGGGCAGCAGCGTATAGGTGTTGTTGTGATTGACCTGTGTAAACACGCTGTCACCGCTACCCACCTCATGGCGAGGCAAGTGACAGGTTGCACAACTCACTGAACTAGCTGAGGGCCGAGGCAGGCTGCGATCAGCTGTAAACAAAGCGGCATGGGTAGAGTTTTCGTAATTCAATGAATGGGTGTCGCTGTGGCAAGTCAGACAAGAATCCACCGCCGCCTGCACAGTATTAACCGAATGCACGTCGTGGCAACTGTTGCAAGTCATCTGCAAACTCATCGCGTCAGGCTGCATCGGTAGGCGCGCCATCGCGGGCGTGAGGGGCGTATTGCCCTCCAGCAGCCGAATGCCGTGCTTACCGAGGAAGAAGGTATCGACGTCTTGCTGGTGGCAGGTTTGGCAACTCTCGACGCCCGGACGCGCCACAAATTCATTGGTATCTGAGGTCTCATGGCAGCTAGAGCAGTTAACTTCGTTCAGCGCGTGGGCACTGGTTTGCCAGAGCTGAGTTGCTGCTTCGACCGGCACTGGCTCCAGGTTGTTGGCCTGTACCAGCCCGGCCCAACCGCCCAGCAAGCAGAGCGGCAGCACCAGCAGAGCAATCGCTCGTCGCCAAAATCGTGGCTGCATCATGCCCCTCCTGCCAAGAATTCTTGGCTGAGGTCAGGTGCCGGCGCTGTCTCGACCTTAGTCAAAATGGCGCGATCGGGCAATTGCTGCACCGGCAACATCGGCGGCTGGTCAAGATTCTCAAACAAAAAGCCGGTCGAAATCGAGCGGTGGTCGTGATAGTTGTGACATCCTGCAGTCCAGCAGCCATCAGCGGCAAAGCCATCGTGACTCTTGAGGTCGCCCTCAATAATGCCTTGATGACAATTCATGCAGAGATCAGGCTGTAAGTTCACCCCACGACCAAACATGTGGACATGTTCGTTATGGCAAGTCGTGCAGGTAAGTGCCTCGATTTTGGCTAACTCGCCTGCCCAGCGCGGATCGCGAAACTTACTGGTGCCGTGCTTATCTTCCGCCATCTCGGCCTCATGACAACGCATGCAAGTGTCGTTGCTCACGGGCCGAAATCCCTCATGACAAGAGCTACAAGAGGCTTCAAACAAGTAGTGGCCGACAGAAGTTTCCCCCGGCAGAAACACCTGCTGGTTGTCCAAAGCAAAGGCAGTCCCAAACCAGGCCACCAAAGCGATGCACGTTACGATAATGGCTGTTCTCAAGTTGAAAACAGCTTGCCATCTTAAGGCTCGGCCTCTCAACGCCATCGATCTTTCTCTGTGTTCTCCTCAGTGTCAGACCAGTAAAAACAGGACGATCAAGGCGATCACCCCACCACCGATGACCCCAGCAGCGGCTCCTGTACCGATATTGCTTTCAGGAACTTCAACTGTCACCGTCTCATCAAGCTGGACAGCGGCCTGATCGTAGTCAGCCCCGTCTAGCATGACTTCGGTGATGAGACCATAGGCGTCTACCCAGGCCTGCTTAACATCAGGAGTCCACTCACTGCCCAGATATTGCTCGAAGGTTTTGAGCAAAGTATTACCCACTAGCGGATAGTGCTCAGGGAGCGCCCCATATTTGACGTGACGAGCTCCCAACCCTTTCAGCGCATTAGTCAAATCGCCGGGCCGCCGCAAGTTTTCAATTACAAATACCAGAGACGACAGCAGCTTCCGACCCTGGTCGCCCATATCCGTATGAGCAAACAAGGGCTTGGCTGCTGGATAGTCAGTAAACAAATTTTCGTAAAAGCTGACAACAAACTCGTTGGCCACGGGCTTAGCCTTCTCAAAGCTCTGCTCTAGTAAGGCAATCTTGAGGCCAGTAGCCTCATCGACCTCCGCAGATTCTTCGGAAACCTCCTCTTCTAGCACCGTTTCTGTAATGACCTTGTAAGTGGTCCCCCAGGCTTGCTGAGTTTCTGGCGTCCAATCACCCTCAAGGTATTGAGCAAAAGTTTTGGATAAGGTGCTGCCAATCGAAGTGTAAGCTGCGGTCAGCTCCTTTGAGTTGGGGGTTCCAGAGCTGATACCCGCCATGGCACTATCTAGCGCCCCATCTTTCTTGGCACTTTCGACTACGAGCATCAGCGAAGTCAGCACTTTATTTTTTCGATGTGCCGCATTCATATGAGCAAACAGCGGCTCTGATTCTGGAAAATCCGTGAACAAATTGGCAAAAAAACTATCAACAAACTCATTGGCACAAGGCTGCATTTTCTCAAAACTACTTTCGAGCAGCTCAACCTGAAGATCGATCCCCTGAGGGGAACCGTTCACATTTGAAACCATTTTTCTCCTCTCCTAAAGAAGCCTTAAAATATGCTTAAGAAGCTGGAAAAATCAATTCAAGCTCCTATCGAATGTCAAAAGATGGCAGGCAGGTAAAGACACAGAACATCTACCGAAATTTGTAGAAGAAAGCCAGCTGACACTGACAAAACTGTTACGATATCCGCTGCAAAAAGGCAGGAAAAATAGACCCGGAGGAAAAGCATAATCCCTAAACGAGACAAGCTCCTCCAGAAAATCTGGCACCTTTAAGATCTGCCAAACTTCCTCAAAACTGCAACTTGGGAATCAAACTAGAGGGGGAATTCTATTTTTTTTGTAGTCCTAATAACAGTTCCGGAAAAGCTGATTCTTGTTTCGCTCAAAAGTCATGCAAGTTTTGCATTCCTCTACGCTTCCAGGTAAATAGTGGTCTTTAAGATCGCTAGTAACGAATGCTTGATGCGATTACTGCATTGATATTGAGCGCTTCCTGCAGATTTATTATGAACTTTGTGCTTAATCCTACAAAAGAAAGCTGGCAGTTTTGATCAGTATTATTGCGAGTTGATCTGAGCTTTGAAAGCTTTTTAAGGCAATTATGGATTCTAGAGTTATCCGGTTTTTGGGCTCAATTCGCTTAGCAGTTCCCCTGCTGGTAGCGATCGCTGTCATTTTGATTGGGGCAACTTTTTATGAGTCTGAAGTTGGCTCTCCTACCGTGCAGCGAGAGATTTATAAGAGCGCTTGGTTCGGTGCTTTGATGTTTCTTTTAGCGGTCAATTTAGGGCTGTCAACCCTGAGTCGTTTTCCCTGGCAGGGGCCGCGAAAAGTTGGTTTTGCCTTAACACATTGGGGTTTGGTAGTGATTATCGCGGGTTCGGCAGCGGTGATTCACTTAAGTACTGAAGGCATGTTGTTGGTGCGAACTGATAGCAGTCCTGGCAACCAGATTCGGGTTGAGGGAGACTTGTTAGAAGTGGTTGCCCCCGACCAAACCCGTCAGCAGACCGATATCTTTATCAAGCCTGACGGTTCCGTGTATCCCCAGCAGTTTGCGGGTTTATCTCTGTTGGGTTACAGCGACAATGCCATCAAAGCAGTGCAGTTTACCGATGACGGAGTGGTTGAAAACTTAGCCGTCAAAGTACAACTGAGCAGCGAGCGCATGGGTCAAACGTTAGAGCGTTGGCTAGCGGTCGCCCCCACGGCCTACAGCCAAATGGATGTTGGTCCCGCCCATTTAGAACTGTTCCAAGCCCGTGACGAGGCCGAGCTGCAGACCCTCTTGCGTTCCCCCAGTGCGAGTCAAAACGTGATGGGTGAACTACGAGTCGAGCAAGTTGCTGGGACTCAGGGCGATCGCACCTTTGATGTGGAGCAGGTTTTAGGTCAGTCGCTCAGCGTGTCGCCGGACATCACTCTCGAAGTAACCAATGTGTGGCCTGACTTTCGCCTCAACGGTGACGGGCAGCCGACCTCGGCCTCTGACCAGTTTCAGAATCCGGCGGTGCAGCTCTTGGTCACCCAGGGCGAACGGCAAGAACGCTGGTTTCTGTTTGGTAAAGCCGGACTGTCGCCGGTGCGATCGAACGATGCGATCGACCTGTCGTTGAGCTATGAGCCGCCCATTTCGGCCCCGACCGATTACTTGCGCCTGGTCGAGGCCCCCAGCCATCAGATTTTCTATGCTGCGGCCTCTTCTAAGGGCTTCAAGTCGGGTGAACTGCAGGCAGGAGATGTGATCACTCCTGGCTGGGCAGATTTTCAGATTTCGCTGATGGAGCGACTTGATCAGGCGCGGGTGCAGCGGCAGCTCGTGCCGGTAATGCCCGTCGCTCAAGGGACACTGTCGACGGAGGGGGCTCCGGCCTTGCATGTAGCGACGCCAGATGGTCAAGACTTTTGGTTGCCCTGGGGTGAACCGACGGATTTTGCCAGCAGTGCGGGGCAATATTTTGCCGCTTTTACCCCCAAATTATTACCGCTGCCTTTTTATGTAAAACTCAATGATTTTATCGTGGAACGCAATGAGGGCAGCGAATCGGTAGCGATGTGGACCAGCGACATTACCCTATTTGATGCGCAAACTGATACGGCCATGCAGCGCTCTGTTTGGATGAATCACCCGACGTGGTTCCGAGGTTGGAAGCTCGCTCAAGCGTCTTGGAATCCGGGTGATTTACAGCAGTCGACCCTGCAGTTAAAGCGCGAACCCTGGTGGGTGACCGCATTGACCTGGACGGGTTCGCTGCTGGTCGTCATGGGCATTGCGGTGATGTTCTACGGCCCCAGCCTCTTGAAAAAGTGGCGGCACTGGACGCGATCGCCCGCCTCTGGCGAGGTCGCCGCTCCTACAGCGGTAGAAGCATCGGAGGAAAAACCAGTGGGGACGATTCCTATTTTGGCGGTGTTTGGCAAGTAGGCGTGTGAGGGTGCCTGGGTGGCTTGGGTGGGTGAAGTAGCAGGTGGCTGTCGTAGGACGCCGTCAGCGCAGCGACGCACCGCGTCTAGATCGCCAATGCCCATAACCGATTACCCATCCCCCCATTACCCCGTCACCAAAATCCTCTTTCTGCACTCCGTATTGATTGACTTTCCGAATTCCGACCGCCGAATTCTTAATTCTCGATATCGCTATGAAATTCACAACTTTTTTAATTGGTCTAGTGTTGGGCTGTCTGTTGCTGATCGTACCGATCAGTCAGTGGCAACCTGATGGTTTAGAGTCCCTGCGATCGCTCACCGTACAACTCGATGGTCGCAAAAAGCCCTTAGACACGGTGGCTCAAGAAACCGTGGCAAAAATTCACGGCGCGACGACGCATAAACTGGTCGACGGCACTCGGGAAGACGCCCTCAGTACTTATCTGGCGATGTGGTTCAACACCCGTAACTGGAATGAGGAACCCTTTGTGCTGGTGAGCTATCGTCCCCTAAAGGAAGTTGCTGGGCTGGCACTGGAGCGCAAGCAGTTTACCTTTCAAGAGTTGATGGCCAATCGCGATTTAGCGGCGATTGTGAGCGAAGCGCATCGTAAAGAGCTGAATGATGAAGACCTTAACCGCAACGAGCGAGAAGCGTTAACCATTGAAAGTCGCTTGAACTTGCTCTATCAGTCGGTGGGCGATCGCAGCTTACCGATTGTGCCCCATCCTGACGACCGCAAAGGGAAGTGGGGCAGTCTCGACGCCGCCGCTAAGCTCTACACCCCTGAGCAGGCAGCGCCGCTGCTCGCAGCCTTTGCCATGATGCAGCAAACCCTATTGCAGGGGGGGGCGACGCACATTCCCATGGTGGCTTCCCTCGCGGCCCAGCTTAAAACCGGACTACAGCAACTCAGTCCTGACATTTACCCTGCCAACGCCGTGATGAATCGCGAAGTGCATTTCAACCACTTCCATCCCTTTGCCAAGGCGTGGCAACTGTATGCGATCGCCTTCACGGTATTACTCGTCAGCCAGTGGATCAAGCGCTGGCCCCTTTACTGGACGGCGATCGGCTTTTTCACCACTGGCATTGCCGTCCAAACCTATGGGTTTTTTCTGCGAATGCAGATTGCTGATCGTCCCCCCGTGACCAATATGTATGAGTCTGTCGTGTGGGTCGGGTTTGGCATTATGGCGATCGGCCTTTTGTTAGAGGTCTTTTCGCAAAAGCGCTTTTATCTGCTGGCCGCTGCTCCGCTCTCTGTTGTGTGTCTAGTGCTCGCAGATAGTCTGCCAGCCGTCCTCGATCCCAGCATTGCGCCCCTCGTGCCGGTATTACGCGATAACTTTTGGCTGAGCATTCATGTGCCGACGATTACTTTGAGCTACGCCAGTTTTGCCCTGGCGTTGGGCGTCGGGCACGTGGCGTTGTTCAACTATCTCTTTACGCCCCAGGAGAGCCAGCGCATTAAAACCCTGTCTCAGCTTAACTATCGCGTGCTGCAGGTGGGCGTACTGTTGTTGACGGCGGGGATTATCCTGGGTGGCATTTGGGCGCATTTCTCTTGGGGGCGTTTCTGGGGCTGGGATCCGAAGGAAACCTGGGCCTTGATCGCCTTGTTGTGCTATCTGGCCCCGCTACACGGTCGCCTAGTGGGTTGGATTGGTAATTTTGGCATCCAAGTAGCTAGCATTGTGTCCTTTAATGCCGTGCTGATGGCCTGGTATGGGGTGAACTTTGTCCTCGGGACTGGCCTCCACAGCTATGGCTTTGGCACAGGTGGATCAGAGTTGCTGATGGCCAGCGTGGTCGGGGCTGACTTGCTGTTAGTGCTGGTCACTGCAGCTCGGCATTATGGCTGGTTCAAACGCCCAACTGCCCTAACAACCGCAGAAAACAACCTGTAGGCAGGTTTCAGAAACTTTCCTGGCGGGGAGGCAAAGGCCCTTTCCATCGCTGGGGTAACAACGGTACGCGAGACTGGATACCCCTGATGCTCAGGCATCAGGTGCATTGTCTTGTCAAATGAGAGAGGAGAATTTTTCAATGAACCGACGTGAATTTGTGAATTGGATGGGGACAGGCGTTTTGACGACTTCGTTACCTGTAGCGATCGCGGCTTGTCAACCCAATACAGCCGATTTCCCAGCAGATGATCCGGCGACTGATGAGCCTGCTGCGGTGGATGACGGTCCTCGTGAAGACGGTTTTGCCGCCATTGGTACCGTCTCTGAACTCGAGGAGGAGGGGTCTCTATCCAGCATTAACTTTCAAGGCACTCAAGTCGTCGTTGCTCGCGATCCAAACCAGGCTGACGCAGTGGTTGCCGTTGACTCACTATGCACCCATCAGGGCTGTACTGTCGATTGGGATGGCGACGCGTTTGCCTGCCCTTGTCATGGCTCGAACTTTAATTTGGACGGTTCGATCGCGTCTGGCCCTGCCAGCGCTCCGCTCCCCGTTTATGAAGCCAAAATCGAAGGTGATCAGGTGTTGGTAAAAGTTTAGGTAGGGAACAGATGCTCGTTCTACGGGCTTAAACGGTTTGCCGTTTAGTTCGTCTAGAAGGGCAAAATTCCGCATCACGACGTCTTTGCAGCGCCACCTAGAACTGTCTTTGGGTGGCGCTTTATTATTGCTAAGGTGAAGATCAACTCAGACAAAGGTTCTGGCCTTGGCTAAAACTGGCGGCTCCATGCTTTGGGCCAGTGCTCAATGACGACTTTGGTTTGAGGAAAGAATTCGACGGCGTGATGGCTTTGACCGTGCAGCTCCCCCAGGAAGCTGTCCTTCTAACCGCTAAGGGATCGGCTTGAGAATAAAGTACCCGGACAAGACTGTGGCAGGGTGGATGGGTCGCAGGGTCGGTGGGATGTTATTTAAGCGCGACTCCCTAAAGGGGCAAAAGGCCATCGGTGCCGCGACGTCAATATTGATGCCGATGTTGTCGGCGGCTGAGCGAAACTTACGGGCAACTGCCCCACGGCGAGTGAACAGGCAGGTTATATTGCCCCATGGGCTATGGTTCACCAGGGCAATCGCCCAACCTTGGTCAATCGTTGTTCTAGACTCACAAGGTATAGCCATCCGCTGTTAGGTTCGAATGCCAGGAAAGGCCAGAAGCCTAATCCTGCAGGGGTTTTACTTGTGAACTTTGAATTTTGAATTTTGCACCTTGCTATCCCTCCCCTGAGTTAGAACCTCTGCCCAAACTGACTCGGGCCGAGGATTAAAGGGCTCGTTGAGTCCCCAAGCTTTAGCGATGACTCAAGATTTGGCGCATGTTTTATTTTCCGTCTATGAAGCAAAAACAAAAAGATTGGATATGTGTCTGTAACCGCGTCGATTCTTAATGAAGACTTCCATAACGGATAACTGGGTGTTACACCGGCCCCTCCGCATTGGCTAGTGACGAGTCCCGCGAAACCTTCTGTTTTTGGCCCCCTACAATGACTGCATCTCCTTTCTATCAAGAACCCTTTACTACTCAAGTTATGCCCCTTAACACGAGTCGTTTATTTAGAGCCTTGAGTCCTGTCAAGCCGCTTAATATCGCCAAGGAAATAGATCAGAAGTACTATATTGATTTTTCTGATGTAAGAGGCGGTCATGTGACCCGGCGACTGGCGCGGACAATCGAAAGCCAGCATGATATGCCTACTTGTCAACTATTCACTGGCCACATCGGCTGTGGTAAATCGACGGAGTTGTTGTGCCTGCAAACCCGTCTCACTCAGGCAGGGTTTCACGTCGTTTTCTTTGAGTCTAGCGATGAAATGGATCTCAATGACGTCGATGTCACCGACGTGTTGATGGCGATCGCTCGACAGGTTAGCGCGAGCTTAGAGGCGATCGAGATTTCGCTCAAGCCCAGCTATTTTGTCAGACTCTTTCGAGAAGTCAGCGAGATTCTAAAAACGCCCGTCGAAATTAGTAACGTGCAGTTTTCGGTAGGGCTTGCAAGCATTTCAGCGACGACCAAAGACAGTCCTGAGCTGCGGCGACAGATGCGACAAATCATGGAACCGCGCACCGGCAACATCCTCGAATCGATTAATCAGGAGCTCTTGCAACCTGCTAGCGAGGCCTTAAGAGCCAAAGGCTACCAGGGGCTAGTGGTACTGATTGACAACCTCGATCGCCTAGACAACACCGAAAAAGCTGGAAAAACTCAGCCCGCTTATTTGTTTGTTGATCGGGGCGAACAACTGCGGCGGCTCCAGTGCCATGTCGTCTACACCATTCCCATTGTGCTGCTGTTTTCGAATGAAGCCGTACCGCTGAGCGATCGCTATGGTGCTGATCCGCAAGTTTTGCCCATGGTGATTGTGCGACATGCCGACGAACGCATCTGTGAGTCTGGCCTGACGCTGATGCGACAGTTATTGTTGGCTCGGGCTTTTCCAGAGTCACCGCCAGCGCAACGACTAGAGCGAGTGTACGAACTGTTTGACAGCCTCGACACGTTAGATCAGCTGTGCTTGGCCAGTGGTGGCCATGTCCGTAATTTGCTGAAGCTCTGCTTTAGTTGCCTACAAGAGGTCGACCCGCCCTTTTCGGGCCAGCTGGTGGCGCAACAAATTCAGAAGCAGCGCAATAATATGCTAAATGCCATCACGCCTGATGAGATGGAACTCTTGCAGCAGGTCCGTCAAGACAAACAGGTACATGGCGAAGCTGGCTATGAAAAGTTGTTGAAAAGCATGTTTGTATTTGAGTATCGCAGTACTGACCATGGCCACTGGTTTGATGTAAATCCGATTCTCTATGGCGACCTCTAACCTGCCCGCTTTGTCACCTGGTAATCAAGCTGCCCTGCGATCCCTGATGCGCACCATCGAGCTATCGCAGGGAGAGTTTTCACTGATTTTAGTCCGCTGCAATTTTCACATGCTGCGCAATCGCGTGCAGGCCGACCTTAAAGCTCAGTTGTCAGTGCCCTTTCAGGAGGTGCAACTGCAGCCTCAGACCCAGTCCCTGTATACAGCGATTCGGCGGACGCTAGGCGATTCAGCCCCGACGACCTTGCTCATCCATCGACTAGAGATAGTGGGTGATATTGATACGCTGCTGCAGATTGCCAACCAGAGTCGCGAAGAATTTCGCAATAACCTGCCCTGTCCCTTGGTCATTTGGGTGACGGAGCAGATTCTCAGTCGCTTGATTCGAGATGCTACGGATTTTGAAAGTTGGGCATCGGTCACCATCGAATTTGAGTCAGAGCTAGCCGATCTAACTGAATTGATCATGCACACAGCAGAAGATCTCTTCAAGCAGCTGCTCGATTCCCGTGAAAATATTTTCCTCGACAATCGATCGCTTCATCTCGATCAAGATTCGCCCCTGAGAGCGGAGCTGCGAGTTGCCTGCGAGCTGATTCATCAACTTCTTGATCCACTGCCGCCGGAGGTTGAAGCCAGTTGCAAATTTATTTTAGGGCGCATCACTGACAACAATACAGATGAGGCCAAAGCCCACTATGAGCGCAGCGCTCAACTGTGGCAGCAAGTTGGAAATCTCGAACATTATGCCCATGTGCAGTTTTACTTAGGCTTGTGGTGGGGGAGTCATGCGGTGCGCCATCCCCAAAAACAGAAAATTGCCTTACAACACGCCCAAGAGCACCTCGAATTAGCCCTCAATACCTTTGAGGCAATTGACCAACCCGGTCGCGTGGCTCAATTCATCAACTTTTTAGGCGAGGTCAGGCATCGCCAGGGTGACTGGCCAGCGCTGGAGGAGTTGGCTCACAAAGCGTTTACGCTGCATCAGCAATTTTGTGACTACTTCCGGCAGGCGCGGGCCCAGGGGTTTATGGCGGCTGTGTCCAATGCCCACGGTAATTGGACACAGACCGAATTCTACGCTAAGCAGGCTCTAGACGCCTGGCAAACGGGTGTGCAGTTTACCAATATCAAGGGCGATCGCGCCGCCTTTTTAGATTGGGAACGCCGCTTTCACCGTCCCTGGTATCTCTATTACCTCGGCCGCGCACAGCGTCATAGCCAAAATCTGCATGAGGCGACCGAAACCCTCGAAACAGCCCGCAAAATGGCTAAACCCAGTTATGACCCCGATCTGTATATCGATATTCTGAACGAGCTGCGCGAAATCTACTTTGAGCGCAAAGACTATCGCAAAGCCTACAAAACCCGTCAATATCGCCGCGAAATTCAAGGTCGATTTAATTTCCGACCGTTTGTTGGGCCGGGCCGCCTCCAAGCTGGCCAAGACGTCACCAACCCTTCTTTGCCGCATGTAACCCCCAAAGAGCGCATCGCACCTGAGATGGAGACATCTGGTCGACAAGCCGACATTGATGAACTGATTTACCGGATTGAGCGCAAAGACTATCGCCTCAGCGTCGTTTATGGTCCCTCGGGAGTCGGCAAAAGCTCCACGATTCAAGCCGGACTGATCCCAGCGTTACAGCAAAGAACTTTTGATGGTCGACGCGTCATCACTATTTTGCAGCAGGTTTATAAAAACTGGGCAGCAGAACTCGGTAGTCAATTGTTACAAGCCTGTAGCGAAGCCCAACCCGATTGGGAATTACCCAACACGCTCGATACCCTACCGGCAATTCTGGAGCAGTTAAGAGATAACGAGCGGAATAAATTCAAAACCATCCTCATTTTCGATCAGTTTGAAGAGTTCTTTTTTGCGAATACAACTGTTGAGGAGCGCATGCGCTTCTACAACTTTGCCGTTGACTGCTTCAAGATTTTAGATGTGGAAGTTATTCTGTCTGTTAAAGAAGACTATCTGCACTTCTTATTAGCTTGCAATCGGTTGTCAGGCTTAGAGATTATTAGCAACAACATTCTTGATCGCAAGATCCTTTACTATATTGGCAATTTTAGTCAGGAAGACGCCGCCAATATCTTTAGAAATCGGATTCAAGATACTCGCACTACCTTTGACGAAGATCTGATTGAACAATTAGTGAATGACCTGGCCGATTCATTTGGTTATGTACGCCCGATCGAGCTCCAAATTGTGGGTGCACAGCTACAATCCGACAAAATTACGCAACTACGTCAATATCAATCACTGGCTAGAGATAGCGCCCAACCTCGCGAAATCCTCGTTAACAAATATCTTGAAACGGTGGTCGATGACTGCGGCCCGGAGAATCAGGAATTAGCGGAAATTATTCTTTATCTATTAACCAATGAAGATGGCACACGGCCGATTAGAACTAAAACTGAACTGATGCGTGAGCAGCTCTGTGAAGCCGTCCGCAATCATGAAGAGCAAGTTGATGTAATTTTAGAAATCTTCGTGAAGTCTGGTCTAGTATTGCTTGTACCGTCGGCACCGACAGATTCCTATCAGCTTGTCCATGATTATTTGGTGAGCTTGATTCGTGACAAGGTGCAAACTAAATATCAAGAAGAAATTGCACAGTTAACTCAAAAGGTTGTCGGATTGAGCAAAATCGTCCGTTTGCTTATAGGTCTTTCAACTTTTTTAGTATCTGCTATTGTTATTCTCTATCTGATATCTCGCAACAACAACCTGTTATATAAAGTCACCGAACTAGATCGCAGCTCAATTAAAATTCTGAGTCAGTTTGAAGGCTATCAATTGAATAGTTTGGAGGGTGCCATTGCGAATGCTCACAACTTTAATGAACCAGCTCCTCTGAGTTTTAAGCGCGATATCCTCCCCCAACGCACGACTTTGCCCATCCATACCCTGCAATATGTATTAGACAACATTGCCGAGCTCCATTGGCAAAATACTGAACAAGGGCAAATTTTTGCTGCTGATGTTCACACTGAAACCGGCAGAGTAGCCACCGGCGGACTTGATCAAACAGTTAAGATTTGGGACTTTAATGGTCAAGAGCAACTAACGGTAAATCTGTCCCTAGAACTAGACGATGACGCCCAAATTTGGGATGTGCGCTTTACTGGAGCAGGCGATCGCCTCGCCGTCATTGATAGCAACGGTCAACTGCTGCTTTGGCCCCTAGTAGATAGTGCGACTGAGCCAGAATTACGGCAGCAGGCGCACCCTTACCCTCAGCCTGACCAGCCAAAAGAATTGTTGACCCGCCTGATTGCCAGTCCTGATCAGTCGACTCTTGCCACCGCCGGGGCAGACGGCATGATTCGGCTTTGGGATGCTAACAATTTATCGATGATCGCTGAATGGCCAGTCAGTGAAGTGCCTGACCAGAAAGTACTCATTGGCAGCCTAGAATTTAGCTCCAATGGAGAGTCCCTAGTCGCAGCGGATGACGCAGGTAATATCTCGATCTGGCAGCTCCAAGACAACGCCCCAGGAGAATTACTCGATAGATTGCCAATTGCTCATGCAGAAGAGCGCTTGAGTACGTGGGCCTTGGCGGTGAGTCCCGATAATAGGTTGTTAGCCGCCGCTTCAAGCGATGGGTTTATCCGCATTTGGGACTTTTTCTCCGGCCAGCCCCAGCAAAAGTTCTTGGCTCATAATGGCAATTTAGTCGCTACGGTTGACTTTATAACTACGGTCAATTCAATCTCCCCAGAAGAGGACATGTACTGGATGGTGACCACAGATGAATTGGGTACTGTCCGTAGCTGGCGTACTGATACAGAAAAAAGTATTCAAATCAGAGAATTAAAAGGCAATCAAGGGTGGATTTGGAATCTATTACATACCCCCCTCACCGACTCACATGATTCAAAGTTAATCACCACCAGTATTGATGGCAGTATGAGGTTTTGGGACTTAAGCAGAGCCTTTAACCGAGATGATGATTCTCGACAAAATGCGAATTCCCTTGCGTTGCCAGAAGGCCACATCAACTCACGCACTGGCAATGGGCAAACCTGGAGTACGAGCTACAGTCCTGACCGGCAGCTTCTGGCCACTTCAGGAAACGATGGCACTGCCAAGATTTGGCAACTTTCTGATTTTAATGTTGGCACTGAGTCCCCCAAGCTGCTGTTTGAGCTCCAGCACCGCAACGACGCTCAATCTTTTGAACAAGATATTTTTTGGGTCGCGTTCTCGCCCTCGGGTGAGAAAGTCGTCACTGCCGGGGCGGATGGCACCGTGAAACTATGGGACAGTGAAACTGGTCAACCCTTGACTCGCCAAACAGCGGTTGGTGACGAGGAGCCCATCATTATGGCTCATCCTGACCGGGCTTCTGTGAATACCGTTGCGTTTAGCCCGGATGGGCAACTCGTTGCCTCTGCAGATGCGCTAGGGCGCTTATGGTTGTGGCAAGCCGATGATGGCCAACCGATAACAGATGATTTTGAGCCAATTCAAGTATCTGGCTCTGACAACAAGCCATGGACTGCTGCTGCCGTGTTTGCGGTGCAGTTTAGCCCCGAGGGCGATTATATTGCCACGGCCAGCGCAGACGGTGATGTGAGGTTGTGGGAACTGCAAAGCACAGGCGACTCCCGCTCACTCTCTGCTGAGCCCGCCGCCGTTTTACCGGGCCACCGCGACGGGGCCACCAGTGTTGACTTTAGCGGTGACGGCTTGATTGCCACTGCTGGCAAAGATGGGGTCGTCCGCATCTGGGATTGGCATACCGCTTTAAGGCAAACTGAAAAACAGTCTGAACCTAAACCGATTCAAACATTGCTGGATTATGAACAACGAGTGACCTGGGTTGAGTTTTACCAAGCTGATGATGCCCCTGCAGAGTTACTGGCCACTGCCAGTAAGGATGGTTCGGTCATTGTTTGGGAGCGGAACCATGAAGGTTGGGGATTCCGCAGCCCTGGTCGTGTGTTTAAGCAGAAATACGAATTTATTGGCCATGACGACGGTGCTTTTAGCAGCACTTTTCTGGCTGAGGGTCAGCAAATTGCGGTGGCTCAAGGCAATGGACAGATTAAGCTTTGGCAGCTTGAAGATACTGACGAATTGATTGTACGAGCCTGTGAGTGGATCGAACCAGGGAAATCTGCTACCGAAGCTGAGCCATCAAAAGCATCGACAATTTCAAGAATATGGCAGCAAATGCCTTGGGTGAAATCGGATCCTCCGGAGGTAGCGGATGTTTGCGGTAAATATAAATCAGCTTCTAGTCAATCGTAAGTTCTGAATTTCGAAAATTGGTAGGCCAGTTGAAAGAATGTCAGCTTCTGCGGTTAGGTCGCTGTTGCCTCTACTAGGTTAGTAGTGTAAGCGCGAGTGAATCTATTCAGGATTTACCAAGTCTAGGGTCAGGCTGATGTCTACCGTTGTCCAATTTCTACCTCCTTATGTGGAGATAGTCTTATGAAACATTATGTTGTA
The DNA here is from genome assembly GCA_039185935.1 of Cyanobacteria bacterium P01_F01_bin.56. Classification (GTDB taxonomy): domain Bacteria; phylum Cyanobacteriota; class Cyanobacteriia; order Phormidesmidales; family Phormidesmidaceae; genus Halomicronema. Next base: position 6,975 of record JBCDAJ010000075.1, on the reverse strand, counting down.
GCCACAATCAGTTTCCTGTGTCTTGGCGTCAGTCTATCTGCTGGGCTGTCAGGATTGCATGCAACTGTCCAGAATCACCAAGATAGCATAGTTGCTAGTGAATACAATCCGCCGGGGCGAGGCAATCCTTACAGAGGTGGTACCAGGATGATTGACCAACCTGACCATCGCAATGTTGTCTAGGGCTACTGCTTGGCTGGCTTGCAGATAGATAGCCAACGATGTACAGCTTGAGCTCTTGCTGACAACCGCTCATCATCTATACCTTTGCTCCTACCTTCGACACATGGTTTTGCGCAAGCTGAGGGAGTTGCGCTTAAATAACATCCCATCGACCCTGCTACCCATCCACCCTGCCACAGTCTTGTCCGGGTACTTTATTTTCAAGCCGATTCCTTAAAGCTATCTAGCCAACTCAACGTTAAAACTGACGGCTCCACGCTTTAGGCCAGCGCTCAATGACGACTTTGGTTTGAGTAAAGAATTCGACGGCGTGATGGCTTTGGCCGTGCAGATCACCAAAGAAGCTGTCCTTCCAACCGCTAAAGGGGAAAAAGGCCATCGGTGCCGCGACGCCAATATTGATGCCGATGTTGCCGGCTTCTGTTGCTGAGCGAAACTTCCGGGCGGCCGCCCCGCTGCTGGTAAATAGACAAGCCATATTGCCCCACGGACTACGATTCACCAGGTTGATCGCCGCCTCAATCGTCTCCACATGCAGCAGCCCGAGCACCGGGCCAAAAATTTCTGTCTGGGCGATTTTGCCCGTGGCCGGTACATCCTGCAAAATTGTCGGCTTCACAAAATTGCCTTGCTCTAATCCCATAATCTGCGGTTGGCGACCATCCACCAGCACCTTAGCGCTCTCATCGGCCCCTTGCTGAATGAGGGACTCAATGCGATCGCGACTTTGAGGCGAAATCACCGGCCCCATCTGCACGTCAGCGTCAAGGCCATTGCCGGTTACCCGATTAGCCGCAGCGGTGGCGATCGCTTCGGTGAATGGATTTTTCGCCTCCCCGACGGTCACCGCTAGCGATGCCGCGAGACACCGCTGACCAGCGCAGCCAAAGGCACTATCGGCAGCGATGCGGGTGGTCATCTCCATATCGGCATCCGGCAGCACAATGAGGGGATTTTTGGCGCCGCCTTGACACTGCACCCGCTTGCCGTGAGCCGCCGCCTGGGCGTAGATGTAGCGGGCAACGGGGGATGATCCAACAAAGCTGATCGCGCGAATCTCTGGATGCTGCAGAATGGCATCCACCGTTGCCTTCGCGCCGTTGACCAAGTTCACTATCCCCGGTGGGAAACCCACCTGATCGATGAGTTCAAAAATTTTCTGCATCGTGAGGGGGACTTTTTCAGAGGGTTTCACCAGGTAGGTGTTGCCGCAGGCGATCGCGTAGGGCAGAAACCAAAACGGAATCATGGCCGGAAAGTTGAAGGGGGAGATCGCCGCCGCGACGCCCAACGGCTGACGGATCATAAATTCGTCAATGCCGCGCGCAATATCTTCAGAAAACGTCCCCTGCATGGCCGTCGGAATACCGCATGCCACTTCGACGTTTTCAATCGCTCGCTGCAATTCACCCCGCGACTCTTTCAGGGTTTTGCCAGATTCCTGAGTGATCAGACGGGAAATTTCGGCGGCGTGCGTTTCCAGCAACCCTTTTAGCTTGAATAGATACTGCACTCGCTCTACCGCCGGTACCCGCCGCCATTCGAGAAATGCCTGTGCTGCCGCTGCCGTCGCTTGATGCACTTCGTCACTTGGCGACAGCGGCACCTCAGCCAGCACTGCCGCCGTCGCCGGATTGTTGACGGGCAGGCGATCGTGGGCACTAGAGGAGCGCCATTCACCATTGATGTAGTTTTTCAGCACAGGGTCAGACATGGACTTATTTGGACGCATCTGCCCTTAGTGAACCACAAGGATGGCAGCGATCAGCATTCCGAAGTGTGAGTCAAAGCCTGCTGTAGCGAGAACTCGACTATCGATTATCATACGCTCGTTAAAGCCTTTAAAGGAGGCGCGATCGCCCATCGAGAGGGCCAGTAGAGCTCAAGATTTTGGCAAAAGAACTGCCAGCAAATGGCCGCAAATGGCCGCAGCATTTACGAGCAGACCCCAATTAGGTGAACCTGGCTTCAGCCATCCTCAGCGGACTCACGCCCCCGAGCAAAATCGTCAACTTTACCCCAGAGGTCAATGATTTTGGGCTGGCTAGTACTCGATGGCAGCAGTCGCTCTACCCTTTCAGCTGCTAAGGAGATTTACAGGAAAGAATTTACCGCTTGTAGGGTGTCATTAGCGAAGCGTAATGCACCGCCGAATGGGTATGTTCATTGACAGAAATCTCCTAAGTAGGTGGGTTGAATCTTTCATAGAACGAGCTTATGATGACAAACCCCTTGCGAGCGTTGGGTTTCGCTCCTCAACCGCAACCTACATTATTTGCAATTTAATAACGCTTGCCTACTTATCGCAATCCGCAATCAGGTCAGGATAGCTCCAATCTGTGAGACGCCCATTTTATCGACTTCTCAAATCCGCATGCCGCACTCTCAATTCCGTATTCTGCTATGGCTCCCCTAGCCCCGCTGCGCCCACGCTCTAGAGAACGGTAGGCAAATTGACGCCGCCCAGTTCTAATTAGCCTGAATCAAGTGCACATCTTGCTGCGGGAAGGGAATGGCAATGCCTTCAGCATCTAGCCGCTTTTTCACATTTTCGTGGATGTTGAAATGGACGTCCCAAAATTTAGTCGGGTCCGCCCACGGCAGAACAGCAAAATTGACGCTGCTGTCAGCAAGTTCAGTGACTCGCACCACGGGAGCTGGCTCTGGCAAGACATTGGGGTCGGCCTCCACCACTTCAGTAATAATCTGCTTAGCCCGCTCTAGATCGGCCTCATAGGCAATGCCAATGACCATATCTACTCGGCGCATACCTTCCACCGTGTTGTTGATGATTTTGTCCCCCGTCACCATCGCATTGGGGACGATGACTCGCTTACCATCCGGGGTTTTTAAGCAGGTGGCAAACAGCTGGATTGCTTGCACAGTGCCTAAGACGCCGCCGACCTCTACCATGTCGCCCACGCTAAAGGGACGAAATAAAATCAACAATACACCAGCGGCAAAGTTAGCGAGAGACCCCTCTAACGCTAAACCGATGGCTAGTCCCGCTGCCCCCAAAACTGCGACCAAAGAGGCCGTCTGGATACCAACGCGATTGAGAGCGGCAATGATAACGACGGCTAAAACCAGGTAGTAAATTAGGTTGGCACAAAACGTGATCAGGGTCGGGTCGCCATTGTTTTTGCTCATAATGCGACTGACAAAGCGCCGCAGTCGTTGAGCGACCCACCGGCCAACCACAAAAATGGCGATCGCAGCAAGGATGTTTAGACCAAAACGGGTCACAACATCGATAGAAGTTTGCACATATTCTGGCAGATCTTGCACAATCGCTTCTCCCTTAAACTAGCGGAAACCAGTGAGAAAGTTAAAATTCAACACTGAGTACAGGCGCTATTAAATCATGCTGGGCATAATTTAAAGCGTTGAATCTAACAATTTTAAGTTGCCTATTCAAGTCTCAAATTCATCAATAAAATCTACTGAAAGGCATCTTTCTAGTAAGGAAATTCAAAGGAGATCGAGTATATTTTTGAGCTTTTATCCTCAATAGAAGCCAGGTTCCGCATTCAGCAATTAGGCCATGTCTACCGATTTATGGAAGAGACCTCAGAGTAGGATTCTGATGCATTAGAGTTATTGCCAATACTCAGGGGTCCCGAACCGGTATAAATCACCAGCAAGAGTCCGCCAATTAACCCCAAATTTTTAAGGAATGGAGTTAGTTGACTACTGTCAGCAAGGGGATTATGGAAAACTAGCGAGGCCGGGATCAAAAATAAAATCAACAGTGTTGCACCAATGTTGACTTTATAGCCAAAAATCAGCGATAGCGATCCTAAAAGCTGGAAGGCGACTGTGCCGACGGCTAGCAGTGGCGCTAAGGGTAAAACTTGAGCGATTGTATCAACAAATCCTGGAAATCCAAGAATCTTGTTGATACCTGAGTTCAAGAAAATTAGCGCTAGAGCAATGCGAGCAATCAGGGGTAAATATTTCATGGAAGATATCTCAATTAAACTGCTTGAAAACGCTCAAAAATGACTTTAAGTCCTCTTCGTCAAACCAATTCGATGCCTCTAATGATGATTCATGCCATGGTCTCAATTGTGGGGAATGGGTTACCGAGGGGGTAGCTTAGGGATCGGCGGGAAAATAACGTCCCGGCTTAGGCAGTGGATGGGTAGGTAAGTGGGTGAGTGGATGGGGTGATTTCGGGTCAGAAGCCGGTACTTTTATTTCGAGCGCGTCCCTTAGCGGACAGCTGACGCAGGGCGCGATCGCCCATACCGTAGTTTTGCACCCAGGTGAGTAGCACCAAAAGGCGGCTACGATACCCTGGCAAATAAGTCACGTGCACCAATAACCACAGGAGCCAGGCCACAAATCCATTAAAGTTAACGCCAGCAACCGAGCCCACACCGCCATAGCCGCCGACAATCGCTAAGCGCCCTTTATTTAAGTAGTGAAAGGGTTGGGGGGCTGCATCACGGAGCTGGCGACGGAGATTTCGCGCTACGGCGACTCCTTGTTGCAGTGCTTCCGGCGCGACTCCGGCCAACGGCTGACCTGACTGCTCAAAGTAAGCAACATCGCCAATGGCATAAACGTTGGCCCGTTCCACCAGTTGTAGAGTCTCGCGTACCGCGAGTTTACCCTGGGCCTTTGGCTGAGCCGGCTGGGTTAAAAGCGGTGGATTTGCCGCGATGCCAATGGCCCAAACGACCGTCTCTGTGTCAATAATGTCCTGGTTGTCCAGCTCTATCTGGTGTCCGGAGTCGTGCATAACCCTGGTGTTGAGCCACACCTGAACCCCAAGACGTTCAAGTTGGCGATGGGCATAGTTACCCAGCCGCTGCGAAAATTCTGGTAGTAGGGTGGGGCCGGCCTGCACCAATACAATGCGTCCCCACCCTGTCAGCTCCGGAAAATCACGTCGAACAGCGCCACGTAACCATTCAGCTAAGGCCCCAGCTACTTCCACCCCGGTGGCCCCACCCCCAACAATCGTAAAGGTCATCAAACGCCGCCGCTCGGCATCATTAGGCGTCACAGCCGCTCGTTCAAAACAGCGCAGTAAATGGTGCCGCAGTCGCAACGCTTCCTGCAGGCTATGCAGGGTAAAAGAACTCTCCGCAGTTCGCGGCATGCCGACATCCCGCGGCTTGGCCCCGGTTGCGATCACGAGGTAGTCATAGGCGATAAAACTGTCGCCCAGATCTACCAGCTTTTGGTCAAAATCAACTCGCTTAACCTCGGCCTGCAAAAACTTCACGTGGCTCATGCCACGCAGCTTCGTTCGCACAGGATACGCAATTAGACTGGGCTCTATTTGGGCGGTCGCGACTTGATAAAGCAGTGGAATAAAGGTGTGATAGTTGTGACGGTCAATCAACAACACATCTGCCGCCGCCCCAGCCAGCGACTGCGATGCCTGAAAGCCGCCAAAGCCAGCACCCACAATGACAATGCGATCGCGCTGAGGAGTTTTGTCAGAAACACTCACGGTAAAGCCACCTGAAACGCGAAGACGGAATAAGTATTGATTTAAGTTAAGCAGTTTTTTTAGAAAATGTGCTGAGTCATCGCGGCTTATTGTCATCGTTACGTTGGGGAATAGGCTTCTAGCGTCGGCATTGAAAGCGCTTTCCCCAAAGAGTGGCCTCTGCTGCTCAGGTTTCACACGGGCGATCGCCCCTGCATCAAACGACTATTTGTGAACGCAAACGGGCTGGTTGAGTCGCGCGTAAATAACCGCCCATCTACCCGGCCACGGTCTTGTGCGGGGCCTTTCATTCTCAAGCTAATCTCTATTTGCCTGCTGATAGCGAGGTATTCCAGTTAAAGAGAAAAAGTTTGAGACTCCGTTGCTCTCTGAGTGAATGGGTTGTCCTGCCTTAGGATGGAGTGAGTGAGCAATTTTGAATGACAGCATCATGGATAAGGCTGAGCAGCTAATCCGCATGGCGGAAGACGAATTGACCCAGTACAGCACAGAGGCCCGCAAAATTGAAAAGCTGCGGCGCAAATTTGGTTTTGCGGTGCCCTATCGTGAACAAAAAACGATTCGGGACCAGGTCGAAGCTGAGATTCCGAGCAACTTTGTCGCCCGGCTAGTGGAAACCAATCGGCAAACAGTCGCCCTGCCTTTCTGGGGGATTGGGGGGCTAGGCCTGTTGATCGGCATTTCTTTTCGTCAGCCATTAGACATTATTGCCACGGGCATTGGCTTTTACGTCGCCTTTCAATTGCAAAAATGGGGCTGGGAACTGCAAGCTAAGCGGTTGGTCGTTAAAACTTTTGATGATATTGAAGCCGGCATCCAAGCGGAGAGAGCGGAAGCAGCAACTTCAGAGACCTAAACAGCATGATGAGCCCAGGGGCAGGGGAGCCAGGGAGAACAGCTTCTGGCGGGGGGCTCGACTGGTGCCATGAAAGACCAGCGATCCAACCGTTTGTCTAAAATCTAGCGACACATCTTTTTCCTGTGCTCCCTTGCCTCCATAGTTCTCCATGCCAATCTGTCGCTCTATCTCGAAGACTGGTATCCCTCATGGAGGCATCGCCATAGCGCTCATGCAGATGTGGGCATCGCGATCGCCGACTGGATTCGATGTCCATACCTGGCAGGGCATTGAGGGCTGCGGCTGGCATTGTTAGGCGGCATAAATACTAACGACTTTCAAACTAACAGGACTTACGCATTGACAAAATCACCAAACCCATAATTCAAGCGGACCTCCCCCTCAGCGGTGCTTGGCGGATGAACTGTCGAGCCACGTCTTGATAGAGAGAACGTTGTAGCTCATACCAATTGCCTAACTGCTGGTG
>JBCDAJ010000074.1:0-31403 GCA_039185935.1 Cyanobacteria bacterium P01_F01_bin.56 | reverse complement strand
GCTGGGGCGCTTCGCTAGGGACTCTAGCTCATCCTGTTCTGACTCGCTCAAAGTAATCGCTGGAGCAGAAAGACGGGGCATCATCGGAATCTCAGAGAGGGTTCTAAAGGGTAACGCCATTTCTGCCATGCGGTACTAGTGACCTGTTGAATCCTGGCTAAATCTTTGGACAATGGCAAGGTTACTCAAAAGCGTGTTGATGCAGCGTCCCGACAGAGCTCCGAAAATTGTTTGCCTTTTGTTTGTCTTATTGAGATAGGAGTTGGAAAAGGGTATCGCCAAAGGCTGGGAAAATGCTTGCAGATCTGGCGTAGGTGCGATGGGCACCGATGATGGCAACCGCATAAACATGATCGCCCAAATACAGAATCGCCATTTCGCCCCTGACGCTGGAAGTCAGACCGACTTTAGTTAACAAAGCCCCTTTGGGTAGGCCCTCGCCAATAAACCCTTTCACCGCACCGGCAGCGTTCTGACGTTCTGACTCGATATCGTGCCACATAATTTGGGCAATCCGTTGATGGCCATTGGGCGACGCAATGTCGTGCAGCAGGCGGATGAGGTCGATAGTGGTCACGCGATTACCCGGACGACCGGCAGCGCTGATATTGACTGGATACTGGGCACTGACAGAAAAGCCTGCAGCTTGCCAGTAGGTTCGCATCGCTTGATGCCCAACTCGGTTAAGCAATCGATTCGAGGCCGCATTGTTGGAATAGGTGATGGCAGCCTCGATGTCGGGCCCCGTCTCACCGTGAGCGATCGCCGCGATCGCCCAAAACGGTTTGATGACACTCGCCGGATAGCGGGGGGTGCGATCGTGCAGTCCCGCATATTCTCCAGTGGTCAAATCGACGAGGGAAATACTGAGGGCATCGATGGGATAGTCTGAGGTTTCAGCGATCGCGGCCAATCGCGCCACAATCTCTTGCAATCGCACAGAGTCATTAAATGGCGGCGGCTTAAATGGGTACATCGGAGTGCCCACATCCGCTGGAGTTGGGAGGGGGGGGAGGCTTGACGGCTCAGCCACGGCTGGAACGACAAGTGCCTCCATAAGGTTGGCCGCTGTTGTTAAATGCGAGTCCATCACTGGAGCGATCGCGGTATCGGCAGCCACGGGGAGACATTCCTTTCGAGGATCGCGGGTGGGCGCTGGCAATTGGCAGATCGGAGTAGTAGAACCGAGTAACAACTCACTCACCCCCAGTGCCGCTAGCCACCCAACGGCACCACCACAGGCAATCATGAGCGCGATAATCGCGGCACGGTAGCGGTAGGCAGCGTGTCGCCAGCTCGACTGCCCTAGTAGTGTTTGTAATTCAGACATCCTGATCGCTGCCTCTGCCAGAGACAAGACTGCCGTTAGCTCCCACAATGCACCGTCAGTATAGGTCAGCCTTCCAGCGATGGAGCGATTTGTCCTCCCGAGACCATTCCAGAAATGATGCTGACTGAGCGAAGTCGTAAGTCTTGCAGACAGGCTGCGCCAAAGTGCAGCGTCTCCCTGAGGGAGAAAGCCAAAACCCGTTCAGAATGTGCCATCGCCTCGCTGGGGTGGCAAAGTCAGCAACCCTGAGTTTGAGCCTTGCGCTCCGGCGATCGCACCAGCCAGCGGACGAAAATGGGGAATAATCCACCGCTGCTTCAACTAGCAAGCGCAGCGCGAGCTTGGTCGCGATCGTCAAAGTGGATTTTTTCTGTCCCGAGAATTTGATAGTCTTCATGGCCTTTGCCCGCAATCAGCACACAGTCACCCGGTTGGGCTTGGGAAATCGCGGCTTGAATCGCCGCTGCGCGATCGCACACCACCTGATTCTCCGGCAGCGTCGCGGGGATACCTGCCAGAATGTCTTTGAGAATGCGCTGGGGATCTTCCGTACGAGGGTTATCGGACGTGACGATCGCCAGATCTGCTAAGTCATAAGCGATTTTACCCATTTGGGGGCGCTTAGTGCGATCGCGATCGCCGCCACAGCCAAACACGCAAATCAATCGACCTGACACAAAGGGCCGCGCCGCCGTGAGCGCGTTGTGCAAACTATCGGGCGTGTGAGCATAGTCCACAATCACGTTCACCGACTGGTCAGGGTTGATAACGACCCGTTCCATACGTCCCGGCACGCCACCAAACTGAGGCAAACAGGCGCTGACTTGCTCCAGCGTGACGCCTAAGTGCAGCGCGGCCCCCACTGCGGCCAACATGTTTGACAGGTTGAACTGACCCACCAGCGGCAGACTAAAGGAGACGGTACCCTCGGGAGTGTGCAACTGGCCTCGCACACCATTGGCCCCGTAAGTCAGGTCGGAAGTGTATAAATTTGCCTCGGCATTTTCAACGCTGTAGCTCCAGGCTTGGTCACCCAATCGGGCCATGAGTTGCTGACCGTAGGGATCATCTAGATTCACGATCGCCCGTCCGTGCAAATAATCCTCACTAAATAGCAGCGCTTTGGCCTCAAAGTAGGCATCCATGGTCTCGTGATAGTCGAGGTGATCTTGAGTCAGGTTGGTAAAGACCGCCACCTCAAAAGGACAGCCCCAAACCCGCTTTTGGTGCAGAGCATGAGAGCTGACTTCCATCACCAACGCCTGACAGCCCGCATCACGCGCTGCAGCCAAATCCGCCTGCAAATCTACTGCAAAAGGCGTCGTGTGAATGGCGACGGTATCGTGGCCGGGCCAGCGGGCGTAGAGCGTGCCGAGCAAGCCCGTGGCGCGATCGCCCTGCTTCAACAGCGCTTCAATCAGGTGAGTGGTGGTGGTTTTACCGTTAGTGCCGGTGACCCCAACTAGCTGCATGGCGCGTCCAGGCGCATCGTAAAAGGCCACTGCCGCCTCAGCACATACGGTAGCCATATCGGCAAAGGGCAACACCAGAGTCGACGGATGGTGAACTTCGGGGGGACGGTTTTTGTAGGCTGGGGGTGAAACAAAGGCTGCGATAGCGCCAGCCGCTGCGGCCCCCGGCCAAAAATCACCCCCATCGACGCGGGTACCTGGCATCCCCATAAATAAATCGCCGGGCTGACACGCTTGCGAATTAGTACACAAACGCTTGATTGGCTGCGAGAGCGCCGGATGATGGGGCGGGGGAGCTATCGTTGGCAGCACGCCCACCTTTGCTAACTGAGCTAATAAGCTCTGTACATCCATGTCAGCCGCCTCTCACAAACAATAATTGCGCCTATTTTGCCGTATTCGGTTGTAAATATGTCTGTAACATTTGCTCCACTCGGGCGATCGGGGCCCGCGGTGAAAGGCGGGGCAGCGCCTCTTCTCTAAGGCCATCAGGCGTTGCCAGCACTCGGCACAATACCGGAATTTCGTACTGGTAGCGCTGAAACCAAGCATCCTGAGTGGTGATATCTCGAATCTCTAAATCCAGATCAAGGTGAGATAGTGCTGCCAGCTTCTCCTCTAAGCCCTCGCATAGGTGGCAACCCGGTTTGCTATAGAGTACTAACTTCACCCAACCCTCCGCATCATAAATTCAACCATTGCAACTTTATTACTATGCCAGGTCAGGTTCGAGCTGCGCGGTTGATCGCGCGATCGCTTCTCAGCAAATTCTTATCAATCGTCTCAGGGCTTAGCTAATAACGACATTGCCAGCAACCGAACAAAGCAATCCCCGGAATCCCGACCGGATTACGCATGTTTAGCAAGGCTTAACGGTGTATAACTGAGTGTGGCACTGTCAATACGCAACACAGGTAATGAACTTATGGTTCAGTGCATAACTCCCCCCGCTAAGGCGATCGCTGAGACGCTCGATCTCGACGCCCTTAATCATAAATTTGAAACGGCAACCCCTCAAGACATTTTGCGATGGGCGATGTGCACTTTTCCTCAAGGATTAGCGCAAACCAATTCGTTCAGCATTCCCGTCACGATTCACATGCTGTATGAGGAACTGCAACCTGACCGTCGAGTCCCCGTCATCTTTCTCGATACGCTGCACCATTTTGCCGAAACGGTGGCCACAGCTGAGCAAGCCCGTGAACGTTACAACCTCGATTTGCACGTTTACCGAGCTGTAGGAGCCAATACTCGCGAAGAGTTTGCCGCCCGCTATGGTGAGGCGCTGTGGCAACACGACATTGACCAGTTTCACTACTTGACCAAGGTAGAACCGCTACAGCGCGCCCTCCAAGATGTGGAAGTCAAGGCTTGGGTGACTGGTCGTCGCCGCGATCAGTCTGAGTCTCGTCGAGCCATGCCGATTTTGGAACAGGATACTGATAGTCGGTTAAAGATTAACCCCCTCGCCAACTGGACCCGCAAAGACCTCTGGCGCTACGTGTTTCAGCACCATGTCGTTTACAATCCCCTGCACGATCGCGGCTATGCCAGTATCGGGGATGAACCGCTGACGACCCCAGTGCAGACGGGTGAAGATGAACGAGCCGGGCGCTGGCGCGGGTCTGTCAAAACTGAGTGCGGCATCCACCTTTAGTAATCAAGCGCTTTTTGGGAATTCGGAATTCGGAGTTCGGAGTTCGGAATTCAGCGCTCAGCAGCGAATCGATTTACACCTTGTCGAACTGGCGTTTGAGCTTGCGAATGTTGCTGGCTCGACTAACGAAAATCGCCGATTTGCCTCGCTGCTGTACAAAGATATCGCCCGCAAAAAAGCGGCTGGCGTTGGGCCTTTGGTAGCGCTCAACAGAACCTTCGGTGGCCTCTAAGGCATAACCCATGCGGCTGAGGACGTCATTGAGCTGTTGCCGCAACTGTTTTTTGCTGGTGAACGGCACCTCCAGCGTCTGCGATCGATTAAAGAGAATGCCTAACAGGCCAGCAATGCCACCGCCCAGCAGCCCCATTTCGGCCGGCAGAGGCGTGGTTAATCCCATCCCAAATAAACGCGCCCCAAATAGCCAGGTGATGATGCCTGCCGTCACAAAGTAATAAAGAAACGTAAAGCTAGTCCCAGGGCCAATGGGCAGTTCTTCCTCCAGGCTGGGGTCTGCGTTGTTCGGGGAATCGGGTGTTTTTGTCATGGATCTTTGAAAGTCTTAGATCAGACTTTATTATCATCAGGTGTTGGTCTCAGATGTATCGGCATCATCCACCTGAAGGGATGAGCGCTAAGGTGTATCTTCGCAGGCGCAACTGCAGTCTGGGGAACTCCGATCGCCCGATTACGTCGGTCAATCCATTCCTCTCACCCGCACCTACCGCAAAGGAGAACGGTCGTTACGCCCATGATTGAAGTTGATCATCTCCATAAAGTGTACGGCTCGACCGTCGCCTTAAAAGATGTGTCTTTTAAGGTTGAGCCCGGAGAAATTTTGGGATTTCTCGGCCCGAATGGGGCGGGCAAGACCACTACCATGCGCATTTTGACGGGATATCTGCCCGCTACCAGTGGCACGGCCACAGTGGCAGAATATGACGTTCATGCTGACTCGATGGCCGTCCGGCAGCGCATTGGCTACTTGCCAGAGCGCCCGCCCCTATACCTCGACATGACCGTCGCGGCGTTTCTGCATTTTGTCGCCCGCATTAAAGGGGTGGCGGCAGGCGATCGCCCCACTCAGGTGAACTACGCCATTCAACGTTGCGGTCTGGCAGAAAAAAAATCGGTGCTCATCCGCAAGTTGTCCAAAGGTTTTCGGCAGCGGGTGGGGATTGCCCAAGCGATCGTCCATGACCCGCCAGTAATTGTGCTAGACGAACCCACCTCCGGACTTGACCCCCGCCAAAATAATGAGGTGCGGCAGTTGATTCGCAGTTTGGCGGGTGACCACACCATTATTTTGTCGACCCATATCTTGCCAGAGGTTGATGCCACCTGTAATCGGGTTGCGATTATCAATCGTGGCCAGTTGGTCGCAGCGGGCAAACTCCATACTCTGATGGAGCAAATCACCGGGGCCGTAAGCTATGACCTTGAAGTGCGAGGCGGCCCCGCAGATATCAAACGCCTCTTGGCCACGGTGCCAGGCGTCAAGGCCGTTGAGCAAGTTGCGTCACAAACGGCGAAAGACTCGCGCTATCGATTTCAGGTCAAGACTGAAGATACTGATCCGGGGGAGGCGATCGCGGCGGCGATCGTCCGGGGCGGCTTTGGCTTACGCGAGCTGCGTCGCCATCAGGCCAGTCTCGAAGATGTGTTCCTGAACCTGACGACTGAGGAACCAACTGACAGCATGTCCCCAACGGCAACCGTTCCCGCCGCCGCCGCCGCCATCGAAACGGATGCGTCTCGCGTTGCCAGCAGTCCTGACCTGGTTGGTAGTGCCGCGACGACGGATGAAGACGGGGCGACAGCTGACCGTAATGAACCCTCATTAGACGCTTGATTGAGGAAGGTAATGATTGCACTGCGTACTGTGCTCAGCAATATACTGGCGATTTATCGTCGAGAACTACAGAGCTACCTGGCTTCCCCATTGGCTTATGTCATTGCCGCTATTTTTTGGCTGCTAGGAGGGTTTTTTCTGGTCGTGATTTTGCTGAGCCCTGAGGGATTGCTCGCGCAAGTGGCGCGCCGCGATCTGGTACTACAACAGGGCATAACGCTGCCGCCGTTGGATGTGGCGTATGAGTTTTTGCAGGGCTACTTTGGGGTGATTGGCTCGCTCTCGATGTTTGTGCTGCCGATACTCTCGATGGGGCTATATACCGAGGAGCGCAAGCAAGGGACGTTGGAATTGCTCGCCACCTCACCGGTGATGAACTGGGTCGTGGCCTTAGGCAAGTTACTGGCCGTCGTGACGTTCTATATCGGCATGGTGCTGCCGTTGATGCTGTGTGTGGCGATCGCCCTGGGCACAGCGGCACCCGCCGTTTCACCAAATCTCTTGCTGGTGGGCAATTTGGGGTTGATATTACTGGCCGCGAGTGTGCTGGCGCTGGGCATGTTTCTCTCTTCGCTCACCAGTAGTACTGTGGTTGCCGCCATCTTGACGTTTGCACTCGTGATCTTCCTGTGGATTTTGGATGCCCTGGCGCAGGCAATTCCAGGTTGGTTAGGCGATGCCCTGAGTCATTTATCAATGCTGCAGCATTTCAATGATTTCACCCAAGGCGTTTTAGACACCAGCAGCGTGGTGCTGTTTTTGTCTTACAGTCTGCTGGGGCTGTTCCTGACAGCTCAATCGATTGAAGCCCTGCGATTTCAGCGTAATTAGGTGGCGTCAGGCCATGCTTACACCATTCATCGTGACAACAGCGTAAACGGTATGAAGAAATTGGCATTTTCGGCAAAGTGGCTAAAGTTTCTCATCTGGCCAGGATTAGCCTGTGCCACTGCGGGTTTAGTCGCGGGCAGTTTGTCAGGCTGGCAACTGTTGCCGACAGCGCTGATGATTTTTGGCATTGGGTTGCTGTTGCTGGGGCTGAGCTTTAGCGGGCAGACGGCAGGAGCTTTTTGGCAGCAGCGATCGACCCAGAGCGGCACCAATGCGGTGGTCGCCACGATCGCTGTGCTGGTGATTCTCGGCCTGGTGAATTTCTTGGCAGTGCAAAACGCCGTTCGCTATGACCTGACTGAAACTCGATTGTTCACGCTAGCGCCCGCCACGCAACAGGTGGTGCAGAGTCTAGAGGAGCCCGTCCGCGTCGTTATTTTTGACTCGGTGCAAAATCCGCAAGATGTGCAGTTGTTGGCCAGCTACCGAGAAGAGAGCCGTAATTTTGACTTTGAATACGTTGATCCATTCGCGAATCCACGCTTGGCCGAAATCTTTGGCGCGACCCAGCCGGGCATGGTGTTTCTGGCAGTTGGGGACAATCGCCGCTTTTTGCAAACCATTGGTACAGCCGCAGATCCGCAGTCTCTGGGAACAGCCACCACGCTGTCAGAGCAGGACCTCACCAATGCTCTCGATCAGATTGTCAGCGATCGTACCCTCACCGTTTACTTTTTGCAGGGACATGGTGAACCCCCGATTGACGGTTCCGAACCGGGTTTATCAGAAGCGGTGCAAAGCCTCACCAATCAGAACTATGAAGTGAACCCGCTGAACCTGGTAGAAACTGAGACGGTGCCTGGAGACGCCAATGTCGTGGTGGTGGCTGGCCCCGCGCAGGAATTCTTTCCAGCAGAGATGGCTGCTTTAGAGACGTATCTCAAGGCGGGGGGCGGTGTCTTGCTGCTGCTCGATCCGCGAATTGATGCCGGTTTGAGTCCGATGTTAGATGACTGGGGCGTGGTTTTAGATGATCGCTTAGTGCTAGATACTTCAGGGGCGGGTCAATTTGTCGGCCTGGGCCCTGCAGCCCCCATCGTGACTGACTATGGCGATCACCCGATCACCCAAGATTTTGACGACGGGAGATCGTTCTATCCCCTAGCGCGCACGGTAAACAGCCGGCAACTGCCAGGCACCGTCACAACGCCACTCTTGTTAACTAATCCTCAAAGTCGGGCTGAGTCAATTTCTGACGAGGGTGACCTCACCTTTGACCCCAATGCGCCACCAGCAGGGCCGCTGGTCTTGGGGGTGGCCCTCAGCCGAGATGCAGAAGCGATCTCTGTGACTGAACGCCCAGAAGCTGTTGAAGACGACACCCTTGATGATGAGGATACTGACCTTCCTGATCTCGAAGACGATCCGGTAGCAGCCGAACCGGCGGCAGAGATTGGTTCGGAAGTCCCAGAAGTCCCGGAAGTCCCAGAAGTCCCGGAAGTCCCAGAAGTCCCGGAAGTCCCAGAAACTGAGGACGATGCGGCGGTCGAGACTGATGTGGCGATCGCCACTGACGCCGACGAGAGGACTGATGCGGTCATCAACCAAGCCGAAGAATCGCGCCTGGTGGTCGTTGGCAACTCTTCCTTTGCTAGGGATGGGGCCTTTAACCAACAGTTAAACGGCGATGTGTTTCTCAACTCGGTGAATTGGTTAGGGCAGGCAGCAGATGCCACGTTGTCGATTCGCCCGAAAACGGTGACCGATCGCCGCCTGCAGATGACCGGCCAGCAAGCCTGGGGCTTAGGGATTTTTTCTTTGTTGGTGCTGCCGCTGACCGGGCTGGCGCTGGCAATTTTGATGGCCTTGCGAAGACGGTAAAAACCATGAAACTTCAGCGCAGCACAGTTGTTTTAGTCGCCACCGCCTTGCTGTTAGGAGGGGTGGTCTTACTGACTCAGTCACGCGAGTCTACTCCGACAGGTTCTACAGCAGAGCAGAATAATCCGGCAAGCTCACCAATTTATGACTTTGCCGAAACCGACGTGGTGGTTTTACAGATTGAGACCGCTGGGCAAATCGTGGTCTTTGAAAAGGATGACGAAGACTTTTGGCAGATGGTTGAACCGGATGATCAGCCCGCCGAAGAAGCGGCGATCGCGTTCCTTCTCAGTCGTCTGGTTACCGATGGATTGCTCAGCACCACCACGATTGAGGCCGCCAATCAGAGCGACTTTGGTCTTGACGATCCCTTCGCTACGGTGGCACTGACCCTCGCTGATGGCACGAGCCGTACCCTGATTTTAGGTGATGCTGACTTCAGCGGCGACAACTATTACGCGCTGGTTGATCCCGAAACTTTTCCCCTAACAGCTGATGCCGGAGAGGTGGAGGTCGCGATCGTCACTCAAAACATCATCAATGGTGTCGATCGCCCTCTCGACGAATGGCAGGCTGTCATTGACGACAATGCCGCATCCGGCTCTGAGGAAGCCGATTTAGATGAGTCAGATCTAGAGGCTGAGGATACCCTTGATAGCAATGAAACAGACGTTGAAGCAACTGAACTAGACGCAGACAGCGACGCTGCTGACACCGATGACGAATCAGATGCCGAAACTGAAGCGTTAGAAGAATCGGGTAATAATTCTGAAGAGTCTGCTCCCGACACCGAAAATTCCGAGACTACTGACAACGAAGACCCGCCTACCCGCTAAAACTCAGTCAACATACTGCTGAAACGCAGAAACCTCTCAAACTTACCTCTTTCCCTCACTCCCCATCGCCCCCACTCTCCTACTCTCCATCTTCACCCCCTGATGCCCCCATCACCCCTGTATCCTTCGGCAACGTTGCTGATCTCCTGCCCCGATCAGCAAGGATTAGTGGCCAAAATTGCCAACTTCATCTATGCCAACGGTGGCAACATTATTCATGCTGACCAACATCGCGACGAGGCTAGCGAACTATTTCTCTCGCGCATTGAGTGGAGTTTGGATAGTTTTAACTTGCCAAAAGAGCTGATTGGGCCAGCCTTTAATGCGATCGCTCAACCCTTAGGAGCCGACTGGCAACTCCGGTTCTCGGATGCAGTACCCCGCATTGCCATTTGGGTCAGCCGTCAAGAGCACTGCCTGCTAGACCTGCTCTGGCGACACCAGGCTAAAGAATTCGCCGCCGACATTCCCCTCATTATGAGCAATCACGAGACCCTGAAGCCCATCGCCGACCAGTTTGGCATCGACTTTCACCAGATCCCGATGAAGCGAGAGATTCGCGCTGAGCAAGAAGCCCAGCAACTCTCACTCCTGGCAGAATACGATATTGACCTGGTAGTACTCGCCAAATATATGCAGATTCTGAGTGGCGACTTTCTCCGTCAATTTTCTAAAGTCATCAATATTCACCACTCATTCTTGCCCGCCTTTATGGGGGCTCAGCCCTACCACCGCGCCCACGAGCGGGGCGTCAAGATTATCGGAGCCACCGCCCACTATGTCACCGAAGACCTTGATGCGGGCCCCATCATCGAGCAGGATGTGGTGCGTATTACCCATCGCGATGATGTCAAAGATCTTATTCGTAAAGGTAAAGACTTGGAGCGCATTGTGCTAGCACGGGGCGTTAGACTCCATCTCCAAAACCGCGTTTTGGTCTATGGCAACCGCACCGTCGTATTTGCCTAACAACTGCATATTCTCCTAACTTCGGGCTCTTGGCAGCTTTTGATACTGGCGGCGAAATATTGCTTAACGATACCTGTGAGTCTGTAGCTAGAAATTGATAATGAGGTTGATCGTTGAGTGCATCAGGAAGAGTCAATAATGTCGCTACGCCCCCAAGCTGAGGACGTTGTACTAGTGGAAACAGTGAATGTCGCCCATACCGTTTTTCCGCGAGGAAACCGCTGCCTGACAATGGCCGATACATTATAGGCTGGGCACTGATGGTCTACAGCTTGGCTCAACGAAAATTGCGACAAGTTCTAACGTTACAGCCGGAAACGGTTCCTAACCAGCTCGGTCAATCCACCGCCACACCGACTCTACGCTGACTCTTCATGGGCTTTTAGGGCGTGCATCGGCTACATCTGGATAGCCAGCTACAGATTTCAAACTTGACCGATACCCGAGCCAAGATCCTCAGATTTCTCGGGGCTCCCTGACAAAAACACTATCTGCTCTGCTGACTACCTGCGAAATATGGGCTGCAGAGTTCAGAAATAAGACTTTGGCTGGATGAGGGTTTCAGCTATCTGAAATTGCCTGAACAAATGCGGCTTGCTAAAGAATTCTACAGAGCTGGATGGTCCTCACCAAACTTAGATTGCCATACTGCAGACAATGGCAGCGTTTCTAGAGTGAAGCTAAATGAATGCGGCGTCGGCTTACAAATTCATGCTTGATACGGTACTAGTGAAGTATTTTTCCTCTAAAGATTCGCTATCCATTGGTGGCGAAAATAGATAACCCTGTCCCAAACTACACTGTATCGTTTTGAGCTGCGCTATCTGAGCCTCGGTTTCAATGCCTTCAGCCACCATGGTCATATTGAAGTGGTAAGACAGCGTTTTGATAGCTTGCACTAGGCTGAGGTGCTTGTGTCCGTCAGTCATGCGTTGGATAAAGGAACGATCGACCTTCAAGAAATCTAAGGGAAAGTGGTGCAGATAGCTAAGAGAAGAGTACCCGGTTCCAAAGTCGTCAATCCCTAAACGGATACCCCGGTCTTTCAATTGATTAAAAGTATTCACGGCCTGCTCTGAGTTCGACATGAGCGCACTCTCGGTAATTTCGAGTTTGAGGCAGTGACTCTCTAGCTGAGTTTCTTGTAGTGCTTGATCAATGCGATCGAGCAAAAGATTTTCATTAAATTGCTGCGCTGACAGGTTTACACTCATGAATGTGTGGTCCGGCA
The DNA here is from genome assembly GCA_039185935.1 of Cyanobacteria bacterium P01_F01_bin.56. Taxonomy (GTDB): domain Bacteria; phylum Cyanobacteriota; class Cyanobacteriia; order Phormidesmidales; family Phormidesmidaceae; genus Halomicronema. Next base: position 19,344 of record JBCDAJ010000074.1, on the reverse strand, counting down.
GCAAGTGTCGATTTTGCCAGACACGGAGCTGCTGGCAAGCTCGTTGCAGTACCCATTGGCCGATGGGAATAATCATGCCGGTCTCTTCGGCGATGGGAATAAATTGATCGGGTCCAACGAGGCCTAACCGAGGATGATGCCAGCGCAGCAGAGCTTCAAAGCCAACAATTTCTTGAGTGTCAATACTGAAAATAGGCTGGTAATGGATGGTCAACTCTTGTTGCGGTAGAGAACGCCGCAAGTCGGTCTCTAGCTGCAGGGATGTGCGAACGGCGAGATGCATCTCTGGCTGAAACAAAACACTCTCTTGATTGCTACGTTTTGCTTGATACATGGCAATATCGGCGTCGCGGAGCATTTCATCAGCTTGCTGATAGGCGGTATCACTTAGTACAACCCCAATACTGCACCCCGTGTAAAGCTGGTGATCACTGATAAAAAAGGGTCTTTGAAGTTGTTTGCGGAGGCGCTGAGCCACACTAATGGCCACTTTCTCATCGCGAAGATGCGTGAGCAGTATGGTGAATTCATCACCGCCAAAGCGCGTCACTAAATCCGTGTTGGCAACATTTTGCTGCAGGCGCTGGGCGATCGCTTGCAGCAATTGATCACCAACCAAATGTCCAAAGGAGTCATTAACCAGCTTGAAGCGATCGCAGTCAATGAACAATACCGCAAATAGCGGCCCCCCAGCTTGAAACTGGTTTACCAATTCAGACAGATGTGCTTTGAGTTGAACGCGATTAGGAAGCCCGGTCAACTCATCATGCAACGCCTGATGAGCCAGTTGGGCTTGGGCTTGCTGACGTTCGAGAATTTCTTCTATCAGGTTGCGGTTAATGGTTTCTAGCTCGGTTGCCCGTTGGCGAATCTCATCTTCAAGGCCGCGGTTTAGCGATCGCAACTGTAATTCAACCGCTTTCCGATGAGTAATGTTTTCGATGAGGAGCAGCAATCCTTGGCGGCCATCTTTGAGCAAGGGATTAGGGTGGGCGATATTTGCCAGGGTAGTGAAGCGGAGTTCAAACCACTGTGCCCCCTGCTGACATTCGAGCGGAGCAATGGCCTCTCCATTCAAAAATTGCTCATAAACCACCTGCCAGGCACTGTTGTCTAGCCATTGGGGTACGAGTGCCTCAATCAGTGACTGTCGTAGCTGGATGGGGAGCCACTGCATTGCCAGCGCATTGCAATACCAAACGTCTGCCTGCGCATCAGCAGCGATCAAGCCAATGGGAGCAGTCTGAGAAATCGCACTCTGGGTCGCCTGAGACCAGCCCCAAGTATTAGCCAGCGTGGCTAATTTAGTGACCTCTGGCCCCAAGTCAGCAGCAATGACGTTGGGGGGCGCGGTGAGCCAAAGGGTCGGGGCAGACTCTTGGCGATAATGTCGCCAGAGGTCAGCCAGTAGCCTTTGCAATACCCAGTTAGCTCGGAACTGTTGACTCAACATCGTACCCGTGCCAGTCAGCCCCCATAGCAGCAGCGGCGGCACTAAGGGTAACCAATACATGCCGTGAAATAGGAGCAGACTGATGCCGACCCAGCCTGCGAGCCCGAGCACGATAACCATTCCCTGTTGGCGTAAAGACTTGCCAAACAGCCAATAGCTTAGAATCGGCATCGCGAATATCAGCAGCATCCAGCCATTAGGAAACAATACGGGTTGCAAGAGCCGTTGCTGAAGCACGTTATCCAACACTGCGGCATGCAATAACAAGCCGCTGCTAGGGGGATTGTGATCGTAAGGAGTTGGCAGGGCATCGATGCCGGTCGCTGTCATGCCAACGAGGATAATTTTGTTGTCAAAAGCCGCTGGGGGAATGCGTCCTGACACCACATCTGTGAATGAATATTGAGCCAGGGTGGATTGCGGCCCAGGCCAATTGATCCACAAGGGGTCATCCAAAGACGGTAGCTTTACCGACGATGGCACTCGACGACTATAAAGGTCTGTCACGACTAGGCTGAGCGCCAGATTTTGAGCCTTGATGGGGGAAATTTGGTGTATGAGACCATCACTCTCAGAAGTGCTAAGAATATGCCCCGTCGCGATCGCGGCCTGACGTAGAGGCGGCACAGGCGTTAGAGGACGCCCCTGTCGATTCACAGCCGAAGCCAGCACCACGTTATTGGCTTCTAAGATTGCCTCAGCAAAGGCCTCATCTGCTGGCCCCGATTCAGTAAAGAGAATATTGAAACCCACGACTGCGGGCTGGGCTTCCGATAACCTGACCAACAGCTGTGTGTAATAGTCGCGAGCTAGCGGAAATTGCCCCAGCTGAGCCAGCGTTTTGTCGTCGATGGTAATTAGGATAATGCGCTCATCCCAAGCTTGCGCGCCTCGCAACTGAAACAACCCCCGATAAGCGGCATCTTCTAGTGGTGTAATCGCCCCTGTTTGATGCAACCCTGTTGTGATCAGGCCAGCTAAAACCCCCGGTAAGAGTCGCCAAACTCGCTTAAAGTAGGGAGACATCATAAGTCGTTACATCTCCGAGTGGTGTGACTATGCTGACTTGAACAGTTGCCCCATGGTAGGCAAAATCTTCATAGCGAAACTCTCCCGTCTCGGTCACATCCTGCAACTCATCTGCAACATATAACTGGTTGATGGGGTCAATTTGGCCAACCAAAACCAGATATCTCACGTAATCACGCACCGCTGATTCAATCCGGTATTCAAACAGCGGTTCTGCCGGGATGGGCTGCGGCTCAATTGGGGGATCACCCATACGTATCAGGGTTTGAAAGCCATTGGGCACATCTACAGTTACCCCTTCAGCTGCTGCAAACACAGCTCCTGTTTCTGTAGCGACTGACGTCCGTTGGTCCTCAGGGTGCACGATAATGCCAAAATCTGTGCCCCGGACTCCACTCACTCCAGAAGGCGTTTCTATCTCTAATTCAGATCCTCGGTGAGTAAACCGTCGCAAGTTGAGAACAACATTGCCCCGAGGCACAGATAATCGAGTGATGCGCCCATTGTCGGGGGCAAGACTGAGTTCCTCCACAATCAGTTCAGTATTTTCACTTAAAAATATGGTTCCCATTTCTACATCGACTGACAGTGTGCAGGACGAGTCGCTCCCCGTGCTTACTCCATCTCCAGCAGTGATTAGCAAATCCCCTTCCTGAGCTATATTGCTTTTGTTAGAAGTAAAGTATTGCACATCTCCGGCGATCGCTTGAACTCGAAGCCAGCGATCGCCGCTGATATCAATCGAATTTTGAGCAAATAGAGGGGTGACCAATGCTACCAAGCTGGTCACCAAAGCCATCAAAATGAAAACTAATATCCTTCGATGCTGGAGCGGTTTAAACATTGGAGTAGATGACTGAACGCATTTAAGAACCTGAAGTGGTTCAGGCCCAAGGGAAAGATGCGGTTGCAACAGACAGTTAAAGCGCGTACTACAAAATACTCATGCTGCCATGGGGGAGTGCCACAAAATCGCTGATACATACCAAACTTTGGGGCAAACGATCGCGCAACCCTGAGTAATATAAAACACTAACTCCACTAAGCGCTTCTTTCTGGTTATAGCAGGGGCTTTAGGAAACGCTGGCTTGCCATCATACTAACTACATTTTCTCGATGAATAGAATACGTGGTCTTATCATCTCTTTTGTTTCAAAAGTTCAAGAAACCATGCTTGCACATGACTTGTCTCAAAAATTCAAGCAGCCATGCTACGCATATGACACTAAAGCTTAATGTCTTAGTTAAGGCAGTGGTGGTGTGACTCAATCAACCCCTTGTCAGTTTTGAACTTCACCTCTTTAAATCCCACCCACAGCCACATTTGATTGGAGGGGGGATAGATTATTGCAGTATGTTGTCTATGTCTTTGAGAAACCTTGAAGTGTTCAGCACTACCTTGTACGCACTCACTCAACGAGTTAAGAGCTTCTATAGGGCAAGGCTTTGCCTGAGATGAGTAGAAGGAGAGCTCTCAGAGAATTACAGGGTTGAGTCCGATTTTGGCACCTGAATCCCCAATGCTGGGTCCCCCCTTTAATCCTCAGATTTGAGGATTAAGGAAAATTTTGCATAAGCCCTATCTCAAGTGTTTGCTAGCTAAATGCTCATTTTTTTTCGTCTTCAATCGGCAATACTCTAACCGTGCCGGATAACATCAGCTTGTTAGCAGCGATTTGACACGTTGTCAGGGTTACTTCAGGGCCGAGGTCGATCTCAAAGCCGTGTAGATCGGCCAGGGGAATGCTATTTTCAGTTGCCGTCATGGAATCGTCAGCTAACCAATGAGGATTGTCCAAACAGAGACGATGGCCGTCGCGGATTGAAAGTTGGGTGCTAATGGCGATCGCCGGCAATCCACACGCTTTTGGTTGCAGTTGCAGAATAATTTGATCGGCATCAATAGTGGCGTGGGCCTGATAGTGAGCATGCACTGTGCGATCAGGAAGCTGGTCGAGTGCGGCTTGAAGCGGTGTGGCCTCTGGCTGCGATTGGGCTAACAATTGCAAAAAGTCGTAGAGTCCTTCACCGAGCAAAGGAGACTGCAGAGATTCATTGAAGTCTGCTGCCGTGAGTTCGACCTTACCGCTAATGGGAAAAGGGGCCAGCAAGCGTAAAGGTTTGCGACGGATAACCTGGCCGAGGTTGACTTGAATTGAGCAAGCTGTGACGGCTGCTTGGCTCAGGTGAATGCCTTGGTAAACGGCTTTTTGCGCTGACAGAGAAATCTCAGGGAGATGACCAGATAAAATTTCGCGATCGCGCCCTTGAATTTGAAACTGCAAATTTTCGACGTGCTCCAACTGGGTCGATAGCCACAAACGAATGGCTGGCGGCAACACCCGGCTGATCATTCGGCTGCCTCGGGGTTGGGCTGAAGAAGCGTCTTCCACAGCAATGGCTCCTCTCAATATCACGCTGCTTACCTTCGCCATTCAACCATGTTGAAGCGAGAACTGCTGACGAGCAACAGTTCTCGCTTCAACGACAGCATGGAGATCAAAAAGTCAGGGAATAATGACATTGTGGTTGAGGACACTTGAAAAATATATTGATTTCTTGACATTTCGATCCCCGAAAACCTCTATTTTCATAGAAGATATAGCTGGAGCGGATTTCAGGGGTTGATCCCGAGGAGTGGATCTGTCATAGTGTGGCCAAGTTGCGATCCCGATTCCCAAAAAAGTGATCCCCGCTGAGTGCTGGTAGTGATATTGGCGGCTGCTTTGTAAATATTTAGGAGGAGTTAATCTTATGTCCGAGTCGATTCCATCTCTTGAAGAAATGACCCTCAGGCAGCTCCGTAAGGTGGCTAGCGAGTATGAGGTGTCTCGCTACAGCCGGATGCGTAAGACTGAGTTGATTGATGCCATAAATGTTGCTCAGACTCGACGAGCTGCTTCTGTGCCGGCACCAGTGGCTGCTGTAGAGGGCCAAACTGAGGTAGAGGCGTCTAAGTTTGTGCCGTCTACCGAGCCGATTCCGGCTGAAGCGTTGGCCTCAGTTGACGAGGGCTTGCCGGATTTGCCCAGCGGCTATGGTGAGAGCCGCATCGTATTAATGCCTCGTGATCCTCAGTGGGCTTATGCCTATTGGGATATTCCCAACAATCACAAAGCGGAACTGCGTCGTCAGGGTGGTGCCCGCTTGGCACTACGTTTCTACGACGTGACGGATATCGAAGTGGGCTATCAGGCACCCCATAGTCTGCAGCAGTACGAATGCGACGAGATGGCGCGGGAATGGTATTTGCCAATTCCGGTAAGCGATCGCGATTATGCGATTGAAATTGGCTACCTCTGTAACGATGGTCGCTGGCTGTTGCTGGCGCGCTCAGCCCCTGTGCATATTCCTCCGGTTTATCCCTCTGACTGGATTGAAGATCATTTCACGACGGTCGGTTGGGATCAAGATTTGCGCGGTGGTCAGATTGCGACCTTGACCCATCCCAGCAAGCGCGTCGAGACCAGCGCTGGCAACCGCATCTATGACGAAATCTTTGGCATGGCTGAGTCTGCCGAGGCTCAACGGGTAGCCGGTTCGCTGTTCGGTTCGATGCAGCATGCACCCAGTTCGATGATGAGCTCGTTTGCCTTGCCGACCAGTTCTTACGTCTTGGCCTCTGGGATGGGTATGTGGGGTGGCGAAGTGCCGACAACTGCACTACCTACGACCTCGGGTATGGGTCTAAATGTCTCGGGTCTGACGATGTCAGGTGTTGGGTTCTCGGCGTCGGCGCCGCCAATTCGTCCCCGCCAGTTCTGGCTGGTCGCTGATGCAGAACTGATTGTGTACGGTGCTACAGAGCCCGATGCAACCGTCACCATTGGCGGTAAGCCGATTAAGCTGAACCCTGATGGTACCTTCCGGTTCCAGATGTCTTTCCAAGATGGCATGATTGACTACCCCATCTTTGCTGTAGCGGCAGATGGTGAGCAAAATCGAGCAATCCATATGAAGTTCAATCGTGAGACTCCTTACCGCCGGACTAACACTAAGGAAGATGCCGTCCAGGAATGGATGAGCTAAGCCGCGGAGCAGTCTGATTCAGGTGGTTTGAAAAAGGGATAAGAGCGCTGCTTCTGCAGCGCTCTTTTTTGTTGTTAAACCGCCCTGTTATGGTGAAGGTATGGAAAATCGAGATATTACAACCCATTTGCATCAGCGATTTACCGATGCAGTGCAAGACAACCCACCTGATGCCTGGCAGGTCGAAACGCCTGATTTTCGCTTGCTGGTGCTGTTGTCAACTGACCAAAGTTGGTTGCGGCTACTGATTCCCATCGTGCCTGCTGAGGTGGCGCAACCCTATTTCAGCCAGATTCTCGAAGCTAATTTTGATTTAACTCAGGAAGTGCGGTACGCCTTACATCAAAATGTGCTGTGGGGGGTATTTCAATATGAGCTGTCCAGCCTGACGACTGTGCGCTTTGAAGCGGCCATCAGTCGCCTGCTGGGCATGAAGCAAGAAGGCATTGATCCTTTTTTTAATGTGTTGGTAGAGCAGCAAATTCGGCAAATCATTGCGGCGGCAAAGCAACAGGGACAATCTTTGGCGAAGACTATGCAGACTCTCGATCGCTTCTATAGTGAAGGCCTTATGGGGAGCTTGGATGACAGCAGTGCCCAGCAAGAGCAAGTGTTGACAGCCTGGCAGCGGCAGCTAAAGCGACTATGGGATGAGGCGGGCTAATGGATATTGATGTTGTGTGCGATCGCATCCGCCAAGATTATGCGAGCTTCCCGGTTGATCAAAGTTACGACCTCTACGCTGAGGACGTTTACTTCCGGGACCCGATGAATGAGTTCACTGGGGTCGACCAATATCGAGCAATGATTGGCTTTATCGCCCGCTGGTTTCAGCAGCCACGGCTAGTCTTACACCGGCTAGACAAAACCGGTGAGCAGACCTTTGAAACCCATTGGACCCTGAGTTGGGTCACGCCACTACCTTGGCGACCAACCGTTGCTGTACCTGGCTGGACGGAATATCGCCTCAATGATGACGGCCAAGTCTGCTCTCATATTGATACCTGGCATTGCTCTCGTTGGGCTGTGTTGGGTCAGGTGTTGGGGCTGGGCAATCCACCCAGGGTTGACAAGGAACGTGTGTGACCAAATCTGGTTGTCGACAAACCTTAAACGAGTGGCTCCTTAAACGAGTGGCTAAGTCAACCATTTAGAGAGCGTATGCGGTTGCCCTATCTAGACGGTTGATTTGCAGGGCAATTTCCCATATTGTCTGTCAAGCTGCCCAGATGAGGGGATTAGAGTTGTTGAGGTAAGGCATAAAGGAATGGCTATGATGGCGACATTTTGGCCGGGGGGACTGAGGCTTCATCAACGCAAATCGCATGTTCAGCAGCGGCTAGTTTACCCAGTTTCAAATGGAGTTTAATACTGTATGAATAACGAGCTCTTGTATCTTGGGCTTGATCTATGAATTGGCCAAGATTGATTAATCCTCAGAGGTCATCTTTAGAGCATCTCAATAGTTGCACTCCATCAATAAAAATAATTCCCCCTTCTTTTGAATGACTTTCGATAATATTGTTTTCTACAACAGTACCAACTTCACTTAGTGGGTTGGGTACATTGAGACTAGATTGGGGGGGATTTACCGCTGCACCAACGGCTTCACTGCTGAATGCAAAAGTCATATTTTAGTATCGAAGTGTAAGCTATTTAGTCACTTATGCACCCGTTTTGGACATATGCGTTCTCCCGTTCAAACTTATCAATTGCAGGCAGCTACCAATACTAACCAGCAGGGCATACAGGTCGGTCTGGTTGAACGTATTGATGATGTTGTCAACTTTCTCAACACCACTGGACTAGATGTGCCACGCATGACGTTAGTAATTGTCGGCGGGGCTAGTGGTTTAGATGCTGATCAACAGACTCAACTCGATGGTTTGTTTCATCGAGTTTTGGCTCCCCTTGCTCAGGAGATGCAGCTTTATGTGGTCGATGGGGGTACAGATGCCGGAGTGATGCGGCTGATGGGGCAGGCTCGTGCTGCGATTAAAGGCAACTTTCCATTAATTGGTGTGGCGCCACAAGCACTAGTAAATCTGCCTGACCAACCGGCTTCTCATCCCGATGCCTCCACGTTAGAGCCCAATCACACCCATTGTATTTTGGTGCCGGGTGAACAATGGGGGGATGAATCTCGTTGGATTTCTGAGATTGCGACCTACTTGTCAGTTGAGCACGAATCGATCACTATTTTAATCAATGGCGGGTCAGTTACTGTCCGCGATGCCCACGCCAGTGTTGCTGCCGGTCGAGAGCTTGTGATTATTGCGGGCACCGGGCGCGTAGCCGATGATATTGTCGATGCTCTTCGTCATAAGGTGGTTGAGGGCAAGCCCGTCGATGACCCCCGATTAGCCAAATTGATTAATGCTTCCGACGAATTGCTCACTGCGATCGACTTAGACAATCGTCCGGCTGATTTCATTCAAGACCTCAAAACGTTGCTGATGGAATAGGCGACAATCTGCGATCGAGGTTGCTGTTGGACAATCGGTGATTGCCCAATAGCGAGACAAAATCCTTCAGATATGATGGGAGGCAAGCAGTTTCCGGCAGCGATGGGGTCAACTATCCCACTGCCGCTGGCATCAATAATCAGGAGTGCTGCTCATGGGAAACGACGCGCTAGATGCGCTACTAAAAGGTGAGCCCAGAAAACGCCAATCGCGATTGCCAGGGCTCAAAATGGCAGATATTTTGACAATGCCGCCAGAGCAGCAGTCACTGGTCAATTGGTTACTGCGCCACTATGAAGCTACCACTCAAACCATTGCGAGTCATCTAAACCAGCCTCCGCAGCAGGTACAAAGCAGTCTCGATACGCTGACTCAACAAGGGTTACTCAGAACCATTGAACGTCAGGGAGATACGCTTTATCGCGTCAAGCTGGCGCCGAAGTCGGGACGACAGATGCCCACTGATGTTTGGCAGGTGTTGGACGGTGACACCCAGCAGGCAAATGTTTTTATCTCTTATTCCCGACGCAACAAAGAATTTGTGCAAGAACTGCATGGGGCTCTAGCGGCGACTGGTCGCGAAGTCTGGGTTGATTGGGAAAACATTCCCGTGGCGGTGGACTGGTGGCAAGAAATTCAGCTTGGGATTGAACTCGCCGATACTTTTGTCTTTGTGCTGAGCCCCGACTCAGTCGCCTCTAAGGTGTGTGGACAAGAAATTGAGGAAGCACTGCAGCATAACAAACGTTTGGTGCCAGTCGTTTGTCAAGATGTCCAGCCTGATCAGGTGCATCCTGAACTGGCTCGGCTCAATTGGATCTTTCTCCGCTCGCAAGATGATTTTCAAGATGGGCTTAAGGGGTTACTAGAGGCGCTTGACCAAGATTTAGATTATGTGCGTACGCACACGCGCATCCTTGTGCGAGCGCTGGAATGGGACCGCAACAATCGCGACGGCAGCTATTTGCTACGGGGAGCAGACCTTGAACGCGCCAATCGCTACCTGGCCCAGGGCAAAGCTCAAGAGCCCCGCCCGACGGCTCTGCATCATCAATATGTGATTGCCAGTGGTGAGGTAGAAGCCGCCGCTCGAGATGCCGAGTTGCGTCGCCAAAAAGCCGCGATGGCGGGTCAACAGCGATGGTTACAACTGGTGACGGCAGTGTCGGTACTGGCGGTTGCCATGGGTATTACCAGTTGGGGACTATCGCGGCAGGCGCAACAGGCACAGCAACAAGCAGAGCAATTACGTCTCAGAGCACTCAATCAGTCAGCTCAGGCCTTATTTTTGTCTGATCAACGGTTTGATTCGCTGCTGTCTGCGACCCAGGCAGGACAACTTTTTCAGTCGTTAGAGCCGGAGCTACAGACCCCAGAGCTGCGATCGCAGGTCCTCAGTGCCTTACAACAAGCTCTATTTTGGGTGCAAGAGCGCAATCGTCTTGAGGGGCACACAGGCACTGTCTGGCAGGTCGCCTTTAGCCCTGACGAACAGCAATTAGCTTCGGTCAGTGCGGATGGCAATATCCGCCTCTGGGGTTTGGATGGGACGCTTTTGAATGTTTTGGAGTGTAACGGTTATCCGCTACTCGATTTAGACTTTTCTCCCGATGGTGATCGCTTGGTGGCTGTTGATGCCGATGGTTCTCTGCATCTGTGGGACGCCGACGGGACGTTGCAAACAAGCTGGCAAGTACATAAACAACCGACTCGGGCCGTGGCCTTTGCCCCCACTAGCGATCGCATTGCCACCGCCAGCGAAGACGCCACCGTCAAGATCTGGACCCGAGAAGGTGACCTCGTCGCTACCCTGGATGGCGATGTTGGTGGCTTTCAAGCACTGCTGTGGACGGCCGATAATCAAATCATCGCTGGAGATGAGCAAGGCAACGTTTATGTATGGGATGCTTCTGGTCAGCCGCTCAGCAAGTTTCAAAGCTCACCCTCGGCATTGATTGCTCTGGCCCTGAACCCCGATGGCCAAACACTTGCCGCGGTTGGTGTCGACCGCCAAGTCAGGCTGCATAATCTGACAGAGCAATCGCTAATCCGAGCTTTTCCGGCCCATGAGGGGCCGGTTTACAACGTTCAGTTCACCCCTGATGGGGAGCAATTGATTACCGTGGGGGATGATAAAGTCGTCCGCCTGTGGAAGCTAGACGGCACCGCAGCAGCTAACTTAGTAGGACATACTGGCCTGATTGCCGCCCTCGCCATTAGCCCTGACGGTAATATGATTGCGACGTCTGGCGGCGACCATGCCATTCGCCTGTGGGATCTGCAGCGCGATAACCTGCATGTGGTACTCGGTCACGAAGGGCCGGTGAATAGCGTGACCACCGCATCGTCAGAAGACCTCATTGCTTCCGGCGGGGTCGATGGGACAGTGCGGCTGTGGCAAGAGAATGGAGACCTGCGCAAAACCCTCACCGGACATACCAACTCGGTCAATGCGGTAGCGTTCAGTTCCACCGGGATTCGCCTGGCGACGGCGAGCGCTGATGGTACGGTGCGCCTATGGCAAGATATTCAGTCAGATGCGCCCACGGCTGAGGTATTAACCGGTCATGTGGGTGCGGTTAACAATGTGGCCTTTCACCCAGACGGTAATCTAGTGGCTTCGGTGGGTGAGGATCATACGCTGCGTCTCTGGCAAACTGACGGCACCCTGATAGCCACGATGGAAGCCCACCGTGATGGAGCCTTTGGCTTAGACTTTAGTCCTGATGGCAAATATATTGTCACCACTGGTTGGGACCATATCACCAAAATTTGGTCTCTGGATAAAGTCACTAACACTGTGCAACCTAGGGTACTGCGGGGGCATCAGAGCTGGGTATTAGCTGCCAAATTTAGCCCTGACAGTCAGCTATTGGCGACTGCTAGCTACGACAACACTGTAAAACTTTGGCGGGTTAGCACTGGTGAACGACTTGCGACCCTCGAAGGCCATGAAGATGGGGTGTTGTCGGTGACCTTTGCGCCCAGTGGTCAGTATATTATCACCGCGAGTAATGACAACTCCATCCGCATTTGGGATTTGGAGGGGCAACTCGTTTCGACCCTTTCAGGCCATACCCAGGGGGTACGAGATGTTGCCGTTGAGCCGAGAGAAGGATATGTCGTCTCTGCCAGTAGTGACGGGCGAGTCTTGATTTGGGAACGGGAAGGCATGGAGGATATCGAGGCTTCATTGACCAGTAGTTGTCGCTGGTTAAAGGATTACCTGGCCCACAATAGTCAGGTCGATCCGGAAATCCAAACGCTTTGTCAGCCGACGGAGGCGGCAGCAGCAGCGACTGCGTCGGTTGCGCCAGAGTGAGGTCGCAGACTGTATATTCGGGGCGCGTCACTTTTTGAACTGTGGAAGCATCTGCCTGACGCGCTCATATTTCCTTGATGAGTTGGGGGCTTTAACCTTCTCGCGGTCAGAGTTTAACTGCTGATTGGTGACAGCTTATTAAGCTAACCAGAATGCGGAATCCTGACTTCGGAGTTTGGAATATAGCGAAAGGCAAAAGGCAAAAGGCAGAACTGAAAGTCTTACCAAATCAAGTCTCCAGCGATCTACTCTGTTCCAATCTAACTGGGACTGGCTATAAGAATACTGGCTGTGTGGTGCTTTCCAGAATTACAACTGTCCTGACCTGATTACGGATCGCTATAACCAGAATTGTTGAGTTGGGGAGTCAATCTCGATATCTGGCTCAACGCTAATCATCGATGCCGGATTGTTCGCGGATGCTCCGAGCGATCGCAGAGACATCTTCATCCCCAAAGCCACGACCAATTAGCCCCGTTTCAACCTGTTCCACATAGGCTGCCATGGGCAGAGTGACGCCTAGCTCGCGGGCAGCTTCTAGGGCAATGTTGAGGTCTTTACGGTGCAACCGGACTCGAAAACCGAGGGGATAGTCGTTATTGATCATGTTGCCAGAGCGATTATCCAGCCCCCAGGAGCCGGCAGCGCCGCCACCAACCGCTTGCACCACCTGCGCCATATTGAGATCTGCCTTCATTCCAAGCGCGAGACCTTCGGCGATCGCCCAGTAGGTGCCCGCCACAATAATCTGGTTAATGGCCTTTGTGGTTTGTCCCGCGCCAATCGGTCCGACATGGGTAATGGTTTTGCCCATAGCCGCGAGAACGGGCCGCACTTTTTCAACTACGGCGGCATGGCCCCCTGCCATGATGGACAGCGTACCCTGGTGTGCTCCTTCGGAACCTCCAGATACTGGGGCATCGACCATATCAATTTGCTTTGCTGCTAAGGTAGCCGCAATTTGGCGGGTCGCTGTCGGGCTGATGGTCGACATATCCACCACGACGGTGCCCGGTTGCGCTCCGTGAATGATGCCAGTTTGCCCTAAAATAACGGCTTCTACATCTGGCGTATCGCTAACACAGGTGATCACCACTGCCGCCGCTTGAGCCGCCGCTTGCGGAGAGGCGGCCCGCTGACCACCGGCCTCGACGAGGGGGAGTTCGCGATCGCGGGTGCGATTGTGCACCGTGACCTCGTACCCAGCTTTAAGCAAATTCAGGGCCATCGGTGTACCCATCGTGCCCAGCCCCACAAATGCAACTTTCACCATTATTTCCTTCGGTTGTCGACTTTTCCTTAGGCTACAACGGTATCTTTGAGAGACAACCCCTAAAGGCTGTCAACAATTAGAGCCAGACTCTTTACCCAAAGATGATTTCAGCCCCTGAGCCCATAAAGTTGATGCGGGCGCGCTAACAGCGTAGTTGTGAAATCGTTCGGTATTCGTTGAAGCGTTGAACTGGCAGAGATATTTTCCCGTTGCCAGCGATGTCGCTTCCAGATATCGGTCATGTTATGCAGCTTCTGCTTTGGCAGCGCCAACTGCTGGCTCAGAGCGGCTTCGAATAACGGCTGTCGGCGATAACTGGCAAGCGACTTTAAGCGATCGCTCCGGCTTGAAACACTCGCCCAATGACCTCTTCAATGGGCGGGTCGGTGACAGTTAAATCTTGCACAGGGAGATCAGCGAGGATGCGTGACACGGTTGCAGTTAGGTCTGCCCGTTGGACGATGAGGCTAGCGGTGCAGCCTGCTAAGGTTTCGACCTCGCCGTACTGAGCCAGTTTAGTGGCGTCAGCATCTTGAGCCAGTTCCACTTTAACCTCGCGGTACGGGGCAAAGCGATTGAGTAAGCCATTAAGGCCACCATCGTAAATCAGCTCTCCTTGATAAATCAGGAGCACGCGATCGCACAGCGCGGTAATGTCTGCCATGTAATGACTGGTGAGCAAAATTGTCGCCTGGTAGCGGCGATTGTATTCTTTCAAAAACTCGCGAACGGCCACCTGAGCATTCACATCTAATCCGAGGGTGGGCTCGTCTAGAAATAAGACTTTGGGTTGGTGAATCAGGGCTGCTAGCATTTCAGCTTTCATCCGCTCGCCCAGAGATAACTTACGGACAGGCTGTTTCAGTTTGTCGGCAATGTCGAGCATGGTGGCGAGTTCAGAGACGCGATCGCGAAAGGTGCGATCGCTGAGCCCATAAATCGCCCCGTTAATCCGTAATGAATCCATCGCCGGCAGATCCCACAGTAGCTGTTGTTTTTGTCCCATCACTAACGTGATTTGTTGCAAAAAGCTCGGCATCCGACGAAAAGGCACCTGACCCGCAACCGTAACCGTTCCCGTTGTGGGGTAAATCAGCCCTGTCAACATCTTGAGGGTGGTCGTCTTACCGGCACCGTTGGGACCCAAGAAACCCACGACCTCTCCCGGCTCAATCTGAAAAGAAACGTGACGAACGGCCTCAACGTTGCGATACTGACGTCGAAAGAAATGGTTGAATGTGCCCTTGAGTCCCGGCTCTTTGATCGCTATTGGGTAAACCTTTTTGAGTGCGTTGACATTGATAATGGGCATCTTTAGTAGTGGGCAGACCTTTTGCTAAGCATAAATCTGTTGCAGGTGATATCTAGGCAACAGCGCGGATCTTAATAGCCTATCTATGATGATCGGGAATGCGGTCAGGGAGCCAACTTTTGGATGTCAAAAGAACTTACCGAAACAGATAGGGACGCCATTCGCCATGTCATTATCGCGCAGATCGAAGCCTTTCAATCTGACGATGGCATTCAAGCGTTTCTCTACGCGGCACCGTCTATCCGTCAACAGTTTAAAAGCGTGGGCAATTTTATGCGCATGGTGCGGAGCTCTTACCATGCAGTTTATCGTCCGCGCAGCGTGTTGTTTGGGGAACTGACAGAAATGCAAGGGTTCCCGGCTCAAGCGGTCTTTTTAATGGCCCAAAATGGAGAAATTGTGAAAGCAATTTATCTCATGCAGCAGCAATCTTCTAAAGATTGGCGGATTGCGGGCTGTTTTTTGGTGCCCATCGAAGAGATCTAAACCATTGACATAGTGAGTTTTGGCTGCGTAAAGGGCCGATAGAACGAAATCAGTCGTTAAAATTAGGTCAATCGCTCTAACTCGCGACAAAGATGGCTTTAAAGTTCGACCCCAGGCAATGCTTACCTTCTTCTGCTGAGTTGCCCGACTCAGACGACACCCCAGTGGATAATGAGCTGCAGAATTTGATTCCCAACCTGCTCGAAGCTATTTTAGCGATGCTGTGGGCCGATCGCGAAGATTGGTTCTTTGGGGTCGATATGGGTATCTACTTTGACCCCAGCGTTCCGGCAGTTGTCCCTGATGGATTTTTGAGTCTGGGAGTAGAGCGCTTCATCGGTGAAAGAGGTCGGCTAAGCTACGTGCTGTGGGAAGAGGATAATATCCCCCCAACTCTGGCGCTGGAAGTCGTTTCTAAAACCTATGGCGGTGAATACGAGCGCAAGAAAAAGCTGTATGCAGATCTGGGGATTGAATATTACGCTGTGTACTTGCCCAACGGGACTCCACGCCGCAAGCGCCAACCCTTTGAGGTGTATCAGTTAGTTGATGGCGATTATCAGCAGTTAACGGGAGAGCCAGTGTGGTTGCCTAAGCTTGGGCTGGGCTTAGGGCGAGAACGAGGCTCATATTTAGGGCGAGAGCGGGAATGGCTCTATTGGTATGACGAGGCCGGACAACGGTTTAGCACTCCCGAAGAGCGCATCGCTGAGGAAGCGACTCGGGCAGAGCAGTTGGCGGCCAGGGCAGACCGATTAGCAGACAAGTTGAGAGAATTGGGTATCGATCCTGAGTCGGTATAGCTCGATTGCTTTGTGGACGAGTTAAAGCGATCGCCCTTGCTCCTTCCCGCGATCGTTGCCACTCCATCTTGGAATGAGCCCTTACTCAAAAGCGATCGCCGCTGATGCTTCGGTATTTTGGGCTGGGTAGCGGCTCGATAGAATCAGAGTGATCAGGACCTTGTTCACCATGTTGAGGAAAAAGTAAAGCAATGGTCGCTCAACCTCAGCCCACGCAGTAACTTGATTGGGACGCGAAACAGCCTTTCAGGTACGAGTATTTTGATGGCCAGATCTCGACCATGACGGGAAATCGTATTCCCCAAAATCAAATTGCAGTCAACTTGATTGCGTTGTTAAAGCCCCATCTGCGGGGATGTAACTGTAAGGTTTTGAGCAGCGATGCCAAGGTCGCCGTTGCTGATGATGAACCGTTATACTGTCTTGACATCAGTGTGACGTGTAACGATCTCGATCTTACTGCGCGCAACCGCACTGAGCAGTTTCAAAATGCTCTCACGGTGATAAAAAAAGCTGATGGGAGAACTGGCTGAGGTGAGGGATTTCCTGACGAAAAATCATCAGTTCGACGTGAGGAATCGCGTCGGATGAATGATGACTCAAAATCTTCCGGCGGCGGTTCAAGCCCTCCTGCTGGAATCGTTTCAGCCTCTATCAGTAAAAAGTACGAGCGCTACGGAGAGACTCATAGAGAAGAAGGTTTACTAAAAATCGTCAGGGTCATTTGGTCAGGACCTAACAGATATTGATGTTTAATACATTCCAGGCCCGCCTGTATACCCATTTGCTGACGCTTTTCTCGACTATAGAGCCTCATCTCACTATGCCAGCTTGCTGTTAATGAACGATCTGTCGGATCTACCAGATAAAACATGCCACCTGGCCACAATACTCGATAAACCTCAGCTAAGACCCGCTCGGGTTCAGCGTAATGGAGAAAGCTAATCGTATTAAAAACTGCATGAAATTGGTCATCCACAAAACGCAATGGAGCAGCATTTCCCTGTACAAAAATCAGCCGAGGCCGATGAAGGTTAGAACGACGCGCCTGGCGCAACATCTCAGCGGAAAAGTCTAGTCCAATGCCTTGAAAATCAGGATATTTAGCTGCTAAGCGATTAAGTAAACGTCCAGTACCACAGCCAATATCAAGAACCTTCGCTTGTTCAGGCAATTCAACATAGTCCAACGTCCGTTTATGGATAGCCTGATAAAACACTGAAGGAAATAGGTTGTCATAGGACGGTGCCCAACGATCAAATGATTGTTGTTTCTTGTTTGGCATATCCATCAGCTAACCAACCTTTGATTCCGTTCGTAGAATCTTAGCCTGAGTCTCGTAAGGTGGACCAGTGTGCGCATTTGGACGGGGATTTGCGGTACTGAATCATACCAGATTGCTTTTGAAACACCTCATACTAAGTTGCCTGGCACGAAATCCCAGCCCAGGAGAAAGCTTCCAATAAGGTATGGCGCAGCGTTAACGCTACTCCGGAAAATTTTTCTTGAACTGGTCTGCTTAGGGAGTTGCGCTTAAATAACATCCCACCGACCCTGCTACCCATCCACCCTGCCACAGTCTTGTCCGGGTACTTTATTGCCAAGCCGATCCCTTATTGATGTTTGGCCTCCCACAGCTAAGTGGGCATGACATTAATACTGGTAGCCGGGTTGAGATCCTCTCGCGGATCCGTGACAAGCCCCGCAGGAAAACTCACCTTCAGCGGCAAGCCAGCATGGTCAAGGCAAAGTTCATGGTCGTTGTCACCGTCGCCAAGATCTGCAATTGCAAAAGGCTCCAGTTCAGTTTCGTCTTCGTCGCCAAATGACATCTTCACCCGATATGCTGAGCGCTCGTTGTCATCGATTTCCTGGCCGCCTGGCTTGGTGACACCGCCGGCCCAGGTCACTCGAACGACTTGCTGGGTAACGATTGGGCATCTATCGCCCCCGCCAAATGGAAGCGACGTTGCGGATTTACCGAGCTCCCACTCTGATTCCGGTACGACCTCAGCAAATACCATCGTCGGGCCCTCTTCCAGAGCAGTTACTGATGAACGGGCACCAAGGAAGTTCAACTGCCGGTCTTTGGCCAGAAGATTGCCGATAATCTCCACGCTGATCGGCTGATCTTCGACGCTGCCATACTGACCGACGACGAGAACTGTTCGAGATTCCCCGACATCATCAGCTGGTGCAAGCGTTACACAGGTGATCTCGCCCACTTTGCCTGAGGCTGAAACGACGCGAAAATCTCCGGCCTGCATCGTCTCGATATCGATCTCGTGAGAGAAGATGACCGGCATTCCGTCTTTTCCGGAAGCCCCTCGACAGATGCCCTGGTTGCTCACTATTGGCAATGCGTCGTCAAGCCCAAAGAACGCCGACAACAGAGCTATCGGCCTCCCACTTGAGTCGTTGATAGCAGTAACATCCGTGGTCGTCGTGTCCAGTTGAGTCGAGTCAGCTAGGTCACGTACCCTGTGAGCCTGCTGCATCGTCTCGATCTGGCCGCAAGCAGTGACGAGTAAGCCGATCAAGATCAAAGCCAATATCGAAACGTATACAGGACGCAAACGCTTGGCCTCCTATCGAATAGGGATTGCACAACTGCCTTGTGGCAAGACCAGTTATTTTGTGTCTCGACTCTGTGTGACGCTGAACGAATTATCAGAGAAAAACTTTCCACCGAACAAGATGGCCTATCAAAGCCGTTCGGATAACCATACCATAGGGCTTTCGATGGCTTTGTCAGAGCGATGCGCTCCGTATATTGCTCTTCATCCTAGTGTTTTTCACCTCGTGTTTATCCCTTTAGATGATCCATCTTTCGAGAAAACAGTAAAGAGTGAGCTATCCGTGTGGCACCTAACAATTGCGGGCAACGGATGCTAAAGGTCACTTTTGATATGCAGTTTTGCTTGGCATCGGCGCATCGCTGCCCCCTGAAGTTAAGCAAATTAAAATAATCGCGTCGAGCTGCCATTTTATCTGGGAGAGTAAATCTATTGGGAGGTGAGTTCGACATTAGCAGGACTTACGCATTGACAAAATCACCAAACCCATAATTCAAGCGGACCTCCCCCTCAGCGGTGCTTGGCGGATGAACTGTCGAGCCACGTCTTGATAGAGAGAACGTTGTAGCTCATACCAATTGCCTAACTGCTGGTGC
>JBCDAJ010000073.1:0-31437 GCA_039185935.1 Cyanobacteria bacterium P01_F01_bin.56 | reverse complement strand
CTCCGAACCATCCCGAACTCGGTCGTGAAACAGGGCTGCGGCAAAGATACTTTGGGGGTCGCTCCATGGGAAATTAGCTCGGTGCCAGGTCCCTTTTAATCCCCTCTCTTGTCTCTGGCAGGAAAGGGGATTTTTAATGCTTAATGAATATTTAATGGCCTTAAATGAGCTGACAGCGCTCTAGACGTAGCATTAAGGCATCAAACAGGCTGGGTTCACCAAAACCGCCACCACGTCCAGTGCCGAAACCTCCTGTTAGCCAAGAGCGGTACCAGGGCATTTCCCAAAACCATAGAGCTGGCAGATGTCCCCGAGGGGCATCAATGGAGAAAATCAACCAACTGTAAAAGTTGAAAAAGCCAATGGGTCGCCAGATGTTCATGGTCCATATCCATCCATTTTGGCGACTGAAGTCGAAAGTTGAGCGATCAACTGCTTCGCGATAAATGTCGAGTTGAGTGCTGAACCCAAATCGACCGCTGCTGTAGAACAGCCAACTTTGGTCAAGGTGATGCAGTATTTCACAAGGAAAGACGGCGATCGCAGCCTGATCTAGCCACCCTTCGTCACGACGATTAGCGGTTGCTAACATAATCTGAAAAGTTACTTCATCTGCCATTTGCCAGTCAGCATGGCTTAGTAGACTTTCTAACTCTTGGAGACCGTCTTTGATATCAGCGGTAATCATGATTGTGAGTCACTTGCTTCGAAGGACGCTGGACTAATGTCTTTTTTTAGTTGAGGCAGACACTTTTCAATAAAGTCTTGCAACATTTTTTGAGCCATGTCTTCGCTAATGGCGTAGTCGTCTTCTAGGCTATTTACAAGCCAGCGCCAGGTGGGTAGATGGCCGGTGGGTGCTTGCAGATGAAACTGTAGTTTGTGATACGCTTTGCGACGAACAAGCAAGTCGATACTGCCGACACCAACGCTCTCGACCCACTCCACAGCTGTCAGAAAATTACCAGGTTGCCTATCTTGCTGCAGGTAAACCTGTTGTTGTGCGGCAAATCCAAACTTGCCTTTACTGTACTTTGCCCACAGACGATTAATGGTTTGGACATCAACGCAGTACTGGCTCAGGCTCAGCATGGCATCTTCGGTCAACGGGCGCATGTCTTGACTCAGGGCGGATAAGATAAGGCGCTCAGTTTCTTGGTCAGCAGCTTCCCAATGATTGAGCCAAAGCAACTGCCGCAGCCGAGTATAGTCCAGCCCTAAAGCTGAATCAATCGGGCCATAGCGTTCATCTGTGACGTCGCGCTCGATCGCACGTACCATTTCTCGGTCAAGTTTCCACGTGCGCCGGGCTTGCTCTAACCGGCCTCGGTCAAATTCGCTGGGGTAAGGGGAGCGGGCGATCGCCCCAGCAAATTCCTGCCGATATTGCTCAGCATGTGCTTGTTGAATAGCAAGTTGTTCCTGGGGCGATGGTTCCTCCGTTTGGGTGGGCGGCTTCTCAGGAGTCTCCTCAGGCTCGGAGACCTCTGGTTGTTCTTCTGGTGTTTGGTACAGCGCTTCTTCTTCGGCTCTCATCGGTTTGATCGCGTCAGATGAAAGACCTAAAGCCGCGCGGAATCTGTTGAGTTCCGCTTCCGTATTCTCGCTTAGAGGATATTGTCTTTCTAGTTCAGCCTTCAGCAGCTCTTGATAGCGGTTGAGCTTGGCTTCGCGATCTTGATAAGGACCTAACGCATGATTCTTGAAACGTTCCGCTGTTTCAGGGGATAGCTGTAGCTGGTGGCGCAAGAGTTCAAGATTCTCTAGCTCAATTGGCGAAAATTCACCTTCCCGCTGGGCATAGAGTTTTGCCCGAGCTTGAAAGAGTTGATGGGCTGGGAGAATAGTGTTGGTAACTGCTAAAAGGCTGAGTAGTTCTTCACCGGAGGCCGTCTCCATTTGTATAGTCGTTTTCTCAATTGCACAAGTTAACCGAATGTTGATTTGATCAACTGGCCAGCGTTTGCTGACTCGAAAGTTATCAAGACAAATGCTGATGGCTTGAATCCAGCCTTCTACCTGATCAAGTTCGGGAATGTGCAGGTCAAGGCCGTATAGTGTGTCGCCCTGCCCTTTTTCTCGCAAAGGAATAATTCGTTCGAGAGGCATGAGGTCATATTGAGATAAGAAGTTCCAAAATTCCTGCACGGCAAGATGACGCTCTGCCAAACTCAATAGGCTATCAATCACTCGTAATCGCAGGCGAGCTGGTTTGATGCTCTCCACCCGGAAATACCTCCGATCGTACGGCTTTTGCTAATGGTTAGGTTGCTCCTAAGGATACTGCTTGTGTAGGCATCTCAACCGCGAATTCTTGGAACCCGCCTGGCAACGACTATTGTGACGAGTGTGAAGACAAATTGGATAGAGCCAGTTAAGTGAAATTTGCAGGGTTACTCTTCGCCTGTTTTTGATGAATTGTCGACTACCCTTAACAAGCAGTGGTGCTGGGCAAAAGTTAATGTTTAGCGAAATTCCGCTAGAGTCGCCCTAGAATGAATACTCTTGCCCTAAACTAGGTAGGGCCTAACAAAAAGTGCTGACCTTTACTATGGTCTTATTTAAACTACGGGATTTTGAGCTATCAGGCACTTGCTATGAAGGCTTGATATCGTTGCCAAAGTGACGGGTTGAGATCACATTGTTAGGGTGGTTTGAGTTATTTCTAACCTGATGCAGTCTGGGTAACCTTGGCTGCAGATGATGTTTTTAGTTCGATAGTTTTTTAATGATCGCAAGCGTATGACGGTAACTTCTCAGTCCCTGCAACGTACGCTCTCTGGGTTTCCTCCCTTTAATCAACTGCCAGGTTCAGAAATCGCGAACCTGGCCCAGAGTGGTCAGTTGCTGCGATATCGGATTGGACAACCGATCATTCGCCCGGAAGCCTTGCCTCAATTGGTGTTGCTTATTGAAGGACAAGCTCGGCTGTTGGGCGAGGATCCGCGCACCGAAAAGCCAGCAACACTCAAGCTTTTGGGGAAAGGGGCATTGTTAGGGGCTGTCGGTTTGCTGCGCGGTCAGCCATGCGAAACAGCGATCGCTTCTTCGGAGGTGATTGGCTTCCAGTTCTCGATGGCGACATTTCAGAAAGCCCTCGATCAACATTCGGAATTCGCCACAGCTGTTCGCGATCAGCTTTATCTAGCAGAGGTGTTTGACCTGTTGGCCCGACAGGTTAATGATCAGGCTGAAGATGCGGGTGATTTAACGCAACTCTCTAAGCAGGCTCAGCAAAATGGGGTCGTGCGCTATTTGCCCTATGGCAAGCGATCGCTTAATCTGCCCGACCAGGACGACTACACATGGTTTGTCAGCAGCGGTACCATTATCAACCAACCGATGGGGAGCCGGTTAAATCTGGAGTGGGCGGGGAATGAGCTGGATGTCATTAGTCCGCAAGGGGCACGCTTGGTCGGATTGCCAGATATGCCAACGGTAGCGTCTGTTTCACCTGTTTCACCCGCGATCGCAACCAATGGACAGGCAAAAGTTGCTTCGCTAGCGGATGGTCGATCTCCTATCCCCTATGCTCCTGACCATCTGCCAGAAGCAGAACCTGATCCAACGGGCTCTACGGCTGATTACCCGTTTGTGCGGGGGAAGGGCGATGTTGAAGGAATGTTGGCTTGTATGGAAATGGTCAGCCAATATTTTGGCATGCCGTTTCGCCGCGACATCATCCGCCGCATTTTGACCAATCAGCGGGCTCGCCTAGGTCAGCTCTCACTGCCGCTAGCCGGTAAAGTGGCCGAGTTTATGGGGTTGCGGGCTCAAATGACGAAGGTCCCCGTCAGTGCCATTAACCGGTTGCCTACTCCTGCCTTGATTAGTTGGCAAGAAGGGTACGCCGTTCTATACGAGACCAATGCTAAAGCCCGTGTGCTAGCAGTTCCTGATGTCGGGATCATTCAGCGATCGCCGATCGAATTTGCAGAAACCTGGGGAGGTGAAGGGGAGGTCGTCTTACTTGAAAAGACCCGCGAGACTCCCCAAGAACGGTTTGGCCTGAGCTGGTTTATTCCCTCGCTAAAAAAATACCGCTGGGTACTCGTGGAAGTACTGCTTGCTTCCTTCTTTGTGCAGCTATTTGGTTTGGCCAATCCGTTGATGGTGCAGGTCATCATTGACAAAGTGATTGTGCAAAACAGCACTGATACGCTACAGGTACTAGGCGTATTTTTGCTAGTGATTGCGGTGTTTGAGGCGGTATTAACAGCGCTGCGAACGTATCTGTTTGTGGATACGACGAACCGCATTGACATGGCGCTGGGGTCAGAGATTATCGATCACCTGCTGCGGTTGCCCCTACGCTATTTTGACAAGCGGCCAGTTGGGGAACTCTCTAGCCGGGTCAACGAGCTGGAGAATATCCGCAAGTTTTTGACCGGTACAGCCCTAACGGTGGTACTTGATGCGGTGTTCTCGGTGCTGTACATCGTCGTCATGTTTATTTACAGCTGGCTGCTGACTTTGGTGGCGCTGGCAACGATTCCACTCTTTGTATTTTTGACCGTGCTGGTGGCTCCCATCGTGCGGAAACAACTGCGGGTTAAGGCCGAGCGTAATGCCTCCACCCAGTCATTTTTGGTCGAAGCTTTGTCAGGCATTCAAACGGTCAAGGCGCAAAATATTGAGTTGCGAACTCGCTGGCAGTGGCAAGAGCGCTATGCCAGTTACGTCAGTGCCGGATTTAACACCGTGCTGACCTCGACAACAGCGGGAGCTGCTAGCAGTTTTTTGAATAAACTTTCAGCACTATTGGTGCTGTGGGTTGGTGCTTACCTGGTCTTGCAAGGGCAATTGAGCCTAGGTCAGCTTATTGCCTTCCGGATTATTTCGGGCTATGTGACTGCGCCGATTTTGCGCTTGGCGCAGCTCTGGCAAAACTTTCAAGAAACGGCGCTGTCTTTGGAGCGTCTGAGTGACATTTTGGATCATCCCTGTGAGGCCGAAGAACAGGGACGCAATCAAATTCAGATGCCAGATATTCAAGGCAGCGTCACTTATGAAAATGTGGCCTTCCGGTTTGCCCCGTCTGGACCACTCCAGTTGGTGAACGTTAACTTAGAGTTTCCAGCCGGCCAGTTTGCGGGCATCGTGGGTCAAAGTGGCTCGGGCAAGAGTACTTTAATGAAATTGCTGCCACGCTTGTACGAAGTTGAGTCTGGTCGCATTCTGATCGACAAGTATGACATTGGCAAAGTAGAGCTGTATTCCTTGCGGCAACAGGTCGGAATCGTACCGCAGGACAGTCTCCTCTTTGAAGGTAGCATTCAGGAAAATATTTCACTCACGCGACCCGAGGCCGATGACGGAGCGATTATCGAAGCGGCCAAAATTGCTTGTGCCCATGAGTTTATTATGGATTTGCCGTTGGGTTACAACACTCGGGTCGGTGAACGAGGATCGTCTTTGTCTGGGGGACAACGGCAGCGCATTGCGATCGCTCGTACGATTCTCCATAATCCCCGGCTATTAATTTTGGATGAAGCAACTAGTGCTCTCGACTATGACACTGAAAAACAAGTGTGTAACAACCTCAAAGCTTGGGGTTATGGGCGTACGGTATTTTTTATTACCCATCGTTTGAGCACAATTCAAGATTCTGACACTATTCTGGTAATGGATCGGGGCGCAGCAGTGGAACAAGGTACCCATGAAGAACTTATGGGACTGAGGGGGCGCTACTACACGCTATATCAACAGCAGGTTCACACTCCTGAATGAGCTGTTAAGTTGGCGGTTGGTCACACTTAAATCCTAAAATTTCCATTTTCTTGCTCCGGCTTACTGCGAGGATAAATCATGACTTTTGGATCGCGCATTACCCAAAACGGTCCTACTCAGAACGGACATGGCCAGAACGGACATGGTCAAAATGGAGCTGGAAACGGGCATATGCCCCCGCCGCCCCCGCCGCCTTCTCAGCCACCTCCTACTCCTAACTTTGAACGGTCAGTTATTTTACGGCAGTCGCCCCGCTGGGCTCGCTATGTCGTCTGGGGGATTGTTGGAGTCACTGTTACGACTGTCACCTGGGCCTGTTTGGCCAAAATTGAGGAGGCGATTCCGGCGCAGGGTAAGCTTGAGCCCGAGGGGGTGGTGCAACCAGTGCAGGCCCCTGTTGGCGGGGTGGTTGCGGAGATTCACGTGAACGAGGGAGAATCAGTTGAACGGGACACGGTGTTGGTCACCCTCGACCCCCAAGCAACTCAAGCCCAGTTGGACTCGTTACAGGACATTCGCGGTCGCCTCATCGAAGAGAACCAGTATTATCGCTCTCAGCTCAGTGCATCCCCAGAGGTTGCCGGTGCCCCTACGACGGTTTCTCCAGAAATTGCCCGTTTGACCAGTAATCGGGTCGCTCTAATTGAGGAGAATGAGCTTTTTCGCACGATTTTACGAGGTGACTTGGCCGCCGCCAACTTGTCGCCGCGTCAGCGAGAACGAGTTGCCACTTCGTTGGGTGGACTTGATTCACAGATTGCTATTAATCAGCTAGAAATTGAGCAGCTAAACAAGCAGTTGGATCAGATTAATACTCAATTGGCCAATGCTGTACAGGCACTGGCTGTAGAACAGGAGATTTATAGCCGGATTGAACCATTAGTAGCTCAAGGTGGTATTTCTGAGCTGCAAGGGCTACGACAAGAACAAGAAGTGAACAACCGGCAAACTGAGGTCAACAGTCTACGCGAAGAACAGCAACGGCTGGTGCTCGCGATTAATCAAGCGCGGGAAGAGTTGCTGCGTACCCAGGTCGTTTCGGATGAAGAGTTATTGGAACGGATTGCGGCTAACGATAACCAAATTGCCAACATCGACAGTCAACTCACCCGGATTGTGGTCGATAATGAAAAGCAACTGGAAGAAATTGACGGACAAGTTAGTCAGCTAAAGTATGCGCTGGAAAACCAAGAACTAAAGGCCCCCCTTGATGGCCAGGTCTTTAACCTCAGGGCCAATCAGCCTGGATATGTGGCGAATGCGACAGAGCCGATTTTGGAAATCGTACCTGACGATACACTAGTGGCGCGAGTGTTTATCACGAATCGCGATATTGGGTTTGTTACCCAACGGTTTCAAGATAGCGAAGAGCCACTTAAGGTAGACGTGCGGATTGATTCGTTTCCTTTCAGTGAATTTGGAGATGTCGAAGGCACGGTCATTCACATTGGCTCAGATGCACTGCCGCCTGATGAGGTGAATCCTTTTTACCGGTTTCCGGCTGAGATCATATTAGATGATCAGATGTTAGGAGAGGCGCTACCGTTGCAGTCAGGAATGTCGGTAACGGCCAATATTAAGCTCCGTAAACGCCGTGTTATTACTATCCTCAGCGATCTCTTTGTGCGCAAGATCGATAGCCTGAGGTCAGGCGGCTAAGTTACTCATTAGAACGGAAGCGGAGGGATTCGAACCCTCGAGGGAGGTTACCCCCCCTACCTCCTTAGCAGGGAGGCGCTTTCAACCGCTCAGCCACGCTTCCAAGGAGTGTCTGGATTTAACCAGTCTGGTCATTATAGCCCTGGATTGCCGACAGCGTAACCCCTGAAGTTGAATAATCTGGGCAAACCGAATTAAGCCTTCAAAAGGTCTTGGAGTATCAGCTTGTCAGACTAAAATTTTAGGGTCAGGGACATTGCTAGCGGTTTCAGCTAGGCCATTGCTCAACAAGTCACTTAAAGTTGCCAGCGATCGCGCGTCACTCACCATATACGGATGGGCTAGTATGGGCAGTTGGATCATTCTGCCGACCGGCAATTCTGAACTGTTCGAGGGCACAATCATGAGGTCAAACGGAGTCCATACCGAAGTGAATTCGACTTTTGTTAACTCATCGACTGTCTGATTCAAGTCCATTAAGAAGTTGCTGTTGGGTCGCATCTGTTTAGCGCCAGGATTGGCGCGCAAGTAGCCTGTCCAAGTGCCATTGTGGGGCGAGGATAGAGTCACAAAGCGCCGGACTCGCTGTAGCCCCCCTAACCGTTGCAGGTAGTAGCGAGCCACAATGCCGCCCATGCTGAAGCCCACTAAATCAATCTCGGGCGATGTGGATAACATCCGGTCAACGTATTCTTGAACTTGCATAGCCAACTGGTCAAGGCCGATATCGCCGTTGTTTGGCTGCAGGTCAAGTGTATGCACGTCTTGCCATCCGCGAGCGCTCAAATAAGCTTTTAGGGGGCAAAATATCTCAGCTGTGTCATCAATGCCATGAATCAGGAGAACTGGAGGGTGAATGACAGCCATCGTACAACTTTCTCCGTGTTAGGGCCGGTGATCAATTAAAGCCAGAACGCTGGCGGTATCGGCATTACTACGCCCGCTTCGAAAATCCAGCTAGGAGCTGAAACACTCTCGGCATCCTGACTTGACCGCTCGATAATGGCAGCCCCTAGTGCTGATGCCTGAGCAAAGTTGGCGTCCTCTAAAGATAAGGGAATGAGAAAACTTTTCCGCCGTTCATGTGCCAGTTTTGAGGACGCCTTGATTTGGTGACCTTAATCCCGGCTGAGATGTAGGCGTGATTCAGTTCGACTTTATCTATCAGGTCGTATAGCCAGGTGAGGTCAACCAAATATCGAATAGCGCCCAAAGAACTTTTTAGCGACTGCTCTGGTTTCCGAAGCTCGCGCTGATTATGAGAGTTTTGAAATCATCCCTGGGTTTATGCCAGATCCTCTCATCGGTACTGGGATTTCTGGAGGACATAATGATGTTGGGGAATGCGGCTTTATCGATACCTTTGACAGTCCTGATTACGTGGTATCCGTCTACGACTCTTTTGCATTTCTGCGCATATCTGTAGAGGCCTGTGGGGACGTGACTCTGTTTATGCAGAATTTGGATACAGGGGCAACCCTCTGTTCCAATGACGTTAACGGGCTACTATCAGAGATTTCAGGACAGTGGCTAAGTAGGTGGGTTGAATCTTTTGTAGAACGAAGCTTATGGCAAAAAAAACCTTGCAAGTGTTGGGTTTCGTTCCTCAACCGCAACCTACATCATTTGCAACTTAATAACGCCTGCCTACTTGCCGGGCACTTACGCATTTGGGATTGGGGACTTTGATGGGGCCGGTTATTCATATGAGTTCTCTCTTTCTGAATTTTGATGAGCGATGCTGAGGCTGCTGATCATCAAAATTTTCTGACTGTGTAAACGATTGCCGGCGGGGCTAATTCAGCAGCGTCGGCAATCATTTAGGCATAAATGGCAACATCGTTTTCTTCTTCGGCTTCGACGTCATCACGCATCGGTTCGCTCGCTTCCGATAACCACTCGTAAAAGGCGGCTAGGAGTTCGCTGCTGTCTGGATCTTCAGTATCATCCTCGGCAGACTCATCGTCGTCCTCGACTTCAAGGTCCTCGTCATCCTCGGCCTCATCCAGGAAGAATGCTTCAACGGCATCCTGATGATCTTGGGTCCAGTCAAAGAGTTCAGCGATCGCCTCGGCGCGGCGGTCTTCTTCTTCTTCACGAGCCGCCGTGGCGACATCAGCGGCGGCTTGCACATTGGCCAGTTCGGCAAACAACCGCTCTAGCTCTGCAGAATTGTAGATCTGCGCTTTGTCCAAATCGTTTTGCGTATTGGCTGTGTCCTGCTTCAAGGCTTCCGCTTCGCCAATTTTCTTTTCGTTGTCTTTGATATTGCCAGCGGCTTCCTGTTCACCTTTGACCGCACCCTGGCCAGTCTGTTCGGCTGACTTGGGCCCTTGATCAGCATCTT
The DNA here is from genome assembly GCA_039185935.1 of Cyanobacteria bacterium P01_F01_bin.56. Lineage (GTDB taxonomy): Bacteria > Cyanobacteriota > Cyanobacteriia > Phormidesmidales > Phormidesmidaceae > Halomicronema. The sequence continues at coordinate 21,701 of JBCDAJ010000073.1, read as the reverse complement.
GCTGAGCCGATGGCCCGGCTTGGGTGGCTGCCGAGTCCGCGCCCTGCGATTCCCCCATTTTGCCGCCGGACTTGATCATGCCTTGCTGACCTTTTAAGTCAGAACCCATATCATTCATTGGCCCAGCACCAGCAGCGCTTTCCTCACCAGCCGGTGCGCCCTGTTCAATGGCCGCCTCATTCAGTTGGTTGTGGGCACCAAAGACATCTTCGGCTCCTTGCACACTGGCTTGGTTAGACGCTAGCCCCGTCTGGTAACCGTGCATGCGCTCGGCTTGCAACTGACGACTGGCAATAATATCCATCAGCTCGATTTCGCGAATAGCGAGATAACCCTCACCCATCGCTAAGTAAGCCGTATTGGCCGAGGCATCAGACACTTCGAAGGTGGCTTCCTCGGGGATGTCCGGCAAATCAGCATCCGTCTCCGAGTCTTCCGCCTCGTCCTGAGCATCTTCGTAATCTTCTTGGCGTTCTTCAAGTTGAGCCATCATGGCTGCGTCTGCTTTGGCCTGGGTCACGGCCTCACTGTCGTCAGAGGCCACGGTTTCCTCGCCAGACGTCCCAGTGAGGTCATCTACGCCACCGGCAAAGGTTTCGGTCTTAATCGTGGCAATGCCACCAAAGAACACGCCCCAATAGGCCGCCTTGCCCGCTGTCGAGAGCGCGATGGAACTGGTCGAAGTCGCCGCAGTGTTGATAAACCCACCTCCAGCTGTGGGATTAACACCCCCATAGCTAAAGGCGGCTAAGGCGGCTCGGGCAGCATCTAGGCCAAACGCCATCACCTGACTTTGTACAGCATTCCACGCGTCGTCCCAATTACCGCCTTCGTAAAACACGGAGGCAATTCGTAGGCCAATCGACAGCGCACGGAACAGCATGCGCCAGAGAATGAGCACCAGTACGATCTTGTCAATTTGAATGGCCGCATTCATGATATTGGCGGCCCAGCTCAACAAAGTGGCGACGGCTCCTGCCGTCCACGGCAGACCAATCGCTAATAGTCCAGCCGCAATCAGCAATACCAGACTAATCACCGACAGCGTCAGACCAATCAAGTCCAGGATGTTGGTGATAACTTGGAGGATTTTGCAAAATCCTTCCAAAATGGCGGCGGCGACCCCAAAGCCATTGGTTTCGTCCGCAACGCTGGCAAAGGTGTCATAAACATCGTAAACAGCCCCAGCGGTTTGCCCCACCACCAGGGTTTGGGCCATTTGAGTGCCAAAATCATCGCCCTCGACCTTGGCCCAATCGGGATAAGGCTCGGTGTCATTGACCGTCATGCTTTCGACGAAGCCTGCGGTTTCTTCAGTCTCTCGCTGCACCAGCAAGCCATCGGCCGCAATTTCATTGAAGAAGCATTCCTCCATGCCGGCATCTTCTAAACTGCCGAGCAGGCTAAAGTCAGTGAGAATTGCCAAGCTTTCGCCGAGGGAGCCTTCACCAATCGCGTCCATCTCGCCCACATCTTGGCGATCGACCGCTTCGCCCACATTGGGCATTTCCACCGGTTCAGGTAAGCGGGTGGGGAGGGCTGGCTTATTCGCTTCAGCGGCTGGATCAATGGCATCGAGGGCGGTCTCTTCACTGGCGACGGCCTCATCATGACCTCCTAGGTCAGACCCATCGGCGGCACTTTCCGCGTCGGCAGTGCTGGTGCTGTCGGCGGTCTCGGTCTCGTCTTCGTCCCACTCGGCTCGCTGCAGGTGCTGCGCTTGCACAGCCACGTGATCAACGTCGGCATCCTCAGCACTGGCGGAGTCGTCAATGCCGAGTTCACCGAGTAAATCATTCGTGACCTCGGCTTCCTCAGCGTCGGTGGCGCCCTCATCGAGGTCAGCCTCCGCCTCGGCACCGCCCTCAATGGCCCCTTGCTGCATCGTGTGAACGGCTTCGTGGGCCAAGAGTTCGCGGCCCGCGTCGCTATCGGGGTCGTATTCCCCCGCCGCAAAAAAGATGTGATTCCCCGTGGTAAAGGCGAGAGCTGCGAGTTGATCGCACAGGTCGTGAGCTTTGCTGTCATCGTGAATGACGATCGCTTCTGGATTCACCATGCCCAGACTACGGCGCAACCAGCTTTGGGTGTCGTCAGGCAGGGATTCTCCACCACTGGCCATGGCAGCTTGAATTTGCCCTTCAATGGAATTAGGTGCGGCACCTTCACTGCCCGCGTCGAGATCGCCCGCCAAATCGGTCGGTTCAGGCACTTCGGTCTCAGCATCGGCTAAATCGCCTAACCCCCCCTCCGCGATCGCGTCGGTATCGACATCCATCGTGTCTGTCAGGGCATCCGTCATGCCATCGGCAGATATGTCCTCACCGGTATCCAGTTCGCTGGCGGGGTCGGCCACGTCGGGGGCGGAGTCCATCTCGGTCATGGGCTCCGGTGCGGCTGTCTCGATCGCCGACATATCCCCGGTATTCGACAGCTCGGACGGCTCTCGTTGCAACGTGGGGGCATCGTCTTCTTGCGGTTGGCGCTGCACCGCCTGAGAGGCGATCGCATCAGCCTCTTGCTCGTACTTGTCGCCCGGTTCACCCATGACCAGGGCGGGTTGCACCGTAAATTGCGCCAAACTATGCCCCAGGGTGTTGGCGCGTTCAAACTGTAGCGGCAGGCTGGGAGCATGATCACCATCAGCTTTGGCTTGCAGCGGCTGCGATTTCGTCGTCTGTGCTGGGTCAGCCGCTTCCGCCCGTTCCACCACTGGGGTGCGAGATTTACGTTGGGCTAGCAGACGCGTTTTCACAAGACAGCCTCGATGCTTACGGATGCTTTAGTCGTTAGGGATGGCAAAAGTTCTCTTGTGTCTAGCATGCCCTATCGTGACGTCAACCTGTAGTTGAGGAATGCTTTGGCGTGATTTGGATGCCCTGAAAGTGTTGCTTAGCCCGTTGGCGATTTTGATGGATGCGAAAAACGCGATCGAACTCGGCTTTACCCCAGCGCCCAGGCAGAGTATTGAGGTAGAGGGTAACCATTTCTGCGGCGGCTTCCTGCTCGGCCGTGTGCAGACTTTTTTTAGCGACCAATAATGCATCAAAGGCGGCAACTTTGTCCCCTAAGGCCTCACAGGCTTGGGCGATCGCGAGTGAACTCGCCAAAAAGCGCGCAAACCGATGCAGATCGGTGGCGCGAATGCTTTCCTGCCGCGCCGTCATCGCATAATCCTGTGCAGCAGCCCAGTCTTCTTGTTCTGCTGCCACGAGGGCCAGGTACAGATTGATATCGCCAATCACGGTATCGGCCCCCGTGCTTTGCGCTTCGACTAGCAAGGTTTTGAGGAAGCGATCGCTGTCTACCCAGGTCTCATCGGTGGTCAGGGTTTTCAGGGTTTGGCGATCAAGCTGAATAGCATAGGCTAGGTGAATTTCGTCCAGTCGTTTGGCAAGGTCATAGGCGCGATCTAAGTCAGCTTTGGCTCGCTCAATTTGCCCCAGTAAAACATAGGTCGAGCTGCGCGTCCGTAAGATCGAAAGCGTTAGGGTAGACGGCTCGGTTTTGCGCACATACCGCAGCGCTCGACTGTTGGCTTTGAGCGCACTGAGAATGTCTCCCGTTTCGCGATGTAGCGAGGCAAGGAAAAAGAATCCTTTAGCAGCAAGGAGGGTATGGCCAATGTCTAACGCTAGTTTGAGGGAGGTTTCGATCGCTGCCCGCGTTTCCTCACGCCGCTCTGGCAGATGGAACAAGACGATCGCTTTGCCGTATTGGTTGAGGGCGATACTGGCTTTATCTTCAAGACTGTCGCTGTCAGGATTGCTGAGGGCGATCGCGGCGTCATATTCCTCAGCTGCTTCCGCCCACTGTTTGAGTTGGGCATGGATTAGGGCTTTTTGAGCATGGGCGATCGCCTGCTGTTGGTCAGTCGAGATGTTGCCAGCTGACACCTGATCTTGAATCTGAGCTGCCGCTGCTTTAAGTAACGTTTCGAGTGTTGCTTGCTTCATGACTCATTTATCTCAACCATTACCCAACAACCGTTTCAGCCAATTCTTCTTGGCCTTCATCTTCGGAAGCCCCAAGTTCCTCAGCCATTGCTTGCCACGCCTCCATGAAGTTCGCTAGAGCTTCATCTAGGGTCGGCAGTTCTTCTTCATCTTCTAGTTCATCTGACTCTGGTACATCCTCCTGGTCAACATCCTCTTCGTCTGATTCTTCGTCATCTCCACCTTCGCTGTCAGCCACACTCTCTTCTATAAAGCCTTGAATAATGGCAAACACTTCACTGGACCAGTCTTCTCCTTCTCCAAGGCCTTCATCGCGATCGGAGGAGGCATTCTCACGGGCTTCTTGCACTGATTCCCAATAGGCGTACAATTCTTCTCGCTGCTCCATTAATCGCTCAATTTCTTCTTGGTTAATGGTTTGGGTTTCTTCAAGCTCATTTTGACGGCCCTCGATGTCAGATTGAATGCTGGCTGATTCCTCTGCTTGCGCACCTTGTTCGCCCATCGCTTTACCGGCAGCGGCCTCTCCCTCATCTGCTGTACCGGGTCCTTGAGCGACGTCTTGCGCACCTGAGTCGGCTCCCTGCTGGGCCACCGCCCCTTCGGATACCGGGACTTCCTGACCAGCAGCACTCCCAATCGAGCCTCCCTTTTTGATGTTGCCCTGTTCTCCCTTGAGCTGATCAGCACCATCGCCAGTGTGCCCTTGAGCCTCTTCCATCATGGGTTTGGCATCCGCAATTTCTGATGACGCCATGGCAGTGCGTTCTTGATAAGCCTCGCTCATAATCTGAGACTGCTCTTGCTGGGCATGGTACTCAGCCATCAGTACCTCTCCCCCATATAAGTCTTCAGCCCAAAGTTGCTTACCGCGAATCAGCATTTCTGTTTCCGCGATCGCGGCCTGGGTTTGCTCATCTTCTGCATCGCAAGCGGCGACCCGAGCACTCGCAGTCTGTACCGTGGCTAAGGGATCCTCTTCCGGAATCTCGGGCAGCTCCCCTTTGGACTCCTCATGGGTCGCTTGGTACTCCTCATATTTCTCGTCAAAGGTTTCGTTAGACTCACGCACCGCCTCGACTTGACTTTCATCAATTTGGGCTTGTACGGCTGTATCTGTCTCTTTCTGGGCGTATTCTAGCCCGGCACCAGCAGCTTCATCAGCTAAGCCTACTACGACTTCTTCCAACAGCGCTTCACCAATCGTTTCACTGGCATCGCGTGATGCTACTGACAGTGCGCCCTTACCAAAGGTGGAACCGCCGGTATTGGTCGCACTGGCCGCTGCCCCCTTACCAAAACCCCCACCCGTGACCCTGAAAGCGACTAAGCTGACAATATCGCTGGCTGCCCCAACCGCTTGAACGGCGGCGCGACCGAGGCCCTCCTGGGCATGTTCCCAACCTAATACAGCCCCAGCTAATAAAGCATCCAGTAACCATAAAATAATGGTGACGCCTCTCAAAATCAGACGGATGAGGGTGAAGTAAGCAATGATATTGCTGAGGGTCACCAACCAAGCGGCAATCTTAGCCCAACCAGTCGCAAAGAACGCCGCGGGGGCGGCGGCCCAGGCGCCAATCCCAAAGGGTAAGAACGTAATCAGGGTAAATATGCCCTGCAGCATCATACACAGCAGCATGCAAACTAATAAGATGAGGCTGATGATGTCAAGAATGCCGGTGATCAGCTCGAGGATATTGACAAAAATCTCAACCGTGATGGCAGCATAGCCAAACATGTGAGCCCAATGCTTAGGCTTGAGGGCAAACCAAGATTTATCCCCCGCCATCACGTTGGCAATGTCTACCACCTTGCCGCTGGTGCCAGCCAAAAACATGTTGTCAACAATCCAGTCACCAGCAGGACTGCCAGTGTCTACTGAGCTCATGGTCTCTGGGAAGCGGACGGCTTCTCCAGCCTCCCAAGCGTCATTAGAATCTTCGGTGGTAGGAACCGTTTCGAGAGCGGGAGCTTCCTGTAATTCCTGAGCTTCTGACCGCATTTGCAAATTGAGGACGTCGCCAGCATCTGCTCCCGCAAAAATGAGTGATTGGGCCAGTGCAGCATTGAAGTCAGGAAACCCATCTCCCCCACTCTCTACATCATCCATCGTGCTACCAGCTTCGTCTTTGGCAGCATCCATGCCCGTTTCCCAGTCCGTCTCTTGCATGGGGTCGAGAGGATTGCCTAACGCATCAGGAGTCGGTACGGTTTCAGGCTCGACCCCTGGCACTGGCGTAAAAACACTCTGGGCAGTACCAACGGCATCTGCAGGAGGAGCATCGGTGTGAACTTCTTCATCGCCAGTGCTGGGAGAGTCGCCCTCATCACTATCCACCGAACCTTGGGCATCTTTCTGCCCCTCAGCAGCCATGGATTCGCTATCTTCTTCCGATGGCCCTTGCTGTTCTTCCTCTTCGTCGGTGGTTTGAGTTTCTTCTGTTTGTACCGGCACAGTACTGGGTGCGGCTTGGGTGGGGTCGGCTTTCATCCCAACATCGACGCCGGCCTCTTCCATGGCCTCGTCTTCTTCGCCGCCCCCGCCTTCAATGGCTCCTTGCTGGATGGTATGAACACATTCGTGGAAGATCAGTTCTTGACCTTCAGGGCTATCGGGGTCGTACTCGCCCGCAGCAAAGAAGATGTGGTTGCCCGTAGTAAAGGCGAGCGCCCCAAGCTCATCGCAAAGTTCGTTAGCCTGGCCACCTGTGTGGATGCGAATGTCTTCGGGATTTTCCATGCCGATGCGCGATCGCAGCATGTCTTGAATTTCGTCCGGCAGAGGTTCGCCCCCAGTGGAGATCGCCTTACGGATTTTGCCCTCAATGCCGTCTTCACCAAAACCTAGATCGACATCAGAGGCCCCGAGCATTTCGTTGACTTCGTCAGTCTCGACCGCCTCGCCTTCGTCTTCGGCCATGTCTTCCATATCGCCGCCGGCCTCCATGTCGCCGACCACTTTGCCCATTTCCTCGCCACCGACCGCTTCGGCCATTTCCTCGATGCCGCCGCCAGCGATATCGCCCATATCGCCGCCGCCCATAGCATCGGCCATCCCCCCGAGGTCGCCGCCACCCATGGCATCGGTCATATCACCGCCGCCCATGGCGTCAGCCATGCCGCCCATATCGCCGCCGCCCAAGTCGCCGCCAGCCCCTGCGAGATCGCCGCCGCCCGCAACATCGGTCATGCCCCCCATATCACCACCGCCCATGTCGGTCATGCCACCCAGGTCACCCCCCATATCTAAACTGGGTTGGCGCTGCACGTCATGATTAGAACTGAGACGGTTTTGCACCTGGAGGTCACCATGGTCGGACGGGCCATGGTTTGCCGCTGGAGGATCGGCGGCGGCTCCGGCGTCCGGTTGCATCTGTACCGCTTGCCCCGCGATTTCGTCGGCTTCTTGCTCGTATTTATCTCCCGGTTCGCCAATGGCTAGAGCAGGCTGAATTGTGAACCCACCCAAACTGTGGCCCATTTCAGCGGCTCGCTGCATTTGCAGATCAATGGGTTGGGACGATGACTCCGTCGTTTGGGTCTGGACGCCCAGCGGGTTGGACTGTTGCGTGCGATCGCCTCCAGCCTGGTCGCGTGTCGCGGTGTGCTGGCGTTGGAGTTGAGTTTTCATGGGAGAGCCCAGAGGTGATTTAGCAACACGAGGCGGGGGCGGAAAAAGTGACCGGCAATCAGCATGAGACCCGGAACGTCGGATCCCATTTATGCACGGCAAGGGCGAGCATCCGGTCGGGATGCCCTCTTTATAGTTTCTTCGACTTTAGTCATAGCCGCTTGCGACCAAGGTCGAATCTTAACGGTCTAGCGCGACTGCTCTCAACAGACAAGCGGGCGAAGGAGTCAGCGATCGGCGTGAACATAAAGTGCCTGGACAAGATTGGGGCTGGGGATCTGGGGATGTTATTTCAGCGCGCCTCCCTGAGCTGTGTCGTCGAGTTTTAGAGAATCGGTTACTGCCGATTTCTAGAATCCGACTACAGTTCTGGCCCCAACGCCCCGAATCTGTAGTTCTATTTCACAGATCTGGGATTAGACCCGTGCGCCCTGATCACGCTTGACCCAGCCTTTGATTTCAGCATCAATGAGCGGTTTTTCGAGCTTGATATATTCACTGCGAGAGGCTTCGAGCAGGTGGTGCATCTGCACAGCTTCGCCCGCATCAGCGGCTAGAAACGCGGCGTTGAGGGCGATATTGCGAATGTTGCCCCCGGCCACATTCAGGCGGGCCAATTTTTCGGGCTTAAGCCCCTCTGTCGGCACGGTTTTGGGAAAGACGCGTCGCCAAATCTCTGCTCGCTGGACAGCATCTGGGAAGGGGAAGCGGACAGTAAAGCGAAGACGGCGGAGGAAGGCTTGATCGAGAGCATCCTTCAAGTTGGTCGTCAGGATGGCGAGGCCGCGATAGGCTTCCATGCGCTGGAGTAGGTAGCTGACTTCGATATTGGCGTGGCGATCGTGGGAGTCTTTGACTTCGCTACGTTTGCCAAACAGAGCATCGGCCTCGTCGAAGAGAAGAATCGCGCCGCCCATCTCTGCGGCATCGAAGACGCGCCGCAGGTTCTTTTCGGTTTCGCCGATGTATTTGCTGACGACGGCACTGAGGTCGATGCGGTACAAGTCTAGCTGCAGCTCTAGCGCGAGCACTTCTGCGGCCATGGTTTTACCCGTACCGCTGGCCCCAGCAAAAAGGGCGCTGATGCCAAGGCCACGTCCGGTATCGCCCCCAAAGCCCCAGCGATCGTAGACTGTAGCCCGTTGACGGACGTGGGCGGCAATTTCTTTTAGCACCAGCTTTTGTTCCGCTGGCAAGACGAGGTCATCCCAGTGGGCGCGGGAGACAATCGGCTGGGCCAGATCTTCCATTTTGGGCCGGGCTTGACTACGGCAGGCGGCCCAGAGTTGCTGTTTGAGGCGATCGCCCGCTGCCGCTGCTCCCTGTCTGTCCTGGCTATTCGTTGCCGCTGCCGATTGCCCCACACTATGCCCGATCGCCGCGACAGTGGGTGCGGTGAGATCAAACTGCGACACCAGGGCATCGATATAACCATTGAGCTGGTTGGCGGTGTTACCCAGGCTGGTTTGCCACAAGTGCCGCTGCTCTTGAGCCGTCGGGGAACCAATCTCAAAGGTGATTACCACCCGATGGCTGGGCGAACGGCGATCGCGGCTACTCACAAACACGGGACCCGTGATGCTCTCTAGCGCGTGGGTTAACGTCGCTTGGGCATGATTCCCCTCTGGGGTGGTGCCGTCATCATCAATCAGCAGGGCACTGCGAGTGAGGAGTGATTCTCGCTGCCAGCGTTGAATAAACCGCTGCAGGTCTTGGCTTTGGGATGGTAACAAGAAGGTTGACAGGCTGTAGAGCCGCCACCCCAATTGTTGACACGTGGCGGCCGCGATCGCTTGCTTACCAGCGCGATCAGGCCCACACAGTTGAATGGCGGGATAGCCCGCTGAGGGTAGCTGCCCTTGCCACAGTTGAGTCACTTGGTCGGCGATCGCCCGATGTGAGGGCACGAGTTCGGTTTTGAGGGTGACGGGCTGCACGCGGTTGGCTAAGACTTCATCTAAATAAGACAGGCCGAGCAGATAATGCAAGATGCGCTCGTCAATGCGTAACGGACTGCTGGTGAGGGGCTGCTCAGGATTCAGGCGAATTAATTGCCAACGGCGCAGCGAGGCATCGGGTGTCAACGCACTCCAATGGGCCTGGGGAAACAGGGCCAACGCTAAGCCAAAGGTCGGGTAGGGCCGCTGTGGATCGGCCTGGGCGGCGGCACAGAGCGGTCCCCAAGTCGCTTCTAACTCCACCCCGGCGCAGAGTAAGAGCACGTTGACTTCAAAGGGGGTCAACCGCAAGCGCTGACACAGCTTTTTGAGGGCTGACCCTTGGGCGATCGCGCGATGCAAAACGTATTGTGACACCTGGGCATGGGTCTGCAGCGCTAGCAACGGTAGTGGCCAAGACGACTGGGGTTGAGGCGTGGCGATCGCCCGCTCGGCTTTGTGCTCAAGCTGTCGCCGCAGTTGACTCAAACAGTCAATCAGATAGCTGCGGTTGGCTTCGTGCCAGACTGCCGGGTGACGTTTACTAGAACTTTGGGAAACCACCATCCAATATCCTGAGTGAGCAACGGGGGGTAGGGCGGGTCATTAAATTAAAACCAGAACGCTGGCGGTATCAGTATGACCACGCCCGCTGCGAAAATCCGATTAGGGGCTGAAACACTTTTCACATCAGGACTTGACCGCTAACTGCTGCCAGCCCTTAGGGTACGGTCAGCACCGGCCCAACATATTGTTCATAGGTGGCGCTAGCCGGATCAAAGTCGCTCTCTAACAGACTCTCTGCTCCATCAATTGTGGCTCGCACCAAGTATTCACCGGGTTCTACGCCCGCGATCGCCACTTCAATTTCGGTTGCCGTGATGTCCTCCCCCTGAGCAGAAAATAGATATGCCGCCGGTTGGTTACCCGTCCGCTCATTGAGGGCAAGGGTGACGCGGCTATTCGGACTCACCGTTAGATCAAACTCGATCCGGACGGTGCCAGAACGAGGATCATCATCGCTGCCCTGCACCGATCCGAGGGTGAGGTTCTGAATGGTAGGCCGCAAGACAAAAGCTTCCACATTCGATTCGACCCAGTGTTGCGTGGCGTCGTTAGGGCGACTAGTGGCGACGGAGCGAGCCGTCGTACTATCCGGCCGGGAACTGCTGGCCCGCTCGACAAAGACCGCCCGCGGTTCATCACGCGGATGGACAACCTGTAAGCCCTGGACTCCGGCGCGTAGCTGTTCGGTTGGTATGGCCCCGAGGTCAAGGATGATCTGATTTGGAGCCACAATTTGTGGGGCGACGAGTTGTCCGCCGACCTTGATCTGTACCGTGTCTGCTTCCAACTGTTTACCGCGAATGAGGAGCGAACTGTCGCGCAAGATCGGACTGTACCGCCCCGCACTGCAGAGCACCTGCTCAATAATGGGCTGAATGCTCGAAGGCACGGCCCCCAGATAGCGATCGCGCACCGGCAAGGCGCGGCGAGCGGGCAAGTCGCCTTCTACCAAAACGACGGACGCTTTATAGGCCACTGACAATAGGTATGACGCCTCAAATAAGCCGCTCCAAAGATTCGAGAGGTCTTCCATTTCCAGATCCTGTCGTTCCACCCGGACGGCTTCCGTCTGTTCCGGTAAATCGGAGGTCGCCAAAAACGGATAAGCGCGATTGTCGATCGTGGCCTGCAAAATCTCTGGGGACAGCGCACTGTAGTCTTCGAGGGTACGCACCACGCTGCCGAGTAAACGCTGGGGTTCGAGCTCGACTTCGTTGCCATAAAAGCTAAACAGATAATACAGATCGAGCGCCGCTTGAGACTGCTTTGAGACCTCGCCTCGGCGTTGGCGACCTGTCATGCCGCCCCCGTTGGTATGGGCAGGATTTGACTGAATTTGGTAGAGAAAGAGGTTGACCCCCGACTCGGGTGCGCCTTCGCCTAAATTTTCGGGTCGCAGGGTGGTGACGCGCGCCCCCTCAACATCTGCCTGAATACTGGCCTGTAACAAGCGTTGAAGGGTCGCGGTGACAGTGGCGATCGCCAGGTAGTTACTCATGTAGTGGAGTGGGTGGGTGAGTGGGTCGCAGGGTGATGGGGTGGGTGGAGTCAGTGGAGTGGGTGGGGTGGGTGGGGTGAGGGTGAGTGAGTGGGTGGCAGGGTGATGGGGTGGGTGGAGTCAGTGGGGGACATCGTTTTCTGTGCCCTATTCCCTATTCCCTATTCCCTATTCCCTATTCCCTATTCCCTATTCCCTATTCCCTATTCCCTATTCCCTCCTTCCAAATTCTCCTCAGTTCACCAGGCCATTGATCTTGCGGTAAAAGGTTTGCAAAAACTGTAAATCTTCGGCAAATAACCCTTCAATCACGGTGGGGGTAATCGTCTCCATGCCGCCCAGACGCGTAATCACCCGCGACAAAATCAAGACGGTGGAATACGCTGGATTGGCCTGCACCCTTGGATCACCCATGGGCACAATTTCATCCACGGCGCGAGACAGTCGCATATAACCTTCTCGGTGCAAGTGCTCATCGCCATCGAGGTAGCCCTTGGGCAGAATGAACTCAAATTCAGTTTGCACAGACATCAGCTTCTCCTCATTGATTCACAAAGAACGTGCTAAACCTCATTCAGATCCAGAACCGGGGGTTTGCATCCAATTCAACCTCACCGCCTGCGGCACCTCTCCTAAGCCCTTCGGGCAGGCTGCGCCAATATAAGGAGAGGTTGATCCACAATCTGGTCAAAAGTCAGGCTCAGATAGAGCACGGACTCCGGTTCCTCTCCTTGTAAAGGAGAGGCTAGGTGAGGTTTTTGGAGATCACTTAGAACTAAAGTTTTCAATGTGGAAGTGGTTTATTAGAGAATTGGAAAAAATCCACCTTTAAAGTCTGAACTCTATATCCTGACTTCAATTCGTTTCTCCACCCGGATCGATGCGCTCAAATACCTCACAGACAATCTCTAACTCTTCTACCGCGAGGTCACTACCCGTGGCGGTGACGTCAGAGCACTTATAACTGCTGGGCCAAGCTCGCTCAAAGGCAAACCGGGCCCCCTCGCTAGCATCTTGGCGGTAGATGACGATCGCCCCATCTCGCCGTTGATCGGCCCACTCGCCGTTTTGGATGGCAAATAGCCAATTCCATAACGTTTGGGAGGAGCGTAAACTGCGCACTAAGGTGATGTTGCTGAGTTTCGGGTTACCAGGAATTTTCACATTGGAAAACTGCCCGTGGCTCGCATTGCCCCAAGCGAGTGGCACCACCTCGGGGCACTCAATCACATCCTGGCTGGCTTTGAGTCCCTTACATTCTTGAAAGTAGCCATCCACTGTTTCATCGCTGCCGTCTAAAAAGAGCCCGACATAAAATCGCGACGTCGTCAGAATTTCGTGGGTCGGCTTAGCCATAGATGAGCCTCCGTAAGGTTAGCGATCGCACCTTGGGATTACTGCACCCGGTGAATGCCCGCATGGTGGACTTCCACCGTTTCCTTAAACATGTCGGTGCTGTCTGACGCCAGGGCCGTAGTTGTATAGGTCGTGGGAATCGCATCCACAATGTTGTACCGAGCGCCCTCGCTGCCGTCTTGGTTGAGAAAGACCACGGATGCGGTAGAACGGTTGTTGATCCAATCAGTGCCGCCCCCAGCGTAGCTTGTGGGGTGACAAGATTTGTACCACTGTTCCAAAATGTCGTTCTCAATCGTGCTAACAAATTCGAGGGACAGGTTCTCAAATGAGGTGGATGCGATCGTGAATTGAGTATCGCTTTTGAGCCCTTTTTGCAGGCCGATGGATTCTCCTTCACCCGCGACTTCCAGATTGATGTTTAAGCCGGTGAGCTTTTGAATCTTGAGCTGTTGGCTACTGCCGGTCGCCCCATCGCTGAGCTCAAAGAAAAACCGGCTATAGGTTAAATATTCAGGGGTTTGGGCCATGGTCGATTGCCTCACAAATCATCGGGTTAACAGCAAGAAAGGGAATGGCTAGCGCGGGGCAGCTTACCCTTTGGGAAGGGCAGAGCCCTACAGAGAGCAGAGTTCAAAGCCTTTCCAGATAAAGATTTCAGCGATCTGAAATCGCTTAAGCGGCGGCGGCCGTCGAAGTGCGTGGATCGCCCCCGGCCAGAATCTTGTCGATTTTTTCGCAGACAAACTCATAGGATTCAACGGCCAGCTCTTCACCGGTGGCGTCGGCATCGCCAAGGCTGTAGCTCTTGATCCAAGCTTGGACAAAGTTCCAGCGCACAATCTCTTGGTCACCATCGGGGCTGTATAGCACCACAGAACCGCTTTTACGCGCATTGGCCCAGTCGCCTTCACCCAGATCGCTAGAGGGTTTCGCCTGGTTAAACCAGTCATGCATCAGGCGGCTGGCACTGGTAGTGTCGCCGCTGAGATACACCTCGACCGTCAGGGTGGGGCTAGAGTCAAAGCCGCCAGAGCTCGATTGGCGATTGGTCCTGCCGCCTTTGCCGCATTCCAAAGGGGCTTGACCACCGGTGGTTTTGGCTTCGTACTTGACTTCGGTAATGCTCTTGATCGGCAGCTCTTCAATGCCTTCCCAGTTGATGTAATACTTACTGGCGTTGGTGGTGGATAGGGTATTCGCCATGATGAATCGTCCTCATAGGGGATAGATGGTGGGGGTGAGTATTGGGGTGGGTGTGAGGGTAGCAGGGTGTGAGGGTAGGCGGAGTGGGTGAGGTGGGTGGATCAGCCAATTACCATGAACCAGGAACAGATCCCTGACCTTTTCCGCACTCCGCACTCGGAATTCCGCACTCTGCTAGCCTTCGTCTTGGCCCGTCCACTGGCTAAAGCGGAAGATGACGAACTCAGCGGGCCGGACTGGGGCGACCCCGACTTCTACATATAACCGGCCCAAAATCATGGAGTCAGGGGTATTCAACTCGCCATCGCACTTCACGTAAAAGGCTTGGGAGGGACTACTGCCCATCAGCGCTCCTTGACGCCAGAGGTTCGTCAAGAAATTGCTGATGGTACGGCTGACTCTGGCCCAGAGGTCTTCATCGTTAGGTTCAAAGACCGCCCACTGGGTGCCCAGCTCAACGGATTTTTCGATGTAGCTCATCAGTCGCCGCACGTTGATGTAGCGCCATTCGGTTTGGTCGGGCTCGACCAACGTGCGGGCGCCCCAAATGCGGATGCCCTGGTTGTTAAAGGCACGAATGCAGTTGATGCCCTTTGGGTTCAGCAACTCCTGTTCGCGGAAGTTGCAGTCATAGGCAAGACCCAAAACGCCACGGGGCACTTCATTGGCGGGCGCTTTGTAGACCCCTCGGGTTTCGTCGGTGCGGGCCCAAACGCCCATCACATGCCCACAGGGAGGAATCGCAATCGGCCGGCCATTGTCACGGGGATTGGCCACCGAAATCCAGGGATAGTAGAGGGCGGCAAACTGCGATCGCCGGTTAAATTCTTCCGACAGCCAATTGCTGACATCCTGGGGCTTATAGCGATTGGGTGGGGGATCTAGCACCACCATGCGGTTGGGCGGATTGGGAATATCGCCAGACGCGGCCCCTTCACAGTTGCTGACCATGAGATCCATGACCCCGTGAACTTGATCCAGGTTCATCAATCCGGCTTCGTAGGCTCGCATCAGGTCGGGACAAGCCATGATGGTGATTTCATCAATTTCCAGCAGTCCTTGGACACCAGTGCGATCGTCGCGCACGCCTTCCACATCTCGCGAGAAGGTGCTGGGACTGGGGATAAAAGGTGGCGGACTGACTTCGCAGTAACCATTGCTGGGACGTCGCGCCAAGGGGCTGCCAGCCTGGGCAATATCAGCGACTTCCAGCAACTCCGAATCAGCGAGTGCGGTCACCACGTAATCACCCACTGCCGTATCCACATCGGCATCCATGCTCAGGTGTTCATAGCTTTCCAACACGGTGTCGCCGTCCATTACGGCGATCGCAAAGTACTCGCCGGTGTCGGGCGGCAGGGTGCTCGCATCGTCACTGGCCTTAGGGGTACTGTCGCTGATGCGCACGGATAACGAGGGGGGACGGCTGCCATTCATCGCCGGCACTAAGCTCCCGCCGGACTCTTCGCTCGCTGTGCTGGCTCCGGCACTGCGAGAAAAACTGAGGGTCGGGCGACGGCGGCGATTCAAAATCTGCGTGGGTGAGGCGGCCGGAGTGGCCCCCTTGGCACCGGGCAATTGCGTGCCCACACTCGCGATATAGCAGCGTCCACCGCCATTCAAAAACCAGCCATACACGGCAAACGGCAAGTACGCATTGAAATCTGTAAAGCCGTCGGAATTAGGCTTGCCAAAATACTCCAGATATTGATCCCAGTTGGTCACCATCATCGGCTTCAATGGGGCCGCGCCGCCGCGAATATCTTCGGTAAAGCCGACAAAACCAGCTACCGCTGTCGGTACCCCTTCAATCGGGCGACTTCCACGATTGACTTCTTCGATGTACACACCGGGTGCAAAATAGTCGAGTCTGGGCATGATTCAAGCCTCTCCTTAAAACGTTGGCAGTAAAAATTGGCAGCAGTTGCAAACAAGGTTCGTTGGGTCGTGTGGGCAAAACTCCTTAAGCAATGGCACTAAAGTCGACTGGGGGCTAGGTCTGCAAAGATGCCGGTGACGAATCCTCAGTGAGTTCGCCGGTGGGCACGGTCACTTTGAGGTAGAGGGCTGGCTGCAGGGGCACTTCCAGCGCTCGCCACAGAGCGACAATATCGATCGGCCGGGCAATTTCGATCGCAATGCTGCCGTACCCCTGCAAAGCCGGTACTAAACGGTCTGCAGGAATTTCTGAATGTTGGGCAAAGTAGGTGATCGCCTCCGCCAACAATTGCTGCTCGCCTAACCGAGTCCAATCTCGAGCCACCACGAGGAAGGAAATTTCGACCTGCCCAGCCCTCTCTGGCACAGTTGCCCAGTTCGCGATCGCTGACCCCGATTCAGCGTCAGCTAAGCCAGCCCCGGCTTGACGCACATCATAGGCATAGAGATTGACCCCCACTGGCTGCGCTTGATAGCGCTGCGGACGGTCAAAACTTACCTGCTGTACAGTTTCGAGTGAAGTCTGACTAGCCAAAATTCGAGCCAGGGTTTGCGACACCGCTGGAATCATTCGATCACCTAAGGTGACACGACAGGCAGAATGAACAGCTCTATTGAAACTGCATAAAGAGCATTACAAGTTAGACCTTAGTCGAAAGTTTTGCCCCACCGGGCTCATCCTCTGGAGGCCAGGAATAATCGCGATCGCAGGATATTTGCGCCCAATATCTGCTTCTAAAATTTTTATTTATTCCTTGTTAAGAATTATGCAAATGTTGATTTTCTTGGACTTAAGATTCAAGGAATTTAATATTTCTCGTTGTGAATACAGATGGTTTTTCGGGATAGCTAAAAAATGAGCTTTCTCGATTTAAAACTTTAAATATGCTGATTTAGCCACGATGAGTTGATAAAGTAAAAATGACTACGATAAAGCGTTCGCTTTGATAGTAGATCCCCTGTTCTATCTTTCCCGTGAGTTCTCTTCAACTGATTCAGAAACTGGTTCTAGTATTTCTGGGCGTTGATTTCTGCATTTAACAACTTGGCCAAAAAGACTTTTGTCAGTCAGGTAACCCATAAAAGCATGGGCTTAGTTGTTGAGCACAGGCTAAGAGTGTGCTCATTAGTTTTCGATATTCATAACACGGTGATAGAGCGATGGTACAGATGACATCCCAGTCTACTTTGAGAGAGTCTGTCGCTCTGCAGGAATCCTTGAAATGCTTGCTGTCACCGGGCTTGGCTATTCCCGTCATTGTGGCTTATGTTGTGCGCTTTTATGATCCACATTCCCGGCAGTACAAGCTTGTTAAGCAAATACTCGATCCTCAACTTCAGCAAACTCCCGCTGGCTTAAAGCAGCTAGAAGAAACTATTGAAGCCGTCTTGCCAGCCGCCTCATCCGGTCCTTTTAAGATGAGTCAGGGCAATGCTCATTCAGCGCAATGGCTTTATCCAGTTGCCTTACCTGGCTTGTCTGCGGAAAATCATTTGTTCGCGATTACCAATACGCTTCTAATTCCTTCTCAAGCTAATTATTTGCAAGCCATTGCCGAGGCAATCGCCAATCATCTTAAAGTTTGGCAACAACAACATTCTTATCAAACTAAAACGGCTGAACTCGAAGAGATTTTAGGCAGTGTTGAACATCAAGTACGCCAATCTGTAGGGTTGGTCAATTTGTATCTATCGCTGTTAGAGGGCCAGCCGCTGGATGCTCAAGGACAGACCGTGACGGATAACCTCCGCACTACTGTGAGTGAAATTGTCGATCGCTTAACGACCATTTTAGGCCCTCAAGAATCGCCCATTAACGCTTTGCCATTAGTTGACTTGCGGCAGTTAGTCAGCGATCGCGGTCGCGCCTTTAGGCCTTCTTTACAGGCTAAGCAATTGACATTGGAATTACCCTCAGAAACGGCCTGGCTGCAAACCGACCCGCATCAAATGGGGCAGGTGATCGACAACTTGCTGTGCAACGCGATTGCGTTTAGTCCCCAGGGTGGGGTAATTGAGTGGACTTGGGACGTCTTTGATAGCGAAGTGCTGATGCAAATCACCGATCAGGGACCGGGCATGCCGCCCTCGGCGATGCGGGCAATTTTTCAACCGGGTTATACTCAGCGTCCCCAGGGGCAAGGCCAAGGCCAGGGGTTAGGGCTCGCGATCATCAATAAAATCGTGCGTGAGCATGGGGGTCGCGTCTGGGCTAACAATCTCACTCGGGGGGGAGCCCAGTTCAGCGTCATTTTCCCTCAAACTCAGATTCTTCAATCTGGACTAAGCCCATCTTTACCGCCCGAACAATTGCCTGAGTGCGACTACTCACGTGCAGCTTGTTAAAAATCGACGTCAGGTGAGCTTTGACTGTGCCTTGGGTAATGTATAACCGATCGGCCATGTCCTGATTCGATGCGCCGCTGACTAACAGTTGCAACACTTCCCGCTCACGACTGGTGAGGGCGTCGGCTAAATCCAGCGCGGGTCGATCGCGATGGTGAAACGCTGAAAAAAACCGGGTGGTCACTTCATCTCCGAGATAGACGCGATCGCCCGCCCACGTCTTTAAGGCATCGGGTAACTGCGAGATCAATCGATCTTTGAGCAGATAACCGCACGCGCCGGACTTCATTGCTCGAAAGATTTCTTGCGCGTCGTTGTGGCCTGATACGATCGCCACTTTGCCTTCATAACCCGCTTTGCGAAGCTGCTCAAGAATATCCAGGCCTGACTCGTTATCAATCAAAAATTCTAAATCGAGCATGACCAAATCGGGCTGTTGCGCGATCGCGGTTTCAATGCAGGTTTGGCCGCGATCGGCTTCATAAATTTGTTGAAACCAGCCGATGTTGCTGTGGCGATAAAACTCGATAAACGCTCGTAGGGCCTCCCGAAAGCGGGGATCATCGTCGGCAATGAGCAGCGATCGTAACCGTTTGGGGGTTGCTGTTGATCTTACCGATTTCGGATCAAAGTCGACAGGATGAGAATTTGCCATAGCGTTCTGGCCTAACGTGATAGCGTTTGGGGGTTATCGTTTCACCTGGAGAGAGCCCTGCAGCTAGCGACAATTGGTTGCCAACCGCGCGCTTGACTCCAAATGAGAACTTAGAGATGGCACAGTTTGCCCATTCTGTGACTTAGATAACGCCTGTCTCAGACATCTATAGGAAACTTATTCATCATCAGTTTAGGGTGAGCTGGGGTAGTCAAATCGCTCCTAAAATGGAACTCTTAATCGATGAGCTGACCCGCAGTAGATAACGAATAGGTTCAATGACTGACGTTTTTAACCAGCGGGCAGACATCGAAAAGCGTCGCCGACTTCGGCAAAACGCCACGCCAGCAGAACAGTTAGTCTGGCAGCGATTACGCGATCGCCAGGTAGAAAACTGCAAGTTTCGCAGGCAATATAGCGTCGATGCCTTTGTGCTGGATTTTTATTGCCCTGAGCTGAGGCTAGCGATCGAAATTGATGGCGACAGCCACAATTCGGAGGAGGCTGTTGCTTATGACTTGGCAAGGCAACGGACGATTGAGGCGCTAGGGATTCAGTTTCTACGATTCACGAATCGGGAGGTGTCTGGGCAGTTGGATACGGTCATCGAGCAGATTGCCCAGACGTTGCGAGATTTGAGAGCCTAGGTACCTCACCGCCTGCGGCACCTCTTCTTAAGACCTCCGGGCAGGCTGCGCCAACGCAAGGAGAGGTTTAGAAGCATCCTGATTGAGCAATTTGCAGGCAACGGTGCAAGGCTCCGGTCCCTCTCCTTGGAGAAGGAGAGGCTAGGTGAGGTCGAACCACTGCCGCAATTCACCGATACGGTTGCCAAGAGCACGTTTTGTCGCCAGGTAAAACATTGTGGAGCTTGGGTTCAAGGGCTGAGACCTCACCGCCTGCGGCACCTCTCCTTCTACAAGGAGAGGTTTATCTACATCCGGTCCCTCTCCTTGGAGAAGGAGAGGCTAGGAGAGGTCGAATCACCGTCGCAATTCACCGATACCTTTGCCCAGAGCACGTTTTGTAGCCAGGTAAAGCATTGTGGAGCTTGGGTTCAAGGGCTGAGAACCTCACCGCCTGCGGCACCTCTCCTTGGCAACTAGAGGTTTAGAAGCATCCTGGTTTGGCCATTTGCAGGCAACTGTGCAAGGCTCCGGTCCCTCTCCTTGCGAAGGAGAGGTTAGGTGAGGTTAGTCCCCGTATCGTTCAATATTGACTCGTTGGAAGCAGCAAGGAACCGTAGTTGGAAAGGGATTTGTGGCCGTATGCCACGGGCTTAAGAACCTCACCGCCTGCGGCACCTCTCCTTGAGAAGGAGAGGTTTATCTACATTCCGGTCCCTCTCCTTGTAGAAGGAGAGGCTAGGTGAGGTCGAATCACCGTCGCAATTCACCGATACGGTTGCCAGGAGCACGTTTTGTAGCCAGGTAAAACATTCTGGAATATGGTTTCAAGGGCTGAGAACCTCACCGCCTGCGGCACCTCTCCTTCTCCAGGAGAGGTTTATCTACATTGTGGTTCCTCTCATGGGAGTAAGGAGAGGTTAGGTGAGGTCGAATCGCAACCCACCATTGCACCCAATGGCAATCTCGCCAGACTCGCTATTAGCTCCACAAAATACGGCTGACTCCTCGCTATCCTAAGAACACTGTCGATAGACGACCATCATGAATATTTCAATACCAGAACAGTTATCAGACTTCATCGCCGATCAGATGGCGGCCGCTGGATTGGAGAGTGCATCAGAATATGTTGCTGGCTTAATTGAGCGAGAACAGGAACGGGTTGCTCAGCAGGAAAAGATTGAGGCGCTGCTGATTGAGGGATTAGATAGCGGTGAGCCGATAGAAGCAACAGATGATTGGTGGGCAGCTAAGAGAGCCCGTCTGGTTGAAACGTTACCTTTGGATGCCGAGTGAGCAAACCGATCTTTATCCGTCCGCAGGCAAGCCGTGATATTGATGATGCCTTTGTCTACATTGCTCAAAATAACCCAGATGCAGCGCTGCGATTCTTTGACGCAGTACGTGCAACTCTAGCGCAACTGGGCAAAATGCCAGGGCTGGGGAGTATTTTCCTAACGGCTAATCCCCGTCTCCAACGGCTGCGAAAATGGCCTGTCAAAGGATTCAAGCAGTTTTTGATTTTCTACATTGACCAAGAAAGGCAAGTCGAAGTGGTCAGAATCTTACGGGCATCACGAGACATCAACAGTATCTTGGCAGACGCAGAATAAGCATCCTACTCTGGCAACTCCGTCGGCACATCGGCGCAGAGGGCGCGCTCTTCATCGGTGACGTTGATGTTGTGCGCTAGATAATCGCGCAGCCAATTGCAACCTCGCACCAGCAACCGCTCCGGGTTAAGGTCATAAAGAATCACCGTCCCATCGCCACTGGCCGAGGCAATGGTGTCGCCATCGGGGCTAAAAGTCACACTACTGACCCAGTCGCGATGGCCCTCCAGGGTCTGCAGTTCCTCGCCCTGACGGCTCCACAGCTTCACCGTCCCATCGCCACTGGCCGAGGCAATGGTGTCGCCATCGGGGCTAAAAGTCACACTACTGACCCAGTCGCGATGGCCCTCCAGGGTCTGCAGTTCCTCG
>JBCDAJ010000072.1:0-31484 GCA_039185935.1 Cyanobacteria bacterium P01_F01_bin.56 | reverse complement strand
TGGGTGCGGGCAAACAGTTAAAGAGCACCATTCGCTCAGCGGGCACCCAACAAATTATCCAGGCGATGGAAAAAGTCGGACTGCGTCGACTGATCTGCCTATCCACCATAGGCACGGGCGATAGCTGGAGCAATCTGGACTTTTACTGGAAGTACATCATGTTTGGCTTTATTTTGCGCCAGGTGCTTGCCGACCATGAACGGCAGGAAGCGCTGGTGCGCAATAGCAACTTAGATTGGACCATTGTGCGTCCGGGCGCCCTGACGGATGGACCGCTGACGGGAGACTATCGCCACAGCTTTCCGAGCCGCGATCGCAACATCACGCTCCAGATTTCTCGGGCCGACGTTGCCGATTTTATTCTGAAGCAACTCTCGGATCAGGCCTCCCTTTACCAGTCCCCGAGCTTGTCTTACTAAAGCGCGCGCCTGGGCAAATCGACCCTGCGGGGGAATCGGTGGAGTCGCTGGCGCGATCGCGGATTCCCTCTCCGCACTCCTGGCCTATCGAACCGATATTTCATCATCCCTAACGCTTAACACCTCAAACGCAGGACCTAGAAACATGTCAACTGAATCTACCTTTCAAATCGTGCTGATTTTGGCCACCTTGTTGTGTTCTCTCGTGGCAGGCTTCCTGTTTGCCTTTGCCACCGTCGTCATGCCTGGCATCAAAACCCTGGGCGATCGCGACTTTATCCGCGCGTTTCAGGTCATTGACGGGGTCATTCAGAATAATCAGCCGCTATTTGTGGCCGTCTGGCTGGGGTCTGTCGTGGCGTCGGTTGCTGCGACTGGACTGGGCTTCGGACAACTGGAGGGCGCTCAACGTTTGCTATTGATCGCAGCGCCTCTCGTCTACATCCTGGGTGTCCAATTATCCACCTTCACCATTAACGTGCCGCTGAACAATCGACTCCAAGCGCTGAATGTGGATGCCATGGATGCCGTGGCTCTGAAGGCAGCTCGCATGGATTTTGAACCCGGTTGGAATCGCTGGAACTTAGTCAGAACACCGTTTGCTGGCTTGGCCTCTGCCTTGTTGATGGTTCTACTCTTCAGACTTTAAGGAGCCCCTGGGATGTGCTCAACCGATTCAAATGATCCCCCCCACCCCCACCATTAAAAGGAGGCTTGATGACGATTATTCAGCGCCGACGAAATCGCCCCCATCAACGTTTGTTTGTCACCCTTTTCACACTCACTCTAGTAGGAGGCTATATGGCAGTTGCTCAAGATGTTCGTTTACCCATTGGGCTGTTTGTCGCGATCGCCAGTGCGCTAACCGCTGGTATCTTCTTCGCTTTTTCGACCTTTGTGATGCCAGCCTTGGGACAGCAGACCACCGCCGCTGGCATTGCCGCGATGCAGTCCATCAACATTACGGTGATTAACCCCTGGTTTATGTTGGTTTTCTTGGGACCGGGGGTGGCAGGCCTAGTCTTGACCCTGACTACTTTCCGTCAGCTAGGCCAACCGGGGGCACTGTACTGGTTAGCCGGGACGATGCTTTACCTCATCGGCACCATTGGTGTCACCGTCGCCGGTAACGTGCCGCTAAATGACGCCTTGGCCGTGGTGAACCCCGACAGTGCCGCAGGGGCTACCCTCTGGGCCAAATATTTGACCGACTGGACCCTGTGGAATCATGTGCGGACTGTGGCGGCGGCTGTTGCAGCGGTGCTGTTTACCCTATCGCTCTAGAGCACTGAGTCAGAAACCCAGTTTCTAGCGTGGGAACCTCAATCTTGTCCGCAAACTGAGGGGCAAATCGGGTTTCTGACTCTCAATTTTGTGGCTCTTTGACGGCTTAAGATTAAGCCAAAATTTACGGATTCATAACACCATTGGCTTTGAGAACGGGATTTTTCACACCTATTCCAAAGAAAACCTTTGGGATAATTAGCCTGCCGAAAAAGTTGATTACGCTGTACACATCTCGCTGTGACGCACTGCCCTGGGATGTGCATGGGCACAACACCCAAAGTGTCGTTTGAGGGCACGCCTGCTATCAGCACTCATACTGTTCGCTTAGGCAAATTCAGAGAGACTTTTTTTATGGCACAGAAGTTTGGCGTAATCGGCCTGGCGGTCATGGGTGAAAACCTGGCCCTCAATGTAGAAAGTAAGGGTTTTCCCGTCTCGGTTTACAACCGTTCGCCCGAAAAGACTGACAACTTTGTAAGACGGGCTCAAGAGGAGTTTAATCTCGAAGTCGCAAAAGATAGCGATGCCGATCACAATAAGACCGTCTTTGCGGCCTACAGCTTAGAATCCTTTGTGCAATCGCTGGAGCGCCCTCGCCGCATTTTGGTCATGGTGAAAGCGGGTCGGGCCGTCGATGCGGTGATTGAGCAACTCAAGCCGCTGCTAGATGAGGGGGACATGATCATTGATGGTGGCAACTCCCTCTATACCGATACTCAACGCCGCACGGAAGAAATTGAACCGACCGGCCTGGGCTTTATCGGCATGGGCGTTAGCGGTGGTGAAGAAGGGGCGTTACTCGGCCCCAGCTTGATGCCTGGCGGTACCGAAGCCGCGTATAAAGAAATCGAAGCGATCGTCACGAAGATTGCGGCTCAAGTGGACGACGGCCCCTGTGTCACCTACATCGGTCCCGGTGGGGCGGGTCACTTCGTCAAGATGGTGCACAACGGCATTGAGTATGGCGACATGCAAATCATTGCCGAAGCCTATGACCTGATGAAGACGGTCTTGGGCCTGGGCCACGAGGAACTGTTTGAAGTCTTTAGTGAGTGGTACGAAACCCCGGAACTGGATTCCTACCTGATTGAAATCACAAAGGACATCTTCACCAATATGGATGACCAGACCGGGAAACCCCTGGTGGAGATGATTGTGGATGCGGCAGGTCAAAAAGGCACGGGCCTGTGGACGGCGACCAACGCGTTGGAAATGGGCATCGCCATTCCGACCATTGGGGCAGCCGTAGATGCTCGCATCATGTCTTCCTTAAAAGATCAGCGAGTTGCCGCTTCCAAGGAACTCAGTGGCCCTTCCTTCACCTTTACCGGTGATAAGAAAGCGATGGTCGCTAAGATTCGCGATGCCATGTACTGCTCAAAGATTTGTTCCTATGCTCAAGGAATGGACTTGATTTCTCAAGGCAACCAAGAGTTTTTTGGCGGCAAAATCAACCTGGGTGAAACGGCTCGCATTTGGAAAGGTGGCTGTATCATTCGGGCGCGCTTTTTGAATAAGATCAAGCACGCCTACGATGAAAATGGTCAGCTGGCGAATCTGTTATTGGCACCAGAGTTTAAGCAGACAATTCTAGACCGTCAAGCCGCTTGGCGAGAAGTGATTATGCTGGCGGCTCAGGCGGGTATTCCGGTGCCGGCCTTCAGTGCCTCACTCGATTACTTTGATAGCTATCGTCGCGATCGCTTGCCACAAAACCTGACTCAGGCTCAACGCGACTACTTTGGGGCGCATACTTACGAGCGCGTTGACGAGCCACGCGGTAACTTCATTCACCACGAGTGGGAATCGGCTCCTAGTAAAGCCGTGGTTTAAGCCACTAATGGCCGTGAAGTTAAGCTAAGGCATTGGCAGAGAATGATAGGGTAATGACCCACGTTCTCTGCCAATTTTTATGGGTAGCAGTATGACTGACAAGACTGATCAGGATCATCCGCAATATAAAGGCGATCGCGCCGCAGTAAATCAGCTTTTGCAAGGTGAGGTGACAGACTATAACCTTTCCGAGTTGGCCCGGTTAATCATCCGCTATAAGGGCTTCCCAGGTGCCCGCGACATTCAGCGCGATTTAGATAAAGCCCTCAAAAAAACGGGCCTGACAGAAGACGAACTGTACGCCAAGACTCGGGCTTTGCACGCCCAAGGCGGCATTTATCAAAATCTAGGTCGCAATCGAGAAGATTGGAGTTGAGGATATCTGGATAGAGGATGTCAGGCTCGATGACAAGGGTACGAGAAAAGCACTGCGATCGCTGCCAAACCCAGGCAACAGTCTTATACCGAGTCCAGATTGATGCCTCCGGGCGCTGGCAATTTGTTTGTGATGCTTGTTGGCCCATCGTGCAAACAGATAACCCTAATTATGTTTACGGTGGCACCTGGAAAGCTCGTAAACGTCACTGATATCAACTTCTGTTGCCAGCTCTGCCGATATTTAAACCGCTGTATAACGATGCCTGAAATCGCCTGACCCCTGACAGCATTAATTGAAGTTGTCGCTAATGGCTGCTCTCAATACCCGAAGCAGAAATTTCAACAACTTTTGTAGCATTGTCCCGATATCAAATATTTCTTTAGGAAGGGTAAATGCTGGCCAAGCCAGCCCCCGAGTTTACAGGTTCAAGTCTGACTCTTGGCGGCAGGCAGGCAGCAATATTGCCATTGAGTGGGGCTCTTGTTTTGATGAAATCTTGTACCAAAGTTGCCGTGTTTACGGTGGGGTCTACGGTCTCCTTATCGGTTATAAGTGCAGCAGCTCAAGCACAATCGACGGGAACTGCAGCTGATTTGTTGCCGCTCGATCCAAACGGGGTTTCAATCGATACGTTGCCTGATCCACTTAAAGCCGTCAGCAGCGTCAGCGTTAATGTCAAACCAGAAGCCACTTACAATCCTGCAATGTTGAATGCGGTAGCCAGCAATATCAACCACGCTCAAGATGACAGCGGCGAAAACGATACTCCTGATATTAGCGATTTGGTTGACTTAAGCTTTGTCGAACAATTTATTGATGAGGATGGCAACGTTGACCTACCGCTCGGCATTACCGTCTATGAAGCCATGGGACAAACCTCCATTGGCTTTGGGACAGAATTTCGATGAGCTGGGCTACTTGCTCCTCTCGATCGCTAGGCGGCACACCGCAAGATTGACATTATCCTAAAGCGGTGACTGAGAGTTCTCCTGTCGGCCGCTTCATAGAAAAATCCAGAATCCAGAAATAAGACCCTGTACGAATCAGGGCTTCAGCATGGTCAAAGACATTCGACCGATGTAGAACAGCTCTCTTCGGTCACAAAATGTTCTTGGACATGCCGTTGTCAGGTGCCTTGCTCGCCTTTCAACGCTGGCTCAACAGTGAGGCTGTGAGTATTCAAAGATACTCACAGCCTCATTGTCAAAGCAAATAGCTAGCAATCTTCACTAGCTGCCTGCCCTGGCAAAAAACAATGATCTCCAAGGCCCATCTTAGATTCGCTGCCTTCCCAGTCAGCCGCTACAGCCAATCAAACAGCGACTGTCGTTGAACACATCCAAGCAGTATTAGTCTTCGTGCTCGTCAAAAGGATCAGCGAGCTGCTTTGAAGGCGGACCGAAGGCAGTGTAAACCGCGAACGCCGTAAAAGCGACAATCACGCTTCCCACGGAAATGATAAGAACTGTTGCAGGTTCCATAGTGATTTCTGTTTCTTAAGACACTCTAATCCTATAATATTACGGAATATAAAGTGGCGTATAGGTTTAGGATACCGATGGCACAACAAACGCGGCTAGGCAATCTGCTCAAGCCCCTCAACTCCGAATACGGTAAGGTCACTCCTGGCTGGGGAACTACTCCGGTAATGGCAACCTTTATGGGGCTGTTCCTTGTTTTTCTTCTCATTATTCTGCAACTCTACAATTCTTCTCTCATCTTGCAGAACGTTGATGTCGATTGGCGTAGTTTGGGCATTTAGCGCCGACTGCTAGCAACAGGATTTGCTGAGGGGCAGAAGTGTAATTCCTTCTGCCCCTTTATGTTTGATCTGACGGGGCATTTACTCGCTGGCGTCGAGAAAACCGCAAGCTTGTCACCCGCTGCGATATGGTGAAGTTACTTGCCGCCATCCATGGTTAGGAGAAGAATATGAATGTTTTTGGCATTGGTCTGCCTGAAATGGCCCTGATTTTGGTTGTGGCTCTGTTAGTATTTGGTCCCAAAAAGTTGCCTGAGATCGGTCGTAGCTTAGCTCAGGCCCTGGGCAGTTTTAAGAAGGCTCAACAAGAGTTTGAGGCTGAGCTCAAGCGAGAGTCGGTAGAGCTGGAAAAAACGATGAAGGCTCCCATGAAGGCAGAAATTGAACGCCCTGACCCCAAGGCCCTGCCGCAAGACGACGCGACGCTTGAAGAGCCTGTCGCTGCTGACAAAGTAGATACCTCAGAAAGCTCCATCTCCGAGGATGAAGGTCCTGCCGAAGAGTTAGCTTCTGATGTTTCTTCTCAATCGGCTTAGAAGCTTCCACATTTACGTGTTTAGAATGATTCCAGCCATTGTGAACGCGGCAAGTCTGTAACGTGCTTAAAAGCAGTTGTTTCAACCGGTTTGAAAAACTATTTCACAGCGTTAAGGGAAACCTGCGGAAAAGGAAACTGGCTTGCTTTTAACCAGTCGGGTTGCAATGGGCGTAGTTGATGGCTAACGAATCGACAGAAACTTTGCGGTTAATTGTTGGGTTGGGCAATCCAGGTGAGAAATATGCCCATACTCGCCACAATGTAGGCTTTGGCGTCTTGAATGCTCTGGCTCATCGCTGGCAAATTTCCCTGAATAATCATCGTCGGTTTCAGGGAGCGTTTGGCGAAGGACCCGCGATCGCTGGGCACAAAATTTTCTTGTTAAAGCCCTCTACCTATATGAATCGCTCTGGGCAAGCGGTGCGTTCTGTGTTGGACTGGTACAAATTGCCAGCCGCATCGGTGTTGGTAGTCTATGACGATATGGCGCTACCGCTGGGCAAGCTGCGGCTACGACCAAGTGGCTCAGCGGGCGGACACAATGGGATGAAATCTCTCATTGCCCATCTAGGAACTCAAGCTTTTCCGCGATTGCGAGTCGGCATTGGCAGTACTCAGCAGCAAGGCGATCGCGATCGCGCGGTCGTTTCCCATGTGCTAGGAAAATTTGCTCCAGCAGAAAAGCCTCTCGTCGACACCACTTTAGATTGGGCAGTTGAAGCGATCGAAACCCTACTCAGGCAGGGAACAGAAGCAACGATGAGTGCCTTCAACGGACGCTCTGCTTTGTCTGAGACAGAATTACGCTAGCGTTACGCGAGGAAATTGCTTGCCCGATTGTCTGTGCGAAATAAATGTAGCCACTAAAGCTAGGCGGTGCTTCCAAGTCATCCAGCAAAGATTTAGGGTTGGAGAGTGCGGGGCCAATCATGAAGAGCGATCGCGGAATGCTGCTGACAGCGCTTCACAAGCCCTGTCAAGTGACGGCATCTGAGTACAGAGACCTCAGCCCTGTGTCATGCAGCCATCATCTACAGGCAGGGACTAAGGGGGGCGTGCTTAAAGAACATCCCATTGCCCCTGAGGCCCATTCACCCTGCCACAGTCTTATACGGGTATTTTATTTTCAAGCTAATCCCTAAAGCCCTGTCTAACTAATAGTCGCCAATCTCCGATTTCATGCGTTCGAGAGTCAGATGCATCTGATCAAACATTTGCTGCGGAGTCATACCGGCTTGGCTGAGTTGCGTCTTGAGCTGTTCAACGGTCATTTTTGCCATGAAATCATCGGAAAGCTCAAACCGTTTCATAAAGATGCGATAGCGCTCTAAAACACCCTCCATTTGTTGGATGTAGAGTATCTTGCCTTCGCGATCAAATTTGCCATAGCGACTACCCATTTCCATCAGGCTTTGATAGTCCTGAAATAAGGACATCGCTTCTTGCTGGACAATCTCAGAATCAAAAATTCCCATCACACTTATATTATTAAGTCGTTGAGCTAGCGACAAACCGAGGGCGTCTGGCCGCGCGTTTTGCCAAATTACTGGTCATCCTTTGCCCAGTCTTATCGTTGGTGTGTTTTCAGTATTTTGCTGCCAAACATACCAACACTATGAATTTAGGAGACCGCATATCGATTGGCAAAGGGGAGAAAACCCTACTTCTTAGCGCGTTTTGATGAGAAGAGTTTAAAGAAGCTGCCTTTCTTGCCTTGGTCTGGAGATTTCGCATGACCGTTATTTGACGCTCCCTGAGGCGGTATCTGAATCTCTAACTGCTTGGCATATTTCTGGGCGATCCGATTTTTGGGATCTAGTTTCAGCGCCTGACGAATGTGGACTTTGGCCATCCCCGACAACTGTTGCAACAGATAGGCTTGCCCCAGCATGGTGTGATAGTTGCTGTTGTTAGGGTCGATTCGTACGGCATCGCGGAGTTCTTGAACGGCTTCAGCATAAGACTTGCTGGCAATGTAGGTTTTTGCCCGTACAACATGGCGTTGACCGTAGTCTACCTGGGGCTGTTCGGCTGATTGAGTCGCTGACTGTTGCTCCGCCTCCGCCTCCGCTTCAGTGACTGAGATGGGGGACGCGGTTTTTGCCGTCGACATCAAGCCGGTGCGCTTTTCCCGAATGACCGGTTCCCCCATCTTGCGTCGCAAATAAACCAGGTTGAGTTCAGCGATCGCATCTGTCTGAGCTGAAAAGCTATCTGTTGATGAATACTGATTATCTGAAAGTTCAGTTAGTGCGTTTTCATAAAAAATATCGACTTCAGCTTCATTAACTTGCAAAAGTTGCTGAGACTGAGTCACCTGAGTAATTAACTTATCTTCACGCGTCAGCCGCCGCACTTTAAAGCGTAAAGTGGCGAGGGCTTCGGCACGTCCCTTATCTTGCTTTAGCCGTTGATATGCCGGGTTTACAAGTCTTGTTAAGACAATGTTGGCAAACTCTCGAGCCGCCTCACTGGCCCCTATTTGCTGATCAGGATGTAAGCGCTTGGCAATTTGCCGGTAGCGCTTGGCAATGCGTCGTTCATCTGCCGTTACAGCTACGCCCAAAATGGCATAGGGGTCAGAAAACTGTTTAAGCCAATCAGGAGAGAAAGCCGGAGATGTCATGCAAACCGTACAAATGGGGGCAATAAAAAAGACAGCAGACAAAGAATTGACTATTAGACAGCTAAGCAAATATAGAAAATGAACATTGCCACTAACCTAACTAAGACTAGATTAACGTTTCAAGTCGGCAGTAGTTTGCAAAACAGTTGACAAGAGCAGTTAGCCTATTTGGGGTAAAGGTGATTGCGGCTTTTTCCAGCATCGCCACCGCGCAAGGTTCTGCGGTGATATGACTGGACAATTGGTAACGATATTGACCAATTGCCGCCCAAAACTACCTCCTCAAAACATTGGCCATTTTGATGGCCTAATTTCATTCTTCTTGCGCTAGAGTAGTCCGACAGGAATGTTTGAGGTCGGCATGACTGGTCACTCAACTGTGCCTTCCCCGGTTAATGGTAAAGCACAGTCACCTAAACAATGGAAAATTGCTGCCGCTCTCGCCTTTGCTGGTGCCCTGAGTCCATTGCCCGTACCCATTTCGGGGCTGCACAAATTTTATCTACGGCAGCCGGTATGGGGGGGC
Organism: Cyanobacteria bacterium P01_F01_bin.56; assembly: GCA_039185935.1. GTDB lineage: Bacteria > Cyanobacteriota > Cyanobacteriia > Phormidesmidales > Phormidesmidaceae > Halomicronema. Next base: position 22,114 of record JBCDAJ010000072.1, on the reverse strand, counting down.
GTCTACTTGCTATTGGGATGGACTGGGATACCTCGTATTGCTTGTGCCATTGAGGGGATTTGGCTGTTAACCCGATCGCAGCGGGGCAGTACTGTCCCAGAGACACTCCATGAGAGCGTAGCGGCCTCTGAACAAACCCAAGCGATCGCCAAAGCGCTGCGAGAGTTAGAAAAACTACGCCAAGAGGGGCTTATTTCCGAGCAAGAATTTGAGCAAAATCGTCGCAATTTGCTTGCTAAGCTCAATTAATAAGCCTTTGCACAGTAGTGTTGATCGATGACTCACACTTCTCAGTTTTCCTCTCGGTCGCCACGTCAACGGTTACAGGCTTGGTTAAGTCGCTTTCACCCTTTGAGAGCAAAGTTACTTCGCGACCCTATGATGCGCCTTTCTAGCGTGGCAGAAGTGGCGGTAGCGGCTGATCTAGGGGTGCAAATCGATGCTAACCAGGCGACGGTGGATGACTGGCTGAGACTACCAGGATTTTCAATTCATCAGGCCCGAACGTTGGTACGCTTAAGTCAAAGTGGAGTAGTATTTTACTGCCTTGATGATGTTGCCGCCGCGCTGGGACTAGCAGCTCAACATTTGGCATTCCTCACACCCATCTTGCAGTTTTGTTACTACGATGACGCCAGTCCGTTGGCCAGCCTACCGCCATCACTTAACCAGGCAACCGTCGCTCAACTGATGGCCTTACCCGACATGTCGACAGCAATGGCAGAACGCATTTTAAATGAACGACAGCGATCGCCTTTTGCCAGTTGGAGCGACGCGCATCAACGACTAAGACTAACGTCTGAACAAATCAGTCAGTGGATGCACTATTTGAAGGTGTAAGCTGCGTAGCAGGTGTGACGTTAGTCTCGTCATCTCGATAAGTGGCCTGGGGAATAACTAACCCTGGAAAGATTGGTTTCAGATACCAAAAAACAACGACCAGGGGTAACACGTATCGATCCCAGGGCAGAGCTTTGGTCATCATTGCGGCATGAAAAGCCACAATCCAAAACATAAGATCCGGCCGGGCAAACCGGAGGCAAGCCAACAAAGCTAAGCCGTAATATAGACAAAATTGAAAGGGATAGTCAGATAAAAGCCTTGCCATTTTAAAGACGTTGCCATTACCCAGAACAGGAGGAGGTGAAGCCAGACAAAAGATCAATAGCAATACTGAAATTGCCAGCCACTTTTTCCAGTTTTCTTTGACCAACTCTAAAGGTCTTATAGGTGGAAATAAGATTAACTCTGGGATGACGATATAAAGACCAATAAAAGAAAGAAAATTGACGGCTCTGCCGAATTCTAAAGCCCACAAGGTTTTTTGCACTGCTGGTGCTTTGTCGACCGTAGCACTGACTGGTGCTAAACCCTGAAAGAGTGAAAACCAGCCAAAAATGGATAGCGCCGCCAGCATAGGGGCAATCCAGGCAATTTGTCGACGCCAATTGATACTTTTTTGTCCATAACATTCTCGGGCTGCTCGGAGAAACTCATAGGTGGCGATCGCAACTGGGAAAGCCAACATATATTGGCGCGATGCAATGGCCAAGACAAAAGCTATCCCACTTAAAATGTGTCTGCTATGAACATAGGTAACCATACCGAGTAAAACCCACGTACAGGCCACCATTTCGGTATATAAACGGCCACTCAACCAGAGAAAGTATGGGCATATAAATAATCCAATAAGGCACAGAAGTGCTCTACTGCCCCGTTCTTTAGTCGGCCAGCCAATCATGGCCACGATACCCAAAGAAAGGATTAGATTCAGTAATCGACCACCAAAGATTCCGCCGCCAAAAAGATACTCTTGTAGACCAAAGAATATAAACGGCAATGGCGTATTGAGACTGTTATAGGTCTTGAGATCATTGACCGTGGGAATTAGGCTATCGCTAAACGTCAGGCTAGATTGCCAAAAGTCACCTTCATCCCACCAAATTGGGCCACGTAAGAAATCGAGATACGTGACGACTAGCAAATAAATGAAGGTGACTCCAAATAAAAAGAGAGCTTTTTGTTGCGTACGGTTGAGGATTAAACGACCCATAATTTTTCACCTTAGCAAACCATCGAAAATCGCTGAACAGTCCTAATAGATGGCCAAAACGACGAAGTTTTTGCAGCATTTGTGTTGTTATTGATTGACGATTAGATGCCAGTTAGCGGCAACGCCGAGGGCCGTGAACTGGGTTGTCGCACTTTGATAGGGACTGGGGTTCTGAGTCAGAATATACACGGGAGCAGTCTGTTGCCAAATGGGCAATAGCGCCGCTGATGGCTGGGCCATAACTCGCCGATCGCTGTAAAAATCGAGCGATGGGCGATCGTAAAAATCAGCCATATAGATTGATTGGCCCAGCGGTACCTGAGTATTAACCAGATTAGCTATTGGCAACACGGGAAAGGCCTCTCCCAACTCCCAGAGCCAATGGTCAGACGTCATAAATATCAGAAAACTGAGGTAAAGACCAATCATCAGAGTTGGAATGAAGCGCGTCTGTTGTTGAAAGATGAAGTACGTCGCTAATCCGGTCGTCACCATGATGCCAAAAAAAGTTAGCGCCAAGGCAACTGAAGGCTCCCCGCCCCAAGGGCTGGCATAAAAGCAACCGCCAGCCCCTCCCACGCACAAGATGGCTAATAGCACTCCCCAAACTTGAGGAATTCGCTTCAGGGTTAACCTCCGGCCGCTCCAGTGCCGGTGGATATTCCAAGCGACCGATAGAGCGACCCCAACGGCTAAGGCCATGGCCGGATATATCGGAAAGATATACCAGGGCAGTTTTGTCCTCATGACCGAGATAATCAAGAGATAAATCACTGTCCAAACCAGCACCAGTTTGGCCCAACTTTCATCGCGCGATCGCCAAGTCAGCCACAAACCCGTCGGCCAAAAGATCAGCCACGGCCAACCATATTTCAATAATTCCAGCAGGTAATACCAGGGCGGCCCTTGATGATTATCAATCGACTCCCAAACTCGGCTCAAGTTTTGATTGAACAACGTGACATCGATAAATTGTTCACCATAGTAATGCCACTGCAGCGCATACCAGCCGATGACCGGGACACTGCCGAGTATCAGACCGCTCCATAGATAGGGCGATCGCAACTCCTTCGGCGCATCCCAAAGCAGCCACAACAGCGCCACAGTCAGCAATAATGCGCCCAAAATGCCTTTGGTGAGACACATGCCGGCAAAGCAAGCCCCCACCCCTAAATAAGCGGTCGGCTGCCGCTGCGATCGTCGCAATAACCAGAGCAGACTAATAAAAAAGCACACCACTGCCCCGTCCAGCATGGCCAAACGTCCATGACGGATAACTGGCAACCAGACCAAATAAACGCTCGCCCCCATGACTGCAGCTAATCGCACGGGAAAGATCTCACGCCCCAGCAGATAAAGCATTGGCACAGAGGTCGCAGTCAAAATCGCGCCGGGTAGACGCGCCGTCCACGTCTGCACGCCAAAGTTTTGATACGCCACTGCAATTAAGCTGTGTAATAAAGGTGGCTTATTTAAGTAAGGTCGGCCCCAAAGCTGAGGATGCAACCAAGCTGACCAAGTTTCTCCCCGGCTGATCTCCCTTGCCACCTGAGCTACTGTGCCTTCATCCCAGTCTCTTAGAGGGACCCCATTGAGGTCGATGCAGCATAACAGCAATGCTGCTAACCCCAACAGCAGTAGCCATGTGCGGTCTTTCAACTGAGCAGTCGAATTCAAAAACATGCAGACAAGTGACAAGTGGTTGTAGAAAGATTCTCTCCTGATGACGGGGATTATGCACCCTTATGAAGTGCCGGCGGTCTCGCGATCTGTTCGCTACTGTATCGATATTTAACGTCCCTTAAGTGACCCATGGGGCTATAGCTCGATAAAACAAACCATCAAAATTAGCCTGCGAACAGCGACGACCGTACCTATTGGGATGGTTTGCCGTTCACGGATGCTAAACACGCCAGAGGTTTGTGAAGCTAAGCATCACTCTAAAGGTGTACGATTCACTACTCTTTCACCAAACCTCCTTAAAGGTGTTGATGGACTTCCTGAAAAATACTGGCTTATTTTGAAAGATATAAGATTAAGACAGCGTCAATGCATTCTTCGACTTATTCTCGAAAACTTTAATTTCGGCAGTTTTCAGATCAAGATTCAGTAATCTACCTTGCTTCAATCCTGAGTATTTTGTTTATGCTCACCCGATTTGGCAGGATCACTGAACACTTTTAGCAATTCCATGGATGTCTGAAACGCCCTGATAGCAGGCTTGAACAGACTCATTAGAAGATGTATTCAGGGAATATACGGATACTTTTGGAGAGGGGTTTTGAGAGTCCCGTATAACGACGATGGTCTCAGAAGGGGTGGATGTTGAAAATGTATCTAGTTTCCTAAAACTGTCGCTCTAAAACGCAAGGAAATCCATACAAATGGCTAACCAGACTTCTTCTCTTCGCTCTCGCGGTATGGAAATGCTGATTGCTTATAAGAATCAGCCTTCTGTTGAGCTGCGTAATCGCTTGGTCCGCTTGAACGCTGGACTAGTCAGAAAGATCGCTCACCGTGTCAGCCATCAATGCTCTGAACCTTACGAAGATCTTGAGCAAATTGGTTATTTAGGACTGATTCGTGCCATCGAGCGTTTCAACCCCGTACAGGGATGCGCTTTTAGTTCTTTTGCAGTCCCTTATATTCGGGGCGAGATGCTGCACTTCCTGCGCGATCGCGGTACTACAGTTAAGATTCCCCGCCGCTGGCAAGACTTGCAAAAAGAGGCCCAAAAATGCCAAGGCGAGATGATTCGTCAGTTGGGTCGCCAGCCGAGCGATCATGAAATGGCACACGCTTTAAGCGTTTCTGTTGAGGAATGGCGCGAAGTCAAGATGGCCAATAAAAATCGGATGCCGCTTAGCTTGGATGCCACCGTCTGTCATCAGATTGATTCGAGCATTACTTTGGGTGATACGCTGCCCGATACTTATTACCAGCGTATGCAACTGCTTGAAGAAGATCGCCAGCAGCTCCAGCGAGCCATGGCACAGCTTGAAGACAAAACTCGCTCTGCTATTGAGTATGTGTTCTTCAATGGTCTGTCTCGCAAAGAGGTTGCCGAGCGCATTGGGGTCAGCCCCATGACCGTTACGCGACGGATTCAGCGTGGCATTGACCAAATGATTACTTACTTGCAGCCTCAGGCACTGCAAACTGAGCCGTAAGGTCTCACGTTTTACTAGGTCTTTTCTAGACTAGGTTGGAAACAACCAAACTTGCGTATAGGGTGTGTTTTAAGGAGCATGGTGTTACGACTGTGCTCCTTTTCTTGTGCCAAGTTCACCTCCAGTAGCGGCACAAACACATTGCCAATCCAGAGGCTTTACAAAAAAAGTTGATTTTACGGTGAGTGGGTAGGCTCAACGCCCAGCATATCGCTCTTCGGCAAAGGGCTCACCCCGACGATGATAGCCGTTACGTTCCCAAAATCCGAGGTTTTCTTGGGGTGAAAATTCCACCCCGTTGATCCACTTGGCACTTTTCCACGCATATAGATGAGGCACGACCAGCCGCATCGGTCCCCCGTGCTCAGCGGGGAGCGGTTCGCCATATAGGGTATGAGCAAAGAAGTTTTCAGGACGATTAAAGTCTTCTAATGCCAGGTTAGTGGTGTAATCACCAAAGCAATGCAGCAAAACATGGGTGGCCGTTGGTTCGGTCTTGAAGGTGGCCAGCCAGTCGGGCACCGCGATGCCAGTCCATTTCACATCAAGTTTTGACCAGGTGGTGACGCAGTGAAAGTCGGCCGTAAAGTCTTGCTGGGGTAGTGCCATCATGTCGTCCCAGGTGTAAGTTTGCCCCTCGGTCAGGCCCCAAGCTTTTAGCTGCCAGTCGGGGCGAGCGATCGGTGGCGTATCGCCGTAAGTGAGTACTGGAAAACCTTTGGCGAGGTGCTGGCCAGGAGGCACGCGATCGCGCATCTCAGGACCTGGCTTTTCAAAAAATTTCATGGCTTTTCCTTTTGGCAATTGGCCCACCGGATTTTGCGCTGGTAGACATCTTCAACAAACAGACTGCTTTCAGCTTAGGCAATTCTGGGGCATCTTGTCAGGGTTCGAAGGGAGCATGAATGTAGAGCCGCAGCGGACAACAGCGTGAGCAGTACATTGGTCGGTGGCGCGACACGACTCAATTTGGCTGCACTGTGATGGGGGTGCCGATCGCCACTTTCTGAAACAGCTCTTGGATTTCGTCATCCCGCATGCGCACACAGCCATGGGAAACAGCTTGGCCCACGAGTTCCTCTTGATTGGTGCCGTGAATGCCGATGTGGTACTCGTCATCGAAGGCAAACCCAATCCAGCGGGAACCCAAGGGATTATCGGGACCAGTCGGCACGGCTTCGCCGGTAATGGGATGTTGCCAGAGGGGATCTTGGCGCAGGGCGAGGATGGCAAAATGACCGATGGGCGTTTCCCAATCGGCTTGTCCGACCGCGATGTCGTACTGTTTGACGAGGGTATCACCTTCGTAATATTCCAATTTTTTGAGTTCTAAGCGGATCACCAGTCGGGTTTCGCGAACCATGCCCTCTAGAGGCGATTGTTTGAGTAGCGTGGCCAGTTGACTTACTCGGGTCGAGCGCAGGGCGATCGCGATTTCGGGTTGCGATTGCAGCATGCGCCACTCAGCTGCTAGCAACAGCCCAGCGGCACCAAAGCAGAGCAGCATCACACTGCGACGAATAGGGGGATTGGTCAACATGACTTGGTCAGTACCCTTACGTTTAAGGATACCGATGTTCTAGTGATGGAACCACATTCTTAGCCGAATCCGAACATTTTTTGGGCTTTGTGGAAAGTCGATTGCGGCAAGGTGATTTTTACCGAAGGAATGGTTCAGCCGGTTGTTGCGATTAGCAGCGGCGATCGCTCTCGATATCAGCACTCGCCGTTCTGCCTATCAGTATGTGGGATTGTTCATGCTGCAGGAGCCAGCGCTTGCGATCGAGGCCGCCAGCGTAGCCGGTCAGTTGCCGGTTGGCAGCGACCACTCGATGACAAGGCACGATGATTGAGATGGGGTTGCGGCCATTGGCTGCTCCGACGGCCCGAGACGCTGACGGGTTACCGATCATTTGAGCCAGGGTGCCATATGAGCAGGTAGTGCCAAAGGGAATCTGCTGCAAGCATTGCCAAACCCGCTGCTGAAAGTTGGTCCCCGATGGGTTCAGCGGCAGGTCAAAGGTTTGACGTTGCCCGGCAAAATATTCGCCGAGCTGCTCGCGGACCTGCGGTAAGGGCTCTATCTGGGGGGCCGCAGTCCAGGTCTGCACCTGTGTAGGAAAGTATTTTTGACCGTCCAGATACAGACCCGTGAGCGATCGCCCATCTGAGGTCAACAACAGCGTACATAAAGAACTTTCGAACCAATCGTAGTAAGTCGTCATTTAGCCATCTCCTGTAGTCGGGGTTAACGAGGCCCATAGACACATGGCCGCGTAGGCCCGCCAGGGCCGCCAGGGTCCAGCGGCGGCCAGCACGGCTTTGGCTTTATCCACCTGCAATATTTGTCGCAGTACCAAGTCCCCAGACGGAAACGCATCGGGATAGGCAAGCACGCGCATCGCCATGTACTGCGCCGTCCAGTCGCCAATACCGGGAATCGCTTGGAGCTGTTGAATCGTGGTATCGACATCGGCATACGCTGTCAACTGCAAATCACCAGCGGCTACGGCTTGGGCGATCGCGATGATAGCCTGGGCTCGTCGCGATACGATGCCCAGTGCCGTGAGGTCTGTTAGTGGCGCTGCGGCCAGTTGGGCCGCGGTTGGGGTCAGGTGAGTCAGTCCGGCAACCGGCGTTTGGATCGGACTGCCAAAGGTTTGAACGACTCTGCCCATCAGAGTTGTCGCCGCTTTGACACTGACCTGCTGCCCCAAAATGGCTCGGACAGCGATCTCAAATCCATCAAAAGCACCGGGTACGCGAATCCCACTGTCGGCTCCGGCTAGATCGCTCAAATGTTCGGCAATGAGGACAGGGTCAGCCGCCAAGTCAAACAGCCATTTAACCCGCGTCAAAACGGGCAAAATGACGGCGACCAGTGAGGCCGACAACTCGACCTGCAACTTGTTCTGGTCAAGTAGGGGGGAGACGCAGATCCAGCCATGGTGGGGGCCAATTTTGACAGTACGCTGATAGCGATCGCGCTGAATCTGTTCTACCCCAGCGATTTCGCGTCCCTGTAAAAAGCCAATCAGCTGTGGCCAGTTGAAGGGGGGCCGATAGGCAAGTTCGCACCGCAGGCAGTCTTGAGGCATCCCTGTCTGTTTGCGCAAGTCGGTGGGATTAAGCCGATAGCGCTGCTTAAACAGGGCGTTCAATCGCCGCACGCTGGAAAATCCACTGGCAAAGGCCACCTCTGCAACGGAGAGTGAACTGTCGGTGAGCAGGCGCTTCGCTAACAGCAATCGCTGAGTTTGGGCTAGCTGAATGGGAGAAACGCCAAATTCTTGCTGCAGCACGCGACGCAAGTGGCGATCGCTGATGCCTAACCGCTGAGCCAGTGCTGTTACCGGCTGTTCCGTCAGAATGCCATTTTCAATCTGGCTAGCGGCCGCGGCGGCCAGTCGACTCACCGCGTCAATCTTGGCCTGTCCGGGAGCCAGTTCAGGACGGCAGCGTAAGCAGGGACGATAACCCGCTTGCTCAGCGGCAGCCGCACTGGGGTAAAACGAACAGTTTTGCGGCTGTGGCGCTTTGGCGGGGCACACCGTACGACAGTAGATGCCGGTGCTTGAAACACCGACAAAAAAGACGCCGTCAAACCGGCGATCGCGGCTCAAAATTGCCTGGTAATACTGGTCGTCAGTCAGCATGGCCCCATCTAGATGAAGACAGACTCAGCATAAAAGACCCTGAGTCAGCTGTCTCGCCATTTTCGGACGTGACTGTGATTCAGAGTGCATCCCACTTTTGCTTTCGAGTCTTGCTTGCGGACCAGATGCTCACCTTAAACGCATGGCGATAGCTTGGCAAAGCTGGAAGGCGCTCGTGACTCCAGCCGCTTAGTTTCATCCATCAACGCGACTGGCAAGCTATCGCAAGCGGCATTTAGGGATCGGCTTGAAAATAAAGTACCCGGACAAGACTGTGGCAGGGTGGATGGGTAGCAGGGTCGGTGGGATGTTATTTAAGCGCAACTTCCCTTAGTTCAGGCCATTTCAGATAACTGAAACTCTCAGCTAGCCAGGGTTCCGTTTTGAACTCTGGAAGGCTAATCTGAATCTCTGCACTTTGCCATAGCGCTGATGGATCAGACTGATGGGTCAATTTAGCCGGTTACCGCCTGGGTGATTTGTTCGCCATCTAGATCATGACCAATGAAGACAAGGCGAGTTTGACGGGGTTCTGACGATTGCCAGGGGCGATCGTAAAAGTGATCAAACCGCTGCCCCACACCCTGTAAAACGAGACGCATCGCCTTATTAGGCACCGCGACAAACCCCTTAATACGATAAACGTCTTGCTGTTGCACCAACGTTTGGAGCTTTTTGACCAAGACCTTGGGGTCAAAGGCTTGTTCAAGTTCTAGGCAAATGGAGTTGATATCGTCGTCGTGTTCGTGCTCTGCCTCATGGTCGTGATGACTGGGGCGGCTGTCGAGGTGGTCTTCCACAGCCGCATTGAAACCGAGCAGCACCTCGGGGTGAATGGCTCCTTGCTGACACGGCACAACCTTAATTCCTGTAGGGGCTTGGGACTGTAGCCAGGTGTGGATGCGATCGCGACTGTCATCACCGATTAAATCTGTTTTAGTCAGTAGCACCATGTCGGCACAGGCCAGTTGATCCTCGAAGAGTTCTTCGATTGGGGTTTCGTGCTCCAGACTGTCATCGGCCTGTCGCTGCGCCTTTAGGGCATCTAAATCGCCAACGATCTGGCCTTTGGCTAAGGCCTCACCATCGACCACGGTCACCACGCCATCCACAGTGGCCCCAGTGCGAATCTCAGGCCAGCGAAAGGCTTGGACGAGCGGCTTGGGCAGCGCCAAACCCGAGGTTTCGATGATGATGCAGTCAATTTCCTCACGCCGCTTCAGCAGTTCTTGCATCGTGGGCAAAAACTCTTCCTGCACGGTGCAGCAAAGACAGCCGTTCGCGAGTTCCAGAATGTTGGGGACACTACCATTGGTCGCAGTGGCTGCATCGCCCTCATCACAAACTTGGCACGATCGCAAAATCTCGCCATCGATGCCCACCTCGCCAAACTCATTGACCAACACGGCAAGGCGACGGCCCTGATTATTTTGCAGCAGATGGCGAACCAACGTCGTTTTGCCGGAACCGAGAAAGCCAGTCACGACCGTAACGGGAATTTTATGCATGGTTTTAAAGAGTAGGTGGGTGGATGGTGTAGGGGGAGTAGAGTGAAGTAACAGGACTAGGGCATGGGTAGCGGAGGCAATACAAAGGCGGTGGCCCGACGAATTTCCGGGGAGCGATCGCGATAGGGCACGCGACCATCCGCAGTGGCCGTGTACTGCTGGCAGAATGCCGAGACTTGGGGGGCTTCGGTCGCTGGGTCCACCCCACTGAAAACAAATGTGAGTTTGCCCGGTGCCGCTACCGAGACATTGCAGGGTTGATGACAAGCGGCCATGCATCGCAACGGTTCGATACGCACCGTATTTTGTAGATGCCGAGCATTGAGTTCCTGGCGCAGTTGATCAATGAGATATTGACCACCCGACACCCCATCGCGGCAGCGTTCTTGAGCGGAGAACCGACACAAGGCGCACACCATCAAAGTTGTTTCAGACATTTTTAAAGATCAAAAGCTTCCATAAATGAGCAAACGGCCTCAGCTAGAGGCTCAAAAAGGCTGTCAGGACTGACACAGTTGAAGCTGATTTTTGCCCTCGCATCCTCTAAATCTGGAGAATTGAAGGGACTTTGGCGTCAGTCCTGTCTGGATCAAAGGCGGGTTTGGGAAAGGGCGATACGGGTGAATTGTCGCCACAGCAGGAGTCCGTGAGCCAGCGCCATGATGCCTGTCCACAGAGCCTGTTTGCCAAACAGCTTCACCACGATCGCCCAATCCATCCAGTGACCATCGGCCATGAGGGGATGCACCAACAAAATCAGGCCCTGATAGAGCCCAAATCCGACTAGTAGCGCGATCGCGAGCCACAATCCGTGACCGCTCCAGGTGGTTTGAGCAAAGCCCGGTCGCCAACTGGCAAAAGTGACAACCAGCAGCGTGCCGAGGCCCATTAATGCCCCCCATGTCAAGGCAGTCATCGTGAAGGGATAGCCCCGCAGACCAAAACCAGCAGCTTGGTTGATCACCCAAATCAGCATCGCTACCGCGATTGCCCGCCGTCGAGGTAAAGCCAAGCCGCTGATAACGGCAAAGGCTACCAATGGCATATGCGCATACATCACATTGCTCGCTGTCCCCAAGGTGAGCAATGCCAGCGGTGACCAGCGGTTTATGGCCAGCGATCGCCAAGCCTGATCAAACCGAGTGGCGATCTGATCGAGATCTTCTTGATTGAGCATGATTGTCCTTACGATATGGTCGCAGTCATTGACACCAGAGCCAGGAATGATGCGCCATAGCAGACATCGTGACGAAGCGTGATCGCACGATCTCGACTCCCCGTGCTGCCCAAAATTGTTGAAATAAAAAATTAGCCTTGAGCGAACTCAAGGACGTCACACGTAAATCCATCCGTACCTCGCAGACGAATACACAACAGGTTGTTTACATCGGCGGGCATTCTGACTCAGGAAGGGCATAGGGGTTAGGTACCAGGTGTCAGTTAACAGGCAGAGCATTCAAGCTCAATCCCTAAAACCTATTTCCTACTATCTACTCCACCTTCCAATACAGCTGCGGGACAGCGGCAGATTCACACTGCACTTTCCCCGTTTCCTTTAGCGACTGTTCCTCGCTAAAACCGATGGCATTTCACAATAGCACCGCCAGCAATAGGTTGAGCATTGAGTTTTGTCACGCCACACTTAGCGAATTGTAAACCTTCGCGCAGAGTTGGATCTGGGCCTGTTAGGTGGGAAGTGATGGGAAGTGATGGGAAGTGCCCGACAGCTTGGATTTGAGCGATTGAATGAGAAAGGCGCTAAACTTAGGCGTCTTCGCGCAATTTTGGATCAAGTGATCAAAAAGCCTTCGCGCAGATTTGGATCGCGAGTGTGTGACAGTTGACTTAAAGGAGGGTTTTTGATGATGGCGAATTAATTAGGAACGCCATGTTGAAAAAACTAAAGACCATAGCACTTGAGGCCCTTGCCGCTGTTGTGGGGCTCGGCTTGGTAATGGGTCAAAGACTGGAACCTGCAGTGGCTGATGAAGTCAATTGCAACGATGGTCAATGCGATTGGCCGTCGCAGCGACGGGGTAGCGGTGTGCATTTTTGGGAGCGGATTGGGCGGGCCAAGTATTTGGGGCAGCTCCCTGGACTGAGAAAGGCAGCCATTAAGCTGCAGGAACCGCGTGGACTAACGGCGTTGATGGCTGAATATGGAAACCCCTCACCCAGCCCGACGCAGATACCTCCGCTTGAGATGGGAGGTGTAATAGCAGAAGGCGAGCGTGACCCCAGAGAGCGGGTGCGAGGGACAAGAGGCTAAGTTACGGAGCCTCTGAGGAGGTAGCTACCTCGACGTAGGTGTGGTCGTCAAATTGTCGAGCGAACAGGTAGCTGCCATCGATCGAGGCAAGCCCTCTAGGGTCGTGATTGACGGTAACCCAGTCGGCTATGCCGTTGATATACATAATTTTGACGACACCGTCGAAGTACTCAAGCTCTGGGCATGGACAGGCCTCGATGTGCTGTACAAAAGTGTCGGCTGTACGAGTGTAGGTCGGCTCGCCGAGGATGGTGGCAACGACCTCGGGGGACTGCCCCGCAATCTCATCAATATCAATTAGTGGAAGTGACTCGCCCTGTTCAGTCGCGGGCGCGTCGGCCTCAAGGCTGCCGTTAAAATAGCTGGCAATGTAGGCGGCGGCGAAAAAGAAGAGGCAGAGACCGGGGACGATGAGAAGCCACTTTTTCATGGGTTCAAGATGGGTTTAAGCGCTGCTATAGAAAACATGCCCAGACAGTGGTATTCCGGAACATCAACCCCGCGAAAAATCTGGCTTTCTAGCCTTGGGGTTAGAAGAATTTGATTTTTTGAACTCTGGGGGGCTGGGGGTGTGACAGTTGGAGACTTATTGAGAATATAAGACAACTAATGAGAGTGAGATCCAAAACTGCGCGAAGACCATGGAGGGCTCGATTTTGGAACTCCGACACAAAGATCGACAACTCCGACACAAAGATCGACAACTCCGACACAAAGATCGACAACTCCGACGCACTACTTTTGGCAACTGTCACACACCATGATGAAGCACACTCGGTGCGTTGCGGTTGCGAACGCACCCTACTTGGTGGGGCGGGCGCGGCCATGAATCTGGAACTCGACTTGCTCTGGGTGAATGGTGGCGGACTGGTAGATAGGGTTGTCACAGATGATGTTGACCTGGCCATCGGGTAGGAGTTGGAGGCGGCGGGTCATGGTGCGATCGTTGAGGGTGAAGGTGTATAGACCTTCGCCGTGTTTGGCGAGATCGGTTTGGGTGGTGTCGTAGACGAAGATTTCACTGTTGTGTAGGGTGGGCTCCATAGCATCGGAGTCCATGACGGTCATGGCTAGTTTACTGGGGTCGGGCTCGCCAACACTGTATTTGGCGGCGGCGCCCGAGATTGCTTTTGCACGCTCTTCAAACCGCAATTGTTTGACCGAATAAAATTCTCGTTGCTCCGCCTTCGCGGATTCGCTCATTGTGGCGTCTTCTCCTGTGGCAAGCCATTCAAAAGAAACGTTTCCTGCTTTGGCGATCGCTCGCAAGTTTTCTTCTTTAGGTAGATTTTTCCCTCTAATCCATCGATAAACCTGACTGTTGACAACGCCTGCAGCCTTTGCCAAAACTGGCTTTCCGCCAAGTTTAGAAGCCACAAAATCAATTCGCTCACCTAGAGAATCCATATTCTTTACCTGTAAGGAATGCGCACTAGAGCGCGATTTAGCCTTAATCCGAGAGAGATTTAGTAGCTTAGTTGCGCAATTTCTCTTTTTTGAGCTATTCTTGTTGTCAAGATACAAACAAGTTTTGCCAAATGCACCCGGAAGATATTAAGGCCACACTTCGCAAGCGTGGCACAAGTTTTGCGCAAATAGCAAGAGATCTGAGCGTGGATCGTTCAACCGTCACAAATGCTGTGAAGGGAGTTCATCGTTCTAGACGCATTGAAAAAGCGGTAGCCGAGGCGCTTGGAAAAGAGCTTAGAGAGGTGTTCCCTTCTCGCTACGCCTGTGTCGTTTGTGGCGAGGTAGCGTAGTGAGTTTGTCAGAAAGGATCAAGGAAGCCGCTCAAAAAGTTGGTGGAGAAAGGAGTTTAGCAGCGTTGGTAAGCGCTTCTGAGTCCCAGGTCTATCGATATTCAAGAGGTGCTAATTCCCCTTCGGTTGAGGCTTTGGTTGAAATAGCCCAGGCTGCGGATGTGTCGTTGGTGTGGCTAGCGACTGGAGAGGGTGTTCGGGATATTGAGCCTGCGGGCGAGACGCACGCGCGACAAGAAGCGGTGGCGACGCAAGCGGTTGAGATTGTGATCCGCATCATTATTGAGGTGCGGCATGGGTGAGTGGTTTGCGGCTAAGGCTTTGGTGGGTTTGCCGGAACTGCCGACGACGGAGCGCAGTATTCAGCGCATGGCCAAGCGTGAGGGCTGGCAGTGTCAGAAGCGCCAGGGTCGGGGCGGTGGCTGGGAATATCATGTGTCGGCGTTGCCGGAAGAGACGAGAGTGGCACTGGGCTGGGGACCCACCCCTAGCCTCTCCTCAGAGGGGGGCAATGCGTCTACACAACAAGCTTCCGATCGCGATCTACACCATGCGTCTGTAGCGACAGCGCGATCGGTTTCTTCTTTGGCCTCACCTTAGCGTTCTCCTGATGCAGGGGAGATAAGCACACGCGGAGATCTAGGGCCGGAGGGAACAAAGGCAGAGCGACGGGCAGCGGCAAAGCTGTGGATATTGGAGCACTTTGAGCGGTGGTGCCAGAATCGCGGGATTGAAAAGCAGCACGAATGCAAGGTTGCCTTTTGTGCAGCGTATACGGCTCATGAGGTAAATGCTCCGGACTGGGTGTATGCGATGGTGCCCCGGTGTGCGAGCCATCAAACACTGCACAACTGGGCAAAGCGCCTGCGTGGCGGGCGACCCACTGCACTGTATGGGGACTATGGCCACAGTCGCAATCATTACGCAATTGAGCGAAACCCGGCCTTGAAAGAGCTGTGCCTGAGCCAGATTGGGCGGTATCCACATATTGGGCCACGCCAGTTGTGGAAGCTGCTGGCGACCCGGTTTGATGAGGCGCTGATACCGACCGAGGCGGGAGTGCGGCGCTGGTTGCAGTGGTGGAAAGAAGAGAATCAGCAGCTTTTTGCCAAGATTGCCAACCCAGATCATTACCGCAACAAATATGCGCCGGCAGTGGGATCGTATTCCGAAGGGATCGAGCGTCCGAACCAGAAGTGGGAGCTGGATAGCACCATTGGTGACGTCATGCTGCGCGGGTATGACGGCAAGCTGCGGCGACATGCGGTGGTGAGCTGCGTTGATGTCTTTACCCGCCGAGTACGGATGCTGGTAACCCCGACCTCGAAGTCGGCCAGCGTGATTGCGTTGCTGCGCCGCTGCATTCTCGAATGGGGCATTCCCGAATCGATTAAGACGGACAACGGCAAGGACTATGTAAGCCACCACATTAACCATGTGACGGCGGCGCTAGAGATCAAACACCTGACGTGTCAGCCCTTTCAGCCACAGCAAAAGCCCCATGTGGAGCGCTTCTTCAAGACGTGGGCGCATGACCTATTGGAACTGTTGCCCGGTTTTGTGGGCCACAACGTAGCAGACCGCAAAGAAATTGAAAGTCGGAAGAGCTTTGCTCAGCGGTTTGGCGAGCGAGGGAAGGCGTCGGAGCTGTATTGCGAACCCCATGAATTGCAAGAGTTTTGTGATTTGTACTGTGAGCATATTTATGGCAAGCACCCTCACGGCACAACAGGGCAGCGGCCCGAGCTGGCTATCCATGGATTTACTAAGCGTGAGGTGCCTGACCCCAGGATTTTGGACTTGTTGATGTTGCCCGGTGGCTGGGCAACGGTGACCAAAGGGGTGGTGCGCAAGCATCGCCATGAGTATGCGGCAGCGGAGTTGGCCGTGCTGGCGGGGCAGCGGGTTCATCTGCGGTATCCCGACGATATGAGTCGTCTCTATATATATGAGGATGAAACCTGTCAGCAATTGATTTGTGTGGCCGAGTGTCCAGAGCTGACGGGCCAGAGCCGCCAAGTGGCGAGCATCGCGGCTAAGCAGGCGGAGAAGGCCATTAACAATGCCGCCACTGCCATCAAGAAGCTGGCGGCGAGTGAAGATGCGATCGCGCTAAGTGATGAGTTGCGAGATCGCTTGGTGGCCCAGGGGCGCAAGTTAGAGGCGCTGCCCCAGGGCACGGTACGCCAGGAGAGTAAGAGTTTTCGGGTGGCGGCAGAGCTACAACAGACCGCGCAACCCAAAGAATCGCCCCAGGAAGATGACGCAGCGGCTACAGCTCGGCTGCAGCAGTGGGAGGCCGAGCAGGCTCGCGAGGCGAATGACGCAGCGCGGGCAGCGTGGCGCAGAGATCGGGTGGTGACCTTTTTTGACCGCTGGAGATCGCTGCGGTTTGGAGAAGAGATCGACCCAATGGACTGGCAAGAAATGGCGGAGTTCATCGCGGGAGTGCGGGGCAAGATGCCCGACCACTTGATTGAAGCGATGGCAGAAGAGCCGCTACCCGATGCGGCCTGGGGTAAGTTGCACGACTTAGTGGAGGAGGTGATGCAAAAGGCCAGTTAAACAGCCATTAAAAAAGGGTTTCACCTGGCCGTGAACCCCTTTTCAAAATTTTTGAAATTTTTTGTAATTCCAATTCCTTTAATGATCGCCTATGAAGACAGCAGTTGTCAATACAGCCAATCTATTGGCCTTACAAAATGCCTTTCGGCGATTGAGTTCGCCGATGGCCGACATCCCCCGGATGGCGGTCATACATGGTTTTGCCGGGGCGGGCAAGACCACCGCGACAGGCTGGTTAGCGGTAAAGCATAACGCTTTGTTTTTTCGTAGCTGGCCTGTTTGGACACCGTCGAGCCTGCTGAAAGAGATGACAGATGCACTGAAGCTGGACGTGGGTAGAACGAATGCAGAACGACTGAATGCGATTATCACCGTCTTGCGAAACAGCAACCGTCCAGTGTTTTTTGACGATTGCGATCAGCTCTTTCTGTGCAATGACCCGCACAAGCTGTTTGAGATTATTCGCTTAATTCACGACCAGACTGACTCTCAGGTGATTTTTGTTGGACAAGAGAAGTTTGCGCCGAAGTTGCGGCGGTGGGAGCAGCTCGCTAGTCGCATTTCAGAGCACGTTGAATTTACGCCTTTGAGTTTGAAGGATGCCAGCGCGATCGCAGTGGCGCGGTGCGAGGTGGAGGTCGCCCCCGACCTTATGGGACACCTGCATCAACAGAGTGGCGGTCGGGCGCGGCGGGTAGTTGTGGGCCTCTCAGCGATTGAGGCGTATGCCCAAGAGCAAGGGATCGACAGGGTGGATTTGGCGCGATGGCAACAGAGCGATCGCAAGTTCTTTTTGGTGGAAATGCAATGAAGACAGGAGCCCCCCTATGTCTGAATTTTTTCGAGGTAACGCCTCTGTAGGAACCTCACTCCTAGCCCCTCTCCTTGGTAAGGAGAGGGGGATCGAAGCCCGTTGCTGGCTGGGAGGTGCGGTGTGAGCACATCTCAACTCAAGATGTGGCGAGAAATCCGGAAGGAACGGTGCTTTCGGGTGCGGGATTTGCATACCAGCTCGAATTGTGCGGCGGCGACGGCGCGGCGTTATCTGCGGGCTTTGGCCCGTGAGGGCTATGTGGCGAAAGCCGAGACCTATTGGTTTCGGCTCATCAAAGACACGGGGCCGCTGCCGGTGAGGGTCGCGATGGACGGCACCCTGACGGATTTGAATTTGGAGCCAGACAAGCGGAGCGATCGCGACAAGTTTTGGCAGGCGATGAGAATTTCACCCACTTTCACAGTGGGCGATATCGCAGTAGTGACGGAGCTTGAGCTGGTGAAGGCCAAGCAATTGGTGAGTGAGTTTGTGCGGTGCGGTTACGTGCAACGACTGGGCAATCGCTTTCGCCTGGTCAAAAACACGGGGCCATTGACACCGCTGAACTCAGGACGTGGACAGGTATTTGACCCAAATGTGGAGGTTTGAAGTGGATTACGAACGATTGAGGACAGCGATGCAGTTGCGGCAGGTCCATCGCCCTTGGTGGGTGGCGGTGCGCGGCGAGTTTGGCTGGCAGGTACGCTGTCGATTTGCTGGGGTGACGGCGGCTAGCGCCCATGCGGTGCGGCTGCGCCAGGTGTTTGGCTATCAGCCAAATGAGGTCACTGTTTCCAGCGTTGAAGACGGTGCCGAGCTGTGGGAGCTGGAATGGGCGATGAATCGCCTGCGCCACTACCAAGCGGTAGAGCGAGCAAAGCTACAGCCTGACGAAGCTCGCATTCAGCTTTTGCAAAACGAGATTGCTTACTTAATGGAAGAAGCGGTGCAGTTGGCTTGCTGGCGAGGGTTTGAACTGCAGACTCGTTGGCGCGGCGACCGGCTAGAGCTGCGGAAGGGCTGTGATCGCTCGCTATCAACCTTGCCGGAGGTGAGCTGATGGCGGATTCGCAGGCGACACCAGCTTGGCAGGGGGCAGGCGATCGCCCCGACTGGGTGACGGTGCTGAATGAAAAATGCGCCGCGAGCAGTCAGGCCAAGGTGGCGACGGAATTAGGGTTGGCATCTTCGACGCTGGGACAGATCCGCAAGGGCATTTATCCGGCTAGCACGGAGCGGATAGAGGCCAAGGTGCGAGGCGTGTTGATGGCGGTGGAGGTCACCTGTCCCGCGTTGGGGTTTGAGATTCCGGCTCAGAGATGTGCAGAGTATCAAACCGCTGGAGTAACGCCTGCGAATCCGCTCTGGGCAAAGCTGTCGGGCACCTGCCCGACCTGCCCGCATAACTTTCGAGCTGAGTCAGGCGGAGACGCCTGAGAAACAACGTTTAGGAGAAGCAAATGAAAGAGTTTATGCAAGTTTTCGGTTGGGCTAACGCCGCCGTTTTTATCGTCATCGCGATCGCGGTGCTGCAGGCGTTGCCGGTATGGATTTTGTGGAACGCCTTGGTTCCTAACCTTTTGGAGTTACCGCAGCTCAGTTTTTTTGACGCGATTACGCTGTCGATTTTATGCGCCTGTTTATTCAAAAGCGGCGGTGGCAGTGCCAAGAAGTGACCTCACCCCTGGCCCCTCTCCTTCTGAAGGAGAGGGGGATTGAAAACCCAATGGAGAAAACCCATGGAAAAAGTGATTAAGACTCAACAACCGCTGGCCTGGCCCACTGTGCCGGAGTTTGCGCGGGTGGCACCGCAGGGGGTAGATACCCTGCACTATGCCGGTGCGCCGCGTCAGTACCGCTTTGATGGCGAGGTCGGTGCATTCTTTGTCGGTTCGCGGCAGTTTGACCAGATTAGCGCCCAAATCTTTGCTCGTCGGTTTGTCTATGAGCAGCGCTGGGGCCGCCCGATGCAGACCTGGCTAGACCTGGCTTTTGTGGATCAGGACAGCACGGTGAGCGTGTTGGCGCTGAAAAAAGAGAGTGCAGTGAACCTACATGAGCTGTTTGTCAACCTCGATCAGATGGGGGCTGACTGGAAAGCAGTCGAAGTTTTGCTGACGGCTGCAGTGCGGACGGTGCGACACGGTGAGGATGACCTCGAAAGCTATCACGTCTGTGACTGGGAAGAGTGGGAGTTTAGCAGCGAAAGTCGCTACCAGAGCGTGAAAGCGATTGAGCAGTTTGACTGGGTGCTGAGTGGTGAAGCGGCCAGTAGCCAGACGGAGGTGCGGTGATGGCAGCGACATTGGTACACACACTCACAGATGACGACATCTGCCAGCGGTTCATGATCGTGATGAATCAGCGGGGGGGGATTACGCTTGATGGCTTTTTGCGGGTGCTGGGATACCACAAATCACCATCGAGCCGGAATTGGTCACAGGAGCTACTGACCAGCATCGATCAACTCTGCACAGAGATGCTACCCAGCCCTGATTGCCGGGTAGTGGGGCCACGCATGGTCAATGGCGTGGAGTCAGGAGAGATGATCCGTTATCTGAAATCACCGCCTGAGAAGCCATTTGCGCCGCCAAGGCTGAGCACAGTGAAGGTCACTCGCGCCCCTGAGTTGGCAACTTGGACGCCGGAAGTGGCAGCACAGCGCAAACAAGAGGATCGGCAGCGACGGTCGGCGTTTTATGGCAAGGGCGCGACCTCACCCAGCTCGCCAACGGATTTGCGGCGACATGTGGCGGCGTTGACCTTACCCCAGTCTCCTTTCCAAGGAAAGGGAGGGCAGGAATCGAGCAAGGTGCCTACTACACAGACGGCGAGCAAGACGACCAACACACAAGAGGGGAAAACGGTGGCGAATGGGAATAGCGATCGCAGCCAGGGGGCGGATGAAAGACTTGATGCCGTGTTGACTCAACTCAAGCAAAGCTGGCCGCTAAATCGGCTATCGCTGTCTCACATCTGTCGTGAAGGCAAGTTTTCGAGCGGCTTTTTTGCAATGAGCAGAACCAAGGGGCCGGAGCGCAAGCAGCGGGCGCTGGCGGCCATTGAGGAACGGCGGGCAGCCCTCACCCCTGGCCCCTCTCTCAAAACTGAGAGAGGGGGATCGGAGCCTGTCGAACAAGAAGGGAGATCCGTAAAGGACTTGGAGGCGCAGGCACGAGTCTTGACCGAGGAAAATCGTGAACTGAGATCGCAGTTGCGCGAGCTGCAGCAACAGCAGGGCAATCCACAGGCCGACCCGCGTGAGGTGCTGGCGGTGAAGGCAGAGCAGTTGGATCGGCAAATCGAGACCCTGAATGACCAGCACGAAGATCTACTGCGTCAGCGAGAGGCCCTGTGGCAACTGAGAGATGGGATCGGTGAGTGCTTGAAATTGCTTGAGGTGGCGTAGGCCCCACCCTGCGGAAAGCCGCAAGGCGTCTACGCCCGAACCCCCTCCCAGTTTTGGGAGAGAGGACTGAACTGGAGAATGTCATGACTAAAGTAAGCCCCCTACAAAAAATCACAAGTGACGCGGTGTTAGCGGCGTTGCAGGCCCGACCGGGTAAGCAGAACGCCGTTAGCGGTGCGGCCTTGACTAAAGCGCTGTGTGGGGAGTCGCGCCCCTATCTGGTGCGGCGGTTGCGGGAGGTTGTGGCCACGTTGAGAGACAGGGGTTGGCCGATTTGTGCCAAGCCGGAGCACGGCTACTGGTGGGCAGCGAATGCTGATGAGCTGGTGGCAGTGGGGGAGTATCACCGCTGCCGGGCCCTGGCCAGTTTGCGCCAGGTGAGTCGGCAAAAGCGCTATGGCATTCCCGTTTTGGAGGGGCAGGGACATTTGTTTGACCCGGAGCTGAGTGATCCGAGCCAGCTCGAACAACCCAACCCAGTGCCTGATCTATTGGTTTCTGAAGTGCCAGAGGCACTGCATGAGGCTCTGACTCAGTGGCTTGACGAGCACCCTGGCTGGGACATGAATCGGGTGGCGACGGCGTCTCTGGCGCTATTGCTGATGCAGCAGGGAGATGAGGCGGCGGCACGCATCTATCTGGACACGTTGTTTGAGGAGGCCCCTGATGATCTTGAGCGGATTTAAGTGGGCGGGTGTGGCGGTGTGGACGTTGCAGTGGTGGCTGGTGCTGCCATCAGTACCTCTGGCCCTCTCCCAAAACTGGGAGAGGCAGGGTGGTTTCATACGCGAGAAGAAAAATGAGGATGGACTGAGTTGTTTCAAAATCAACAGCCCATGTCCCTCATAGAGCAATTAAAACAAATTCCTGACCATCGCCATCGCCGCGGCCAGCGCCACCCGTTATGGAT
>JBCDAJ010000071.1:0-32491 GCA_039185935.1 Cyanobacteria bacterium P01_F01_bin.56 | reverse complement strand
TTTGAGCCGTCGAGCGGTGTCTTGCCATAACGCTTTCAGCGTATCCGTTAATTCAAGTGTCGTATCTGACCTCATTACCTAAAGCTACTCAACGTACGCATACTAGGTTAGTGGATGATTATTTCTTTGGCCCACTCTTAGCGACCCTATCCCGTTGCTCTAGAGCACGATATACAAAGTTATGCCGCACGCTACTAGGGGATGTCATCCGGTCGCGATCAAACCCTTTCAGTGAAAGGGAGACAGCTCCCAGCCTGTATTTTGAGTGCGGGCGCGATAATGCTGATTGTTAAAGGCTTCTGGATTTAATTGATGACGCGTCCTAGCCTAACTAGCTAGCCATTTGCTTGGGGCTGCTCTGTAAAGCTTCCTCTTCAGTTTCATAAAGTTCAAACACAGAGTCCATCATGGTAACTTCGAAAACCAACTTAGCCTCAGGATGGACATTACAAATCCGGAAGCTGCCCTGTACCTTATCAGCATCCCGCATCCCAGCCACTAACGAAGTCAGACCAGAACTATCAATAAAGTTGACTTGGCTGAGGTTGATCACAATGTGAGGACTCACCCGAGAAATACAGTCTTGAAGGTTCAGACGAAACTGCCAAGCCGTCGTGATATCTAGACGGCCGCTTGGGGTAATCACAATGACTTGTCGGCCATCATCAGTAGTATGCGTTTTTTGATCCATAACTTTGTTAATGACTACCTCCGCCTTAAAATGCACCGTTGTGGAGCCAATCTAACAGATGCTTAGTTGAAGCAAGAGCGACTCGTACAGGTGAAAGAACTCCTACAAAGGGCAATGTCAATATGATGAAGGCTAATTTACCGAATTTGAACATTCGTTTTACTGCCAAAGCAGTTGGCCGCAGCGATAACATAAGCGTACTGCCTGCTCTGGTTTAGTCGCATTAATAGTGCCCAGACAAAGCAAAAAATACCCATCTAGATTCTATCTCTATTGAACCAAGTCGCCATTAAAGTTCGTAGATGATTTGGGGCAATGCGATTTTGCTCCGACGTTCTTGCTAGGAGATTGCCCTCCTAACAAGCGCTAGCTAACATTAGCAGTTCGGACAAAGACTGTGAACGTAACAGCAAGTCAAACAGATACGCTCATGCATTGACGTATGGGAATTCTACCCACAAATCTCTTTCGTTTGCATGTCCGATTGTAAATGAATATTGCATTGCGGTTACAACCTTGTGGAAACCACTCAAGGTGGGCAAAAGCCCGTGATACGATGCGTTTCGTAGATTTAAACGATCTGGAGACAAGCTCTTGACCTTGCGAGTTGCCGTTGTCGGAGGTGGGCCAGCGGGTTCCTCTGCTGCTGAGACCCTAGCCAAAGCTGGAATTGAGACATATTTGCTTGAGCGAAAGCTCGATAACGCCAAGCCTTGCGGTGGGGCGATTCCGCTCTGTATGGTCGACGAATTTGACTTGCCCCCCGAAATCATTGATCGGCGGGTGCGCAAGATGAAGATGATCTCTCCTTCCAATGTTGAGGTCAGCATCGGCAGCACGCTTAAGCCGGATGAATACATTGGAATGTGCCGTCGTGAGGTGCTGGATGGCTTTTTGCGCGATCGCGCGGCCAAGCTTGGGGCAAAACTTATCAATGCCACTATGCACAAGCTAGAGTTGCCCCAGGCGGATGGCGAGCCTTATACCCTGCACTATACGGAGCGTCAGCCTGGTGAACTCATCGGTGAAAGTAAAACCTTGCAGGTTGATTTGGTCGTTGGTGCAGACGGTGCAAATTCGCGCGTTGCCAAAGCGATCGACGCGGGTGACTACAACTATGCGATCGCTTTCCAAGAGCGGATCCGTATTCCTGAAGACAAGATGGCTTACTACGAAGATTTAGCCGAAATGTATGTTGGTAGCGATGTTTCTCCCGACTTTTATGCTTGGGTATTCCCTAAGTATGACCATGTTGCGGTGGGAACCGGCACCATGCGCGTTAACCAAGCCAAAATCAAGTCTCTGCAGGCGGGCATTCGTCGGCGAGCAGCCAAGCGCATTGAAGGTGGCGAGATTATCAAGGTCGAGGCTCACCCCATTCCTGAACATCCTCGTCCTCGCCGAGTGGTGGGGCGAGTTGCCCTTGTTGGTGATGCGGCTGGTACCGTCACCAAATCTTCTGGCGAAGGCATTTACTTTGCGGCTAAGTCTGCACGAATGTGTGCAGAAACTATTGTTGAGCTCTCCCATGCGGGGCAGCGCATTCCGACAGAGGCTGATCTCAAAACTTATCTCAAGCGTTGGGATAAGGCGTACGGTGCTACTTATCTGGTGCTAGACCTACTGCAGCGCGTTTTCTATCGAACCGACGCGACACGAGAAGCTTTTGTCGAAATGTGTGCTGATATGGATGTTCAAAGGCTGACCTTTGATAGCTATTTGTATAAAACAGTGGTGCCTGCTAATCCGCTCACACAGCTTAAAATCACCGCCAAGACAGTCGGTAGCCTGATTCGCAGCAGTGCGCTTTCGCCCAATCGGGCCTGGAATTCCTGACCTTTTTCTTTGACACACTCCTCAAGCCGCTGCGGTCATAACTGCAGCGGCTTTTTTCAGCAAACCCCTAGCTAAGCGATCCGCAATTAGGTCAAGACAGTTGTAATTTTTGAAGGCACCACACAGCAAGTATGCTGATTCCGAACTCCGTAGGGCTCTGCCCTTCCCGAAGGGTATTCGGAATTCCACATTCTGCTATGAAGTTGATGCGGGCGCACTCATGCGTATTTCACAAGTTTTCCAGCATTAAGAGGTCTGCGCCCTGGGGATAGGCAGAGA
This sequence comes from Cyanobacteria bacterium P01_F01_bin.56, assembly GCA_039185935.1. Taxonomy (GTDB): domain Bacteria; phylum Cyanobacteriota; class Cyanobacteriia; order Phormidesmidales; family Phormidesmidaceae; genus Halomicronema. The sequence goes on along the minus strand of JBCDAJ010000071.1, from coordinate 29,685 downwards.
CTAACTTGCTGTCATGCACTCTGGAGCACTTGATTGTAATGACGGTCAAGAATAGTGGCTAGCTCAGGTACAGCTGTTTCAACATCACTCTTTACTGATTTTCGCAGCTTGTTGTACACACCAATAATCGGACCAGAAGTGTACTGGATGCGATGGTCAGTCACACTTAGGATTAAGTCAGCAGTCCGAGAGCGATGCTCTTCAAGGTAGGCGACTGGGTCTCCTGACTGTAAGCCCTCTTGCCAGATGGGGTCGAGCACCTTTAGGGTAGCTGGCAGCATACGGCCAATCGCCCCCTGCACATAGGTCGGACCAACGCCTTTGACGACTCGATAGGCAGTTTTGAGCGCGATTCCTGAAACCCCCCCTTTTTGAGAAACGTGTGAATTAATCAGATGATCGCAGTCTTTAACAATACTCGCTTTGATTCCCGAGACTTGGTTTAAATCACTGAGGGGCATGGTGACGCTCCATGTCTGTTCACAACTGCTCTATGATTGTTCACAAATTTGAAGAAAATTCAACGGTATAGAGGCAAGGTTCGAATTTCCTTCACACAAATGTGTATTTCCTGTCAGGGAAAATACGGGCTTGATATCCACAACCATTTCTTCGATAAAGATCTTCTGTGATAGCCGGATGTCCGTCAGCTAGGCAGATGGCGGGCTGTAGGCGTCAACCAAGGGACCACGATTTAGTCGTTGCATGCGATCGCGGCTTAACCTTGAGCACTAGATTTCAAAAGAGTTCTGAGAGTATCACGACGTAAGTTGGCCGATTCATCAGCCGGTTGCCAGAGCGTCTCATAGAAAAAGAAAGCCATGCCAGCATAGCCATGAGTGCGGACGGCCTGCCCTTGTTGCTTGAGAATGGGCGACGGCATGGGACGATTGCGCAGACCCGCCAACATGCCGATGCTGAGTGGCACTTGTGTTTGTAAAGCTTTTACGGACGGCTTCTGAAGCTCATTGACAAAACTGTTTAAGTTCCACCGATAGGTCTGAATGACAACCTCATCTACAGCCGCCACTGTCAGCCAACGAGGCCAATCTTGCAGAAAATTCCGGTAAGAAAATCCCGGTGGATTGGGGGAAACGGAAAACGTGGCTTGGGGACGATATTGTTTGACTGTTTTACTGACTTGAACTGTAAAGTCAGTCAGCTTGTCGGCTCGCCAGCGCATCCAGTGAGCATCGCTTGGGTTGCTGGGTACCGATTTCCCAGTTTCAGAGCGGTATTGTTGGGTGGTGTAGGCGTCATAGCCAAATGTTACCGGTAGACCAAAGTGGTCATCAATCTGAAAGCCATCAACCGGATAGCGAGCCATCAAATCGCTAATCAGCGCCAAGTAAAACTCCTGCACCTCAGGGCGAAAGGGATTAAGCCATTCCATATGGTGTTTGTCGGTTTGGGTGCCGTCACGCTGGTGGGTGAACCATAACGGTTGCCGAGACCGAAGGGTATTGCCTGAACGGGCAAAAAAACCATACTCAAACCAAGGAATCACTCGCAAATTCTTAGCGTGAGCCAATTCCAAGCATTCGGCTAACATGTCGCGATGGTCTTGCGCCGCTTCGCGAGGCGATCGCGTTAAGCCTGGGTGTAAGCGTTGCTTTTCTCCGAGAACGGCCTCAGCGATCGCTGAGGGAAACAATGTGAATCCACCATTCCAGACGGTGGGATAGAGCGTGTTGAAACCGCAATCGACGAGGCGCTCAATCCCTGCTGCCAAATTTTGCCGCGAAAACAGCACCTCGCTATCAACATTCGTCATCCACACGCCCCGCAGTTCGGCCGGTCGATCGGGCTCAAACGTGGCCAGCATGCCTGCTGCAAAGATCTGGGGCAGGCCCCGGCGCATGATTAACGCTTGATAGAGGAAGGCCGCGGCTTCCGCCCGAGTAGCTGAATCTAAGGGACGCAAGCGATCGCGATGAGGCACATTAACAACAAGACGATGTTCGATCGCGGCTGCCACCCCTGGAATCGCATACTGGGGAACCGTGGCAGCATCAGTCAAGGCCGCCTTTACCACCTCATTAGCAGCATGAATCGGCACCAACTCAAGACCAGAGGCCAAAGCGACAAGCACCTGGACTCGCGGCATCAGTTGGCTCGGCCCAAAGGTGCCATCGGTGTAGCCCGACAGCCACGCGGCGCGATACACGCGGTCAATCACCGCTTGGGCCCAGTGCTCATCAGGCACATCTGAAAATGGCTGACTCGAACGCTTGGCAGTCAACTCAAAGGCCCGACTGACAATAACCGCAAACTCAGCGCGGGTGATGGCTTTTTCTGGCTGAAAGGTGCCGTCAGGGTAACCCGTAAAGATGCCCTGCTCCACTAAATATTCGATGCACGCCTGCGCCCAGTGTCCTTGAATATCTTGCATAGCTACCTCACGAAAGATTGCTCATCGCCTTGCAACTTTTCCGTTCACAGAAATACCGCCCCAGAATCGGGTTCATGCTGATAGTTTTCTGACAAATAACGTTGTCGTACTTAACCTCTTCTTCAGTACAACAACACTTGTCTACGGAAGACAGTTGCCTCAATTCGCCAATCTTTTAATTGTTACTACTGCAGCCTTTAAAGCCAGCGTCGAATGAGTCTAATGAGTGCTGCCCTGGCAGTAGGCCGGGTAGGGTTCGCGTAGAGGAGCATCGGCGGAGAGTTCAGAGGTGCTGCTGTCAATGCAGGTGCTGACTGTTGTCTATTCACGAGACATATTCAGCCAGCCAAACACTTGATTAGCCGTTAGTGCTAGGTCAATGTTTGGCAAGACTAACAGCTCAGCATGATGGTTAAAGAAACCGGGCTGTTGTTGAGGTTGAAAAATAATGATGGAGCGATCGCTCGGATCAATCAGCCATCCTAACTGACAGCCATGTTCTAAACAATGCAAGATATTGCCTGTAACCCGGTTAGAGCTTTGGTCTGGAGACAAAATCTCGATAACCCAGTTAGGGGCAACAAACACATCGTCTACAGGCTCGCCTTGGTCATCAAGCTCAATGTTTTGCCACCTAAATATTGAAATATCGGGAATGATGGAGCGATTACCAAATGTGCAGCGGAGCTCTGGAAAGGCGTAGGCTATCTGCTCTGGTTCAGCCACTTCGTTAATGGCGTTAATCAACTTGCTTTGCAATCGAGAGTGGCGAGATTTGGGCATCGGCTTTTGAACAATTTCACCCTCGATGTATTCGCTAGCCGGTTTGGTCTCTGGTTGTTGCAAAAACGCCTCAAGCGTCAGGGACATAGATTTTGAGATCGTCATACCCTGTAAAGTCTTGAGTGACTACTCGCCTATTCTACCGAGTTCCAACAAGTGGGGACTGTTTAGACGGTTCTTGCCAGCATGTTAATGGCAAAAAGGCGGCTAGAGCGCGTCGATCGCTGCTACGGCGGCCTCCAGAGCCAACGCCACATGAGTCCAGTGAGTGCCGCCTTGGCAGTAGGCCACGTAAGGTTCACGTAGCGGGCCGTCAGCGGAAAGTTCGGAGGTGCTGCCGTCAATGAAGGTACCACCGGCCATCACCAGTTCGCTCTCGTAACCGGGCATACCAGCAGGGACGGGCTCAACATAGGAATCGACCGGGGAATGCTGCTGAATCGCTTTGCAAAAGGCGATGAGTTTTTCGGGAGAGCCCAGCTTAATCGCTTGGATGACGTCGCGCTGGCGATCGCTAGCAGGCGGATTCACGGGATAACCAAGTTGGTCAAAGGTATGGGCGATCAGGGCGTTGCCTTTCATGGCTTCGCCGACCATTTGGGGCGCGAGAAATAATCCTTGGAATAAGAGGCGATTTTGATCCAGACTGGAGCCGCCGCTGCCACCGATGCCAGGAGCGGTGAGGCGGCAGAGTGCCCTTTCGACGAGTTCTTTGCGCCCTGCCAGGTAACCGCCCGTGGTCGCGATCGTGCCACCGGGATTTTTGATGAGTGAGCCTGCCATTAAATCGACCCCGACGGCGGTGGGTTCGCGCTCTTCTACAAACTCTCCATAGCAGTTATCAACAAAACAAATGGTATTGGGGTTCTGTGATTTGACGATGTGAACAATGCGCTCAATCTCAGCAATAGTAAGGCTGCGACGCCAGCTATAGCCGCACGATCGCTGGATTAAGACCATCCGGGTGTGGGGACGGACGGCTTCCCCCAAGTGTTCCCAGGCTACAGAGCCGTCTATAGTAAGGGGTAGTTCCCGATAGGTAATACCAAATTCTTTGAGGGAACCTTGGTGATTGCTGCGCAGTCCAATAACTTCTTCTAACGTGTCATAGGGTGAGCCAGCAACGGCGAGCAGTTCGTCACCGGGACGTAAAACGCCATATAAGGCACACGCGATCGCGTGCGTTCCCGAAACGAGTTGTATGCGCACTGCCGCAGCCTCTGCCTGCATGACATCGGCGAAGACCTGATCAAGTGTGTCACGACCCAAGTCGTCGTGGCCATACCCAGACACACTGGTAAAGTGGTGACTGCCTACCCTGTGCTGACGCATCGCGGCCAACACACGCCTCAGATTTGCCTTGACTTGCAGGTCAATATCCCAAAAAATTTGGGATAGTGCGATCTCAGAGGCGAAAAGGTTGTCTGGGGAGCTCATTAGGGAATTGATCTCTACAATCGTAGAGTGTATTCTCCCGTGAGTTTGTACATCTCTGTTCAAATGCTGAGAAATTGCGAATGACAACAGCTATACGAAGTTTAGAAAGACCTGCCATCGATTGGCCGACGACTCTGTTTATGGTGGCGATTCATGGGTTGGCTCTGCTCGCCTTTGTGCCTGGCAATACAACTTGGGCTGCTGTCGGGGTCGCACTTGTGTTGCACTGGGTCACAGGTTGTTTAGGGATTACTCTAGGCTGGCATCGGCTCATTGCCCACAGAAGTTTTGAAGTACCGAAATGGCTAGAATACTTTTTCGTCGTTTGCGGCTCCCTGGCTTGTCAGCATGGGCCTATCGTTTGGATTGGTCTACATCGTCATCATCATCGTTATTCTGACAAACCCAACGACCATCATGATGCTGGCAAAGGCTTTTGGTGGAGTCACATGGGCTGGCTGCTGAGAGAAGTGCCTGCCAAAGATGAGATCAAGCGGTACACTCGCGACATTGCGGATGACCCGGTTTACAACTTCTTTGAAAAATACTTTTTGCTTACGCAGGTACCCCTGGGAGTTTTACTCTATTTGTTGGGGGGATGGGCCTTTGTCATCTGGGGCATTTTTGTACGCTTATTTGTGGTCTATCACTGCACTTGGTTCGTTAACAGCGCTACTCACAAGTTTGGCTATCGCACCTATGAGACCGATGACACGTCGACCAATTGCTGGTGGGTGGCCCTAGTGACCTATGGCGAAGGTTGGCACAACAATCATCATGCTTTCCAATATTCAGCGCGCCATGGTCTAAAGTGGTGGGAAATTGACTTTACGTGGATGCACATTCGGTTGTTGCAGATCTTTGGCCTCGCTCGAAAAGTTAAGGTTAAGGTTGTTGAATCGTAGCCAGTTATTTTGAAGAATTGGAATAACTAGCATCTGTTGTTAGAGGGGCGATCGCCCCTCTTTTTTATGCTCAATAAATTAATTGAAGACCATTATCTCTCCCCTAAAAAGCGTCTAAAGCCCCTGAAAATAGAGATTTTACTTGGAATATAGATAACTACCGATGAAATTTCTCACGAGCTAATTTGCCATGAAATTATCAGCAGCTTAGTTGCTAAACTAAGCCTGAACTCCAACCAAAATATTTTCTGAGAAGCGTAACTTTTCTAGATAAGTAGGTAAAAACCATCTGTGTATTTGAAGCGCGATTAAAGCAATTCCATGCATAGTGTAGGCAACTGCGTCAGTCGTGAGTCATCTGAGCGTTGACTGGGTTGATGCCAAGCGAGGTCTGTTCATGTTCCCAAGGCGCCAGAAATCGTACCAGAATTTTTAGACTGGGTACTCTCTGTGCATGAGGTCATTTCGATTGATACGATTAGCCGTGAGATGATCAGACTTGGATAGTAACGCGAGGAATTTATTCCATGAGTGTTGACAGTAAAGAGTTCCACGACAAGTTAGAAAAAGCACGAGTCGATGCTCGTAGCATCTGTGCAGAGAAAGGGGATAGCTCTCCCGAATGTGCAGCCGCGTGGGACGTCGTTGAAGAAATGCAGGCGGAAGTTTCCCACCAGCATCAAACTCCTGAGAAAAGCAGCTTTGACCAGTACGTTGAGGATAATCCCGACGCTCCCGAAGCCCGCATTTACGAGGATTAATGCTTCTTTGGGGCACGGTTGCCGTGCGTATCTGTCTAGCGTGCCGTAGGATCCCCCGCTGTCGCCGCCCCCTTCAAAAGGGGGCTAGTACCTCATAGGTTTGGAAGTCTCCCTTTTGAAGGGGGATTGAGGGGGATTGAGGGGGCACGGCAGTAGCTGGGCGCTAAACACATACTGCCTGCCCCAAAGAATTACATTGCGCCTATTCCACTATTGAAGGCTGGCCATCATCCAGGTCTAAAACTATTGTTATTGACCTCATCATGCGCATGGAGATCCTACTAATGGCTGTCATCGTTTAGCGATCAAGTCCTGCTTCAGGGAGGATTTCAGCCCCTAGTCAGGTTTCTGGAGCGGGCGTGTTAATGCTGATACCGCCAGCGTTCTGGTTTGGACTGATAATGCGCTCTAAGGTCTCTGGCATGCTCGACGACACCGGCAAGGTGGCGATACTCGTTGCGATCGGTGGGAATGTTACAGGTCTGAAAAATTATTTACGAAGGCTGTCTCTTTACTAAGATGCTGGGCATCATTCACAGTGAAGACATTAAAGTAAGCTCTTTGAACTGGGTTGAAGCGGGTATTCGCTCCTGCGGGCAAGACTCACTCGAAACGGGACGCCGACGCCATTACTGATCAGCGCTCTTTAGAAAGTGACCATGGTAACTCATTGACGAATCGCTTTTATCCCTAACCTCCCACGGCCACTTTGGCGGGCACCTTCCTTACCGGGTCTGTCATCGCCAATCTCGCAATTCTGTCAAAGGGCATAGTGTGAGCATGTCGCTCTCGACACGCGAACTTTCCCAATCCGTCGTACACTTGCAAAGCATTAGCGGCTAGAATTGACCTCTCCACAGCATGATCGATCTCAAGCAAGCCAACCAAACGCTAGAGACTGACCTCCACAGCAAAGACGCCAACCAGATTGTGACTTGGGCCAATGTTACCTTTGGCGAGGGTCTCATCATGAGCACCAGCTTCGGCATCCAATCGGCAGTGATGTTGCACTTGGTGACCCAGGTGGTGCCTAAGATTCCTGTGGTTTGGGTAGATACTGGATATCTGCCAGTAGAGACTTACCTGTTTGCAGAAGAGCTGACCCAACGCCTGCGGCTCAATCTGCAGGTCTATCAATCAAAGATCAGCCCAGCGCGGATGGAGGCATTATACGGCCAGCTCTGGGCGAGTCATGATGTTGAATCGTTCAACAAATATGACTACATTCGCAAAGTGGAACCGATGCAGCGAGCCTTGCAAGACTTAGAGGCGACAGCTTGGTTAGCGGGGCTACGGGCTGACCAGACTGACCATCGCAAATCACTGGATGTGGTGACGCAACAGCGAGATATCTACAAAATCTCACCCATCTTAAATTGGACTGCGAAGGACGTTTATCAGTACCTGCAAGCTTACGATTTGCCGTATCATCCGCTCTTTGACAAGGGCTATGTGAGTGTGGGGGATTGGCATTCCAGCCGCCCATTGACGATGGATGATAGCCGCGATCGCGACACCCGATTTCGCGGCATGAAGCAAGAATGTGGCCTGCACCTGCCCCAGACCCCTGGTGAAGCCGAAAGCCTCGACTCTAGCTCGCTGTAAGCCCCAACGGCAGACTTGAATGCCTGATTAGGGGCGATCGGCAGCAGTTACTGTACGCATCACTCGACAAGGATTGCCCACTGCCACCACCCCAGCGGGAATTGATTTCGTCACGACACTACCAGCGCCAATGGTGCTGCCAGCGCCAATCGTGACACCAGGACAAACAATGACGCCGCCCCCTAGCCAGACATTATGGCCAATCGTGATGGGAGCAGCCATTTCCACTCCGGTTAACCGCACCGCTGGATCAATGGGATGGTAAGCCGTGTAAATTTGCACGTTAGGGGCGATCAGCACGTCATCACCAATGCTGACCCAATTACAATCTAAAATCGTGCAGTTCACGTTGATGTAGAGATTTTTCCCAGCTTTGATGTGCCTGCCGTAGTCACAGTGAAAAGGTGGATAAATCTCACTGCCGGGTCCCACGGTGGCCAACAAGTCAGTCATGATTTGGGCGCGTATTGCTAAATCTTCGGGGATTGAGTGGTTAAAGCGGTACAAGTGCTGCGCTGCGGCAAGCCGTAACGCGACCAATTCCGGATCGTTAGCAACATAGGGCTCATTAGCGAGCATTTTCTCTCGTTCGGTTTTGGGCATCAGCAACAAGAGAGGGCGATCGCTCCTAAAGATAGTCTGGAGCACCACGATCATGCCATCCCAATAACCATCACCCAGTTTTATCGGGAATAGCCTCTGTCTTGCCTGTTGGCATAGCTAGCCCTTTCCACGGACAGTTTTTTCTTATGGCTACCTTAAACGCATCTACCAAGTGGCTCGCCGATGGCACTCCGGTCACGCTACGCTCAGCCGCCGTCACCGATGCCGAAGCCACACTCGCCTTGTTCCGTTCCATTGTTGAAGAAGGTCAGTACACCTTGGCAGAACCTGCCGAACTTACACAAACTCTGGCCGCCGAGCAAGCGGCGATCGCGGCTGACCAAGATGCTCCTAGTGATTTGTGTCTAGTGGCCACCGTCGATGAGCAGGTAGTCGGCATGGTGCGAGCTACGGCTGGCAGTTATCGTCGTACACAGCACTTTGCTGATATTGACTCTATGTGGGTGGCACAGTCCTGGCGGGGGCGAGGAGTGGCCCACGCCTTAATGAAGACTCTGATCACCTGGGCAGAGCAGCACGAGCATTTGGAAAAGTTGGGATTGTTTGTTTTTTCGAGCAATCGGCGAGCCATTCGTTTTTATGAAAAGCATGGCTTTATCATCGAAGGCCGCTACGCCCGTGACATGAAGCTCAGCGATCGCGAATACGTTGATACGATTGCCATGGGCCAACTCATCAAACCACGATGTACTTCCCTAGCGGCCAGCATGGCGACAGCAGTCGACTAAGCATCGCAACGATTGCTGGCCGAACGCAGTATGGCCTTAGTACTGATTTATCATGGAACGAGCGATCGCCGCTGCTCTGTTGACCGTGCGTGTTTATGTCTGCTCGTCCCCAACCGCCCCGCTTGCGTCCCTACCAGGTTGAACTCATCAACGACCTGTATCGCAAGGTCAACGAGGGCCATACTAAAATCGCCATTATTGCCGGTACGGGGGCAGGCAAAACCGTCATCAGTGGCCAAATCTGTGCCCACGCCGAAGCCGCAGGTAAGCGGCTCATGTTTCTCGTCCATTTAGATGTGCTCGTCGGTCAGACCTACGAAAAGATGAAAGCGTTTGGCCTGCACTGCGGCTTTATCAAAGCCGGGTGGGAAGAAGACCGCAATGCGCCAATCCAGATTGCCAGTGTCCAGACCATGGCCCAGCGCAAGTGGTGGCGCCAATGGCCAGCTGACGTCATTTTTTACGATGAGGCCCACACGACGCTGTTTAGCCGCGTGGGCAAATCTGTACTGTACAAAACTCATCCTAACTCGGTGCATCTGGCGATGACGGCCACACCCGAACGGTTGGGCAAAGATCAGCTCGGCGAGCACCTAGATACGCTGGTATCGGCCCCGCCGCCTGCCGATTTACAGGCGATGGGCTTTCTCTCACAGATGAAATATTTCAGCATGCCGCCGGATGGCGTTGCTGACCTAAAAGAAGTCAAAACCGTGCGCGGCGACTATGACGAAGCGGGATTGAAAAATGCCTGCGATCGCCCCGAACTGGTCAGTAAAATCGTCCAAGAGTGGCAAAGGCTCGTGCCCGGTAAACGCACGATCGCCTTCTGTGTGGATATCGAACATGCTCGCCACGTCGCCGCCGGATTTCGTCAGGCGGGTATTCCCGCTGATACCGTTGAAGGCAGCACGCCGATTAAAGAGCGGCAGCGCATGTACGCCGACCTGCGGGAAGAACGGATTCTCCTGCTTACGTCTTGCAATGTGATTAGCATCGGTTTTGACGAACCCAGTGTGGAAGTCGGGCTGATGCTGCGCCCCACCCAGTCCAGTGCCTTACACATTCAGCAAATCGGTCGCGTCATGCGCATCTCGCCTCAAACGGGCAAAGCCTGCGGCATTATCCTCGACCAGGCTGGCAATCTGGAACGGTTGGGTTTTCCTGAAGATATCGATGAATATCGGTTGCCGATGCGCAAGGATGGCAGCGGCGGCGGCAGTCCTCCCCCGATGAAAGCCTGCCCCAATTGTGGGCGGATGGTGTTGAGTTTTATCGTGCGATGTCCTGAGTGTGAGCATCAGTGGATTTCAGAACGTCTCCTCAATCTGGAAGACATGGTGCAGATTTATTCACGGGAGCAAGCCCATACGATTCGTGATATTCCCACACTGATTGAAATTTTTCATGGTCATCGTCGCCGCATTTTTAAGAGTGGGTACGCTGTCACCCTTGCCGAAAATCATTTTTTTGAACACACGGGACGCACGGCTAAGGCGTCCTGGTGCCTGGGCTCCATCTTTGGTCGTCACCCCAATTGGGAGCAAAGGCAACTTTTCCTGGAGTACTTACAACAATGCAATCGTCGGGTCAAAAAAGGCGCTGACTGGATTATTCGCGAATATGAAAAGGAGTTTGGCGCTGGCAGTTGGGAGCAGATGGCGCGGATGATGCCGCAGCAACAAGGCGATCGCCGTTAGCTATGCCAAGCTGCACTGCACGCATAATGCCGTCTGATTGAGTCGCTCATAACGGGTCGCGTCGCAGCATGCGAAATGGTGGATTTCTTCACGATTCATCGATGACAGTTAACCCTCAAATACCCAAGTGGTTAGCCTCGGCTGCAAGCCTTGGGGCTACACCAAGCCGCAGTTTGTTCAGGCTATGCTGAATGACTGAACCTGCTATCTGGCAGGCATTTCCATGCGGCATCCCAAGCTCCGCTTGCCGAAGTCTGCCATGACTGGGTAGTGACGGGTTCTTGAACATCACCGTATTGACTACACTGAATTCAGATTTGAGGGCGTAACCAGTGACTCAGCCATTTGCCTCCATTTTTTCGATCGGAGTTGCCCTGATCGCTGCTGGCAGTACAGTGGCCTGTACGATGGCAAGTGATTCTCCAGACAACGCTTCGCAGTCTGCTCAAGAGGCTGCCGCGTGGGAACTGGTAGGACAGCTACCGCGCCCATTAGAGTCGCATCAAACCATCGTTTTGAATGAGTTTGTTTATTTGGTAGGGGGGTGGAACGATACCCGAGGCCCCTATGCGGAGGTCTTTTTTGCGCCATTAACACCCGCCGGTAACCTGGATGACTGGCAGCCCGCAGCGGCTAATCTGCCGCTGCGACTACAGCACCATGTCGCTATCACCCACGAGGGCGCTCTCTACGTCATTGGCGGTGACACAGGTTTTTTTGAAGGCAGCACTGTTACCGATCGCATTTGGCGCGCCGTGCCGACGGCCACTGGCGACATCACTGAATGGGTTGAGGTCGGCCAGTTGCCGGTGCCGCTGACGATTCATACGGTGACGCTGATTGACAATCAACTCTATGTCATCGGCGGCAGTTCCACCTTTCGTCCTGGCATGACGGTGGCGGATTTGGTTTTTACAGCGGCCATTGCTGAGGATGGCACAGTGGGCGAATTCACCGCGCTGACCACCTTTCCGACAACGGTTGGTTGGTTGACTGCGATCGCGGTCGATGACCACATTGTCGGAATTTCGGGCAGAACGCAGTTTAGCCCGAGTCAGCTCACTGAGACGGTCTGGAGCGCTAAGGCACAGACGGATCGCTCACTATCTCCCTTTGACCCCATCAGCACCATTACGCCGCGTCAACGCCACACGTCAGTGTTAGTTGATCGCTCTGTGGTCGTGATTGCTGGGGGTGGCACCGACCAGGTTTTAGCCTCTGTTGAAGCGGCCGATATCGATACGCAAGGGAACCTCACCACTTGGCGATCGCTGCCGCCCCTACCTGCACCACGCTATGCCCACGCGGCCTTTACTGATGATGGTGACATCTATGTCTCTGGCGGTTTTGTGCGCTACGGCAGCAATGAAACCAGTGCTGACATTTTTCGGCTATCAGGAACTGATTGGTAAGGGAGTCGCGCTTAAATAACATCCCACCTACCCTGCTACCCATCCACGCTGCCACAGTCTTATCCGGGTACTTTATTTTCAAGCCGATCCCTAAGCACGAGGAGCCTATCAGCCGTGACTGTGGTTAAGCCTTGAGGAAGCTGATGTTGCCAACGATTACGTGGGCTCCCTCTGCTCGCGCTGGCGCCAATCCGTGAGCATGCTTTCACCAAGTTGAACGCTGATTTCTGAATCTGGTATGGCAATCCGCAATTAGGTCAGCATCGCTAAAATCTCTGAAACGCCCATTTTGCAAGCTTCTGAGGAAATGCTGCAGGTTGCGCTCCCCATTTCAATAAGGCCCTATACAAATGTTCCTAATGAAATTTGGCCCGAACGAATGTAAGGGGGCCCCTGCTTGAGTGACTTGGGCAAGCTTTCATGGTTTTTAGGGCCAAGTTGTTGAGTAATATCTCGCCCTACCAAGCGTTGGGATAGGCGAATAAGTCGTGGATTATTGCGGAATTGAATTTCGTTGAGGCCAAACACCTTCAGGTCAACAAAAGACTGACTGGCTTGGTCAAAGACATGTCCTTTGAGGATGCCTTCATATTCAAAGCCACCAGCTTCTAACGCTTTTTGTGAATATGAGTTGTAGGCGTAACTATAGGCATAAAGACGGTGCAGATTGTATCGATTAAAGGCTAAATCACCTAAGAGGAGGCTGGCTTCAACGCCATAACTCGCGGCCCGCAAAGAGGTGTCAAAAATACCGACCAACAGCTCAGCTCGGCGATGGAGGCTGGAATAGTCTGCTAATACACCGAGCCCGATCTCCCCTCGGCTTTTGTGGATTAAGATGACCTCCAAATTGCCGCTTTGAGCCGGTTCAATTTTCAGCCGTTGGGCCAGTCGATAACTGAGTTGAGCTTCACTAACATAGGTATCGTTGAGTCGAAAAAGCTGCATAAAACTAGCATTCTGATACATGTGGTGATACAGAAATGCGGCGTCTTGAGGGGCGGTTCTGCGTAGGGAGAGCGATCGCCCTTGGTGCAATAGCGGCAGTGAAGACATTGTGCTTAAGGATTAGATCAGGCCAGGATAGAAGGTGCTGTAATACCACGTAAAGTTTTCTTTGAGCGTCAAATCAAACCGCTGGGGCACCGGGTGATGAGTCATGGGGTTGATTTGACGATAGGTGGTTGGCGCATAGCCGAGGCGGTGGTACGACTGGCGGTTGGAAGTTGTGTGAGCTAACTGCTGAGGATTGAACGTGGCCTCTGGCAACTCTAGCCACCGATACAGGTCTGCCAGCACAGCCGTCGGATCGCTAAGGAAATGCTCAAACACAATGTAGTACAGCCGCGATTGCAGGGCGGCGTCTAAATCCTGAACCGCATCTAAGGCGCGGAGGGCAGAGCCCACCCAGCCGTCAGGCTCAAATAGCTTTTTAGCGCGCTCTGCCCGCGATAGCCCGGCTAAGCGCTGGGGCAAGTTGAGCAGTTGTGTCTGTTGATGTTGGGCTTCAATCGAGCCGTAGATTTGGCCGAGTTCTCGAATACAAACCACCATGCGAAACTGCGGATCAAGCAAATGGACCATTTCTATTTGTGCTAGCCAGGCCAGGCTATGGTTGGCGATCCAGGGGGACGAGCAGTGGGCAAACCAACCCTGGAGCAACCCTTGACAGGCTTGAATGAGTTGCTGATAGGTGGCCTCAACGTCATGATCGAGTTGCGCCAGCAAATCATCATTCTGGCCCAGGTGTTGACGCAGATTAACCAGGGCAGCGCAAAGGGGAGAATGAGTTCCCTGGCTGTCAATATCAGGATGGTGACTGAGGAGCTGGCACAAGAGTGTGGCCCCTGACCGTGGCAAACCGGTAACGTAAAGAATTTGTTTTTGTCGCATAAGGGGGATGGTGTCGGTGGGCGATCGCTCCCATGCAAAGAAATATCATGGGCATCTAAGTCGCCCGCAACGTACTCACTTGAGGAACAAACACAGCAGAGTGCGGAATTCAAAGGGCGGAATTCGAAATCGAAAGACCCGATAGTGATTTCAACCATTTAGAATGGCTCGACCAAACGGCGGATGGCGGTAACGCATCATAGTCGTCGTAATCCCGCCTGGGCACAGGCTATTCTCAAACTGCCAGAGATGGGTAAGGGGGACTCACCACAAAACTTGGCCCATTGGGTCAGGGGTGAAAAACAGGCTCAGGCGTTGCGCCACTAGCCAGGAAGTCCATGGTCGTGAGCTGGTAATTTTTAGGGTGGAGGCATCGTGGCAAGGAGTTGGGCGATCATCGGTGTCGTTAGAGTTTGAGGCATTGATAGTCACATCATTAAACCGCTCTAATGATAGGGGTTAAATGACCGCCGTGAATGGTTGCTACCCCACCCACGGCGGTCGAGAAGCGTCTGCGATCGCTAACTGATGTCATCCACGATGGTGAAATCACGAGTCACGGTGCCCAGCAAGTCGCCCCGACGACGATCTTCGGAGAAGAGATCGATGCTGAGGGTGTTGTTGTCGCTCAGAGATAAGCTACCGCCTCGCAGATCGCCGTTGCGATCGCCAAATAGAGCATAGGGCTCAAGGTTCTCCGTCTGGGTGATGGCCCCCTGATTGAGGTCAAAGAACAGACTCTCGACCCGGCCATTAAGGAGGCTATTATCGGACACCATGGCGACGATGGTTAGATCTCGTCCAGCAATGTCACTGGCCAGGATTTCACCCCCATCTGCCAACAGGGTAATCAAGGCATCAGTGTCGGCATCATAAAGGCCAATCTCCAGGTCAATTTGTCCAGTGATGTCATCCACGATGGTGAAATCACGGGTGACGGTGCCCAACAAGTCGCCCCGACGACGATTTTTGGAGAAGAGGTCGATGCTGAGGGTGTTGTTGTCGTTCAGAGGTAAGCTCCCGCCTCGCAGATCGCCGTTGCGATCGCCAAATAGGGCATAGGGCTCAATATTTTCTGTCTGAGTAATTGCGCCCTGATTGAAGTCAAAGAAGAGACTTTCGACTTGCCCAAACAGGGGACTCTCGTCGGTCACCGTGGCGACGATATTCAGGTCCCGCCCGATGAGGTCACTCGCCAAGAGGGCAGTTCCGTCTTCGAGGAGGGTAATCAAGGCATCGGTGTCGGCATCGTAGAGGCCAATCTCCAGGTCGGGCTGAGGGGTGACTGGGTCATCGGTGAGGGTAATAAGCACCGAGGCAGTATCCGTGCCGCCATTGCCGTCGCTGACGGTGTAGGTGAATCCCGCCTCATCCAAAAAGATAGGGTCGAATAGTGGGTCATCGCTGGCCGCCGGGGTGTAGGTAAAGTCGCCGTCGGCATTGACTAACAGCTCGGCGCCCGATTCCAGCGTGATGGTTTGACCAACGGCGGTTTCATCCCCGTTGATGGCGGTGATGGTGAGGTCATCGCCATTGAAGTCGCTATCCACACCATTGCCATTGTCAGCAAAGAGGTTACCGGTCAGGGCGGTAGTGCGCCCTGTGGTGAACTCATCAGCTTGGGCCAGCGGGGCCACGTTATCGTCAGTGGCGGCAATCTGATCCTCCAGAGCGGTGCCCGTGTTTTCGGCCACCACTTCAGCGAGAGGGCGCTGGCCAGCAATGGCCTCTTGTAGGTCAGTGGCGATTTCCCCTTGAGCAAGGGTTTGAATCTGCGTCAGGCGGACGACAGCCGTATCGAGATCGCTGAGGTTCGTGGTATCCAAAATCTCCTGGGTACTGGCCCCGATGACCGTCACCAGTTGCGGTAACCCATCGATCACGGCTTGCAGGTCTAGGGTGGGATCGACTGCTTGCAAGTCGCTGACAATATTGTTGAGCAGCGTTTGCAGTTGAGCCGAGCTGCCGAAGTTCACGGTTTGACCATTGCCGACCTGCGCTTCGATGAAGGCGAGCAGGGCGTTAGCCGTGACCGTCTGCAGGGCTGTTTCGGGCTGGTCGGGTAAGGCTCCCTGGAGAGCCGCGCCTACTTGCACCACCACTGTTTGCGCGGCAATCAGCTGGGCCAACACATCGACTCCGGTGCCGTTGCCGTCAGCGGCAGCAGTCAGTGGGTCAAAGGTGGTCAAGTCGAGACTATTCGGGAGACTGAAGCCGCTCTTAATCAGGCTCTGCTGTTCATTGGTGAGAGAGTTGCCGACGATCTCATCGATACTCACCGCTTGGTACAGAATGCCATCGTTGGGTAGGTCAATAGAAGCACTGTTTCTGGTTCCAGCTTCAGCTTGAGCAGATTGAGTGAGGGGTTTGGGAGCGTTGGTGACGGTGGGGCCATCTGCTGTGGCCGTAGACAGATCACCAAAGATGTCATCGCCTGCGGTGTTGCCGTTGCGATCTTGAGAAGTGTTGCCATTGAACTGGGTGTTACCGTCAACGGTGACAGTGGGGGTGACAGTGGGTAGCCCTTGATCGCTACCGCCATGGTTGCGTAGGGCTTCGTCGGTAATGGCGAAGATAGCACCTCCAAAGCCACTGCCTTCATCACGGGTCGTATTCGCGGCTCTACCGGCACCCCCGACGGCCTGATTATTGGTGAAACGGCTATTGCTGACATTCAGCGTACCGCTACGGACGAAGATGGCCCCACCCATCCCCGCACCGCCCCCGCTAAAGCGGGGGCCATCAATATCTGGAGCAGGAGCACTACCGGCACCAAAACCACCGATACCACTTGCACCTAAGAAGAGTCTCGCTTCGTCTGTCTCGCTGAGATCGCCTCGCAGGATGCCATTGCCGGCAAAGCCCGCAAAGCCGCCGCCGCCACCAAAGCCACCATTGCCGCCATCGCCACTGCGACCGGGAAGCCGATTTTCTCCACCATTAGGCTCGCCGAATACCGACCCGCCATCACCGCCACCAGCGCCGCCGCCGCCAAAGCCGCCGTCGCCGCCAAAGCCGCCATTCCCCGCGAATTTACTCGCGCTGCGTTTGGGTTGACCCGGCGCACCTAAACCACCCGCTACACCGAAACGACCGCCTCCACCTGGACCACCATTATTAATTTTGCTTCCGGAGCCATTTAGAGTGTCCACGTCACCGCCAATACCGCCTGTGCCGCCGCCAGCGCCAAAGCCACCGGCACCGCCAGCACCACCGGCACCCGCACCGTTACTTTTGCTGACGCGGTTTTCTCCATTACGGGCGCGATCGCTACTCAGACCGATGCCCCCGCCAAACTGAGAAACGGGCCTCAACGGGCCATCGCCTTCTATGAAACGGCTGGATTCTCTACCAAAGACCACATAGCTTTCCCCAGCACCACTACCACTGGGGTTAGCAAAAGGAGCACCAATAATGAGATCGTCAATGCCATCGCCATTGACGTCTCCGGCACCACTCACTGAGCTTCCTGAAAAGTCATTCTCATCAATGCCATTGAGGAGAAAACCATTGACACCATTCAGCTCCGAGAGATTGAGATTGGCATCAAAGCTCTGACCCAGCTTGCTATCACGGCCAAATACCAGATAACTCTCGCCAGCATTAACAACACCATTGGGGTCAGCGCGACGAGCCCCAATGATGAGGTCGTCAATGCCATCACCATTAATGTCCCCCGCGCCACTCACTGAGCTTCCTGAAAGGTCGCCCGGATTAATGCCATTGATCACGAAGCCGTTGGTACCGTCCAGCTCTGAGAGATTGAGGTTGGCATCAAAGCCCTGACCCAGCCTACTATCGCGACCAAATACCACATAGCTCTCCCCAGCTTCAGCAACACCACTGGAGTCAGCGTAATTTGCCCCAATAATGAGGTCGTCAATGCCATCGCCATTGATGTCCCCGACACCACTCACTGAGCGTCCTGAAAGGTCGCCCGGATCAATGCCATTGATCACGAAGCCGTTGGTACCGTCCAGCTCCGAGAGATTGAGACTAGCATCAAAGCCCTGGCCCAGACTGCTATCACGACCAAATACCACATAGCTCTCCCCAGCTTCAACAGCACCATCAGGGTCAGCACGATTAGCACTAATAATGAGGTCGTCAATGCCATCGCCGTTAATGTCCCCGGCACTACTCACTGAGCGTCCTGAACGGTCATCCTCATCAATACCATTGAGGACAAAACCATTGACACCATTCAGCTCCGAGAGATTGAGGTTGGCATCAAAGCTCTCGCCTAGCTTGCTATCGCGGCCAAAGACCATATAGCTCTCGCCAGCATTAACAACACCATTGGGGTCAGCCTCACTAGCCCCAATAATGAGGTCGTCAATGCCATCGCCGTTAATGTCCCCGGCACCACTCACTGAGCGTCCTGAAAGGTCTCGCGCATTAATACCACTGACCACGAAGCCGTTGAAACCATTGAGTTCCGAGAGGTTAAGGCTAGCACTAAAGTTTTGACCAAGTTGACTATCACGGCCAAAGACCACGTAGCTCTCGCCAACACCATTGGGGTCAGCCTCACTAGCCCCAATAATGAGGTCGTCAATGCCATCGCCGTTAATGTCCCCCGCACTACTCACTGGGAATCCTGAACTGTCGCCCGGATCAATGCCATTGATTACAAAACCGTTGGCACCGTTCAGTTCTGCGGGATTAAAATCCCTATCGAAACCCTGACGACGGCCAAAGACCACATAGCTCTCTCCAGCAGTATAAACACCATTGGGGTCAGCATCACTAGCCCCAATAATGAGGTCGTCAATGCCATCGCCGTTGATGTCCCCGGCACCACTCACTGAGCTTCCTGAAAAGTCACCTCTATCAATGCCATTGATTACAAAACCATTGCGACCGTTAAGGCTGCTTAAGTTAAATTCGGGCAGCAGTCTGACTTGTCCACTGCCACCAATGGCTTGATTTTCATCAAAAACCACATTATCGACATTGACGACCCCATCATGGACAAACAGAGCACCGCCCATGCCAGCCCCGCCGCTGTTCCCCTCGCCACCACGAGCTACCGCTCCTGTCACGGTCAGATTTTGTAGCGTCACATTGCCCGATCGCACAAAGAAGACCGGGCGATCGGCATCCTGCTCATTGACAACACCATCCCCATTGATATCGACATCGCCAACATCCACCTGACCGTTATTGTTGTTGTCGCCGCTGATGGTGAAGCCATTGCCCTCAATGAGCAAGTCGCTGTCAATCAACGGCTCCATGCGAATGCGGTCATCGGCAAAGTTGAGGCGTACATCGGTTTGCAGCTCAATGGTGTCAACGCCGGGGCGCTCATTCGCCTCCTGAATCGCCCAACTGAGGGTGCCAACGGTTTGCCCCGTGCCATCATCCGTGGCCTCAGTGACCGCGATCGTGCCGCCCCCCACATCATCATTGCGGATGATGCCTGGCAACGTTCCACTCACGATGTTGGTATTTTCCCCTGCATTGGACAGGGTCACGGCAAAGGTCTCATCCCCCTCTAAGACGGTATCTGCCACCACATCCAGGGTCACGGTTTTGACAATTTCGTCTTCGCCAAAGGTCAGGGTGCCAGAAGGGAAGCTACCGCCAAAGTCTTCAGCGCTGGCCTGGGTCACCCCTGTGCCGCTAACGGTGTAGTCGACCGTGGTTTCGCCGCCAAGAAAACCCGAGCGAAATACTAAAAAGGTAAACGGTGTAGTGCCACTGTTGCCTTCGGCCAAATCTAGATTGGGGTTGGTGAGATTTAAATCTTGGTCATCATTGAGAATGGTGCCGCTCGCAGTCGGCTCCAAAATGGGTAAACCATCGGAAACACTGACAATGTTGATGTCAAAAGTCTCGTCAGCTTCGACAATGGTGTCCCGAATAACTGGAATTTCAACAACTTTGCTACTTTCATTGGGATCAAGCTGCACCACAAAGGTATTTTTGGGGAAGCCGAAGTCACTGCTGTTTGTGGGATTCTGCCCTGTACCGACGATTTCTAAGGTGACCTCGCTAGCATTGCTAGCATCGCCTACACGCTCAACCTCAACCGAGAACCGATCCCCTTCAAAGTCAGTGAGCGTAAAGGACCCATTTATGCGGTATCCTACTGGCGGCGGCGCATCATCATCGAGAATAAGCCCTCCACTCACCCCGTCTCTAATGACGCCGTTGGAGGCATTAGAGAGCAAGATTTCATAGGTCTCATCAAACTCTATCTCCTTATCATCAGCCGTCTTAAACTGTAAAGGCACAGAGTCTTGGCCTGGCGCAAAGGTAATCTGCCCTCTGGGAAACTCACCATCGCTAAAATCAGCCGCAGAGGCGGGATTATCACCACTGCCCCGGACCGTATAGTCCACAGTGCTCTCCTGGCTGAGGTCGCCCTCACGGGTAATGAAGTAAAGCGGTCCAAGCCCCTCTGCGAAGATGCCATTATCCACGACGATACGGATAATAGTCGCTGGGTCATCATTACGGATGGTGCCTGGGGCTGTGTTGACATCAATCACAGCATTGCTGGCATTAGTGAGCACGACTTGAAAAGCTTCATCGGCTTCTGCCTCCTGGTCGCCGGCAATATTTAGGGTGATGGTTTTTACCGTTTCATTTGGCGCAAAGGTCACCTGTCCATCCGGGATGGTGGCAAAATCATTAATATCCAGGCCGGGATTCAAACCAGCAGTTATGTACTCTACAGTCGTCGTTTTGTCTAAATCCCCTGTGCGGGTGACGGTAAAGGTGAACGGAGTGGAGCCGTTGTCGCCTTCAGGGCGATCCGCATCCAGAGGGGCAAGGGTTAACCGTGTGGGAGATGCATCAGTACTGCCATTAATGGTGATGTCGAATTGGGCTGTATCCTCTAAGTCACCATCGCTAACGGTGTAGTCAAAGGTTTCCGTCAAGGTATCCCCATCATTGAGGGCATTGACTACCGGGTTGTCATTGTCCAGCGTGTAGGTGTAGCTGCCGTCGGCATTGACCGTCAGGGTGCCATATTGGCCTTGAACCGGCCCTGCCCCAATGGGATTACCCGCCACACTCGCTACCGTCAGGGCATCACCATCCGGGTCACTGTCATTAGTGAGCACATTGCCGCTGACATTAGGGAAACCGTCTTCATCAATAGCATCGCTATCAGCCACCGCGACAGGCGCATCATTGACCGGATTCACCGTCAGGGTGACGGTTGCCGTATCCGTCAGTTGGCCATCACTAATTTCATAGGTAAAGCTGTCGGTACCGTTGAAATCTGCATCTGGAATGTAGGTAAAGCTGCCGTCGGTATTGAAGTTCAGGGTGCCGTTGTCCACATCAGCGAGGAGCATTGCGGTGAGATTATCGCCATCCGGGTCACTATCGTTGCTGAGCACCGTATCGGTGATGGCGGCATCTTCATTCCCACTAAAACTATCGTCTACGGCGATCGGCTCATCATTCACATCACCAATAGAGACCTCCACCGTGGCGGTATCGCTCAGGTCGCCATCGCTGAGTTCATAAGTAAAGCTGTCATTGCCGCTAAAGCCTGCATTGGGCGTGTAGGTGACGGTGCCGTCGCCATTCAGCACCACGGTGCCGTTAGCCGCATCTCCCACCGCAGCCACATTTAGAGCATCGCCATCAATATCGCTGTCATTACTGAGCACATTCACCGTCACTGCAGTGTCCTGATCGGTATTGGTGCTGTCATCTGCAGCCACTGGGGCGTCGTTCACCGGATTCACCGTCAGACTTACTGTGGCGCTGGCCCGTCCGCCATTGCCGTCATCCACCTGGTAGGTAAAGCTATCGGTGCCGTTAAAGTCGGCATCGGGGGTGTAGCTGAGGGTATTATCGGCATTGATGGTGACGTTGCCGTTGCTGGGCTGGGTAACGCTGCTGATGGTGAGCGGGTCATTTGCGGGGTCGCTATCGTTAGCGAGCACATCCAGCGTGAGAGCCGTGTCTTCATCGGTCGTGAAGGCATCATCGATTGGGGTAGGTGTGGCATTGCTGCCATTGAACCCAAAGATGACATAGCTGTTATCAAACCCGTTGTTGTTGATGCTCTTCGGGGCTGAAACAATCAGATCATCAACCCCATCATTGTTCACATCGCCGATGTCGCTAAGGGCATCGCCTAAGCGGTCATTGCTGTTGATGCCATTGATGCTAAAGCCGATATTGCCGTCAATATCAGCCAGTGCCAGGCTGCCACTGCTGCCCAAGTCACTGCCGCCGAACACCACATAGGCTTGACCGGTGGCTGGGGTGCCAACGCCTCCGGGATTCGCCCCCAGGGCGCCAATCAGCAAGTCATTCACGCCATCATTGTTGATGTCCCCGGCGCGACTGACGGCGGTTCCTGCGTTATCCCCAACACCGACGCCCCGAATAACGAAACCCGTGCTGCCATCCAAGGCGGTAATGTCCAGATTGCCATTGCCACCCAGATTCTCGCGACCGAAGACTACGTAGCTTTCGCCCACGCTGTTGACGTTGTTGATATTGGCGAAAGGGGAGCCAATGAGGAAATCATCAATCCCATCATCATTAACGTCACCTAAATTACTGACGGAGGAGCCTAGGCGATCGCTGGGGTCAACGCCATCTATGGCAAAGCCGTTGCTCCCATCCAACGTCCCTAAATCCAACTCCTCCCCACTACCGACATCTGTTCCCCCAAATACCACATAAGCCTTACCCGCTGCTTGGATGCCGTTAGGTGAGGCGGTTGGAGCCCCAATCAAGAGATCATTAAAGCCGTCATTGTTGACATCCCCTGCCGCACTGACGACACTGCCAGAGCGTTCCCCTCGATCAACACCCCGAATGATGAAGCCATCCTCGCCTGTGAGATCCGCTGCATCCAGGCTGCCCCCGTCACCAATGTCTTCACGACCAAAGACCACATAGCTGCGGCCCTGTACGATGCTCCCAGGAGAGTTGGCCTGAGGGGCCCCAATCACCAGGTCATCAATGCCATCGCCATTCAAGTCCCCAATGCTGCTGACGGAGTTGCCGGAAGATTCGTTGTTATCAATGCCATTGACGACGAAGCCATTATTGCCATCCAGAGTGGCAAGGTCGACAGTGCCACTATTGCCAATGTCATTACGGCCAAAGACGACGTAGCTTTCGCCCGTCACTAAGTTGCCACGAGGGGCACCCACAATCAGGTCAGCAATGCCATCGTTATTGACATCGCCGGCATCACTGACGGCAAAGCCCAAGTCGTCACCATTATCGATGCCAGCCAACACAAAGCCGTTGCTGCCATCGATCGCAGCCAAATCAAAGTTGCCATCGTTACCAATAGTGTCATCGCCAAAGACCACGTAGGCAGCACCCGCGCTGTCAGAGCCATTGAGGTCAGACTGAGGGGCACCGACGATGAAGTCGTCGATGCCGTCGTTGTTGATGTCACCAATGCCACTGACGGCACGACCAGAGTCATCACCATCGGCAGCACCGCTCACGACAAAACCATTACTGCCATCGAGGTCAGCAACATCTATTTCAGGGCCAAAGGGAGTAGTCATGGTGGGTGCTCCAAATGTGTAAGTAAGATCAAGGTCGAAAATTGGACATAGAAATCCAGTGACGAGGCTGTCTAGGCAGCTCGCCAGTGGGTCAGTGCGTTGGGTGAATGGGTGGATCGCTAGTTGAGTGGGCAGTGCCCACCCAACTCTGTCTCGCTCAAGCGCCTAAAGCGATAAACCCCACAAGCTAATGGGTTAAGCCTCTGGATTGATGTTTTGATTGAGTCGGAAAAAATTATCAGGATCGTATTTCTGCTTGATCGCTAAAAGTCTTGAGAAGTTATCACCAAAGGCTGTCTTGACCATCTGATCGGCATCTTCCATAAATCCAGGGAAGTTGAGATAGATACCAGGAGCAGCAAAGGGGGCAAGGCCTTCAACGCAGTCACGAACCCAAGCAATATTTTGTTGATTGACCTGTGCGGAGTGCGCCTCGCTATCCCTAGCATCATCCCAATTGGCTTCAATCCCAATCATGAACGGAGCGTTACGGGGCGATAGGGGACTTTCATTAGCTCCAACTCGGCCCATTGCTCCCCCCATGGTCCAGATGTCGATCGTGGAATGGGGCGAGGGAGCCTGGCGATTTAAGGCCAGCAGTGCATCAATGGTGTCGTCGGTGAACTCTTTTAGGTAAACCGACTTCCAGTAGTAGTTACGGCCCTTGGGATAGTCAGCATCCAGGAATTTTTGCACCTCGGTATAGGCCATGCGATCGCTAAAATCGACAATCGGGGTTCCCAGTTCCCGTAGAGGTTGAAGCACAATTTCACCGTTATCGGCAGGGCCCACATAGCAGGCGGCGATCGCAAAGAACGGCTGATGCCACCAAGCTTCAGGGAAGTTTTCATCCGCTGGCACTCTCCCCGTAAAGGAAAGCATGCCGACTTCTTCCGGTTCGTTCTGGGCAAACTTGCGATAGCGTTGCAGGATGTCTTTGCTGGCAGGATACAACACAAAGCAAAACATCACGTCCGGCCCCAGGGGATGCAGTTCAAACTCAAACGAAGTCACGACTCCAAAGTTGCCGCCGCCGCCGCGCAGCGCCCAAAACAGATCAGGATTTTCAGTCTGGCTAGCTTTCAGCCATTGCCCGTCCGCTGTGACCAGTTCGACCGCAATGAGGTTGTCGCAGGTCATGCCCCATTTGCGGCGCAGCCAGCCAGCTCCACCACTCAGCGTTAAACCGGCAATGCCGGTTTCGGAGACAACGCCTGTGGGCACCGCCAGCCCAAACACCTGGGTTTCGCGGTCAATATCGCCCAGTTGTGCCCCAGCCTCGACTCGTACTGTCTTAGCCATCGGATCGGCATGAACCGCCCGCATGTGGGAGAGGTCAATTACCCAACCACCGTCGTAACTGGCCAGGCCCGCCACATTGTGGGCACCGCCTCGGATGGCAACTAAAAGCTGGCGATCGCGGGCAAAGCGGACGGCATCAATGACATCGGCGACCCCGACACACTGCACGATCGCGGCAGGGCGCTTATCGAACATGCCGTTCCAAAGGCGACGAGCTTCATCATAGATGGGATCTTGCGGCTGAATCAGGGCCCCTCGGATCTGATCGGCTAAACGCTGCAAATCCTCAATCTGTACATTCGTTTGGCGATTGTTTAAGTTGGCAAAGGTCAAGGTTTTCATGCTAGTTTTCTCGATTCAATATGGTGCAACAAGGTATTTAGAAATGCGAGAAAAGTCATGACGATTTCCCTCTTTTGAGTTTGATAATTATTGATAGTTGATTGAACGAGCAGATTTTTACACTGACCCTAAATGCTCATTTCCGCTTGATAAACCATCAAAACATGCGCCAAGAAATCAATGAGACTGAATTTCATGTCATTCTGTCTACCTTGAAATCGAGAAGATACAGGGAAGATTTAGATGAGTTTTGAAACAGCTATCATCTCGATTTATGCTCATTTTTATAAGCTAAATTCGGCTGACTTATTGTCACAATAAGGATGCTTTTGGGGTTTGAACTGAATTAAATAAAAATGATGTTTATAGGTTAGGTGTTTGCTTTTGAGTTGTCGTTACCTAAAAAGTATGGAGTTTCAGGTCAAAGTTATGGAAAGGTAAGGTAGAGTTTCTGCAATAAGGGGATTTTGAGGCAATGACAGAAGCTGAGCAGAGCCTAGCGCTTGCCAATGCTGCTGTTTGGGAACAGGCCGGTCGTTACCTATCGGATGTCGAGACCGCGATTCTGCGAGGGGCGATCGCGGATCAAACCTATGAACAAATCGCGGCGGCGTCTGGCTATTCCACCAACTACGTCAAGCGCGATGTTGGCCCCAAGTTATGGCGACTCCTGTCGAAAGCGCTGGGCGAAAAGGTTAGTAAAAGTAATTTTCAACAAGCCCTCACGCGCTATCAATCACCTGCAGGCCCGACCGCTAAGGCTGTGGCTACCGGGCCTCAGTTACTCCAACTGCAGTCGGGTACTGATTGGGGCGCAGCGCCTGATGTGTCTTTCTTCTTGGGCCGAACGGCTGAACTGGCGACCCTAACCCGGTGGATTGTCACTGATCAATGCCGCCTCGTAGCCCTGTTGGGGATGGGGGGCATCGGAAAAACAGCGCTCGCGATCAAGCTCGGTCAGCAGTTGCAGACTGAGTTTGAAATGGTCATCTGGCGGAGCCTGAGCAATGCCCCTTCCTTGTCTGTTTTATTGACTCAACTGGTGCCGTTGCTGTCGGCCCAACAGGATACCCGCCCCGACCTGCCGACCTTGCTCCAGTATTGGCGCAGCCGTCGGTGTTTACTCATTCTGGATAATTTAGAAACCATTTTGCAGCCCGAGATCTCAGGCCACTATCAACCCGGCTATGAAAACTATGGTGAATTGTTTCAACTCGTGGGCGATATTGCCCATCAGAGTTGTTTGGTCTTGACGAGTCGCGAGAAGCCGGCAGTGATTGCGACCCGAGAAGGGGCTGAGCTGCCCGTGCGATCGCTGGCTCTAGCCGGTTTGCAGACAGAGGCCGAACCCTTGCTGGCGGCGAAAGGCTTATCAGGGTCCAATGAGACGCGGCAGACCTTGATTCGAGCCTATGACGGAAACCCCCTAGCGCTCAAAATTGCCGCCACTTCTATTCAAGATCTCTTTAACGGCGATATTGCGGTTTTTCTGGCACAAGAAACGATCCTCTTCAATGGGGTGCGTCAGCTACTCGACCAGCAATTCACCCGCCTTTCAGCCCTTGAGCATACCTTGATGTCTTGGCTAGCCATCAATCGAGAATGGACAACGGTGGAGGAACTGCAAGCCGATCTCGTTCCGCCGGTGCCTCGCCACCGTTTATTGGCAGCTTTGGAAGCTCTGTGTCGCCGGAACCTGCTAGAGCAGCAGAGAGGCCGTTACACCCAACAGCCCGTGGTGATGGAGTATGCCTGTGATCGCCTCATTGAGCAGGTAGTCGATGAATTAACCACCGCCACCTTAACCATTTTCAACTGCCATGCGTTGCTCAAAACGACGGTCGCTGAGTACATTCGCGATAGTCAGATAAAACTCATTTTGGCTCCTATTGCCAAGGAGTTTCGGCGCACCTTTATCTCGATTACGGCGATTGAACAACAGATTTTGCGAATTTTGACCGCCCTACGCCGTTCCGAATCTCAACTCACGGGCTATGGCGGTGGCAACCTCATTAATTTGTGCGGTTTTCTAGAGCTGGATTTAACGGGTTTTGACTTTTCGCGCCTGACGGTTCAGCACGCCTATCTGCGCGATACCGTCATGCGGCACGTCAATTTCCAGGAAGCTAATTTAACCAAGTCCGTCTTCCCCCAAGTCATCGGTTTGATTTTTGCCGTTGACTTCAGTCCTGATGGGCAGCTCCTGGCAACGGGGGATTTTCATGGCGAAGTCAGTTTATGGCTAGTTGCCAACCAGCAAAAGTTGTTGAATTGTCAGGCGGGCATCGACTCCAATTGGTCCGCGGCCTACAGTCCGGTGGCGGTGGCGTTCAGTCCCGTTGCCAACCCGTCCTTAGGAAGTGACTGTATTCTGGCGAGTGGTTCGTGTGATGGCACGGTCAGTCTTTGGGATGCCCACCAAGGTCATCGCCTCAAGCAATTGACCGGGCATGGTAACTGGGTCGTGGCGATCGCCTGGAGCCCGGACGGCAAACTGCTGGCGAGTGGCTCCCATGACCAAACCATCAAACTCTGGGAACCGCTAACGGGCCAAGTTCTACATACCTTACAAGGCCACACGAGCTGGGTATGGGATGTGGCCTTTAGTCCCGATGGCCGTTTTTTGGCGAGTGCCAGTGAAGATCACACGGTGCGGGTGTGGGAGGTTGCCACGGGGGCGTGTCGCCATATCCTGCGAGGCCATCGAGATTTGGTCTGGGCGATCGCTTTCAGCGCGGTCAATCAGCATTTGCTCACTGGCTCCAGTCCTCTGCTGGCCAGCGCTGGCCGTGATCAGACCATCAAGCTGTGGGATCTAGCAACAGGCCAATGCCTGCAAACGCTGCCGGGCCATACGGCCCAAATTTGGGCCGTGACGTTTAGCCCCGATGGTCGCACCCTAGCAAGTGCGGGGGCGGATCAAACCATTAGGCTGTGGGATACCGCCACCCACCATTGCCTCAAACTGTGTGTCGGTCACAGCAATGGTATTCGCGACGTGGCCTTTAGTCCCGATGGTCAAACCCTGGCCAGCGGCTCCCATGACCAAACGGTCAAATTTTGGGATGTGAGGACGGGGCAATGCTTACAAACCTTGCAGGGGCAGACCCATACGGTGCTTTCGCTGGCCTTTGATCATCGGAGCGATCGCCTCGCCAGTGGCTATGCCGATCGCCTCGTCCGAATATGGTCCACTGCGACAGGCCAGTGTCACACCATCCTGACGGGGCATCGGGGCGGGGTCGAGTCCGTGACATTTCATCCCCAGGAGCCTTTGCTGGCCAGTGGTTCTCACGATCGCACGGTGAAACTTTGGGATTTGGATACCAGGCAATGCCAAAGGACTTGGCCAGAATATAAAGATTGGGTCAGGGCCGTGGTGTTTAGCCCCGATGGTCAACTTTTGGCCACGAGTTCTGATGAAACGCTAATCAGGCTTTGGCAGGTGAAAACCGGAGCCCTGTTCAAAACCATCCTGGCCCATACGAATTGGATTTTTGAACTTGCTTGGAGCCCCCAAGGGGACACGATCGCGAGTGGCAGTTGTGACCACACCATAAAACTTTTACAGGTGGCGACCGGGGACTGTCGCCAGACTTTAGAGGGGCATCAAGATTGGGTGGTCTCTGTGTCGTGGCATCCCACTGGTCAAATCCTGGCGAGTGGCAGCCTGGATCAAACGATCAGACTCTGGGATATCACCACGGGTGAATGCATCAAGGTTTTCCCCAGTCACATCGATGGCCGCCAATCCGTCGCCTGGAGTCCCGATGGCCAAATGCTGGCCACCAGTAGCCTGGATCAGCGACTTAAGATCTGGGATATCACCACGGGCAAATGCCTGAAGACCCTGCCAGAAGCAGGCACTCAAATTCAGGTGATCGCCTGGAGTCCCGATGGTCAATGGCTCGCCAGTGGCAGTGTCGATGGCACGATCACCCTGTGGGACGTGCATCGAAACGAGCGCCATCAAACCTTAAAACTCGAACGCCCCTATGAAGGCATGAACATCACTGGGGTCACCGGCATTACCGAGGCTCAGCGGGATACGCTCGTGCTTTTTGGGGCCATTTGCGATCGCTGATGAGTGGATCGAAAATCCACGCTAAGGGCGGGAAATGTCCGGTAGGATTTTCCCTGTAAAGGTCGTAACCAGGACTTACGCATTGACAAAATCACCAAACCCATAATTCAAGCGGACCTCCCCCTCAGCGGTGCTTGGCGGATGAACTGTCGAGCCACGTCTTGATAGAGAGAACGTTGTAGCTCATACCAATTGCCTAACTGCTGGT
>JBCDAJ010000070.1:0-32636 GCA_039185935.1 Cyanobacteria bacterium P01_F01_bin.56 | reverse complement strand
GCTGCCGGTGGCTCGATACTGTTTCAACAGCAGGCGAACGCTATCAGGGCTGACTTGAAAACGCTTGGCGAGTTGCCGAATCGACCCTTATCCTTGCTCGTAAAGGGTGACGATGCGCTGACGTAAATCGGCGGAGTGGGGACGCATAGGGGCTACCAGAACAGTACAAATGAGCGTACTGCATAAGCTCGCACACCGCTATAACTGCTAGCCCCAACTCTGCCACAGCAGGGCACTCAAGCACATCCACTCAAACTCTCTCCATCGTGGGTTTATCCAAAGCCTTGAGCTCGTGGAGCCACTTGCCACTGCTTGATTTCGCCTGCATTACCGCCTGCGAGTAAGCGATCGCCAGTGGGTGACCATGCAAGACACGAAACTCCTGAGAAAAATGCTTTGAACGATTGATCAAGTTTACGGCCTTCTCGCCACAGTGCAATTCGACCCTCTTGTCCGGCAGAAGCCAACATCAATGAATCGGGTTGAAAGGCGATCGCATTCACCCGCTCTTGATGATGCTGCAAGACCTGTGACTGCCAACCAACTTTCGGTTTTTCACCTCGCGTCCAGACTGTGATGCCTTCGATGCAGGCGGCGGCCACGAGTGGGGAACCGGTCGCCATAGTTGGGGTTGACCAAGCCAATTGACGGACTTTGCCCGGAAACCCCTGCATCAGCCAGGGTGGGGGACTGTCCCATTCTGCAACGGTAAGCGTCCGATCCAAATTACCCGAGCCTAGATAGCGACCATCTGCCGACCATTCACAAAACAAACTCGCTCCTGGAACGGCAATCAGCGTCGGTTTAGCCTGCCAATCGTCCGCTTGCCAAATCTTGACTCCACCATGCCCACTAACCGCGAGCCGATCGCCCGCCGGATGCCAGTCTAAATGCAAGACCGATGATGCTTCAAAATCCAGCTCGGCGATCGCTTGCTGCTCTTTCACATCCCAAACATATAAGGTAGAACCGACCCCATAAGCCAATAGAGGCAACGTTGGATGCCAAGCCAGTGTATCAATCCAAGCACCGTCATGAGATTGGCGCAGACAAACCTCAGCCGTACTGATATCCCAAACCGATAACTCACCGGCTTGTCCTGCCCAAGCACAGTAATCACCCGCTGCTGAAAATCCCAAACGATTAACCGCTTGCCCCTGATTGTCTGACAGTGAAGTTGAAGTGCCTTCCGGGGAGAACAGAATCACCTCGCCAGCGGCAGTAGCCGCCGCCGACAAACTCCTGTCAGGAGCCCAAGCCACCGCAGTCACATAATCCGATAAAGTTTGCTGCCATTGCGGGGTGAGTTGGAGGTTTGCTGTCTTCACGCCAGACACGCCCGAAATCCCTTGCGAATTGCCGCTTCGTCGAGGTTGCGACCAATAAAGACCATCTCACTACGACGAGTTTCTTCAGGCTTCCAGGGGCGATCGCCGCGACCATCGAAAATCATGTGAACGCCTTGGAAAACAAACCGCTCATCTTCTCCGGCTAGGTTCAAAATTCCTTTAGTGCGGAAAATGTCGGGTCCTTTGGTTTGCAAGAGTTCGCTGACCCAAGCGCCGAGTTTGTCGCTATCGAGGGGCTGCTCTTCCACAATGGCGAAGGAATACACCTCATCGTCGTGCTCATGGGCATCTTCATTGAGAAAATCTGGATCAACTTCCAGGGCGCGATCCAAATCAAACGCCTTCACCCCAATGACAGACTCGATGTCTAACTCAGAGTTTTGTGTGCGATAGATTTTTACCATTGCATTCATCTCTTTGATGCGACGCTCAAGTTCGGCTAGCTCGGCTTCCGTCACCAAGTCAATTTTGTTCAGCAAAATCACATCGGCAAAGGCAATTTGCTCTTGCGCTTCATCGCTCTCCCAATGCTGGGCAATGTGCTTCGCATCTACAACAGTAACCACAGCATCTAAAGCCAACTGCGATTGAATGTCTTCATCCACAAAAAAGGTCTGAATCACCGGAGCCGGATCGGCTAAGCCTGTGGTTTCAATTACCAAGTGATCAAACTTGTCACGGCGCTGCATCAGATTGCCGATGATGCGGATCAAGTCGCCCCGCACGGTACAGCAAATGCAGCCGTTATTCATTTCAAAAATTTCTTCGTCAGCATCGATCACCAACTGATTATCGATGCCCACTTCGCCAAATTCATTGACAATGACCGCAACTTTTTTGCCGTGCTCATAGGTCAAGATGCGGTTGAGCAGGGTGGTCTTACCGGCCCCTAAGTAACCCGTTAACACGGTTACGGGTACACCTGCAGTTGCTGTCGTCATGGTGCGTTTAACCTTCGAACTTAATACAGAGGAACTCGTCGCATTATCCTCATCGCCGTTCATGGAGAAAAGTTCGTGGTGAACTTTCTGTTCCGTGTCGAGGCGATCACGCTTAACAGCAGTGCGTATCGTCTCCTTTCAACGCTTGCATCACTGCTTCCTGGGAAATTTCAGCCGCTGCCGCGTGAATTTTGTAGGTTTGGGTGGGCTGCGCCATCACGGCAATCACAGTCTCAATGGGCGGGCATCCCGGTTCGTGACACTGGAGCTGACTGATGGAGATGGGCACTTCGGCAGAGAGTCCTAAGGCTTCATAAGTCCAGGTCTTGAGCTGCTGAATCGCGGCTGGGCTCGCGGCTGGCTTTTGCTGTTTAAAGAGGTTCATAGGACGAAGACCAAATGCAAAGTTGTCGATAAAAGTATCAAGCCAATTTTCAAACATCTTTGCCAAGAGGCAGAAGCACTTTTAGGATAGTCGCGCGATCTCTACGGTAGATCCAAGTCAACATAATCACCCAACATCTTTTTAGCTAAGTGCCTGACGAAACTGACAGGTTCATCGGCAATCGCACAGTAAAGGTGCTGCCTTTGCCAACTTTGCTGGTCACCTGCAAGGTGCCTTGTTGTAAGTCAACAAACTGTTTCACAATGCTCAACCCCAGCCCAGTGCCGGGAATGTTGCTGACATTGCGGCCTCGATGAAACGGCTCAAACAAATGGCGCTGATCGGCTCGGGGAATGCCCATGCCTTCGTCCTCCACTTGCAAAATCAGCATCGCTTGTCGCTTCGCTAGCTTGAGACGAATGGCATGCTCATCGGGAGTGTAGCGCATCGCATTTGAGAGCAAATTGTTGAGGATGGAACGCAACAAGCGCTCGTCTAAATTGGCCATCAGTTGGCGGTTCCGACAATTGAACTGAATCGGCAACTGGGGACGATGATACTCTCGCTCAGCCAGCAAGGTTTGACAAAAAGCCACGAGTTCCAGCGGCTCTGGAGCCACTTCCAGAACTTTAGCCTCGATTTTGCCGATGACTAAAATGTCATCAATCATCTGGGTCATGCGCTCCACATTGGCATTAATGGCCAGCAGATAATCGGCTTTGTCGGCGGCACTGAGTTGGGTATCGTAGCGATTGAGCGATGACACTGACAGCGCAATATTATTTAAGGGATTGCGAAACTCGTGGCACACCATCGCGACAAAGCGCGATCGCATTTCGCTCAACTCGCGTAACTGCTGATTCGCTTCCCTCAACTTGGCAGTGCGTTGCTGCACCTTGAGCTCCAGCTCTTCGTTCGTGCGCTGCAAAATGTCTTCTGCCCAGCGTCGTTGAGTAATGTCTCGAAAGGTGACTACTGCACCAATCAGCGTCCCGGCTTCATCATGCAGGGGCGTGCTGATGTATTCCACCGGGAAGCTCGTACCGTCTTTGCGCCAAAACACTTCATTGGTCACACGCCGCGTACTGCCATCTTGAAAGGCTTGATAAATGGGACAGTCTTCACGCTGATAGTGAGAGCCGTCAGCGTGGGAATGATGCAGCACCGCATGCATCGACTTGCCAATCAATTCTTCCATGGGCCAATCGATCATGGCAGCAGCGGCAGGATTCACAAAGGTGACGTGACCGTTGAGGTCTAACCCGTAAACCCCCTCACCCACGGCATTCAGAATGAGTTGATGCTGACGGCGTAACTGTTCTAGCTCTTGAGTAACGGGCACAGAGGCGGGCGATCTCATAGCTTGAGGAGCGTCAGAGAGCCAGTAGTAATCAGTCATCAGGAAAACATTACAAGGATTACCAGGGACGCTCCGAGGCACCAGACATGAGGCAACCAGACCAATTTTGCGCGCTCTCCACCCCAGGAATGTAGCTTAGGCTACCACGAGGGAGTTTTTTAAAGATTACTAAAGAGATATATCAATACCGATTCAGGGACTCTATGGCTCTCCTGACATCAATCAAACAGAGTGCCCTAAAAGAGCTTACTTAACAAGTTTTGAGAAATTGTTGTTAATCTCTAAGTTATCAGCTTAGTCGCCAGTTTCAAAAATGTAGCTGAACAGACCTTTCTTCAGCTCCAGGCTTAAGATAACTGGTTAGCAGTTAGAGCCATAGAAGCAGCATGAAAACTGTACTCGTCATTGAAGATGAGTTGCAAACGCGCAACGTTTTTTTGAAATGTCTGACATTTGAAGGCTTTCAAGCGTATGGTGCCAGCAATGGTAATGAGGGTATTCAACTCGCGCAAGAACATCATCCTGACTTAGTTGTTTGCGACATCATGATGCCCGATATGGACGGTTATTCAGTGCTTTCGACGCTTCGCAATGCCGAGGCAACAGCCGCCATTCCCCTAATTTTTTTAACGGCTAAAGTGACGATGGCTGATCTGCGTCGTGGCATGGAGTTAGGCGCTGATGATTATTTGACTAAGCCTTGTACCGTCGAACAGTTTTTATCCGCAATTACGACCAGGCTTAGACGTCACGAAGCCATTAAAGCGGCCGCCCGCTCACCCCAAAACCCTGATTTTCAAGACTCTGGCACCGATACGCAGCCCCTAGAAGCCAGCAATAGCAACACTATTTTTCCTGACTGTCCAAAATTAGCGAGCGTTTTTCAATTTATTGAGCGTCACTATCAAGACGCCATCAACTTGGGTGATGTGGCTCAGGCGGCAGGTTACTCTCCGGCCTATCTCACCAACTTAGTCCAGGCAGAAACTGGCCTCTCTATCAAGCGCTGGATCACTGAGCGGCGCATGGCGCAGGCCCGTCGATTACTGAAACATTCGAATCAATCGATCAGAC
Source organism: Cyanobacteria bacterium P01_F01_bin.56 (assembly GCA_039185935.1). Taxonomy (GTDB): domain Bacteria; phylum Cyanobacteriota; class Cyanobacteriia; order Phormidesmidales; family Phormidesmidaceae; genus Halomicronema. The sequence continues at coordinate 27,527 of JBCDAJ010000070.1, read as the reverse complement.
GAGTTGCCGAGCAGGTTGGCTACAGTGATGCGGGTTATTTCGCGCGGCAATTTCGCCAGTCGCATAGCATTTCTCCTCAGGCGTGGAGAAAACAATTCGTAACAAAAGCAACAAGTCAAGCCCTTAAGAATGGGTTCCACTCTTAACTTCTGTATCAAGAAGAACAGTTCTGAAAAATCTTTAATTATTGACAGGCAAATCCCAAAAAATAATCCTATGTTTTCCAAAAAATGATCCCTATTTTTTGTTAGGGAAGCTGGTAAAGTTCACATTAAATACATGCCAGCTCACTCGTTTTTGGCTTTCAGTTTTGGCTTTCAGTTGAGTTGTTAAGTAGGTTCAGGTAGGCAGCAAATATGGCTTTTGGTTTAGCGACACAGACCACACAAAGATGGGATAATCTCACCAGCTTTCGCGGTGAACTTTCCGATTTAGACATTGCGTGCATTCTCTGCGGCGGCACCCACTCCACGATGGATCACTGGGAATTCATTCAAACCATGCCCAAAGAACCCGTCGATATGGTGGATGACCTGGTCAAGATGGGGATTTACAAGCAGAACCAGCTCCGGGCTGCTGAAGGTGTAAATGCCCATGAGTTACGCAAAGCCCTATTTTTGAAGCGCGTTGGTCGCGGTGACCCCAAGCGCGAGAAACTCATTCTTGGCCTTTGTGAACAGGCTGGTGGCTTGGACCAGGCTTTTGCTGCAGCGTTTGGCCCCCAAGCTGGCCTCTTCTTCAGCGACACTATTCGCAATAGTGGAGCAACGCGCCGTGAGTTTATGCGCAACATGGCCGTGGGAGCAGCCTTGGTCGCCCTGGCAAGTTGCCAGGGCGGTGGCGGTGATGAACCCGCTGCTGAAGACGATGCCGCCCCGGTAGATACTTCTGGCCTAGAGAAAACCGATTTACAGATTGGGTTTATTCCCATCACTTGCGCTTCGCCCATCATCATGTCGGAACCGTTGGGCTTTTACGAAAAGCATGGCTTGAATGCCACCGTGGTGAAGATGCCCAGCTGGGGGGCCGTTCGGGACTCCGCGATCGCCGGTGAGCTCGACGCTTATCATATGCTGGCTCCCATGCCGATTGCCATGACGCTAGGCCTGGGCTCGGCGTCCTTTGGGGTGAAGCTAGCCAGTATCGAGAACATTAACGGTCAAGCCATCACCGTCGCCAACCGCCATAAAGGCAAAATCAATGGTCCGGCGGACTTCAAAGGCTTTACCTTTGGGGTGCCCTTCCCGTATTCCATGCATAACCTATTGCTGCGTTACTACTTAGCAACTGGTGGCATCGATCCCGATGTCGATGTGCAAATTCGTCCTGTGCCCCCACCAGATAGCATCGCGCAGATGGTTGCGGGTGACATTGATGCCTACCTGATGCCGGATCCGTTTAACCAACGGGCGGTTTACGAGGAAGAGGGCTTCATTCATATGATTACGAAGGAGCTGTGGCCGGGGCATCCTTGTTGTGCGTTTGCCGCGAGCGATGAGTGGATTGATGCAAATCCCAACACCTTCCGCGCCTTGAATAAAGCCATTGTTGAGGCTACTGGCTACGCCAGTGACCCCGCCAACCGAGTCGAGATTGCAGCGGCAATTTCGGAGCGGGCTTTCCTCAATCAGCCGGTTGAGGTGGTCGAAGCTGTGCTAACTGGCAACTACGATGACGGCAACGGCAACACCCTCAGCGTGCCCGATCGCATCGACTTTGATCCGTACCCCTGGCAGAGCTTTGCTAACTGGATTTCGTCTCAGCTCGTCCGGTGGGATTTACAGGGCGACGGCGTGGCTGGCCAAGTTATTCCGGAAACCGGCTACGACGAAGTGGGTCAAGACATCTTTTTGACTGACCTGGCCCGCGAACTGGCAAGCGAATTAGGTCAAGCGCCTCCTGATGAAATTTACCGGACGGAAGAGTTGAAGTTCGACACCTTTGACCCAGCGGAGCCTGACGCCTACGTCCAACAACAAATTGACGAATATGGCGTCTAGTGACAGTGGTTAGTGAGGTATCAGCATGACAGTTAGTGACACAAATCCAACCGCCCCTTATTACGGGGGCGAAAAGGAGTCTTTATTCTTTACGGATGGTGCAAAGGCATTTCTGCTCTTTGTGGGTTCACTCATCGCCTTTCTGCTGTTTTGGGAGATCGGCGCGCGAGCTGACCTGTTTGCCAAGGGCATGCCCACGGCATTGGTAACTCTGAAAGAGCTTTGGTGGTGGTTAACCCATCCATTTTTTAACAATGGCCCCAATGATTTGGGCATTGGGTGGAATCTACTCATTAGCTTGCGGCGAGTGGCGATTGGCTACTTTTTGGCGTCGATTGTGGCGGTGCCTCTAGGCATTTTGATGGGCATTTCCTCGGTTGCTCGCAAGGGGTTTAATCCCTATGTGCAGCTGTTGAAGCCGATTTCACCGTTGGCGTGGCTCCCTTTGGGACTCTATGTCTTTCGGGATTCTGAGATGACTGGAGTGTTTATTATTTTCATCTCCAGCATTTGGCCCACCCTGATTAATACCGCTTTTGGCGTGGCCAATGTCGATCAGGATTATCTCGATGTCGCCAAAACCTTGGGCGCATCGCGGCTACGCACGATCTTTAAGGTCATCATTCCGGCGGCCTTACCCAATATTGTGTCGGGTCTCCGCATCAGCATGGGGATTGCCTGGCTCGTGATTGTGGCCGCTGAGATGCTGTTGGGCACGGGGTTAGGCTACTTCATCTGGAATGAGTGGAATAACCTCTACATTCCCAATATTTTGGTGGCCATTTTCATCATTGGCCTGGTAGGTCTGATTTTGGATAGCATCTTTGCTGCTGTGGAAAGATTTGTCGCATTTGGTCGAAACTCGTGAGTGTAGCACCCGTGAATTCAGCAACCCCGGTGGATACGTATTCATCTACGGCGCAACTGTCGATTCGCAATGTCACGAAGGTTTTTCGAGGCAAAAAGGATCTGTTTAGCCAGTTGTCGGGCAAGAAGTCTCAGGATTTTGTTGCCGTTGAAAATATCAGCTTAGATATTGAGCCGAATACTTTTGTGACCATCATTGGCCCTTCGGGTTGTGGCAAATCCACTTTGTTAAACATGATTGCGGGGTTGTCGGAAGTGACGGCTGGCGAAATTCTGTTTAACAATTATCCGATTACCGGTCCTGGGCCTGATCGCGGCATGGTGTTCCAAAACTATGCCCTCATGCCGTGGATGACCGTCGAGGAAAACATCCGCTTTGCGGTGGAAACCGTTTACCCGAAATGGCCATCAAAACAGATTAACCGTGCCATCAAAGAACACATTCAACTCGTGGGGTTGACGGGCGCGGAGAAGAAACATCCCCATGAGCTTTCCGGTGGCATGCGGCAACGAGTTGGCATTGCTCGCGCTCTTGCCTTTAGTCCCCAGATTTTGCTGATGGACGAGCCGTTTGGGGCCTTAGATGCTCTGACTCGGGGCTTTCTGCAGGATGAGATTGAGCGCATCTGGGAGCAGGAGCGCAAAACCGTCATCATGATTACCCACAGCATTGAAGAAGCCTTGCTGCTGAGCGATCGCATTGTCATGATGACCCGTGGCCCTGCCGCCGGGATTGATGAAGTGTTGGAGGTGCCGTTCCCTCGCCCTCGGAATCGCGAAATCATTGATCAACATCCGGCCTATCACGATCTGAAAGCTGAGATGGAGAGTCATCTGTTCCGCGAAACCCGAGCAGTTGAGGAAGCCCGAATTAGTGGAAAGTGAGTTTGATTTCAGGCAGGGGGGATTCAGGTCTCGTTATCAAGCTTAAATCCTGAAAACCTAGCCCTAGTTCTTCATGCCTCTCCCAAGAGGCCAACTTTTCCTTTGTTGTTGACGTAAATTTGTTGAGGATTTAGACATGACAATTCCCGAAATCACTGAGAAGCTACTCGCCGCCAAGAAAGCTGCTGGAATCACTTTTGCAGATCTGGAGGCCAAAGTCGGCTGTGACGAAGTTTGGATTGCTTCGGTGATTTATCGGCAAGCAAGCGCTTCTAAAGAAGAAGCGACCAAGATTGTAGAAGCCATTGGTGCGGATGTCTCTTTCATTGAACCGCTGACCGAGTGCCCCGTTAAGGGCTCCTTAGAGCCGGTGATTCCCACGGACCCCTTGATTTACCGCTTTTACGAAATCATGCAGGTCTATGGCATGCCCATTAAGACTGTGGTGCATGAAAAGTTTGGCGACGGCATCATGAGTGCGATTGATTTCACCATTGATGTGGAGAAAGAAGAAGATCCCAAGGGCGATCGCGTCAAAATCATTATGTGCGGTAAATTTTTGCCCTATAAGAAGTGGTAGCGGTGGAGCTGACTCTGGTAGGCTGCAGCCGTTGGCTAAGGTGACAGGGGCCAAGTGGAATCACCATTGCCCTGATTTAGCAGAGTTGCAGCTAATGATTGCCTTTAATGAAGATTCTTGCGGCTAGATCGTTTGTTGAGTTTCGTTAACTGTTCCCACCCGATAAAAAGGCTGTTGGCCCTATGCTGACAGCCTTTTTATCGGGCTATTTCTTCTGGAGTAGAGATTATGACCCTATCGACCCCCAAGTTAGTGCCCCCATTTGACCGTGAGGGTGCGATCGCTAAAGTGCGCATGGCCGAGAATGCCTGGAATGGCCGCGACCCCGATCGGGTGGCGATGGCTTATACCGAAGACAGCTTTTGGCGCAATCGGGCGGAAGTTTTTCAAGGACGTGAGGCCATTCGAGCCTTTCTCCGTCGCAAATGGGATAAAGAGTTGGACTATCGCCTGGTGAAAGAAATGTGGGCCTTTGGCGCAAATCGGATCGCGGTGCGCTTTCAGTATGAGTGGCACGACGATGCGGGGCAGTGGTATCGCGCTTACGGTAATGAAAACTGGGAATTTGACGAAAGTGGTCTGATGCGTCGTCGAGAAGCCAGCATTAATGATCGCCCCATTGCCGAGGGCGATCGGCGCTTCTTCTGGGATGTCTCTGCCCCCCGCCCTGACGACCATCCTGGCCTAATCAACTCTCCAGAGTAGGGGGGCTACAAGCTGTTGCAGCAGCTTCAAGAGCGCCGCAAGTCGTCTAGTTCACTTTGGAGATCTGCTAGTTCTTGACGCAGGCGTTCAACTTCGCTGGCCGCTGAGGTTGAGTCAACATTAACGGTACCGTCGGTGCGCGATCGTCGGTAATTGCCTGCTTTGATCTGGGTATAGTCGTCAGAGTTCGCCCAGGATTTGAGATAAGTCAGGCGGTCAACCGGGAAGGGATGGCTCAACATCGGCCCGGCCCCAGCGCCGTTGTAGAGCAGAAACTTGTAGACCTGACTCAGACCATCTTCATCCAAGTTCTGATAATCGCTGGCCTGCTTTTCAAAGGCGGCAAAATTCAATTCGTGGGCAAAGCGGTTACTGCCGCCCGAGATGTTCATCATGGTATTGCCCACCAGTTGCCAATCGTCGGTTGCCAAGAGAGCCGCGCGATCGCAGGACAGCTCGGCCATCCGTCGCCATTCATAGAAAGCGTAGATTAGCCCGGTACTGATCATGTTGCCGATACCAAAGGTGAGTTCCCCAATCACCGTGGCCGTATTCATCGCCCAAATCGCCATTTGCGTTAGGGTGGTGTGGCCACATTTCACATGACCGAGTTCATGGGCCATTACCGTGCGAATCTCGGCATCACTCAATAAGTCCAGCAGCCCCGTGTTAAGCACCACGCAAGGGTTTTCTTCGCCAATGGCATAGGCATTGACCTGGGGATTTTGCGCCACAAATAACGTAGGGACAGGCTGTACATCAAGTGCCTGCACGCATTCGCGAAACATGTTGTAGAGCGTGGCGTACTGCTGTGGCCCGACCTGCACGTTGTTGCCCATGAGCGACACAAACTGCGGCCGTTCGTACATAAATTCCACAAACTTGCGGGCGACAATATCGAAGCCCGGAAAAGCTCGCAGGGCGGCTTCCGCTTGTTGGTCAAGGGGGTGACGAAACGCGTCGCGGCTAATTCCGGGATAAGTGGGCATCGCAATTAATCGGCTGAGAAATATTCTGCACCCAGTCTAATCAATTCGTTTGCCATTCGTTAAGCGCGGCTGAGATGACCGACTCCAGCAAATGCTACCAGGAGTTTTGTCGGTGGCCATACCATCGCCGTATCGTATGATTTGTTGAAGATTATTCGCCATAAATCGGCTACCTGGGCTATCGGCACCTCATGGATCTACCTGTCATTCTGAAACTCGATGCGCTGACGAAGCAGTTTGCTGGGCAGTCGACGCCAGCGGTTGATCAAGTTAGCCTCACGCTGAATCAAGGCGATTTGCTGGGGTTGTTGGGGCCATCGGGCTGTGGCAAAACCACCCTGCTGCGCCTGATTGCGGGGTTTGAGCGGCCTCAAGCTGGCGTTGTAGAACTGGCCGGGCAACCCATTTGTGACGGTCGGGTATGGCTGCCCCCCGAGCGGCGCGATGTGGGGGTCGTCTTTCAGGACTATGCTCTGTTCCCTCACCTCAGCGTGTTAAACAATGTGGCCTTTGGGCTCAAAACTCAAGCCCGGCGGGGCAAGCTGGCGGCATCCCAAATTCGGGAAGAGGCCACCAGAGCGATCGCCCTGGTGGGTCTACAAGGCTTTGAACAGCGCTTCCCCCATGAGCTGTCGGGGGGGCAGCAGCAGCGAGTGGCCCTGGCGCGCGCGATCGCCCCGCGACCTTCCCTAATTTTGCTAGACGAACCCTTTAGCAATTTAGACGTACAGGTGCGGCTTTATCTCCGGCAAGAGGTGAGAGACATTTTGAAAGGCGTCGGCGCTTCCGGAGTATTTGTCACCCACGATCAGGAAGAAGCCTTATCCATTTCTGACCGCTTGGCGGTGATGCGGGCGGGGCAAGTGGAGCAGTTCGGCCCGCCTGAAGCGATCTATCGTCAGCCGCGTTCTCGCTTTGTGGCGGGGTTTGTCACTCAGGCCAATTTTTTGCGGGCCGAGCGCCACGGCGACGTTTGGAAAACCGTGCTCGGCACCTTTGCCACCAATGCGACAGACCCTGATGCCGCGTTCGGTGAATTGATGGTGCGCCAAGAAGATCTCACCCTGCAGCCCCACCCGACGGGAAATTTAGTCGTGCGCGATCGCCAATTTTTAGGCCGGGAATATCGCTACACCCTGACCACGGCGACGGACGAAATTTTGTATGCTCGTACCGCGACCCGCGATCGCTTAGAAGTTGGCCAAACCGTTCAAGGTAAAGTCGCCACGGAGCAGCCTCGGATCTTTGACTGTCTCGATGCCTAGAGATGTCAAGGGCCATTGGGGCAGAGAGGGCTGAGGAGCAAGCTGTGTAGCTCGACTATCGGCAATGGGTAAGCGTCCCCTTAAACAGAGTCGTTAGCTTTGCTGCTCTAGAGGGGCTCGGAAACCTTTTGGCAGCCCATTTAGAAAACGCTGCGCGAATGCTCAGCCAAGGTCATTCATAGGACGGTTACAAGAATTGGTATTAATCGACATCAATGCTCATATGGCAAAAAGCCTTGTCTCATCAACTAAGGCGGCTGTCGCGAGTTACTCTGCGCTCGTTAACGCTGCGCCAGACTTTGGTGGCAGCGTTTGCCTACGCTGGGCTGCTTGGACAAGCGGCTTAATATGGGACATTCCAAAACTAAATTGGGCTGAGACCGACCACGATGTAAAGTAGAAGGTTTTTGCGACATATCTCTTCTACTAGCCACAAAAAAGCCTCCAGCGATCGCTGGAGGCCTTAACTTTTCACAAACTTGCTCTAACTACACCACCAGAGAGGGGGAACACACACCTGCGAATTATCGAGTTTTCAAGGAAGCGCTGCCGTAAGCGTCTAAGCCGTATGCAGGTACTCGCTCATTGTTATTGGTTGCACGACCAGTAATACTGCGAGCCAGATTCTCGAATCCCTTAGAGCGCCAGTTGCGTTCATGAATAGGCTTAGTCTGCTCTCCCCGAAAATAAGCCTGAGCACCAATTAAGGCAGCAGCAGCCCAGCCAACTACGAATAATCCAATTAGTAACGTGATCATGGGGAATTGCCCTCCAAAATACCGTCAGTACAGCAGTTAATCGCGTGGATCTGCTCTAACATCCATCCCCTCCCAACAAGGAGGCAAACAGTCTGCAGCACTAAACTCTTAAAACCCGAGATTTCGTGATTGGACCTTTCGATAACTGCTTTATGTCAATTAATGTAACAATAATATTACAAATTGTCAAATATGCTTTACAAATTATCGCTGCCAGCTAACTTCTGCCTGTGCTGTTACTTCTCTGAATCTGTTTACAGCCTTTCTTCGATGCAATCAACAGCCCTGCCCCGCAGTTGACTAGGGTTGTGCAGGGGCGTCTGGTTGCAGTAGAAGTGCTTGCTTACATCTCTGAGGAGCCAGAAATCAAGGCTTCCAGTCTCGACTAGCGATCGATTTGTCATGGTTCAGCCGAATTGACCGTGACGAGGAAGTCGTTGAAACCAGTGTCAGTCAGCTCTTCAAAGCGCTAGGTGCCAACCGCTTGCTAAATGAGAGATGCCTATAGTTAGGACTTACGCAAAAGCCACCCTCAGGCCCCAAAATCTGGGGGATGTTGAATCCGATTTCCCCAGGTTTGGGGATGCAGGGGCCAAAATCGGGTTCAACTGCGTAAGTCCTGATGGGTTTAGTTGTGAAATGGCCCATATCCAAAGTTCAGGTGGCTCCATAGCAGCTTCCGAGTTAGGCGAATCTTCCACAGAAGCTACGTGGGACATTTCAAAACAATTTGGTATCAGGCAGGAAAACATTGCTCTGTGAACTTTTCCGGCCGTGAAGCTTAATTTTTACTGAGGAATAATACGAGACCCCAAATTGTCACGGTTAGATCTCTAGGTGAAGGCTGGCAGTCATTTTGAACCGATTAAGCAGCGACGGCCACCCCCTTCAGATGAGCTCTCTCAGGAGGAGTTTGTGCTCGAAAATTTACTCCCGCCCCTCAATAGCCACAACTTGCCATACCCGGACACAATTCACCCCATCGTGGTGCATTTTGTAATTGCGATGGTGTTGTTTGCCATTGTGTGTGATGCCATTGGCTTCTTTAATAAAAATCCGCGCCTGTTAGAAGTGGGCTGGTGGAATATCTTTGCCGCCACTACCTGGATTTTTGTAGCCGTGATCTTTGGCCAGATTGAAGCTGGACTGGCCACACCCTATCCAGCCGTGGTCAGCGATTTGAATCTACATACCCTCATTGGCTGGTCCCTATCGGCCATTTTGGCCGTGATTACGGGCTGGCGTTACATCATTCGGCTACGCACTAAGGACTCGCTACCCGTAGCTTATATGGGGTTCAATAGCTTTTTGCTGGTCATCGTACTGTTCCAGGTTTATCTCGGCGACAAGTTGGTTTGGGTCTATGGGTTGCATACTGAAGCAGTCGTCGAGGCCACCCGAGGAGGGCTGCTGTGATGGTTTTGTCTTCCTTGGCACCCCTGCTCGCGGCGGCGAATGGGTTGCCCTATCGCATTCCCATCCATCCTAATTTGGTGCATTTGACCCTGGGGTTATTCATTTTGGCGATCGCGTTTGACATCGTGGCGGCCCTGTATCCCCTCGAAAAACCCATCTTCAAATTCTTGGCCATCCCCGTCCAAAGTTCCAATCTCTATGACGTGGGCTGGTTCAACCTGGTGGCGGCGGCGATCATCACTTTTTTCACCGTGGCGGCAGGCTTTTACGAAATCATTCTGGCGGAACCGCCGATGGATATGGTCAGTCCCTGGGGCTTAGGCGCCATGGACACGATGATCTGGCACGGTGTCGGTGGGGTCGTGCTACTCGGTTTGATTGTCGGAATGACGATTTGGCGAGGGTTTCAGCGTTATGTGTGGCGTGAAGATCGGGCGCGGCAGGTGCAGTGGAGCTACCTACTAGCGGGGCTCGGCATCTTTGTGCTGATGTTTGCCCACGGTACTTTAGGCGCACATTTGGCCGCTGATTTTGGCGTTCACATTACCGCCGATCGCCTGTTGCGCGAGGGCCTTACCCCCAACGCCCAGTTGCTCAATATTTTGATCAAGCATTAGTGAGGGCTTCGCCGCGATGAATCGACGCACCATTGCCAAGTTGATCGGGTTGGCGATCGCTGACCTTCTCCTAAGCCTCTGGATTGGTCAGCAAGCCTATACCTGGATGCTGCCCCAAGCCGCCGCCGAAGCCATTTTGGTGGACAACCTGTTCAGCTTTATGACCACCATTGGCAGCTTCATCTTCTTTGGGGTGATGGGCACGCTCATCTACTCCATGATTTTTCAGCGCGCGCCCAAGTACGATTCCAAGGATGGCCCGCCAATTGAAGGCAACCTCAAGCTGGAAATTGTTTGGACCGCGATTCCCATCATGCTCGTTATCTGGATCGCGGGCTTTAGCTACCAGACCTACGATCACATGAGTTTATTGGGCACGATGGCGCCCCGTGCCATGGGCATGGCGACTGCCGCCGCCGCCGCCCTGGAGGAGCCTACCGCACCGGCTCAATCATCGATTGAAGTGTCAGCCCGGCAGTGGGCTTGGGAATTTTACTATCCCGAACAGGCGGTGCGCAGCACCGAACTGCATTTGCCGGTAAACGAGCGGGCTCACTTGGTCCTGACGTCCGAGGACGTGCTGCATGGCTTTTTTGTCCCCGCTTTTCGGGTCAAGCAAGATGTGGTGCCAGGGCGGGCGATCGACTTTGAGTTCACCCCCATTCGCGAAGGGCGCTACCGGCTGCGCGATTCAGAATATAGCGGTACATACTTTGCGGCCAATCAAACCAATGTCGTGGTCGAATCAGCGACCGCTTACGAGCAATGGCTGGCGACTGCCGCCGCAACGCCCCCGATCTCAGCCGAAAACGTGGCCCACGAAGAATTTCGCCGGGCGACTGACAACGATACTTTAGGCTGGACCACGGTTAAACCGGCTCCAGCCCCCATTGTGAATTACGCCAGTTCAGAGGAAGACCCCTATGAGTAATGCATCGTTAGAGGTAGCGTCACCGAGTTTCCAACCGCAACCTGGGGCACCGGACAACTGGCGGCGCTTTTTCACCTTCAGCACCGATCACAAGGTGATTGGCATTCAATACATCGTGGTGGCGTTCGTCTTCTTTTTATTTGGCGGACTGCTTGCCATGGTAATGCGGGGTGAGTTGCTGACCCCACCGGCAGATCTGGTCGATCGCACCGTGTATAACGGGTTGTTCACCATGCATGGCACCCTCATGTTGTTCATGTGGACTTTTCCCATGCTGAACGGCTTGGCCAACTATCTGGTGCCACTGATGATTGGGGCACGGGATATGGCCTTCCCCCGGTTGAATGCGGCGGCGTTTTGGCTGGTGCCAGTTTTCGGGGTCATCCTAACGGTGAGCTTTTTCGTGCCGGGTGGCCCGTCGCAGTCAGGTTGGTGGGCCTATCCTCCCGTGAGCTTACAAAATCCCTCCGGCAACCTGATCAACGGTCAGTCTTTGTGGATCTTGGCGGTGGCCCTCTCCGGCGTCTCCTCCATTATGGGGGCGGTGAATATCGTCACCACCATCCTGCGGATGCGAGCCCCAGGTATGGGCTGGTTTCAAATGCCCGCCTTTTGCTGGACAGTACTCTCAGCCCAGCTAATTCAGCTGATTGGTCTTCCCGCATTGACGGCAGGGGCGGTGATGCTGCTGTTTGATCTGACGGTGGGCACCAGCTTCTTTAACCCTGAACTGGGGGGCGACCCGGTCCTCTACCAGCACTTTTTCTGGTTCTATTCCCACCCGGCGGTGTACGTGATTATCTTGCCGATTTTTGGCGTCTTCTCTGAGGTGTTTCCGGTCTATGCGCGTAAGCCGCTATTTGGCTATCCCGTGGTGGCGGTGTCCTCTCTGATCATCACGGGACTCAGCGCTATCGTCTGGGTGCATCATATGTTTGCCAGTGGCACCCCAGGCTGGATGCGGATGCTGTTTATGGTGACGACGATGACCATTTCCGTGCCGACGGGCATTAAGGTCTTTGCGTGGGTGGCAACGGTCTGGGGCGGCCGCTTACGCTTGACGACGGGCATGCTGTTTGCCTTGGGTGGCCTCTCAATGTTCTTATTTGCGGGCATTACCGGCATCATGCTGGCTTCGGTCCCGTTTGATATCCATGTCAACAACACCTACTTTGTGGTCGGCCATTTTCACTATGTGATTTATGGTGCCGTGGTGATGGGTTTTTACGCGGCAATCTATCACTGGTTCCCCAAGATGACGGGGCGCATGTATTACGAAGGTCTGGGCAAGTTGCACTTTGTGCTGACCTTTATCGGGGCGAATCTCAACTTTTTGCCCATGCATCCGATGGGGTTACACGGCATGCCGCGTCGCGTCGCGTCCTATGATCCGGAATTTGCCTTTTGGAATGTGCTAGCGAGTCTCGGCGGTTTCTTGTTGGGGGTTTCTACGTTGCCCTTCATTTTGAATATGTTGAGTTCTTGGTCGCGCGGGCCCGAGGCGGGGGATAATCCCTGGCGGGCGATCGGGCTGGAATGGCTGGTGTCTTCGCCACCGCCCCATGAAAACTTTGACGAAATTCCCGTGGTGGTTTCTGGCCCCTATGGCTACGGCAGTGATGAACCGTTAGTTGCAAATAGTCCAGCAAAGGAGTAACGCTGTGAGCACGGCAAATCTTGACTCAACGCTTGAAGCTCAGGTGGCCCACGGGGCAGAGCACGAAGAAGAAGACCATCGCATGTTTGGCTTTATTGTCTTCTTGCTGTCGGAGAGTGTGATTTTCTTCAGCTTTTTTGTGGGCTATATCGTCTATAAAATCAATGTGACTGATTGGTATCCCGCTGGGTTTGAGGGATTGGAAGTCCGTGAACCCTTCATTAACACGGTCGTGCTGGTGTCCAGCAGTTTTGTGATTTACATTGCCGAGCGTTATCTCCACAAGGAAAACCTCTGGGGCTTCCGCATTTTTTGGCTGCTGACAATGCTCATGGGTAGCTACTTTTTGTTTGGCCAAGCGGTGGAGTGGATGGGATTGCCGTTTGGCTTTACCGATGGTCTATTTGGCGGCACGTTTTATCTGCTCACCGGCTTCCACGGGCTGCACGTGCTCACGGGAGTCTTGCTGCAGGGCATCATGCTGGGGCGATCGTTCCGGCCCAACAACTACGCCGGTGGGGAATACGGTGTCAATGCCACGTCGATTTTCTGGCATTTTGTCGATGTGATTTGGATTATTCTGTTCCTCCTGATTTACATCTGGCGTTAAGGCCGAAAACGTCTATCCGGTTTTCTAGCCCACCTTTTGATCCTCCAGGGAATACGTCCATGATTATTGACGATCAGCACTATGACGTGATCATTGTCGGCACCGGGGCCGGCGGTGGTACCCTGGCACAAAAGCTGGCCCCCACAGGCAAACGGATTTTGATTCTGGAGCGGGGCGATCGCATGGCCCTAGAAGACCAAAATCGGGCGGATGTCGATGTGTTCAAAAAAGAGCGTTATCATGCGCCAGAGCAGTGGTATGACCAGGCGGGTGAACCCTTTTCGCCACAGACGAACTATGCCGTCGGGGGCAATACCAAAATTTACTCGGCGACCTTGATGCGAATGCGCGATCGCGACTTTACCGCCGTGCCGCATCAAGAGGGCATTGCGCCCGAGTGGCCTTTTCACTATGCCGATCTAGAGCGCTACTATGCTGCGGCTGAGCAACTCTATCAGGTGCACGGCGACGCCACCAGCGATCCGACTGAGCCCCATCGCAGTGGCGGTTATCCGTTTCCGGCCATTGAGCATGAACCGTTGATGCAGCCCCTAGTAGAAGGCTTGAGTCAACAGGGTTTGCACCCCACCCCATTGCCCCTCAGTCTGACTCAGCAAGACGACGACCCCACCGGCGATGCCGAAGTATTTGGCATTGACCGGGCGCTGAAGCATAAGAATGTGACCCTCAAAACCGCTGCCCAGGTCGTCAGTCTGCACACCGATCCGTCAGGCAAAGCGATCAAAGGTGTGCAGGCCGATGTCGGTAATCAGCCGACGATTTTCAGCGGCGATATTGTGGTGCTGGCCTGTGGCGCGGTCAATTCGGCCATGCTGCTGCTCGACTCTGCCAATGACCAACATCCCACCGGGTTAGCCAACCGCTCTAATTTGGTAGGCCGTAACCTAATGAAACAGCGGTTAACCGTCATTGTCGAAAAAGCATCCACGGCCAATTCTGGCGAGTTTCCCCGCAGTATCAGCGTCAATGATTTTTATTGGGGTAACCGCGACTACGACTATCCAATGGGCCACATTGAAAATAGCGGTGGCCTTCTCCGCGACGTGATCTTTGCCGAATCACCGCCGCTGCTGTCAGTTCTAGCGCAGGTGTTACCCGGCTCCCGTCTTAAAGGGTTGGCCGTGCAATCCATTGGCTGGTGGGCACAAACGGGGATGCTACCCGATCCCAACAACCGCGTCCGGCGACAAAAGGGCAAGCTCCGGTTTGAGTTTGAGCCGAATAACTTTGAGGCCCACGATCGCCTCGTTTATCAGTGGATCGAAGTGCTGAAAAAGCTCGAAACGACGGTCAGTACGGTTAAAAGTAACACCATCTTTCCCCGTGGCGAAGTGCCGATCAGTATTGTGGGCTATCAGCTAGGCACCTGTCGCATCGGCACCGACCCCACGACGTCGGTGTTGGACATCAACTGCCGCACCCACGACATCGACAACTTGTACGTTGTCGACGGCAGCTTTTTCCCCGCTTGCCCTGCCGTTGGCCCCGCGCTAACGATCATGGCAAATGCCTTGCGCGTCGGTGATCATTTGTGCGATCGCTTAAAAGGATAGAGCGATCTTATTCCTGCCAATCATCAATGCCTAACCCTCTAACCCGACTAAACTCGCGCACATTGTGAGTAACTAGCGTTAGTTGGTTAGCCAGCGTGATTGCGGCAATCTGTAAATCGTAGGCACCGATAGGAGTCCCTTGTGAACTCAGAGGCGCCCGAAGTTGACCGCAAATCTGGGCAGAATTTTTGTCAAAGGGATAACTGACCAAGTCACCGAAAAACTGTTCCAAGGTTTTAGATTGGCCTCAGTTCGAGTACTTTTATAAGCGCCAAAGTAAAGCTCAAATTTGACGATGTCGCAGATATATAAATCGTCTGGAGATCGCTGTATTAGCTTTTCAGCGACCTGGACACTACTGCCATTCAGATATGCGATGCAGGTGTTGGTATCGAGTAAATACCTCATTGCAACGACTCGCGATCAGTAGGCATGGGTTGCGGTTCACGGATAAGCGACTCGCCCTGCCAACTGCCTGCCGTACTGAGGAAAGCTTGCGACCATTGCCGTTTAATTGGCTTTTGCACAGGTTGATACACGATCAGCACTTCAACATCCTGTTCCTGACAGTCAGGCAGCTCAACTTGCAGCAATCCATCGGCACCGATATGGGATTTCAATTGAATGCTTCTCATTAACTTCCTATGGGCCAGACAAGACAACGTAGCACTAGCAGCTTCATCATCACTCAAGTTGCTTTTTGGCGACTTAGAGCTGCTCAGGCTGAGTGAATACGTTGCGGGTGGCGACCATATGTGCGATCGCCTCAAGGCGTAGAGTCAGCAAGGTTGACCATGGGAGCCCCTATTACTGGCTGTTTCCTGTGGCCCACAGTGGCAACGCCTTTTTGCCTCGACCAAGTGACCTTTAAAGGCTATTTTTCAAGTCAAGCTCTAAGGGAGTCGCGCTTAAATAACATCCCACCTACCCTGCTACCCATCCACGCTGCCACAGTCTTATCCGGGTACTTTATTTTCAAGCCGATCCCTAAGCTTGAGAAAGCTCCACAATGTTGCCGTCCGGGTCTTGCGTAAACAAGGCTGCCCGTCCTGATGCGCTCATTTGCACCGGATAGTCATGGTCTAAAAAACGGGCTTTGAAGGCTGACAAATCATCTACTTGGAAAGCCATATGAGGATTGCGGCCCCATTTGTCAGGGCGAGGACAGGGGGCCTGCCAGTCCTCGGCTTGCATCAGATGGATCTGAAACTCCCCTACCTGAAACCAGTAGCCAGGAAAGTTCAACGATCGCGGCGCCATCTCTAACCCTAAAACGTCTTGGTAAAATTCCACGCTGCGTTCTAAGTCGCTAGCCAGTAAGGCGACATGGAGCGATCGCATGACAGTGGCCATTGTTTCTACCCTCAATACGCCAGCATGGTTTTAGCTTAAACGACCGCTCAGTGAGCGCGATCGCTGAGCAGCATCCTTAACCATCACGCCTGGGCAGCACCTATCGACCTTGCAAGACGGCCAATTGAGCACCCTGATAGTAATGGCCCAAAATTTGTTGATACGTGTAGCCCTGGCCCGCCATGTTGTGGGCGCCCCACTGACTCATGCCAATGCCGTGCCCAAAGCCACGTCCCGAAATTTGCACACTGTCACCCGTCACCGCAATGGAAAATAAAGTGCTGCGTAATCCCAAGGCGCTCCGAAAATCACTGCCTGTCAGCATGCGAGAACCGCGATCGCCCTCCACCAAAATTTCTCTCACCCGACCGCGCGGCGTCGTGCGCTGGGGGATAGCGCTGACCAACCGTCCCACATCAGGCATGAGCTGACTAAATTCGTCATTTGAGAAAGTGCGGAACCATTCAAAAACCGGGGCTCCGGCATCAAAGTCAGGCACGCCTCGTAAATACGGACGGGCCTGACTCCAAATATCTTCAACGTTCTCGGTATGGCCACCAGACGAAGAGTGAAATACGGCCTCAATGACTTGACCGTTATGAGTCAACACTTGACTGCGGGTGCCCTCAACGGCGGCTTGCGTCCTCTGGGTCTCTTCTCCGAGGCCCCCATAAACCTGATATGCCGTGGTGCTGCCCACATCATAATAGGGACTGCGAGCCCGACTCCGGCGGTGTAGTGCGTAAGAACGAGCTGCGACTGCTTGGGCTTTCAGAGCCTCTAAAGGCCAGCTAGTGGGCATTTCACTGCCCACCACGCTGTAAAGATAATGCTCTAAGTCAACGTAGTTGATGGCCGTGACACTGCTCCCCGTTGACGTGACCAGTACCCGCCCGCGATACCAGCGATCGCCAATAAACACAAAGCCATCGGGACCCGGCTCGACCCAAAACGACGTACTGACCGAATTCGCCGCTTTTACCTGAGAGCCTTGAGCCGCTACCGTTAGCGATCGGCCTTGGGGGACCTGGGCAATCTGTTGCCCCTGCGAGTCCAGAATCACCCCCGTGTTAGACGTGCCGACAACGACTTGGCCAGCCCCCTCTTGAATGGCAATGCGCATTTCCAGCGCCCACCCTGGCAAGCTGCACATAAGCCAGGCAATAACAGCCACGCCTCCTTTCGGGAGTAGTTTCCAAACGGCTGTCTCCCAGAGGGAAACCACAGCATCAGATAAGGCTTTTGAACGGGCCATAGTTATGATTTTCTGAACGGGCAGGCAGCGTTGAAAGAGCATTCAATTGAGGGCTGAAAGCGGTCATTGCGAACAGCGAAAATAGCGTTTTGGCCTTGAACGAGACCAAGCTTAAACACTAGCAATAGAGGTGTTTTAATCACTCATGACCAACATTCAAAAGCCAAGCTGGGAGAACTTTCATTCACTCAACTTGGCCTGCAACAAATATCTTTTTAGCTCTACTCCACGCCGCTTTCACAGCAGATTAAATATAAAGATAGCACCTGTCCTGTGACTCGGATCATTCGATTTTGTTCCGTCACTCAAATTAAAGGATGCCGGTCGATTCATAGAGTCGGCGCAAAATTGCCAAGATCCGATTCCCATAATCAGCAGCTGGATCCCAGCGTCCGCTAAGCTGCGTCACCAGCGGAGCCACCCCACGCCGCACAAATTGAAAGCGGGGATCAACCACTTCTTGAACTAGCGGCTCGGTGCTGGCATAAGCCTTAAGATGCTGAATGTGAGCGCGAACCCCAATCCGGGGGTCGTTGAAAGAAACGCCCCCCGTAGAAGAATCTGTTGCGCCAATACCGCCAAAGTTGTTGTCTTCGGGTCTGAGGCTACCCGTCCATCTTAAGTAAGAAGTTTCAACACACATTTGGCAGAAGGCAATGTCGTGGTCGACGCCCTCGATTTTCGCTTCTTCGCGGTAGAAGCGAGGGAGGTCTTTATAGGGCTCTGTGGCACTTTCATTGTTGGCTTTCAAAAACATCAAGAGTTGAATGTCGGAGGTAATTCCCCGACCCATGATGTGTTCTAACCCGCAGTTGGGGATGTCGTTGGCGGTTTTGAGAGTGACGGTACGGGTGCCGGCATCCCAACCAACAGAGACGTTATATTCCCGCAGATCAATTGCTTTCATGTAGACCACTCCGCGATAGCGTACCTTGCGGATGTTAGGGTCAGTAGCGGCATTATCGATGCCCAACTGATCAGCTAAGTCAACGGGTACGTAGGAGTTGTTGTTGATGATGATGCCTTTTTCGGCATAGGGGCCATCATTCACGCTGATATTGCACGTGGGAAAGCTTTGCACATTGCCAGCATCCCCAGCTACAGCGCGACTCCAAGAAGCCGTGCCATCGGCAATGCCGAGAGACATATCTCGTCGCCGATTTTGAATCAGCCCCAAATCATCGGGATTGGTGAGATAACCCACCTCCATGTATAGCGATGGGCAGGCTAACTGTCGGGTAAAAGAGAGGCTGCCAGTGCCGGTATTGGTATCAGGCCGCGCCCCCCGACTGGGGAGCTGCGGCAGCCGCCGCAGGAGCGCTAGTAGCAACAATTCGGCATGGGATTTACGCACGTCATTGTTCGCGATGTAAAAGACGCTGGCCCCTCGGGCTCCGGGGCTACTAGCGGCGCCCCCGTGGAGTTCCAGGGCGACGTCGGTGGGCTGACAGCGAGTGTTAATCCAATTCAAGGTTTGAGCATTGCTCAGGTCATCCGGTACCGCTAATACTTCGAAGCCGCGCGATCGCAGCTCTGGCACGACCAAATCTCGAATTCGAATCATTTCGGTGGCCTCGGTGGTATCTGCAACGACGGCTCCGTAATCCAGCGAGCCATCTTCATAGCCACCATGTCCCGCAGAGATGAATATCTTTCCCATAGCCGATGCCAAATGCACTTAGACAGTTGAATTCAACGAAAGGATACCTCCAAAGTTGGGCGATGATACAACTCTGATAACGAATTTGCCTTAATCCGATATCAGCTGACGCTGTCTAGGTACAAATCGATATCCTGATGGCAGGGCTACGAGCAGCACCTGAGGGCCCTCAGAGCCCCGTCATCCTGACTCTTAACCGGAGCCAAAACAAATACAAAATGCCGATATGGGACGCTTATTTATCTCTAGCAGTTGAAGCCCCGATCCTTTGCTGGATGATTTTGGCGCTGACGGTTGGCACCCTGGCGATTTTGCTGGGGCCGGTGATGCCGTGGTTACCTGCAGATATTCAGTCATAACAATCCGCCATTAGGTCAGGACAGCTCAAATCGCTGAAACGCCCATGTCGTAGGTTTCTCAATTCCGCATTCCGCACTCTCAATTCCGCATTCTGCTATGGATATGAAGAAGGCGAACAGGATGCCTAGAGGCGAGCTAATCGATTAGACCTTCTTCACGAGCGCGGATTTCCGTTTGAATCCGAATGTTTTTGCCTGCTTCGGGATACACCTCTAAGGCGTCTTGTACTTTGGTCCAGTAATGACGGACGGTGCGTTCAGCGACGTTAATTTCCTCCGCGATCGCTTTATCTTGCAACCCCTCCTTAAAGGCGAGCCGCAGCACCTCCAACCATTCCGGCTTGACTTCAATACCCGTACGCATATCGCGGGGAGTGTAAATTAAGCCCTTGAGCGCCCAGTCAACTTTTGTCAGCATTTCTTGCATGGGCAGATTTTTGTCCGCGATAGTGAATCCCCCCTGATGGGTATCAATTGCGGGTTTGAGGCGCACTAGCGATCGCACATGGGCGCTCTGTACCACGATATTCAAATCGGGATGCTCAGCCAGGAGCGATCGCAATAACTCGATGCCCGCGTCAATTTCGGATGGCTCTCCCGGGGCCTTGGGAATTGAGAGATCCATCATCATCAAATCGGGCAGACCATAACTCAACTCTTCGAGGGCAGACTTGGCCGTGCTGGCTGTCCGGATATTGGCCTCAGGATAAGTTTTCTCAAGGGCCATGACCGTGCCTCCTAAGACCGCCTCATGATCGTCAACAACCAGGAGCTTTAATGATTCGTTTGGGGTAGTCATTATGATTTGTCAGCGTGAAGGTGGTCAGATGCGGTGACAGATGGATTTTGCCACCCTAATTTTAAGAAAACTCGGTCTGTCTGAAACGTCACGTCACAAGTTGCCTCCGTAAACAGACAAAACGTCTTGAGAAATGGCTTTACAGTTTCCTCGATAGTTTCAGCGGTAGAAGACTCTAGCGCCGAGGCATACTGCACTTCAAAAGCTAGCGTCTTCAGATCATCTGATTCATGCAATCTGAGGGTTGTGGACTGGGGGCCAGGAGGCGTTTCTGCCAGGAGTGGTAGCAGTGCCTTGAGCAATAAGACGAGTAACTGCACCTGCTCTAGCGGCTCGGTTTGCCAAGTTGAGGGCACTTGGATTTGCAAATGCAGTTTTTCTTGCCAGGCTTGGACCGTGTGCTGTAGCGCTAAGGGCAGTGATTCGGGTGAAAAGGGCGACTGGAGGCGATCGCAAAAGTTTTCTAACAGGCTGTATAACCGCGATAAATCCGCCAGTTGCGGTGCGCAGGTAGCCTCGTCAGAAGGGTGGTTGGGCGGACATGAAACTTCTAACCGACGGCGAATGGCAGTGATTTCCTGTAGCACCCCATTGCGCAAAAAATCAGTCTCACGCAGGATCATCTGAGCCTGATGCTGATGCCACCAACGTAAAAGCTCCGTCGAATCTGAAATAGCGGTAGCCAAGCTGTTTGGGTCTCCCTCAATGCTTTTCATACAGTAATGCCTGAGTTTGAGCTGGGCTTAGCCGATTGTGGACACCCGCTTTGCACTTTTCTGCAAAGATTACTTTAGCGAATTATTCTACCAACGCTCTTTAAAGGAGCAGCCCAGTCATTAATTGAATGATTTGACTATCGCGAGAGTACCGGCTTGATTGTTGCAACAGTATCGGTCGTCAGCTTTTAGAAAGGCAGAAGTCACGCATTTCTTGCTCTTTAGGTGATTTAAGATCCTAGCGAAAGGGAAGCTGCGATGGCAATATTCTTGACTGCACTTGTCAGGGTAACAATACCTTGTCAAGGTAACAATAAGGGCAATCAAGAGATTCCAGAAACATCAAAAAATAAATCCCAAGGAAGAATAACTTAGCTTGATATCTACTAATGATTCCTCTGAGAAGATCTTTGAAAATACGGATTAGCAGGTAAAGCTCAAAGCAACTTCCGTCGCATTAACCGATTTATGTTGATGTGGATAAAAGTCTCAAAGAAAGTTGGTATGTGCTCATAATCAACATTGCGACGCTGTTACTAATGCAGCCAACCGTCAGCTTTCTTTACAGTCCATCGCCTTTGGCGGAATGGCAAATTCCTTGGTTTCCTTAGGACACAAGATCACCTCTAAAATCAAGCCAAAGGTATCCATTGCTCATTGAGTTGTCGTAATGTGTTGCGGCATAAATCATTGACCTTTTCTAAGCCATCCCTCACCTCTGATGTAGATCTGAAAACCTTGCAATTAAAATGTAGGGCTGTTAAATTTTGATTGATTCCTACAGGGTCAAAAGCATCTTGATAAGTATGCCGTATTGAAACCGTGTATAGAGTACTACTTGTCGTTCTAACTACTGTCTAATTGTCTGCTGAAATAGTGATTTCTGGTTGCTTTGTTAGTCTCCAGTGTTCTGTATCTTGAGACCGCTGTTCGGCAAAAATTTTTGTTGACGTCCTGATTGCAGGCGTTTTCTATAGGTCAGCTCCAAGAAAAGGATTGATTTTTAATTCAAGGAGTCATTGTTCATGTTGGAAGCTTTTATCAATAACATTGACATCACCAATCTCCCCCAGGAGATTTTGGCTGCTAATCCAGGTCTGGTGAATGCTGTTGCTAACGATGAGCAGAATGATGCAGACGCCATTCAGGCTGCGATTGATTGGCTAACGGCTCAGCGTGAAGCGGGTTTCACCGATCAGTCAACCATCTATATCCCGGTAGGCGTTTTTGACCTCGCCAAAACGCTCCAGGTAAACACTCCAGATATTACCTTCGAAGGTGCCGGTGCCGGACTCACTGTCCTACAAAATGCAGATACCTTTCAAATTGGGACTCAAGGCCTACCTGATTCAGGTGTTGGGCTTGACTCTGTGAATCGCGATGCTTACTTGTTCAACTTAGACAATGATGCAGACGATGTCACTTTTACAAATTTGACCTTAACTGGCCCAGAAGTTCATGGAGCTATTTTCGGCTCTAGGACGGATGGTCTAGAGATCAGTCAATCGGAGTTTAATGACTTTACTTGGAGCTCAGTTCGCCTCTTTAACGCCAGTGATGTCGCTATTTATGACAATCTATTCATCGATGCTGGTGGACAAGCAGAAGAGCCTAATAGAGTCGTTGGCGGCTCAATTTATGCGACTTTTCTGAAAGATTCTGTTATCTACAATAATCAGATTTCTAAAAGTGGCGAGCAGGAGGGTAACGTCTTCGGTATTAAAGGCCGTCAATTTAGAAATACTCGAATTTACCAAAACACTATCGATACTAACTTTGCGATCGAGCTGCCATTTGAAAACGATCAGTTTGTTGAAATTGATCACAATTTTCTGGGCGGGGCTGTTTCAATTCCTAAATCTGGAGGCGGCTCTATCCCTGAAGATGGTTATACGTTCCACATCCACCATAACTATTTCACCCAGTCTTACTCGCTAGAATTTGCCCGTAATGGCACTGAAATTGACCATAACGTCTTTGTCTTTGATACTGAAGAAGATAACGGCAACCTTATTTCTAGCTTTGGTTTAGAGCCAGCACCAGGCCCTACCAAGTTTCACAACAATCTCATTTTGAACCCAGGGCGAGGCGTTTTTTGGAGCCGTGGCGTTTATGACAATTTCTCATTCCACAACAATGAGGTGATTGTAAACGACACAGTGAATGCCAGGATGGAGGGCTTATTTGGTTTCAACAGCGACACAGACTTCAGCACTATTGAAATCAAGGACAACATTATTGAAGTCAACGGTAGCGCGCGCCCGCTTATGCGCAACGAAGCCAGCTATCAGGCAACTATTGAGAACAATACGCTCAGTAACGTCGCCGATGCGGACGAGTTTGCTAACCCTAACACTGGAGTTCAACGGGGACTCATTGAACCTCTCTTGTTCCAAGTAGGCGCAAACAATGAATTCACAGTTGACGGATTTAATCTGCAACCAACCGCTGATATTAGCGACCCAACGCCGCCAACGATTGGTGAAGACGATGCCGCGGGTAGCGATACTCTCGTTGGCGATAACGGTGATAACTTGATTGATGGCCTCGCGGGCGATGATATCTACACTGGTGGTGGTGGCGCTGATCAGTTTGTTTTGCGGCTGACTGAGGGGGTTGACTCCATTACCGATTTTGAAATCGGGGTCGATCAGATTTTGCTGGGAGGGCTTACTCCTGAAGATGTCAAGTTATTTGAGCTCGGCGACAACACCCTGATTATGACCCAGAGCAACCAGCTCCTCGGGATTGTGGAAGGAGTGACCGGGTTAGACAATACCGTGTTTGGCTAATGCTCAATGAACCAGGAAGAACGAAATATTCGAGTCAGTAGCTAAGCGCAATTAAACCGAACATGCTCTAAGGTGTCATCTCCCGCTCACTCGAGGCCATGCTGTTCCCACCGTTTGAGCGTCGCTTGAACCGTGTATTGATGGCGCTGAAAGATTTCGGCAATGGTGGGTACATTCAGCCCTTGGGCATTCAGCCGCAGCAGTGGGCACGATCGCGCGGCCGGTAGAGTCCGTTTTGGGCTTGCCACAGTTCGCTTAGGGGGTGGTTTTCTTCCTCGCTCAAAGTGATGCGTAAGGGGACAGGCATAGACGCTTATCCTGACAACTCTGATACCTTATATCTAATTCCACCCGCCTACTTAGGGCCTTACGGAAGTTTGCGCTCAGGGCCTGGCCGATGCTCAGGGCCTGACGAGGCAATCGAAGCTCACCTAAATCACAGGGGCCAAAATTCTGCTCAGAACACTCTGCCATCATCTAAGGAGATTTACAGGAAAGAATTTACCGCTTGTAGGGTGTCATTAGCGAAGCGTAATGCACCGCCGAATCTGCTCAGAACACTCTGCCATCATCTAAGGAGATTTACAGGAAAGAATTTACCGCTTGTAGGGTGTCATTAGCGAAGCGTAATGCACCGCCGAATGGGTATGTTCATTGACAGAAATCTCCTAAGACATCCCCTTGGCTATCGATACACTCAACCTTAGTGGGAGTTGCCTTTATTAGCTACGAGCAAGGACCGCTATAGGCTTGAGGACTTAGCGGAAAAAGTCAGGTCTGGATGATCGGTTGGATAATGCTCCACTGAACCGATAGATAGGAATGTCCCAAGATTGATTATGTCTTCATCAACACCAGAGGTTGTCGTCATTGGCAGCGGTTTAGGAGGGCTTGTGGCGGCGGCACTTTTAGCCCGCTACGGCAAGTCGGTAGTGGTTTGTGAAAGTCATACGATTCCGGGCGGTGCCGCTCACGGATTTACCCGTCAGGGGTTTCACTTTGATTCGGGGCCATCGTTTTTCTCGGGATTGAGCGATCCGGCTTCACGCAACCCTCTGCGGCAAGTGTTGGATGTGCTGGAAGAACCCATTAACGCGATCGCCTACGACCCTTTGGGATATTATCACCTGCCGGAAGGGACCTTGCCCGTTTACCGTCAGTTAGCGGACTATCGCCGCGCAGTGGCAAAATTTACGCCTCAAGGAGCCGCCGAACTAGACGCTTTTGTCACGCGGTTGTTAGCCCTTTATCAACCGCTTAGTCAGATTCCGAGCCTGGGTCTGCGGCCTGATTGGGGTGTGGTGCCCTTTTTGTTGCGTTATCCCCAAGCATTGTTGAGCTTGTTGCCCCAATTGGGCGCTATCCAAAAGTCAGCCGGGCAGTTGATGGATCAAACCGTACAAGATCCATGGGTGCGCCAACTGGTGGATTTGGAGTGTTTTTTGCTGTCAGGGCTGAATGCCCACGGCACGATCGCCCCCGAAGTCGCCTTTGTATTTGGTGAGCGGGAAACGGCCCCGGTTGACTATCCCGTTGGGGGGAGCGAAGCCTTGGTCAATGCCCTCGTGCGGGGATTGCAAAAATGGGACGGCAAGTTACGACTCGGCACCCACGTTGAGCAAATCTTGGTCAAACAAGGAAAGACCCACGGAGTACAGCTCAAATCGGGAGAAGTGATCGCGGCGGAGACGGTCATTTCCAACGCCACGCTTTGGGATACCTATACCCAATTGCTGCAGCCAGATGATTTGCCTGAGGCTTTTCGAGACCGCGCGATCGCCACCCCGGCGGTCAATAGCTTTATGCACCTGCACCTAGGCATTGATGCTACGGGCTTAGATGAGCTTACGGTGCATCATGTGGTGGTTCACAGCCGCGATCGGGCGCTTGAGGCTCCGGGCAACACCTGCATGATTTCCATTCCTTCGGTGCTTGATCCAGCGCTTGCACCATCGGGCAAGCACGTTATCCACGCCTATACGCTAGAACCATGGGACGAGTGGCAGCGCGATGAAACCTACGCCCAACGCAAACGAGACCGCGCTAATCCTCTCTACCAAGCCCTGGCTAAGGTGATTCCCGATATTCGCGATCGCATCGAGGTAGAGCTCATCGGCACACCGCTGACTCACCAGCGCTTTTTACGCCGCTATCGGGGCACCTATGGCCCAGCCATATCAGCCGATCAGGGGTTATTTCCCAGTTGTCGCACGCCGATTCAAGGCTTGCTAAGGGTTGGAGACTCGACCCTGCCAGGTATTGGTGTGCCCGCCGTTGCCGCTGCAGGCATCCTCTGTGCTCACTCACTCGTGTCGTCGTCACAAACGGCGAGTCTGGTGGCTTCGTTAGTCTCAGCTAGGGGGCGATCGCAGTAGCCTTCAATTAAGTCGTGCTGCGTCATGGCTAAATCCATAGAGGCGACAGGCTGAGTTTCAACTACAGCCACTTCCATCGCTGCTGTCGCAGCTTCCACCGCAACCGCTACTGGGGTTTCTACAACCGATTCCGCCGCCGCCTCAACCGTAACCACATCCGTCATGGCCACCACATCCATAGGCACTGACTGCGGTTCGACAGGAACAGCTGGCATTGCCGAAGTTGACTGCGGCAGGGGCATAGTCGGGACAGTGGGCTCTGGCAAGGCGGCAAAAAGTTCTGACGCATCAGCTGCCAAAGCGGTATCCGTCGGCGAGTTGGTATCCGTCGGCGAGTTGGGATCCGTCGGCGAGGGCATCGCAGCAGGGGACGCAGGAGTTGTCGGCACCTGAGCAACGGCACTAGAGGTCGCCCGGGGAGCAAAGTTGGGTGCCGTGGCAGTCCGCTCTGGTTGGGGTCGAGCCGCCGCGGCCGGGGCCGTAGAGATCGCGGCTGGCAAAGGATTGGTCGTGGCTGTAAGACCGGGCGGCGGCGGCAGCAGGGTGGGCAAGGGTGCTAAAGCGTCCACGCGATAGGTTCTTCCAGGTTCTAAGTCGGCCTTGGGCAACGCCCCCACCAAATCCACCTCTCTGACCGGATATTGCAGAGGGTCATACAGCGCTGGATTATATCCCGGCAGCCCATCGACTTTTGAAAGTTGAGGTTGGTCAGGCAGTGTCGGCTGCGCGATCTGCTCAAATTCTGGAAACTGGCCGCGCATAGCATCCAGGGAAAATTTGGCATCTTCCGCAAACTGATCGCTCGCATCAGGTTCGGGCTCGGGAACAGGTTTCGGCGTTTTGGGTAAGTTTGTGAGGTTGTAAGCCGTTAATGTAACTAAGCTACTGCAAGAAAAGAGCGCCCATGTATGCATAGATCTGTACCGGAAAAGTTTTTTTAGCGGGGGCTATTCTTCTCTTCACAGTTGAGCTGTCTGATCCGTATAATTCCGGTGTTAACACCCTAAAAAAATTGGCGGCTCGAAACGTCCCTTCAGTTTTACCGCCGCAATTGCCGCAAGTCTCATTTTGGTGAAAAGCTGTTTAAGCCCCGAGAAGGCCGGTATTGTCATGACATTTGAGCCACTCAATAGAGCCCAAATGGGTGAAAGAACGGGGATTGTTTGACCCGCTAGTCGGGTCGTTGCGCCAATGGTTGTTGCCGCTACCGGAAAGCCACCCGGGCCCAAATACCCGCTACGGGATGCAGGATGCTGCCCTAAGTGCATTTGGCGTGTTTTTCACCCAACCGTCGTCCTTTCTGGCCTGATTGCGGATCGCTATACACCGTCCGCAGGAGTGGGTTATGACGCACGGCCACGAGG
>JBCDAJ010000069.1:0-33415 GCA_039185935.1 Cyanobacteria bacterium P01_F01_bin.56 | reverse complement strand
CGATACGGAAAACTTTCGTAAATGCCTTGGCGAAATTCGTGCAGCGTTTCAAGATGATCTGACATGAGTGGTAGAGCATGACGATTGATATCCTCTACCACTTTCCTGCTCTTCAGGTACTCTTATTGTCCAAAGTCAAGTACCGTCAAAGCCCGCAAGGTTCACAAACGTTGCGGGCTTTGATTATGTGTGAACCGCATCACGCCGGGCATTTCTTAACCCTTGAATTCAGGTGTTGATCTCAGGCATTAATAGTTTAGACGCTTGGCAATTTCGGCTTTCACGGCATCAGCGTCAGCTGGCAGATGAATGGCAGGGTTGGCATACTGGCTCATGACATCCTCTAGCTGAGATTCGTGATATTTGACTTTAAAGTCGGTGAATTTCAGACCGTGGGCTGTACTGATGACGACGGTGCGATCGCTCGATTTAATCAAGCCACGATTAATCAGTTTTTTCAGCACGGCTAGCGCCACGCCGGTATGGGGACAGGTAAACATGCCGGTCAAATCTGCCTCAGCGGCGGCGGCGGCGAGTTCATTTTCAGTGGCTTGTTCAACAATGCCATCGGTTTCGGCGATCGCGGTGGTGGCTTTGTCATAGCTCACCGGGTCACCAATGCGGATGGCACTGGCCAGAGTATCACCAGCGGTTTTGCTCACCTTGGCTTTGAAGCCCTGTTTGAAGGATTCATAAAACGGATTGGCTTGAGCGGCCTGCGCCGCGACCAGTCGAGGCATCCGCGCAATCAACCCCAAATCCATCATGAGTTTGAAGCCCTTATAGAGAGCGCTAATATTACCCAGGTTGCCAACGGGGATGATGATCCAATCTGGTACCTGCCAATCGAATTGACGCACAATTTCGATGCCGACGGTCTTTTGCCCTTCGATGCGCAGGCTATTCATCGAATTGGCCAGATAAATGGAGTTGTCTCGGGTAACTTCCCTAACAATTTTCATGCAGCCATCGAAATCAGTATCGAGGGCCAGCACATGAGCACCATTGGCTACCGGCTGGATCAGCTGCGCCGTGCTGACTTTACCCGCAGGCAAAAAGATGACAGCAGGAATACCTGCATAAGCCGCATAGGCAGCTAGAGCCGCGCTGGTATCGCCGGTACTGGCGCAGGCGACCGCTTTCACTGGCTTACCCTGAGCCATCATTTGTTTCACCACGCTGACTAACACGGTCATGCCGAGGTCTTTAAAACTGCCAGTATGGCTGTTGCCGCAGAGTTTAATCCACAGGTCAGGAACGCCGAGTTGCTTGCCCAAGCGATCGGCCCAGAACAAATTGGTGTTGCCCTCAAACATGCTGACAACATTTTCGTCGATGAGGGATGGAATCACCCACTCACGCAGGCCCCAAACGCCACTACCATGGGGCCATCTGGTTGTCGCTGTCCGTGAATCAAAGAGCTGCTTCCACTCATCAGCGCTGCGTTCGAGCAGGGGTTCCCGTTCATGATGTACTTCAAGGAGGCTGCCGCAGGTCGGGCAGGTGTAAATCACATCAAATAGCGAGTGCTTACCAGGACAGCCCGCAATGCAGCGGAAATAGACTGTTTGATTATCGGTATCGGGTTTAGGTACAACAGCTGACGACAGCATGGTGGGTAATTAAATGGATATATCCTCAGTTGTCATTATGTTCTTAGTTAGCGCTTAAGGGCTAGGGGGTAGCCGTTTAAGATTGACGAAAGCAGGCCACCATCATGCTGGCATCACTGCGCCTACGGCCTAACCGGGCCTCGATTTCAACGGCATGTGTACGGTGGCTTTGGCCGGTCATCTAGAGTGAATAGCGAGGGGGCAAGCCCACCAGACAATTGGCTGCCTCGAAGGCGGCGATCGCTTCTGGGTAATATTCACCCAAAGCAGTGACCGGATCTACTAAAGGACGGGGGTGAGCATATTCGTAAATGCCGGGTTGCCCATCATAGATAAAGGCATTGCCTAAGTAACCGCTATCTTGCAGAAATATCAAGTTATTGGTGGTGTACACCTTGCCATCCTGTACCTGCCCCATGTAGAAATCGCCCTCATCCAAATAAATGTCGAGCACGCAGACCTCGCCCGGTGTGGCCGATGGGTAGATGTAAAGCGATTCTTCAATCGCCGTCCACTCGCCTAAATAGGGAGCGATCGCCGGATCTATGGCCATCCAAGCACTGACCATTTCGGTAACGACCCACTGCTCAGCTAAGGTCCGGTAATCGCTGTAAAATCCGCTCGATTGCAGTTCTGGCAACCGCTGACGCATTTGCTGCACTAGGGCTTGCTGCTCAGCATCGGTCGGAAATCGGTCTGATTGAGCGATCGCGGGCGAGATTAAGCCAATTAATAGATAGCCACCCATTCCCAGACTAGTGAACGGATTCAAATAATGTTTCATAAAGTCACCGGTTTGGCTGGGCAGCGGCGCATTGAGACAAGCGGTAGGTGTTTAGCGTCCAGCTACTGCCGATCCCCCTCAATCCCCCTTAGCAAGGAGGACTTCTAGACCTGTGCGTTACTAGCTCCCTTTCTAAGGGGGCGGCGACAGCAGGGGATCTTAAGAACACGCTAAACAGATACGACAAGCGCCGGTGCAGAGGTCTTCACCAGTGCCAGCAGTTGTTCCGGACAAGCCTCGGTGGCAGTAATCACCCGACTGTCCTGGTTTCTAGCTCTCCTACTCTAGATAACGGTGTGCTAATTTACGCTGCCCGCTACCAGTGTTGTCTACTCCCTGACGGTTACACCACAACAATTGTCAGCTAATCACGGGAATTGTGAACCAGAATTGGGTTCCGCTTGGTTGAGCGATGTCAACCCCAATTTGGCCGCCATGGGCCTCAACAATTTGTTTACAGATATAGAGTCCCAGACCATAGCCGGGAGTTTGGTTTTGAGGCTGACCACGGGTATAGAGATTAAAGATCGCCTCCACTTGCTCAGCAGAAATGCCAATGCCATCATCAGACACAGTGCAACAAATCATTGAGCGATCGCGTTCCCAAATACGGACACCTAAGGTGATGGCCACTCCGTTGGGATTATATTTCAACGCATTATCGATTAAGTTTTCAAACACCCGTTTAATTTGACTAATATCGGCGTTCACGAAGGGAAAATCGATCTGTCCTTGAGTCGTTAGGGTTGATTGATTCAAAGCGCATTTAGACCGATACATCATTTCAATCTCTTGAGTCAGTTGTGGCAAGTCAACGACCTCCAACTGTAGAGATACTTGCCAATTATCAGACGACTGCACTTCCATAAGTGTGTTCATCAGTTTGAGTTGGCGCTCACAACTATGCTTGATCATGGTCAAGGCCGTTGAGTCGATTTCAACCGTCTTCGCGCCACCTTTAACTAAGGTTTCTCTCGTACCTTGTAATGAGCCTTTTGTACCCGAGTGAGAGCGCTTAAAAAATATGCCTTGAATCAGGCTAGAAATGCCCATCGCGAGGTTGCGTAAATCATGATTAATCGCATGGGAATAGGTCTGCACGGCCTCTTGAGCGGTTTGGCGATCGCGCATTTCGAGCTCTAAAGATTGCGTTCTTTCTTGCACGGCCTGCTGTAGATCTTGTTCTCGTTGACCTAGCACATAAACCATATATTGAAAAGCTCTTGCCAATTGCCCCGGTTCATCACGCCGGAGAGTCAAGGATTCTAAAGGAAAGTCTTGTTGGTTAATATTTTGAGGTGTATTCACAGAGCAACTACTGATGTAGTTGGCGATATTTGTTAAGACTTTTAGGGGTTGAATAACGGTCTTCCAGAGTAGGAGATTGATGACGACAAACAGGGCCCCAAATATACTTAAGAGCATCTTGGTGACCGTAAACAGATTTTGACGCCCGCGCTCAAAAATTGTATTGGCTGGTACGTAAACCATTTGGGCTGCAACGACATCATTTAGTTGCCACTCAAAGCCATTTTGATCGCCATACATCTCAAGTAGATACGGAGGCGCATCTCGGGGACTGCCATGACATTCCAAACAGCTGACATCTTTCATGACCAAGGGTCTGGCTAAATAAAATTGCTTCTCGCCTGCCATCACGCGATATCCGGAGAGTGGGTCAGAAGCTTGAGGATTCGATTGCTGCTGCAACTCAGTGAAAAGTTGGGCTTCAAAGTTATCGGCCCGATCTAAAGGATTGGTAGGATTCGGGGTCGCTTCCTTATAAACAAAATCCTGAAACTGAGCATCTTGCTGCTGGAAATTGCTAAAGGTGGTGCGAGCAGCAAAATTAGGGATGCTCTCTTGGATAAAGTCTTGAGAATGCGTTAATTGGCCTTTTAATAAGGGTTGAATATAGTCGCGAGTATAGTTACGAGCTGCTTGTGTCGTCGCCAGCAGAATTTCTGCCCGTTCTTTAACCGCTTGCTCAGCTTGAAGATTAAGGTATTGCGACAGCCCTAAAATCGTTAGGCTGCTTCCTACGAACCAAACCAGAGCCAATAATAGGCTAAATTGAATTCCTAAGCTTCTCGATAGAGGTGATTTTTTAGATGCTTTTGAAAAAGGATTTAAAATATAGTCTCGACAGAATTCTAGCTTTTTTATAGATAGCATTCTGCACCTCTTTTCTCTTATCTAAGATGACCATTCTCTAGCCTGACTCCATCTCTAAAATCATTTTTATAGATCATCTGAAGTTTTCTTAAATCTTAAGCGGAAATGGCTTTAGACGGGTTCGCAGTCATCGTATTTACCCAAATAGCTAGCTGAGTGCGATCGCGCAGACCTACCCGACTCAAAATATTACTGACATGGTTTTTGACCGTTTTCTCAGTGATATGCAGAATCTGAGCGATTTCTCGATTACTAGCCCCCTCCGCAATCAGCTGTAAGACTTCTTGTTCGCGAGGTGTCACTTTTTGCAGGGTGTCTAACTGTTTTGAAGGCGCGGTTGGCTGCAGTTTCTGAAAGAGTTTTTGTCCTAAATTTGGCCCAAACTGCATATAGCCTTTGTGGGTAGCTTGAATAATTTGAATAAAGTCTTCCGGCGGAGTATTTTTCAGTAAATAACCTGAGGCTCCCCGCTGCATTGCCTTGATTAAATACTCGTCATCATCATGGGTAGTGAGAATCAACACTTTTGTTTGCGGCAGTTGTTGACAAATTTTTCCGGTGGTTTGAGTGCCATCGATTAACGGCATGCTGATGTCCATCAAGATGACGTCCGGTTGCAAGGCTTGGGCTTGGGCGATCGCGTCTTGACCGTTTTTTGCTTCCCCCACAATCGTGACTGCGTCGGAGGCCTCCGCAATCATTCTGAGTCCATAGCGAACGAGGTCTTCATCGTCCACGAGCAAAACTCGGATGGCATTCTGGGGCATCACCATAGCTTCACAATTGAGTTCACTGGCTTGTCGTAGGGCAAAAGATTCCGTATTTTCCCCTACGACACATCTTAAAGGGATGACCCCTGAGGTCAGATGAGAGGTCCCTTAAAGGGCGCTGTGAAAAAGGCTGAGCCCAAATATCTAGCAAAGGCAGTGATGAGAAGTCCCTGAGAATGCCGTTGAGCCCGACTGAGGACGCCAGTCATCCTATCGGTGATGGTTTAACGCCGATTGCAGCCGTCACTATGGCGGCTGCAAAGCCTTACATAGTCGAATTTTCTGGGTTCCGGGACCGCTTTCTCCTCGGTCTCCCGAATAGTTGACTATCGGGTCCAGATTGCTGTCTCTGGGCCCTAGGTCTATGGACCTAGGCGGAAACTTAGGACTTCCGCCTCAAGTCTTAAAACCCTTGCCATACCTAAGATTCAGGGGTCACAAGATGTACTCAACCAAGCCTCAGCATGGCGACCATTGATCGGGCCATTACTCCGGTTTGTCGCCAAGGCTGGCGATCAATGAGTGCACCTGATCATTCAGGAGATTAAGCTCGATGAGTTCTAATGTTTTTGATCCCAACAATCCTAATCAGCTGACCGAGTCTCTGATTCTAGAAGCGGGCGATCGCGCCGTCATTCGAGAGGCACTGATTGCCCCCATTGATGAGCCAGCTGTGGCGATCGCTGGCGACGATGCCCGGCTTGTGGTCACCGACTCCGGCTCACTTTCAGCGCCTGACGCGGGCAACAGCGCCGTGGACATTACCGGCGATGATGCCCGCGTGCGCAATCGCGGCACGATTGCCGGTGCCCTCAACGGTGTGACCTCTACCGGTGACGATTTGCGCTTCACCAACACTGGTCGCATCGAATCTGATAGCCGCGCTGTGGATCTGTCTGATGGCGACGACATTGTCTTTCGGAATGCGGGCGAGATTATCGGGACTGGCAACCAGCGCAATGGCACGCTCTATGTGGACGGGACCGTAGATGAGCTGCGGCTTCAAAATACCTCTCAAGGCGTGATTGACGCGGGTGCAGGCAACCTGGGCGATGGCATTTCCGTGCAGGTGGGGGCAGCTGACGACCTCGTGAATGAGGACATCGACATTATCAATAATGGTCTCATTCAAGGTCGCGGCGATGGGGCTGCAGTCTTTGCCGACGGTTCACGGGTGGCTGCTAACGGCTCTAGTGGTTTGCGCTTTTTTAATGGTGCCAACGCGCCAGAAGCCACGGTCACGGGTTCAGTGATCAACAACGGCACGATCGCCGCAGAGGTCAGCGTTGGGTTCTTAGGCGGCGTGGTGTTGGAAGATGGCGTGGCCTTTGATGGCCGCATCGTTAACCGGCGATCGGGGGTAATTTCTGGGCCAAATAATGGCCTCTACATCGGTAATGCCGATCACGACTTGGATATTGTGAATGCGGGTCTGATTGAGTCGGGCAGTCGGGCGGTCAACTTAGACGGTGATCAGGTCAGCTTGCGTAATTCGGGCAACCTTCTCGGCACTGGCAATCAGCGCAATGGCACCGTTTATGTCGATGGCACCGCAGACGACATCGACCTACTCAATACTCGCCGCGGCGTGATTGATGCGGGTGCAGGCAACTTGGGCGACGGCATTTCCGTGCAGGTAGGGGCCACGGGTGATGCGACCAGTGAAGAAATTGATATTACGAATCTGGGCTTGATTCAAGGTCGCGGTGATGGCGCTGCCGTGTTTGCCGATGGTGCCCGGGTCGCGGCCAATGGCTCCAGTGGTTTGCGCTTCTTTAATGGTTCGGGTACCCCTGAGGCGACTCTCACCGGCTTCATCGAAAATAACGGCACCATCACCACAGAGGTCAACGTGGGCTTCTTGGGGGGCGTGGTGCTGGAAGATGGCGTAGCCTTTGATGGCCATATTTTGAACCGGCGATCGGGCATCATTTCAGGTCCTCGCAATGGTCTTTACATCGGCAATGCTGATCACGACTTAGAGATTATCAATGCTGGCTTGATTGAGTCTGGTAGCCGCGCCGTCAATCTCGATGGGGACAATATTGCCCTCCTCAACTCTAGAGATATCTTCGGCACGGGTGACCAGCGCAACGGCACCGTTTATGTTGATGGCACCGGTGACAACATCTCTATTGACAACCAGCGCCGGGGCGTCATCGATGCCGGTGAGGGCAATAGCGGCAGCGGAATCTCCGTGCAGGTGGGAGCCGCCAATGGTTTAGGCGACGGCATTGATGATGTCGAAACTGCTGTCAATATCTTCAATAACGGCACTATTCAGGGCCGAGGTGATGGCAATGTACCTGCCGGTGTCCGCCTATTTGTGGGCTCGGGCTTAGAGCAAGCCACCTTTACGGGGGACATTGTGAACGATCGCCGCGGCCAAATTTCATCTGAAACATCAGCCGGTATCTTGATTGAGTCCGGGGTGCTCTTTGACGGCACGATTGTGAATGATGGTGAGATTAGCGGTGGCAATGGGATTGCGATCGACGCGACGGGTGCCCTAGGCGACATCGTCGTGATCAATAGCGGCGGGCTGAACGGTGAGGTGCAGCTAGGACAAGGGGATGACACCTTTGTTCAAGCAGCCAGGGGCGATGTCTCCCGCATTGATGGCGGCGACGGCATCGACACCATCGACCTTTCTGGGCAAGCCGCAGGCGTTGTCATCGACCTGGATTTGAATACTCCGACCCCTGGCCCCGCCACCCAAGATGGAGCGATTCTCGATGCCCCTGGCGGCAATGTTGTGGTTGCAGTCGATGACTTCGAAAACGTCATCGGCACCGCCTTTGACGACCTGATTCTGGGCAATAACGAAATTAATGTTCTAGAAGGGGGGGCCGGCAACGATGCGATCCATTCCTTTGCTGGGGCCGACACGCTAGATGGGGGCACTGGCATTGATACGGCCCTCTTCACCGCTGGCAGCGGCGTCACGGTAGATTTAGACGATGCGGGGAATGCCACTTCTTCCTTTGGGGACACGCTGATCAGTTTTGAAAACATCAACGGCTCCAATACCGGCGAAGATGACCTCTCTGGCAACGCCAGTGACAATGTACTGAACGGCCAGGGCGGCAATGACACCCTCACCGGAGAAGGCGGTAACGACACCTTAAACGGCGGCGATGGCATCGACACTGTCCGTTATGACGACTTGGATGTCCCAGTTAACGTCGTGTTGGATGCTGACGGCAATGGTACGGCCACCCGTGAAACCGGTTTTATACTGAGCTTCTCAGCAGTTGCAGTCGAGTCGCTCAACCCCGCCGCCGTGCCCGATGACGCGGCCTTCTTAGCCGAGGCCTTGGCCGGTAATCTGTATTTCAACATCCACACCAATGACTTCAACGGGGGCGAGATTCGGGGACAGTTAGACACGATTGTCAGCGATATCACGATCGCCGGGGTGCGCACGATTGTCCTCTCCGCTGATCTGGATGCCGCCCAAGAGCCTGGCCCCACCTCCGATTCTGCCGCGACTGGGGCCGGTCTGGTGACCCTAGTGGTGGCTGCCGACGGCAGTGTGACCTACAGCCTGGAGTTAGAAACCAGCGGCCTGGCGACTTCAGACTTGCTGCCCGTCGCGGGAGTCAGCTCCATTCACCTACACAACGCCCCCGCTGGAGTTAACGGCCCAGTCATTCTAGACGTGGTTCAAGATGCTGGCGGCGATATCTTTGGGGTATCCCAGAGCCCAGCCGCCGATACCGGCGATGGCAACGTTTTTGCTGAGATTGTGGAAACAGACGTCCTCACGTCCATCGAAAACGTCATTGGCTCTAACGACAATGACGTGATTATCGCGACGGGTGCCGCCAATAATGGGATTGACGGTGGCGCGGGTAACGACATTATTGCTGGCGGCGGCGGCACGGATGTTCTAGACGGCGGTGCGGGCATTGACACCAATAGCTTCCAAGGGATTGGTGTCGACGTGATTGCCGACCTGGCATCAGGGAGCGCCGCCTACGCGCCCAATGCCAATGTCACAGTTTTTGAGAACTTCTCCAACTTTGAGAACTTATCGGGCTCGGCGAATCATGACCAGCTCTTTGGCGATGGGGGCGCAAATGAACTCTCAGGTGCTGATGGTAACGACTTGTTAGCGGGTCGCGGTGGCAGTGACACCTTGATTGGCGGTGCCGGTAACGATGTGCTGCGCGGTGGTGGCGGCAGCGACATTAACGATGGGGGAGCAGGCATTGACACCGCTGACTTTAGCGATATCAACGTCAATGCGGCTGACCCCACAGCGGCTGGGGTCACGGCCAACCTGGAACTGGGCACCGCCAGCTATCTTGCTCCCAGTGGGTCTGAGGTGCAAGATCAGCTGATCAGCATTGAAAATCTCACCGGGTCTGCCAATGACGATGTGTTAATCGGGGATGCTGGCGAGAACCTGTTGGCAGGCGGCGCTGGCAGTGACATTCTCGAAGGCGGTGCGGGTAACGATGTGCTGCGGGGTGATGCCGTCGGTGATGGCGAAGCCATTGTGGTGACGATTACCAATGCTCTGCCAGCAGGCGGCACCTTCCTGACACCCGCTTGGTTTGGCTTCCACGATGGGGCCAGCTTTGATTTGTTCAATGCGGGTGCAGCCGCGAGCACTGGCCTAGAGCGCTTGGCTGAAGATGGCTCGGTTGAAGGGCTAGCCGCTGAGTTCAACGCTCAGGCGGGCGCTAACGGGGTCGACGCGACGATCTTTGGCGGTGCTGGCGTACCGGGCATCATCGATCCCGGTGAGACGGCTAGCTTTACGCTCAATGTGAATCCGGATCAGGTGGGGCAGGGCTTCTTTACCTGGGCCACCATGGTGATTCCCTCAAACGATGCCTTCTTGGCAGTACCTGATGATGCCTTGGCTGATCCGATCTTTGATGCCGATGGCAACTTTATTCCGCTGACCATTCAACGCTTTGGTAGCGATGTGTTGGATGCGGGTACCGAGGTCAACAATGAGTTGGATGCCGCGTTCTTAAACCAATCGGCTCGGGATACTGGCCTGGATGAGAACGGCGTGGTCGCAGCGCATCCCGGTTTCAACGGTTCGGTGGGAAATCCCGATGCGACTCCAGTCAATGTTCTGGGAGGCACCACCGCCGCTGGCACTACTGTGGATCCGGTAGTTGGTGACTTTACCCTGAACCCCAACCAATTGGTATTACAGATTGACGTCACGCAACTGGTGGGGGGCAACGATGTCCTCACCGGTGGCTTGGGCGACGATATTCTCGATGGTGGCTCTGGGGTTGACGTGTTGATCGGGGGCGAAGGGAATGACACCTTCCTCTTTGCTATCAACTCGGAAAGAGACATCGTAATCGATTTTGAACTGGCAAACGATTTGCTTGATGTCAGTGCCTTCTTTGAGGATGCGGCAACGGCTTTGAGCGCTGCCATTCAGGTGGGCAGCAACACTCAGCTCAATTTCGGTAACGGGGATGCGGCGCTGCTGCTGAATGTCGATGCCGATGAGTTGACGGCGTCGAACTTGATTCTGGCACCTACTGCGTAAAGACAAAGCGCCTTGCCGGTTTCTCAGCAAGGCGCAACCCTTTGGTCGATCGGGCAAACGCTATTGTCAACGCGAACGGAGTCTGGCTCTTAAGTAGAGTCAGACTTTGATTTTCTGGATCTGGCCCCTTCTCTCCCTTACTGCAACAGCCAGAGGTGTCTGCAGTTGGATGAAAACTAGATCATTCTTAACCTTGCGATCGCTGGGCGATGGTCCGATACGCTAGAAGCCGGAGTGATCACCTGATCGACACTGACATCTTGACTGACAAAGATATGCTCGATCGGAATTTTGAACATCTGTTTCACCTGCGCCAGGTGGGACAGCGATCGCCCCGCCCCGTCATAACACCAGGTCGGCTTCAAACCATGGCCCAGATTGACGCAACGTAATCTTGACTAACGGATAAAATCGCGGAAATAAAGTGACCTAGACGTGAGATTAAAGTCGCCCATAATGACCATGGTGATGGGCTGCTGGACCGCATAGGCTACCAGTGCCGCCATGGCTTCATGACGATGCCCAAAGTTGTCTATCGAGACGGGCGCTAAGGGATGAGCTACCACGAGTCGCACGGGTTTGCCATTCACATCGGCGATCGCGAACCGACTGTGGTGTTGAGTCCCTAAATTTTCAGTTGTGGCCTCGGTAATGGGGTAAGGGATCGGCTTGAAAATAAAGTACCCGGACAAGACTGTGGCAGGGTGGATGGGTAGCCGGGTCGGTGGGATGTTATTTAAGCGCAACTCCCTAACGGCTAAACCAACTCAGCAAGCGTTGCCGGGAGGGCAAACTTCACGGTTAATCGCAGTAACCTTTGACGGCGTCCATTAAGATGGCACCACAAAAATCAGTATCTTTAGTGGTCACATTGTAGAGACGGGCATCGCGGAGGTTTGCCCCTTGTAGGTTGGCATTGTTCAGATTCACCGAATCTAGCGTGGCCCCCCGCAGATCGGCATTACTCAAATCGGCACCGGCTAAATTCACATTGCGAAGATTGACGGCTCTTAATTGGCAACCAGAACAGCGTTTAGTAATGCTCAAGGTCAAGACTCTCAGCGGCGTTTGAGCTTGCAGTATTAGCAGCACAATGACTGTAGTGAACAAAACTCGGAATAGCTTCATCGCAGTTTCTCCGAATTTAGAAAGATAGCAACTCAGGGCAAAAAACTGTGGATATTGGAATTTAGCACCCCCTGCTGATGCCGTTCAAGGCAATGACATAAAGCGCAATTTGCCGAGTATCGCGTTTTGTTTGGGCATTGTTGATTGGCGATCGCTCCTGTTATCCATATCGGGGGTGCTGCTGAGGTCGTACATCCCGCAGAGTTCTGGTCAGACAACCCTTGAATATCCATCAAGGACTCGCCCCCCTTGGCAGCAGTGTAGGTGTTGCAATTATCATGTTGCGATTCTGTGTTGGCATCGGTGGCCTAGGCTCTGACGGCTTGACGGCTTGGGCGCGACCTTCCTTGATGCCGCGATCGCAGCCTTCTCAACCTAGTTAAAAAGTTTAGACAATTGAAGATAAAACTTCAGTGACCTGCCTGGCGCTGCACAGCAGCAGTCACCACACCCTGCCAACCTCTGTCTCCCCGGCTCCCCGGCTCATCACAAATGGTGTGCAAACTGACGCCGCAGCCTACTCCTGCCAATGACCAGACGAGCACATTTCTCAGAGACGGACTTTGTGCCAAAGTGCCCTTGTGGTTTGTCCTCATTCTGCGTCAGGCTGAGTGACGGCGGTTTATTTTTCCAGCAACATGGCAAATATTCGACTACTCGTGTTGGACATTGACGGCACGATCGCAGGCAAGTCCAATGACGTGACCGCGGGGGTAAAGGCCGCGATCGCGGCGGTACAACGGCAAGGTGTTCAAGTCGCGATCGCCACCGGGCGCATGTATTGTTCAGCAGTACGATTTCATCAGGCTGTGCAGTCACCGTTGCCCGTCATGTCTTATCAGGGAGCGCTGATCAAAGATCCCGTTTCTGGCCAGGTTTATCGTCACACACCGCTGTCTCGCCAACACACGCTAGCGCTGCTGTCAGACCTAGCGGCACTAGAAGCTGCCGAAAAGCTGTCGATTCACCTTTACATTAACGACCAACTGCACGTACGAGAGATTTTGACTGACACTCGTGAATATGCCGAGCGTTCCGGCATTAAGCCGATTCCAGTGGGCGATCTGGCGACTTATTTACAGCAGCAAAGTGCGATCGAAACCACTAAACTGCTAGCGCTAAGCCCTGATCCCGCAGTAATTACAGCCTTACTTAGCCGATTGAAACAGCAATATACGCCTGCAGAGCTTTATTTAACGCAATCGGTAGCGACTTTTTTTGAGGCCACACATCCCCTCTCTAACAAAGGGGCAGCAGTGCAATATTTAGCTGAAGAGTTGCTGGGACTAACGCCTGAACAAGTCATGACCGTGGGTGACAACTTTAATGATTACGAAATGATCCGTTATGCCGGGGTCGGGGTGGCCATGGGAGATGCCCCAAATGGGGTGAAGGCGATCGCTGACTGGGTAGCCCCCAGCGTGGAGGAGGATGGCGTAGTGAGCGCGATCGAGCGTTTCGTCTTATAAGATTGAACTAGCTATTAGCGTCGCGGTCATTGACCAGCAACAGCGTTCACTTACGATTCCCGGCAATTGGACTCCTAAAAAGGCGCAACTGCGGGGGCTGGCTGATGCGAATGCTCAAATCTAGTACAGATGCTCAAATATTTTAGACACAACAAAAGCGCCGACGACTGGCCGTGTTTCGTCTCGGCGCTTTTGCTGGTTCGCTCCTCACACGCATATAAGAATATCTAAAAAAAATAATTCTGTCACTAGTAACAGACGCTTCTTCACTTTTAATTTTCTTATCAGTGGGATGCGTAGGGGGCAGGAATCTGCTGAAACAGCCACTAATGTAGGGTTTTAAGGCATTTTACGATCACCTCTGTCATCCTCTCGATCCGGCATCTTCACGCGTATTTGTCACACTTTTGCCAAGTCGTTGCATCGTAAGTGCCCAATCTTCTAGTGACTACACAGCAGGCCAATAAATCATGTTTCTGCTTCTCGCTCTAAAAGCAAGGTGAACGGCCCATCATTCTCGATAGCGACTTGCATCATCGCCCCAAAAATTCCCGTCTCGACTACAAGTCCACTCGCTTTGAGCATTGCGACAAATTCGTCATAGAGAGTTTCTGCCAATGCTGGTGGAGCGGCTTTGGCAAAAGAGGGGCGTCGCCCTTTGTTGCAGTCGCCGTACAGCGTAAACTGGCTAATCACCAAGATTTCTCCCCGGATGTCTTGGACTGACAAATCACAGCGATCGCTGCCTGGCTGAGAAAAGAGTCGGAGATCTAAACATTTTCGGACCATCCACACCAGTTCGGCTTGGGTATCAGAGGGAGCGATGCCGACTAGTAGATTTAATCCCCGACCAATATTGCCCGCTATCTCGCCGTCGACCGATACGCTAGAAGACTGCACTCGTTGAACGACGACCCGCATTAACCCATACCCTGAAGTATTGCTGTGACAAGGCTCCAACGCGATCAACGCATGAATCCTTGGCATCCACTTAAATCAGTATCCATGAAAAGCTTGTGCAAATCATGCTTGGTCACAGCAGCGCAAATACCTGGTGACCAACTTTCACCGAGTTAGCAGTGAGGACGCCGCTTTGGTCTGTCATCTATTTCTTACAGAAGGCTTAAACCATGGACATGACCGTGCCTGCTATTCATTCAAACCATTAGAATCTGGCACTCTAGCTGAGACAGGCTCCAACGTTCTAGCCTAAAAGAACGTGACAGAATGGCGACGCTGAACTCCTGTCGGGTTGATGGATCTTCAGCCCCTCAACTCCGGCAAGAGTCGTCGCAAGCCTGGGGAAGCCGTCTCACTCAAAATCCTATTTCAGCAAGACTTTGCTTTTGAGGTGTGGCTATAGCGGCTAGCGGCTGGTCAAACAGCCCTTGGGCTTGTGCCCTTGTCTGGCAGGCTCAAAAACAGTAGAGATCGCTTAAGATGCTGTAGAACCAGTAAAAGAGACCTTAGGATTCGCCATTATCAATCAGGGGAAATGCTGGCACCTGAGACCATAATCTGCCATTGTCCCAAACATCAGAGCATGTTAAAACGGCCTCGCCAGGCTACAACTGCAGGGTTTATACTGACGCCCTTTTGCCCCTATTCCGGATTTTCACCCTGACCTGCGGTTTGAGTAAAGAATATAGTTGTTTGAGTGGTCAGAGCTGACAAGGCATTTAAGGTGACACGTAAGTCTGAGCGATCGCACATCGGCGCACACGCCAGATTAGCTGCTTATCCTAAATTTTGCACATGATGGGAATCCCTTTTTGGAGTTGCTAATTCAGGATGAAGCCCTTCCTAATGCGTGTCTGGAACTTGCGCCCTGGTGAGTTGAACTTAGTACTGATCTTAGGCGCCGCACTACTCGGCAATGCCCTGGCTCAAAAAATTGCTGAAATTGAGTCAATCAGTCGATTTATTACCGATGTTGGGGCTCCACAGTTCTTACTACTAATGTTGGTGAATAGTCTGATCAGTATTGTGATGACCGGCACCCATACTCTTTTGGTTGATCGATTTGATCGTGTCAAGCTATTGCGTGCCACCTGTTTTGCATTGGCGCTAGCGTTCATGCTGCTCCGCTGTTTATTTGTGCTCAATGCGCCTTCCTGGCTTAACAACTCACTTTT
Source organism: Cyanobacteria bacterium P01_F01_bin.56 (assembly GCA_039185935.1). Taxonomy (GTDB): domain Bacteria; phylum Cyanobacteriota; class Cyanobacteriia; order Phormidesmidales; family Phormidesmidaceae; genus Halomicronema. The sequence continues at coordinate 17,814 of JBCDAJ010000069.1, read as the reverse complement.
TTATCTGCTTTCTGAGCAGCAGTTCACTTTCTTTCCGCTGATCTTTTGGGTGTTGGCCAGCGATGTGTTTGATCCGCGTCAGGCTCAGCGATTATTTCCGCTAATTTCAGCCTTAGGATTGTGCGGCAATTTACTCGGCATTACGATTGCGGCTTTCTCACAAGATTTACTAAGTCAGATCAATAGCGATAGCGCCGAACTCCTTATTTTCAATGCCGTGATTTATTTAGCCCTATATGTGGCTTTTATATTTGGCTTGCAAGATGCTGGAATTCGCAAAACACATGTTCAAAAGCAGTCCTTTGGCGAGACTTTATTAGAAGGATGGACATTTATCAAAGATGTGCCGGCCTTTCGCTATTTGACGATTTCGATTCTGGCTGTTGTTGTGTGTGAAAACATTTTTGATTTCCATCTATTATTTACCTCTGAGAGGATTTTCTCTGATCAGGCTAGCTATCAAAAGTTCTTTAGTGCGTTTGTTTTGATTCGAGTGATTGGATACTTGATTTTTGAGTCTGTATTCACTCGCTTTTTGATCAATAAATTTAGCCTCAAGAACTCATTTTTGTTCAGTCCTATAGCGGCGACTGGGGCGGCTCTCGTGGCGATGGCTAATCCTAGTCTGTGGGGCAGCATTGGGGCCGTATTGCTCCACAATGTGCCGCTTTATACGGTTGACAAAACATCGAGACGATCGTTTCTCGCCTTTGTGCCTGAAGAGCGACGCGGGCGAGTTAGCTTGTTTCTAGATTCATACTTAGTGGCGGCAGGTGCGATCGTCACCGTAGCGATCGTCGGCAGCATTATTCTCATCAGCCGTCTACTAGGCATAACAAGTTATTTCTATATTTATCTAACATTTGGAGGCCTCGTCGCATTTGTCGCTTTGTTCGCTATTCTCAAGATGCGCTCAGTTTACGATTCCAGCCTGTTTAACTGGCGCCTAAAGCGACGCCAACGTAGTAAGAACATATTTGATAAGCTGGATTTCTAAGGAATGCAATAAAACGCAATAACTATACGAGTCACTATGCCACCATCTGCGGAGCCAAAAAAACCAAAACAATTGAGCCTACGCACAAAAGTTTTGATCGGCTTTACACTCCTATTTAGTGGGGTGTTTGGCTTTGCTTTCTACTGGTTTTATACATTTACCATTGATAGAACAACTGAACGACTATATACAGATATGCGCCAAACTGTTGTTGGTGCAGCTAAAGAACTTGACCCGAATGAAGTGGTCGAACTTTACGAACAAGGAACTGTTTATAAAGACTATCTCGCAGATGGTGGAGTTCCAACAGATTCCATCTTCCAAAAACATCTAGCCTTGTTTCAGCGAGTTAATGATGTCGAACCACGAGCATGGCTATATACCTTCGTCGTTGTTGAAGAGTCACCCGATGACTTTGAGGCAAATGTCAGTCCGGCTTCTCTGGCCAACCGTCCGCCCATCATTGATCAAGAAAGACTGGCTAATCTTGAAGAAGATGCTTCTCTTTCCACAGTGTTTCTGGCTGACCTTTGGGTCAAGCACGATCCCTCAAAAGCGGCCCAGTTTCTTGAACCGATTCCCTCTAATGAATTTCATATTCAAGCATTTCGAGGAGAAGGACTCGTTGATCGACCACTTTACGATGACGGATTTTTTGGTAGTTGGATCACAACTTACTTACCTTTAAAGACTGCTGAAGGGGAGACGGTTGCGGTATTGGGAATTGACTTTGAGGCTAGCTATGTCAAGCAAGTAGAAAATGCCATCCGTAGTCGGATGCTTGTGGGTTTTCTATTCATCTATTTATCTTTATTCTTTCTGGTTTATGTTCTTTCTAGCTTTCTTACCAGGCCAATTGTTAGGCTTACGAATGCCGCAGAAAAAATTGGCGAAGGAGACTATACTTACGATTTAAAGTCTTTTGAGCATGGACGATTGAATGACGAAGTCAGCACCTTAGCTGAGGTGTTTGCTCTTATGGTTAGCAAGGTAAAAAAGCGGGAAGAATCACTCAGACTGCAAGTTAAAGAGTTGAAAGTTGAAATTGATGAGGTGAAGCGAGAGAAACAAGTACAACAAATTGTCGGTAGCGACTTTTTTCAAAATTTGCAGTCAAAGTCCAGCCGGATTCGGGCTGCCATGAAAAAGGCCGATGACCAGACCAAACAACTTGATGAATGATTAATAACTACAGGGAGCAAGCAGCTTTATTTTTAAAGCTGCTGCCTCTAAGGGAAAGTTGTCTATACGGTTCAAATGAGATATTGCCTAACCATATGGTCAAAGGTTTTGCTGACGGGATCTTCAGGATAATTCACCACAAATAACCCACTACTGGCAAGCACCATCATTTCATCAGAGTGAGGTAATACTCCTACGACATCAGCGCCGTAAGTTGCTTCAATTTTGGCTTTCAGTTCATCCAGTTCAAAAAACTGGGGAACTTTGTTCACCACCATAAATAAATCAGGTACTCTCAACTTCCTCGCCACATCAACTGTGACGGCGGTGCCTTGGTAATCTTGCGCATCGGGCCGCAAAATCAAAAGCAGTACATCTGAAACTGAGATCGATAGCAGGGTTTCTTCGTTTAGTCCAGGATGAGTATCGACTAGTAAATAATCAAGCGCAAGCTCATTAATAAGCGCTTGAAGTCCTTGACTTAAATACTCAATGTCGTACCCTTCACGCAGTACTCGAGCAATATCTTCAGCTCGGGTGCTACTCGGCACCAAAAATATTTGCCCACTGCTATCTTTAAGCTCACCGAGAGAACTGGTCACATCGTAAGCAACTTCACTAATCGAACGACGTCCCCAGAGATAATCATTCAATGTAGTTGTAATCTGATCTTCTTGAAACCCGAACAAAACGTGGATTCCAGGAGACTGGATATCAGTATCGATGACAGCAACTCGCTTGCCGTACTTTGCTAAAGTGGCTGCAATATTAGCCGTTGTATTAGACTTCCCTGTCCCTCCTCGATAAGAGTGAATGGATATCAACTTTGACACAAGAGATAAGTCCTCTAGAAATTAAACGTGAATATCGTTAAAGCCAGGAACTCAGTTCCTCAAGGAAGCTATATGGATTCTACTCATATCTGATTAATATCTGAAACACTTTGCAAAAACTGATCATAGAAAGTTTTGAATCTAATCTCTCGTTAACTATCAACTTCGAAATAGTTAAAGTATTTTTAATTTTATGCGTCTAACAAGTGTGAGACCCCAAAGAATAATGACTTTCACATATGAATCTGGTAAAAAACAGAAACTATGTACAGCAAAGGTTGGCGGGTTGAAAGCGGCTAATTAGCTGACTAAAAAACGGCTTAAAGGCCCTATGACTAGGACAACTGCTGATTGCCAAAATCAAGGCTATACTATCACAGAGTGGCTTTGCAGGTACTAGGCGTTGACTAGCTGTACTGCTTCTAACAGCAGGTTTTCAGTACTTGAGGTAAGTTGCTCAATCAGGCGTTCATCAATGATTCATCAACACACGCGTCAAGTTTAGATGCTGGCAAGTATATTGCATTGATAGATCAAAAAAGTTGATTGACTTTTAAGATTATTTAACCTTAGAAAATATGTCACACTACGGTACTGCTCGCACAGGGCAAGGTTTAGTTGATTCTAAGTTGGTTTCTGCGGAACAGGCGGCTGCTATTGACCAGGTGACGAGACAGTTTTCGATGGCTGTGACCCCAGCCATGGTTGACCTGATTGATCCGGATAATTTAGATGATCCGATCGCCCGGCAATTTATCCCTGATTCTAAGGAGCTGGATATTCGCCCCGAGGAACTTGCTGACCCCATTGGGGATTTTCCCCATACTCCGGTCAAGGGCATCGTTCATCGCTATCCTGATCGCGTATTGCTCAAAACGGTTCATGTGTGCCCGGTCTACTGCCGCTTTTGTTTTCGCCGAGAGGTTGTCGGTAATGGTGGCAAGGGGTTATCTTCCCAAGAATTAGACGCGGCATTAAATTACATTCGTAGCCATTCTGAAATTTGGGAAGTCATCCTGACGGGTGGCGACCCGATGATCTTATCAAAGCCAAAGTTGAATCACCTGATTCAGGCTCTTGATCAAATTGATCATGTTGATGTAATTCGTATTCATACTCGGGTGCCGGTTGTGGATCCTGGTCGCATAGATGCCGAAATGGCTCAGATTCTCAGGGTCAGTAAGCCCGTTTATGTGGCCATTCATAGTAATCACCCGCAGGAGTTTAGTGCGGCTGCTTGTGATGCGATCGCCACCCTGGCCGATGCGGGCATTCCCTTGGTGAGTCAGACAGTCTTGCTCAAGGGGGTTAATGATAATCCCGAAACGTTGACCAAACTCTTCCGAACCATGGTGAGAAATCGGATCAAACCCTACTATCTGCACCATGGAGATATGGCTAAAGGCACTAGCCACTTCCGCACCACTGTTCAAGAGGGGCAAGCCCTGATGCGAGAAATCCGGGGCAACATTTCTGGGCTGTGCCAACCGACTTATGTCTTAGACATTCCTGGTGGGCATGGCAAGGTGCCGATTGGTCCAAGCTACCTGCAAAAACAGGGGAACGATACCTACTTTGTGGAAGATCCCTGGTCGGAAGCGCATCTTTATCCCCCCGAAGTTGAATAGGACACCCAGGCCGGAATGCGGAATGCGGAATGCGGAATAAGCCTGCTGACTGTGGGGGCATGCTAGACATGGCCCCTGTCCTGACCTTGTTACCCTCGCGATACTGGAGTTTTATGCTCTGAAGCTCCGGGGTGGCACATTACAAGCCGGATTAGCCTGCGAGAATGGCTGATCAACGGAGTGACCCGGTGGTCAATCGGTCGGTCAGATTGACGGGATCATTTGCCCGTTTCTCATCTATTGGTAGATTGCCATATCAACTCGCAGCTAACCTTGCAATGATAGTTGAGACGACAAAATTTGCGCGATCGCGGCGGCGGCTCCGGGTAATCCCATACGTTGCAAGCCATTGTGGCGAATATGCTTGAGGCGATCATCATTGGCCAATGTTGACATCATCTCAGGGCCCATGTCTTCCGGATGGGGTACTAAAATCACCGATGGTCCGAGTAAACGAGTTTGCAATTTAGCAAAGGTCGGGTTGAACTGGGGACCTGCCCCCGGCGTGATAAAGGCTGGTTTTCCCAATCCGACAAACTGTTCGGTGGCAGTGCCAGCCATGGCAATGGCGGCATCAGCCGCATGCAAACAGTTGGCATAGGCCGTTTGGGTCAACATCACTTGGCCATTGGCTTTGGTAAAAGTTGTTGCGGGCTGGGTTGAGGTTGTTTGCCAATTGGCAGCAACCAAAGCTTGCTGCAGTTGGGTTAAATCGATAGCCGGCGCGATCGCGCCCAAAAACTGAACAGGACGCGGCGCAAAGTGCTGCACGACGCTATCCATCGCGGTTAGTATCAGTTGCCAGTTAGCATAGGCTTCCGGCGATCGCGAGCCTGGCAGGAGCACCACGGTCAAAGCCTGTGACTCACGAGGGAGCAATTTCGCTTGAGGCTCGGTTGGCGTCAAGCCATCCATCATGGGGTTGCCAGCAAAGACCTGGGGAACCCCAAGCTGTTGCAGCTCTGCACGGGTCAGCTCATCACGCACGATGGCGGCTCGACAGCGATCGTGGCTCATCAGCCAGCGCTCCCACGGTAGATACATTGACCCCGCCCACCCGGCATACCAAGGCAGGTCTGGCAGCGGCCCTTGGTCATCGCGGAGGTAGTAGGCTGATTTTGCCGTACCGACCACGGCATAGGACAATCCGCTCCACCAGGCAAACGCTGCTGGAATAACATCCCCCACGGCGATTACAGCGCCGCCTGCCTGAGCCCAACGTTTCAGAGCCTGGAGCTGCGTCAGCGTTAACTGCACTAGTCCGCCTTTGAGATCACGGACGAGTTGGCGACTATCCATGTAAATAAAGCCACCGGACGGCAAAATCTTGGTCGCCGCCATAAGGGGAATTTGCTGTTTTTGAAACGATGCACCTTCCCCCACCAACGGCAAGGCTGACAGCTTCAAGCCAGGATGGCGCGATCGCAACTCTAAGAGAATGCGTAGGGCGATTGCATCCTCCCCATGACCATTGCTAATGCACAGCATCCGAGAAAAGGTGTCCATCAATTTGCGGCAAAATTTTGGGGTTCAACCCATTCCCCAAGGGACTGAATTGCAGCTTCAGAGAAACGGTCTGCATGGGCCGCTTCCGACCAGGCAACCAGTCGGCTCCAAAGAAAGGTCCACGCGACCCTGATCAGCTCTGCTGCCGGAAAAGCAGGATGCCCCCAAACAGACATTGCACTGGCTGGAATGCCTTCAGACAGGAAGCTGAAGGTGACTCGATGGGAAGGCTCCGCAAATCCCTCTCTTGGGATCAAATGTTCAACTTTGACCACGTTGATCAGGCTGGGATAACGCATGGTGTCTCTGACAAGAATGAATAAAGCTTCAGGCTTAAATTTTACCGTCGGATTTACTATTGCCATCTAACTGACTAGCTTAGAACGGCACTGGACAAGAAAATTCCATCGCTTGTCCAGTTGTTGGATGAACGAGCTGAAGGGCATGGGCATGGAGATGTAGTCGACAAGTTTGTTTTTTGGCACCGTAGAGAGTGTCCCCCAAGATGGCGGCATTGAGTCCCTGAGGATGGGCCGCATGGACACGGAGTTGGTGGGTGCGCCCGGTGTGAGGCATAAAGCGGAAGCGGGGCCGATCGCCCGCTTCTAGCAGCTGATAGTCCGTGAGGCAAGGTTTGCCATGCTGGTAATGGACCCGGGTTTTGGGGCGATTGTGCGGGTCGCGCCACAGTGGTAAATCAATCGTCCCCTGCAGGGACTCGACCGGTTGACTAAGAACTGCGTCATAGGTCTTCTGGACCTGGCGCTGGGCAAACTGTTCGTTGAGATGGCGATGGGCCACCTCGGTTTTGGCCAAAACTAAAATGCCTGACGTCCCTTTATCTAAGCGATGGACAGCCGCCAAGTAGGCGCTATCAGAACGCTGACATCGTAACCGGCTGACCACGCTGTCTTGCAACACTTGGGTGCGTCCAGGGACTGAAAGCAGGTCACTGGGTTTATCGACCACTAACAAGACATCGTCTTCGTACAGTACAGCGGGTAGTGGGTAAGAGACGCGGCTTGACGGCTTGGTTGGCGTCAGTCCAGAGAGTAAAAAGCCCATGATCGGCTGACACCGCTCAACACAGGCTCCGTAAAACTGGCCAGGTTGCTTATCTCCCTGAGGCGCTCCCCACCAAAATTCGGCCATGGCTAAGGGCTTGAGGTGGTGGATCGCGGCATAGTGCAGCAGTTTAGGAGCCGCACAGTCACCGGTGCCGGTGGGCAGTCCGGTGGGCTTGAGCGCTTGTATGGCCGTGGTTTTGCCCGCAAAATTGGTCAGGGAATAGGCCGCATGCATTTGCGTCTGGAGTTGGCGCGACAAGGTTTTACGTTGCTGTTTTAGCTCGCAAATTTGGGTATCGGCTTGGGCGATCGCGGCTTTCAACGGCGCCAATGCTCGATCGCGTTCACACTTTAGGCGTCGTTTTTCACCGCCTGCATGCTGGCTCTGGCGTACGAGGGTTGCGAGTGCCTGCTCTAACGCCTGCCCTGTTAAGGTTTGAGAATAATGCTCGCGTCGGCGATCGCGTTCTTGCTTGTGGTGTCGATGCTGTTTTGATAAAGCTTGCAGTTGGTCCGCAAAGGCTTGAGACTTGGCAGCAAATACGGCCCGCTCGGGAATCTGCTGGAGCCGCAGTAGCTCGTGCTTCATGTGCTCTAGCTGCTGCAAAGTCTGCAATTCCAACAGCGAAACTTGCGCGCGACCAGGAATCGGTGGCACCCAACCAGGCACCTCCGCCTGCCCGTGCAGCAATCCAGAAAAGGCTTTCAGTACCGCCGTTTGTCCCGTGGGGGTAGCGACTAACAGCACCCCGAGCATCTTGCCTTCGCGCTGAAAGCGCTCCTCTCCCCTGAGTTGCCCCATCAGACCGTGGGCGATCGCTTCCGCCAGCGACGTACGCGGCAACCGCAATCGTTGCTGCGTTTTGGGACAGCGCCCCTCATACCAGTAATCCGGCGCTACTGCCGCTGGAGCGCCCTCATCCGATATAAAATCCGCGATCGCATGGAGTCGCCCCATCGCGCCTAGAGGACGTTAGGCGTATAAGGGACAAACAAGGAATTGTCTCCTTTGGCCACCGTAATGACGGTTTTGACACCGCCCCGCCGGGTAAAGTCGCCAATAACCCGTAATCCTACGGGAGCGAGTTCTTGCCAAAGGCGATCAGCGATCGCGTTAGTCACCATTTCGTGGCTAATACGCTGATTGCGAAAGGCATTGATATACAACTTAAAGGCTTTGAGTTCCACCACCCAGTCATTGGGCTGATAATCCACCACGATGCTGCCAAAGTCAGGATATCCCGAGCGCGGGCACAGCGCCGTATATTCCGGATGTTCGATGTGAATGGTGTAGGCGTTATCGGTTTGGTTGGGCCATTTTTCCAGTGGTTCAGAGGCCGCTTGAGTAATCGCGCGATCGCCATATTGTCGATCTGGTACTGACGCTATTTCTGAAGATTGACGATTTTCAAAGGACTGCAAAGTGGTCATTAGGATGGGAGATCTGATGAATATGGATGATGGGCGAGGGTAAGCCGCAGCTTGGAAGTGATGTGACCGACTACAGAAGGCTCTCGGTTGAGCACGGGCTCTCGATGGGGCGAGAAAGTCCACTTACAGCGGCCTGTCATCAAACCGAACCGTCGGAAAGACGATCGCCTCTCGCTCCAGCCAAGCTCAATGAAACTGTAGTGCCAGTATGCCCACTACAGGGTAATCAGTGCAGTTTCTCTGCTGCCATTGGCCTCTTCGCAACGAAGAACTATTCTCGTACGGCAACAGAATCGTCTAAGTCAAGGTAGTAACGCGGATTCACTGGTCGGCCGTTGCGGTGCACTTCGTAGTGTAAGTGAGGGCCTGATGAGCGCCCCGTTGACCCCAGTGCGCCAATCAAATCACCTCGCTTGACGCGATCACCTGCCTGCACGTCGATCGCCGATAAATGGGCATACAAAGTTTCGTGGCTGTAGCCATGGTCGATGACCACATGTTTACCGTAACCACCTAGGCGCTCGGCCTTGACCACAATGCCATCAGCAGTCGCATAAATTGGGGTGCCAGTCGGCCCGCGAAAGTCGATGCCGCTGTGCATTTCATAACTCGACCCCCCAAAGGGGTTGCGTCGCAGGCCAAACTCTGAGGTGACTTCTAGCCTACCCTTAATCGGTTCAGCATTCGGTGAGGCGGCCGCTTGAGCCGCTTCCTCAGCCAGGGTGCTTTCTAAAGCCGGTCGGACTTGGGCCTCTAGCTTGATGTCGATTTGCGGCATCCGAGATTTAGCCAGTTCAAACAAACTTTCGGCATCTGCGGTGCCTGCAACTCCACCTTGAGGAGAGGTCGCTTGAGGACGAGCACTAGAGCTATTGCTTTCTGGCAAGCCCGCCCGTTCTCGCAGATCTTCTACTTCAGAGTCTAGGGTTTCTAGATCTAGGAGCACTTCATTGGCAGTCTCAGCGAGGGTTTCGTTTTCCTTCGCGAGCTGTCCATTTTGGCCGACCAACTGAGCCACCCACACAATCGGGAATAACGCTAAAACCAAGCCCATTAGCATGATTGGCAGCGGCCGCAAGGTAATTGCAATCGGCGTTTCACCCGTTCGAGTAATTAAGATGGTGTACGGCCTTGGCAGTCGAAATCGCATACGGGTCACAGGGAACAATGATTGAATCTTAAGATTTTTGACAGATTCAACTTAAGGATTATACGGGGATCATCCTAAACAAGCAATTACAGTTCTCCATGATGCCGTGACGTCAATCTTCAATGATCACAATGGACGGCTGCTTCCTGGTTGCGGTCAGAGACGTCGTTTCTGGTTAGCACTACACTCTCAACAGCCAGGAGTTCAGAAGTGAAATCCTGGCTGGAAAGAAGTTTTAGGCATCTGAAATCGCCTGGGCTAAATGCGGCTTGCGATATCGTCGAGACTTTGAGAATCTGGGGCTGCTTTTTGATCGCAACTGGATGGCTCCTGACGTCACCCTCGCATCGTTACTGCTAGAATCATTGGCCCCACCACTGGGCCAGTCAGTCTTGATCGATCATCTGAGGAACCATTGGGATGTTAGCGCTTCAACCTATCACCCCCGCTGTCGCCGATCAGTTTAGAAATGTCCGGTTGCGGGCCTTGCAAGATGCCCCTGCCGCATTTTGTGCCACCTACGCTAAAGAAGCACTCCTTACGCCGGCTGATTGGCAACGTCGGGCAGCGCAATGGACCAGTGACCAAGCGATCGCCTACCTGGCGCTGGATGGCCAGAAGGCTCACGCGATCGCGGCGGGGATCATTGCTCCCGACAACTCAGCTAAAGCCTCTTTGCGATCGATGTGGGTGGCTTCGCCGTACCGCCATTGTGGGGTTGGCAAACAACTGGTGGAGGCGATCGCTCGCTGGGCCATGGACCAACAAATTCCGGCTTTGTATTTAGAAGTCACTTCAAACAATGAGGCCGCGATCGCCTTTTACCATCGCTTAGGTTTTGTGAAAACTGGCAAGACCGAGCCGTATCCCAACGATGCCCGTCTGACGGTATACGAAATGGTTCGTCAATTGACCCGCTGACAGTACCGTTGGCGGGCCAGCCTTGCTCTCAGACATCACCGTGACGGTGGGCTCAACCGGTCGCTACTCGATACTGATGCCGCCCACGGTTTCGGCAGGCCGAGGGCGGGCCATGGTGGCCTGTTCGATTTTGCGGTTAGCCTGGCGATGCTTTTGAAAATACTTTTGCCAGTCTTGCGGCGCATCCATCGTTTCACCACCATGTTGAGTCAGTCGTTTGCGCACCTGGCAGAGCACTGGCGTATTGACACAGGCTCCCGAGATAATCACCTGGCCTTTAGTCAGGGCTGGTAACTCCTTAAGCAAGTCGCGTCCAGCGGCTTCGACCCCATATTGCAGACTCTCTTGGTCAACGGGGTTCACAATCCGCATGAGGAATTGGCTCATGCACTGAGAGAGGACATCGGAATCCAACTTGCCCGGACGCTGGGTAATCAACCCGACGCCCATGCCAAACTTACGCCCCTCGCTAAGAATGGTGCGTAGCACTTGTTTGCAGCGGGCTGGTTCGTGGGCGGGGGCAAACCGGTGCGACTCTTCCAGCAAAATGAATACCGGATAGGGTAAATAGGTTTCGGCTTCTTCGGAAACCAGTTCCTTGGCTGTATTCATGCGGGCTTGGTAACTTTGGCGCAACACCGCTGCACAAATCACCTGCTGCTCTTCCTGACTGATCTCGTTCATTTGCAAGACCGTGACCTGTCCGGGTTCAAAGAGATCTTTGGGCGCTAAATGTTCTGCTTGGTGAAAATAGTCCGAGTTCGCGAGTTTTTCGAGCTTCCATTCGATCGCTGGAGCTGAGGACCCCAATTTGGGATTGCCATCTTCGTCTTCGCTGGTATCGGCTTCATTCACCGCTCGAATCAGATCTTGCACATCCCATCGATAGTCGCCGTGACGATGGCGCTTGAGAATGGTGAACGCTTTGCTGAGGATGGCCTGCTGGCGATCGCTCATATTTGGCAACAGCGTCATCACATCGTAATAGTCCAGAGAAGACATCCGAATGCGAATATCATCCGGCGTCAGTACTTTGACCTGAGGGGCGTAGCCATCCTCTCCTTGAAAGGCGGGATGACCGCGCATGTCGCCCAACGTGCCATACTCGCCGTGGGGATCAAACACGAGCACCGCCGCCCGATTGTTAGGCCGCAGCAATTCTTCAATCAATACCCCGGCGGTGTAGGACTTACCCGATCCCGTGCCGGCGAGAATCGCCATGTGGGTACTAACCAATTCCTTCACATCCAGGGCGACAGGCACCGCTTCACCCGGCCGCAGCAGCAGCGAACCCACATGGGCACCGCCGATTTCGCCGGGCTGCTTTTTATTGACGACATTGACCAAGGTGGCATCATCCACCCGATACACCTTGGCCCCTGGATCAGGCGTCAGGCGCGGATTGATGAACCCCAACGCCGGATGAAAGTAGCCAATGACGGCAACCGTGACTTCATAAATTTCAGGATTGGGATAGGCAAAGCCCACCAGCGCCGCGATCGCTTCTGGACTGATCCCCGTATCGGCAAAAATGCGATCCGGCAGGTGATCAATCAACCGGCGATCGGCAATTTTGCCTAAAATGTCAAGCGTTTCATCCCCCTGGTGCGCTTGATACGCGACAAATTCGCCAATTTTGACCTCGCGATTATCAGCCGTAATAAAGAGATATTCGTTACCATTTTCCCCAGGACCTTTGACGGTGCCGACAACTTGAAGCATGGCTGCAGTCATAGCGAGTTACGAATTCTTCTGCCAGTAATATAGTGCAAATGTTTTGGATGCAGCGCAGGCAAAACTCAGAATCGGGTCATGGGTGGCATTGGACTGCCAAAGATACGGTTTTTACGGAAGACAACTAACCCTGCCGTAAAACTGTGGCGATTTCACGGTAATGAGATGGCTAATCGCTGTATTAATCTATGAATTAACGACCTAAATATTAATCATGATTTGAACAAGTAATCCTTGATGGGCTTGATCATCCAGGGTGATTTGGGTCTAATATGCAATAGGTATCGGTAAGCATCAAATGACTGACGCGACTCCGCTAAAACCTCAGAGTGTAACGAATGGCATTTCACTGGAAGCTTTGTCTAGTGAAGCCAATTTATCGATCTCGACAGAAAAACTTCCTCAACGCCACCGTCGAATTTTCGCTGCAATTTCCATTCCCTGTCCGGCTGAGCAGGTTTGGGAGATTTTGACGGATTATGAAAATCTGGCTAACTTTATTCCAAACCTGACGGTGAGTCGTCGTATTGAAACTGATGGCTCCCGCACCCTGCTAGAGCAGGTGGGCTCTCAGTGTTTTCTCAACATTCAGTTTTGTGCGCGGGTCGTATTGGACATGGCGGAGCAGTTCCCCAACCGCATTAAGTTCTCCATGGTTGAGGGCGATTTCAAATCGTTTGAGGGTGTCTGGAATTTAGAGCCCGCCGCAAGTTCTGAACCAGCCACCCGCTTGAACTACGAAATTACGATCTGCCCGCCTCGGGCAATTCCCACGGTGCTGATTGAGCGGCATTTGTGTCATGACTTGACACAAAACCTACAAGCGATTCGTCAATATGCGATCGCTACCACTGGCGCGGCTTAAAGCATCAGTTTTCCATAATGAACTGTGTACCCTACTCGTGTGAGTGGGGTTTTTAGGTTTATGGCTCAACAGCGGGCTGGGTTGGTCAGTGCTTTAGCGTGGATAGTCTTAGTGGGGGTGGCGGCTGTGACGGCGATCGCCCTCCTCAGCAGTCGCTATGGCTGGCCCCTCTATCTTGAACTGTTATCCCACTTTCAGCGGCAGTACTGGCTGTTGAGTCTGGTCGGGTGGGGCGTGATCGGTTTAACCCGTCGCCGCTGGCCAGCTCTACTGGGCCTGATGTGTGTGGCGGCTTTAACAACGCAACTGCTGCCCTGGTATTGGCCACCCCACTTCCTCGGGGCTAGAGATACCGGGAATCTTCGCATCCTGATCTCTAACGTCAATACGAAAAACCGCAACTTTGACGCCGTGCTGAACTTTGTTCAGCAAACCAACCCCGACCTGGCCTTATTCATGGAGGTGGATAATCGGTGGATTGAGCAGCTAGATCCACTCACTGCTGAGTTACCTTACTTTTCTGGTGAGGGCAATGCGAATAACTTCGGCATTGTGATCTATAGTCGCTATCCTCTGACGACGACACAACTGGTGAATTTTGCGGCTGACAGTACGCCCAGCATTACCACTACCATGACCGTCCACGGGCAGTCCCTGACCGTGGTGGGGACCCATCCTGTCCCACCCGTGCGACCCACGTACTTTTACTCTCGTAATCGACAGCTTGACCAACTTGGTCAGTACTTGCAAAGTGTAGAGCAACCCAAAATAGTGATTGGCGATTTCAACATCACGATGTGGTCTCCCTACTACCGGAGTTTTCACCGTCAAACGGGACTCAAAAATGTCCGCGATGGCTTTGGTCTGTTACCGAGCTGGCCGACGGGCAAATTCTATCGTTTACCCGCCTGGTTTATGCCGCTACTGGCGATTCCTATCGATCATGGGTTGGTGAGTCCAGAGCTGACGGTAACGAAGGTACAGGTTGGTCCTAACGTGGGTTCTGACCATCGCCCTGTGGTCGTTGATCTGCACCTGTAAACCTCAGCAGAGAACCCGCTAAGAGATGTTTTCACAAGAAAATCGGACTTACGCAGTTGCCTCCGATTTTGGTCCCCATAGCAGAATGCGGAATGCGGAATAAGAATGCGGAGTTCGGAATGCGGAATGCGGAATGCGGAGTTCGGAATGCGGAAGAAGAATGCGGAATGCGGAATGCGGAATGCGGAATGCTCTCTATGTGGTCATTGCAGAAATTACGGCTGTCCTGACCTAATTGCGGATGGCCATAGCAACGATACTTCCGATAATGGGCCACCGATAATAAGGTGACCAGCGCCGACTAAATCGAAAAAATTACGCTCCGGCAACGAGGCCCACGATCGCCCCGCCCACCCAATGCATAAACGACGTGGCTAAAACCCCCAGCGACTCGCCGAAGTTTTCTGCCTCAGCTAGAGGATCCGTCCCGAATGCACCGGCCGCGATCGCTGCTGCAAACCTAGTCTCGTAGATGAGAGGCCCCACCCAAAAGACCGTGATGCCTCCCAAAAGACCGGCGATCGCCACACACAAACCGCCGCTCAATATCCGCCAAAACTTTCGAATTTCCATTGCGACTGTGCTCAGACAGGGTCTCATCCCAACCAAGATATATATCCCTCGTGCTGTTAGGGATTCTATTCGTCGACGCCATGCTTAGAAAGGTTTGCGCTCCTCGCTAGTTTCAGGACCCCACAGCCAAGCAGTCTCTGGATAGCATCGCTCGATGAATGGCCTCTTGACCATGATGAGAGAACGTGTCGACTGTTCCTAGCTTAACGGCCAAGGCAAGCACCCCAACTCGTTTCAGTCGGTAACGGACTCGGCTTGGTTTCGGGAATCCTATGGCTACCGATTGAAGCTACTTACACAGAAATCACAAAGATTAAGGACTTCTCAAAGCGATGAATAAGTTAGCAGTTGCTGGCATTGGTGTAGGCGCAGTTGCCATTGGCCTGTATGCCGGCGTCAGCATTTATACCAGTAAAGCGGCTGAAGCTAGGATTGATGGACTCATTGCCGACGTCGACGACACTGTAGTGGTTGAATATGGCAGCGCTAAAGTTAGTTTGTTAGGCCAAAATCTTACGGTTAACGACATTCAAGTGGCGCCGGTAGAAGCCCCTGATCAGGTCGTCAACATCGACAAAATTATTGTTCGCGAGTACGACGATCAATCAGACTTTCCGACGGTTGTTGATGCGTCGATCAAAGGCATTCAAGTTGAGCCAGAGCAGGCAAATGTGGCGATGATCGCGCCCCTTTTGTCCCAGGCGGGCTACAGCGATGCCCTCGACCTTGATACGCGATACACCTATGACGAAACTTCTGGCGATATGACCCTCGAAAAGTTTCGCTTCGGTGCCGATGACTTGGGGTATTTCGAAGTGACCTTTCAGCTTGGGAACTTTGACCCGGCGGCCACGACCAACGATGCCCTCACGCTAAATGCGGCTGAGATTGTGTATCAAGATCAGTCGTTTGTTAAAAATCTCATCGCTTCGATGGCGGCTCAGAGTAATCAAGATGTCAAAGCGTTTAAGACTCAGTTGACCTCCGGCATTACTCAAAACGCGCAGTTCTTTATGCCGACGAATAGTCCCATCGCGACGACGGCCCTTCAAGAGGCCACGGCTTTTATTGAAAACCCCAAAGGTTTTAGTATTTCAGCCAATCCTCAGCAGCCACTGTTAGTCAGTGACTTAGCGGCGGCAGCCGACCCAGCCGTCATGATGGAAATGCTGAATCTGAAAATTGAAGCCTATTAGATCTTGGCAGGACTGACGCAGTCGAAACCGATTTTGGCCCCTTGAATCCCTAATACTGAGGAGATTGGATGCAACATCCCTCAGATTTCAGGGATTTAAGGGGCTTTTGCCTGAGGCCTAACGGCTGGATATATGGTCGATGTCATCGTACGTTGGGTGTCGATAATCCACTAGTACAACAACCTCCTGTCATCGCGGCCATTGACCCAGATGGTACGCGCCTGCAGCATGGTTTACACGGTTGCGCCACACATCTAGCACGGTGCTCAGCCATCGATTTTAGATAGCTGAGATAACGCTGCTCCATTACTCTCTGTGGCAAAACAAGACTCAAACGATATCATTTCCCTTCATTTACCAACTAAATTCCAAAAAATATATTTTAGTTGGGGAACTTCATTAGACAAGTCCCGTCTATGACGCTTGTGCAGAGCCCCCCCGTGCACATGTCCCATGATCTTTGGGTACTAGGAGAAGGTTGCGTGCGGTTTATCAAATGAATAATTGGTAATTCAACAGCTCAGATCGCATACAACTGCAATTGCTCCCATCAATGCGCGAGTCTCAGTACTAGAAAAACACAGGAATCTAACGGATAGACACGGCCGTTTATGAACGGCGTCTTTCCCGCTATCAAACAGATCCGCTGGTCTACTGTTTAGACCAAGCTCGGTTTGGTCAGCGATCGCTTCTACCATTTTCCAAATTTTTCATATCCTCATCCATTCGCCAGTTCGTGCCAGCCCTGGCCTCTGTTGGTGCTGCCGAATTTTTGGCTCATTTAATTAAGGAGAATGAAACTATGGCTCAACCTATGCCATATGAGCAGTCCTTGTCTGCTCCCGCACCGACCGCTAATCCCAACGCATCAGTTGTGCCCACCGATCAATTTGATCAAGAAGTGTTACGACTGGTGAATCGAGAGCGGACGCAACGGGGGCTACGGCCGCTAACGCTGAGCGACAAGCTCGATGAAGCCGCCGATTTGCATTCCCAAGACATGATCGACCAAGACTACTTTTCTCATCGCGGATTAGATGGGTCAAGCGTTGGCGATCGCATTGAAGATGCCGGATATACCGAGTGGAATCGTTGGGGCGAAAATATTGCGGGGAATCAGCGCACCGCAGCGGAAGTTGTTGAAGCCTGGATGAATAGCGACGGTCACCGCGCCAACATATTGAATAGCGGATTTACTCACATGGGTGTGGGATACGCCCGTGACAGTGAAAATCCAAGGACTACTCGCTGGACTCAAGTCTTTGCGGCAGGTGATCCCAATCCGGGGCAATATGTGGCTGAAACGACGGGAGCGCCCCCAGCGCCCCAGCCCACTCCAGTGCCCACACCGCAACCGGCACCGGAACCTGTTCCCACGCCGACGCCGGACCCCGTTCCCACGCCCACACCGGAACCCACCGCTAACCCCAACGCGTCAGTTGTGCCCACCGATCAATTTGATCAAGAAGTGTTGCGACTGGTCAATCAAGAGCGGACGCAACGGGGGCTACGGTCGCTAAAGCTAAGCGAAAAGCTCGACGAAGCCGCTGATTTGCATTCCCAAGATATGGCAAACCGGGACTACTTTTCTCATCAGGGACGGGATGGGTCAAGCCCTGGCGATCGCATTGAAGATGCCGGATATACCGAATGGAACCGTTGGGGCGAAAACATTGACTGGTACCGAGGT
>JBCDAJ010000068.1:0-33474 GCA_039185935.1 Cyanobacteria bacterium P01_F01_bin.56 | reverse complement strand
TGTGCCCGAAGCGTACTTTGGTATGATGCAGGCAACATATTTTATTGGGGGAGGCCTGAAAGCTTCCCTATTTTTTTGCCTCTCTATTTTCTCAAAGCTTTGTCCAGCCTACTTTAGACTCGCCTTGTCACCCGCAAAGATCTTGGCGATACAGAACACGACTTTTGTCAGTCAACCAGTACAACTCCATGTGCCTTTAACGTAAGCCAATATCAGGCTTAAGAGTAAGTTGACCGTACAGTCCGCTCAAGCTGCCTAACATATTCCCTGAGGCAGACGAGGTCAATTTCGCGCTACTTGACAGCTTCTTCGATTGTAATTACAATGTAACTACGTTTCGTATTTGCAAGTATTTAGTTATGGGCACAGTTATCAAAACTCGAATCGTTAAAATTGGTAACTCTCAAGGCGTTCGCATTCCTAAGCTTCTTTTGGAGCAAAGCGGTATTCATGAAGAAGTTGAAATTGAAGTGCAGGGTAATTGTTTGACTATTCGCACAGCACAATCTTGGCGTACCGGATGGGATGAGGCCTTTGCTGCAATGGCCAAGAATCAAGATGATGTACTTCTAGATGAAGTCAATACTACTGACTGGGATCAATCTGAATGGGAATGGTAGTCAAACGTTTCGATGTTTTTCTGGTCAACCTAGACCCCACCGTCGGTAGTGAAATTCAGAAAACGCGACCCTGCGTTGTTATCTCACCGGATGAGATGAATCGTTACATTGCTACGGTTATCATTGCTCCAATGACTACAAGAGGTAAGCAATATCCCACTCGTGTGGCCTCTCAATTTCAGGGTAAGAATGGGCAAATTGTTTTGGATCAAATCCGCACAGTAGATAAAAATCGATTGGTCAAAAAGCTTGGCCGAATCAGTCAAGATGAGCAAAAAATGCTTCTTGCTCTCTTAGCTGAGATGTTTGCTGAATAGGTTGCCTAACAAGTGCTTGCGACGGAACGGAGATATAAATTTAGGTTATGGTGCAAGAGCATATCGCCGTCCGCTGAAGCCCAATCCGTTAGGCGGCAAGAGCATTGATTCGACCGGTGACACCCGAAGACACTGATTCGCTGCTCGCACTTGCCACGGCAACAGGCTTGTTCGACGCTGGCGAGCTGGATCAACTCCGTGCGATGCTGTCGGCTTTCCACGACGGCAGCGGGACGCTCGGCGAATTCTGGTTGATCGACGACGATAGTGGGGCTGTGGGCGTCGTCTATTGTGCTCCCGAACGTATGACCGAGGGGACGTGGAACCTGTACCTCATCGGGGTCCATCCCGATCGGCAGCGCGAAGGACGCGGGGCTGCTCTTTTGACGCATGTCGAGCAGAAGCTTCGGTCGCAGGGCGAGCGGGTGTTGCTCGTGGAAACGATGGGCGTGTCTGACTTCGAGTATGTCCGAGCGTTCTACCGTAACGCTGGCTATCACGAAGAGGCGCGCATCCGTGACTTCTACCGGGCCGGGCAAGACAAGATTGTGTACTGGAAGTCGCTGGTGAACGGTACCGCCTAACCACCGGCTGCAGTTGACCGGCGACGCCCGCGAGTAGAATGTTGTTGCCGGTGGTACGCACCCTCCCGCGGGCGGCCGGCAACTGAGCCTTTTACGTTAGGTGGCTTGACCTCAAACCTGTAAGACAATTATTCTGCTGGTCGTCAAAAGCGACTCATCATCCTGGCACTCGAGCGACCTTCTCAGTCATACCAATGACCGATGAACAACCAGGCAAAGAATTCGGCGATCGCTGTCACTTTTCCTTGACCTGCGATCGCGACCCTTATTTTCGACCTCTATCGACTAATGAATGAAATACTGACGGCAGTATTTCCGCTCTTGTTGATGGGTATGTTCGGGGCTGCCATAGGGACGTGCGTACACGACGAAAAACGTAGTCAATCCTAGACAGAGCCAAACATCTACCCCCCGTCCAGACAACATGATGACGGTGTGATGAGCGATCGCTAACGGCTATTTCAAAAGTGGGGTAGAAGTCTTAATTAAAGGGACTGGAGTCATAGCGGCTGGTGTCGGTTTGCCGCCTAGAACCCAACACAAAATCGGGCAAAAAGCGATGCAGTAAAGCGAAATAACTGCAATCAATTCAGTTGTTGTAATGATGTTAGCTGACATGAGAATCGCCTCTAAGAAGTTTGAATCGAACCAGAGGCGCGTTCCTTCGGGACTTTTGCCCTACTTCCGTCCTTAGCAAAGTTGCTTACACAGCTATTGAAAAAGGATGAACGTAAATTTGCTTTCTGTAGCTAATACTACTCTTCTGAAGAGTGGCGTCAAGCGGCTGCCCAGATGAATTTAGACTACGTCAGCTCAGACGCTGATGCATCAAAAGCCTATAAAATAAGCTTTTCGGCCCTTTTTTGCTAGTCTATGAACGTCTTTTGGCGAGCTTTCAATATAGATAATTCATGACAGAGTCGCGCTAGTCATTGCGCGCGATCGCCCTTAGTAGTGGATTTGCACCTCACTTAGAATGATTGCAGCGAACCACCCTTACCATCATTCATGCAGGGATGAACACCACTTGGAATTTACACTCTAAGAGTAGGTACAAAGCAAGTAAGTTGATGAATATTCCCCTCTGAAACGGGGCATAACACTATGCAGGAGCGGACGAATTACAGAATTTGGAGGTGAATACAGCCTTCCTCAGTCTAGTGAAGTACGAATTTAGATCTGAGACTTAATGAAGGCAGCGGTTTCTGGGTTTACGCTGTACCTCACTAGCGTAGAAACCACTGTATTCAATTATGAGCCGTCGCTCAGCTCCACCATTCGGCAATCAGGAACACTATGGCGACCAAGACAGAAACGATACTGCTGAAGTCCGTTGAAAGGGTCAGTGGCGAGATACAGCTTCCGGGATCTAAGAGCATCTCCAACCGTGTGCTGCTCTTATCCGCCTTGGCCAGCGGCACGACGACCGTGCGCAATCTCCTCCATAGCGACGACATCGAGAGGATGCTCGAAGCACTTTCCGTGTTGCGAGTGGAGGTCGCTTACTCTCCTAAAGACGGGACTGTCCGCGTCCTTGGCAAGAGCGGCCCTATGGAATGCGCTAGGGCTGATCTTTACCTCGGAAACGCAGGCACAGCCATGCGCCCGCTCTGCGCGGCACTGACGCTGGGGACCGGTGAGTTCGTCCTGACTGGCAACGATCGGATGTGCGAACGCCCAATCGGGGACCTCGTAGATACGTTGCGACAGGCGGGGGCCAAGATCGCCTACCTCGATCACGATGGCTATCCCCCCGTCGCGATCACGGCGCAGGGTTTGGACGGTGGTCATATCTCAATACGGGGGGACATATCAAGCCAGTTTCTTACGGCTATTCTTATGGCTGCACCCATGGCGCGACAGGAGACGGTGATTACGGTGAACGGCGAGTTGGTGTCTCGCCCCTATATCGACATCACGCTCGCCCTGATGCGCCGCTTTGGTGTGACCGTCGAGAACAGAGAGTATGCTCGGTTTACTGTGCCAGTGCTTCAGCAGTACATCTCACCGGGCGATATTTCTATCGAGGGAGATGCATCCTCCGCTTCCTACTTTCTCTCGGCCGCCGCGATCCGGGGTGGCACAGTCCGGGTGCGTGGTGTTGGCTCAGCCAGCGTTCAGGGCGATGTCGCTCACGCAGACGTTCTGGAGATGATGGGAGCAACTGTTCGACGGGGAGATGACTGGATAGAGGTCACCCGTGGGGAGCTACACGGCGTCGATATCGATTGTGGCAAGATGCCCGACGCCGCAATGACTGTTGCAGCAACTGCCCTTTTCGCAGAGGGCAAGACCATACTGCGAAACATCTACAACTGGAGGGTGAAGGAGACCGATCGGCTTGCAGCCATGACCAAGGAACTGACGAAGCTTGGTGCCCTCGTCTCCGAGCAGAGGGACTCTATCGAGATCTCGCCACCAGACTCCATTCAACCAGCGATTATCGACACATACGATGATCATCGCATGGCCATGTCGCTGTCTCTGGCCGCACTGGGTGAGGCGGATATCGTGATCAACGAGCCCGGCTGCGTGACAAAGACATTCCCGGACTACTTTGAGAAGCTTGAGAGCATTGTGCAGCGATGAAGAGCGAGCAGATGCCGAACCCAGCCATGCACGGTAAGGTGTACCGCCGCTCATGATCGCGGACGTTATGCATCTTCCCAAACCCTAAGTTCTTTAATTTACTGAAGGATCGGCTTGAAAATAAAGTACTCGGACAAGACTGTGGCAGGGTGGATGGGTAGCAGGGTGGATGGGTAGCAGGGTGGATGGGTAGCAGGGTCGATGACATGTTATTTAAGCGCAACTCCCTAACTGTTTCAGGGAATAGCTGAGGATTTCAGATGCTCGCCGATCGCGTCACGAATAGTAGGCCAGCTTGCCGTCATTGCGGTATTTGAGAATCTTTAAGTCTCCCAGTTTGCGGAGATGAGGTTCTGGCCAGGTTTCGTCAGCAAGTTCATCTTGTCAGCGGCAGCAACTACCAAACTGTGATCAATGAAGCCCTGTGTCAGCATATTCAGGCAAGTCGTGAATCCCTTAGCAGAATTCGGAATTTGGAATGCGGAATGCGGAATGCAGAGGGCGGAATGCGGAATGCGGAATGCGGAATGCAGAGGGCGGAATGCGGAATGCGGAATGCGGAATGCGGAATTGAATGCCGATCAGATATTGGTTTCAGCCATTCAGGATGACCTGATTAAAGTGCGGCTTGCTGTCCAAAAAGTTGTTCATGAAGAGCTTGAAGGTATTGAGAGGCAAGGTATTTGCGAAGGGTTAACAACCCTGATATGGCAGATTGACTGAAGCTGCTTGCGAATTCGCCAAGTCTCTAGCAGCCACTGATCAGGAACGTTAGGCAGTATAGAAACGTATGAAACACGCAACATCAGAGACAATAATCAGGATCAAACCACTGCTAAATCGCATTAGAGACTTTAGTGAGTTAAAGGAAAAAAAGCCTGGAATTTACTATTACAGGTCAAAGGCTTTTTTGCATTTTCACGAGGATGACGAACAGATTTTTGCGGATATTAAATTGAATCCACCTGACTTTACAAGACTGCCTGTAACGACTAATGAACAGCAGGAAGAATTGATCAGATTAATTCGAGAAAGTGTTAGGTGAGAGCAGCGAAAAAATTGAATCAGCCGCCGCGCCATGCAGCGACTGCCGATGTGTGACGTTGATTGTTAACTCTGATTGATCGAGCTAATTTTTGTTAAAAAAACCTGATTTTCAGGGAGAATTTATAGGTTTTGGGGTAGTTGTAGCACTATCGGGATATAGTATCCAGTCTATTCAAAGCTAAGAGGTGGCTCATATGCAAGGTCCTGGGTTGATTTTGGCAATTGGGTTGGCATTAATTCACGCATTTGCTTCAAGACTGAATATCTCAGCGATCGTGCCTGAGCATCGATGGTTTTCATTCGCAGGTGGCGTTTCAATCGGTTACGTTTTTCTAGAAATATTTCCAGAATTAAGTCATGTCCAAGAAGAATTAGCACATTCTACTATTCCCTTCATGGCCTATCTGGAAAATCACGTGTATCTGCTCGCACTCTTAGGCCTGCTTGTATTCTATGGTCTGGATATTTGGGCGCTTACTTCTCGACGATTAAATCGCGAACGGCATGAAATTGATAGTGCAAGTTCAATGGTTTTTTGGACCCATATTACTGTCTTCGCAGTGTTGAATATAATTTTTGGTTATCTGCTTCAGGACTTGAGTGAACATAGTCTTTTTCGATGCATCTTATTTTTTGTGGCGGTTGCTCTTCACTTTTTTATTATTGACCATAATCTTCGAGAGCATCATAAAAAAACCTATGATCAGAAAGGGCGTTGGTTCTTAACAAGCGCAATTATTTTAGGTGCACTTATTGCTCAAGTTCAGAATCTTAATGAGGCTGCAATTTCGATTATTTGGTCTTTTCTAGCTGGGAGCATTATCCTCAATATTCTGAAGCGAGAATTGCCAGATGAGCAAAAGAGCTGCTTTTGGTCTTTTGCCATGGGCTCGGCACTTTATACGGGCTTACTATTGTTGATTTAGGACGAGAGCAAGATGCAAAGTCATCAAAAGCTAATGTCCATGTCGGAACAACTTATGAAAATCACTGAACAGCAATGCAAAACAGCTCCGGCAAAGTATGACGACTTGAAAGCCCTTTTTCTAAATTGCACCCTTAATCGCATTCCAGTGTTATCTCACACCGAGGGTGTGATCCAAATTGCTAAAGCAATCTTTGAAGCCAATGGAGTGCAGGCCAAGGTCATTCGTCCTGTTGATTATGAAATTGCCGCAGGATTAGGGGTGGATATGGCCCAAACAGATGAATGGGATAAGGATGATTGGCCCCCAATTCAAGCAGAGATTGACGCGACCGATATTTTGGTGCTTTGTACGTCTGTTTGGCTTGGTGAAAAAAGCTCCGTTTGTAACCGAGTGCTGGAACAAATGTATTGATATACTCACCTTCTTAATCAAGCAGGTCAGTACCGCGACTCTGGTTGACTGACAAAAGTTCAGTCAACCAGCCCTCTCTGTCTTTTTACTTTCTACAAAACTCAATCTGCCAATTGCCTCGATGAATAACTGAGAATTTCAGAGACCCTTCGATCGCGCAGCGAATAGTAAGCCAGTTTGCCATCATTGCGATATTTGAGAATCTTCAAATCCTGCAGCTTACGGAGATGATGGGAGGCCGTTGCGACTTTCACCTCTAGTAGGGTCGCGATATCGCAGACAGAGAGTTTCTGATCGTGGCTCAGGGCGTAGAGAATTTTCAGCCGAGAGCGATCGCTCAATGCGCCAAAGATAATCTGAGCGGTATTACGGTCAATGGGCTGTGGCGAACGATAGGGAAGCTTTGGTGAGGGCAGGCACAATGCGATCGCAGGCTAGCTTACCGCCAAACAAATTCCGCGCGACGGGACCGACTCGCAGCGCCGCCCAAGGCCCCATCAAAAACAGTTCGCACCCCGGCCAGCGGAGATGTTTGTCCAATACGGGCAAGCCGTCAACAGTGGCGATGGGGTATTGCTCCCAGACGTCTGCCAATAGGGGATGCGATCGGATATCCAAGGTCGTTCCTGTGGCCAGCCAAATTCGGTGTATCGGTTGATGGGCAATGCAATCATGCACTGAGTGGTTGTCGCAGCAGACTTGCCAGGCCTCCTCTTGCCACTGGGCATCGGCTACCTGACAGTGCTCGTAAAAGGTGATGTGTCCCTGGCGTTGCAGTTGCCGCAGGCGGGTCATCATGGCAGGCGTGAGGGAGCCACCATTACGGGCCTGCTGTACTATTTGCCAACGAGTCTGCATGTCAGGTTCGGCATGAAATCTTTTCAGATACTTTGGTCCGAGCCATCCTGGCTCAGCATCGAACAGCTTTTCCTGGAAGGTGCGTCGCGCCATCATCACCACGTTTGCGCCGCGCTTTACCGCCCCGACGGCCAGGTGTCCGCTGGTCAAGCCACTGCCTACAATCAGCACAGTTTCACCCGCGAGTGAACTGAGGGCAGGCAACTGAATCTGGCTGGCATGGCACAACCTTTCCGGAGAATACGTGACGTTAATTTGCTGGGCCCAATCGGGGAGATAGGGCTGTCCGCCGCCAGCGGCGAGCACAACCCGCCGCACCAGCATGGTGTCCCCGGTGGATAAAGTTAACTGAAATCGAGACGGTTTTTTCTGCAGGGGCTCCAGTCGGGTGACTGCTGCGGGCACCACCTGATCTTGTAACTGCCAACGCTGCACCACGGTGTCGCAGAACTCTTGAAACAGGCGTGTACCGGGACGGTCATAGGGCGGATGCAGTTCGTGATGGCGTCCTTCGGCAAAGGTTCTCAGGGCGTGGGCATTAGGGTCAGGATGATGGACGGCGGGCGATCGCAACTCGGCAATTTCTTGGGCTGAAAATTGCTGCTGCCACTGGGTCATCCAAGTACCATGGGGATCAAAGACTTGAATACGATCGCGCAGTTTTGCCTTCTTTTGCAAGATGTGAGTGACGAGGGTGAGGGCTTGCGGTCCGGCCCCAATGACGGCAATATCATTTTGCGACTGAGCCATAGCGATTCACTGTGGTTGCTCAAATATGATGCGAGCAATATGATAATGATTATCGTTGTCATATTGCAAGCCCATGATCACCGTCGTCGCTGGCCCCTGTGGCGCAGGTAAAACGACTTGGATTCTGCAGGAACTGGCTCAGTTGCTGAAGCCTGCGATTTACGTCACGCCAGGAGTCGGCACAGTGCCCATTGATGCTACTCGCGTGACGGCGCGGTTTCCCCAGGTCGAAATCTTTCATCGTCAGCCCGAAACGGAATTGCTACAACGGTTGGCGGCTGGCATACCCGTCTATTTTGAGGTGGGCTTTCAGCTAAAGGCAGACATTCCCTGGTTGGAAGCCTTGCCCCATCGCCGGGTGGCGTTAGTTTCTGAGGAAAATCAGGAGGCCGGCTGGCAACTGTGGGCTGATGCCGTGATTCCGGGCAATCAATCGACCCTGGACCTACAATCGGCTCAGCTCTGGCGGGCACCGTTGAGTGGTCAAGTGTTCGACCCGCCTAGTCTAGATACGTTCTGGCAAGAGTTAATTCGCGGAGCCTATGGCGAGGTGCATCGGGCCAAAGGCATTTTTGAGCTGGCTGATGGTCAGGCATTTCATCTCGATTTTGTTAACAGCTTGCCGGGTAGCGCCTATACCGACCTCAACCTGCCTCGATCGGGGCAGGGTCGTCCCAATCGCTTTAGCGGTATTGAGATCGTAGGGCAGGGTTTGGATGAAGGGGCGATCGCCGCCACCCTGCAAGGCTGCTACTTGTCTGACTCACTACTCGCCTCTCACCAAGCTACTTTGAGAGACTCACTTTCTCTGGAGGCGTTATGAATATTGCAGTGCTGTCCTGTATCCACGGCAATCTGGAAGCCTTGGAAGCCGTTTTACGAGATATCGACCAACTGTCCATTGACCAAATCTACTGCCTGGGCGATCTGGTCGGTTATGGTCCCTACCCTAACGAGGTCGTCGCCCGGATTCGCGAACTCGATATTCCGACTTGTCAAGGTTGTTGGGATGAAGACATTGTTGATGGACTCAACGCTTGCGACTGTAGCTATCCTTCGTTGCTGGCCGAAACTCGAGGTCACCAAGCCCATGCATGGACGAATCGCGAAGTCACCCCGGCAACTCGTGCCTATTTGGCCAGCTTGCCCCTGACGCTGCAACAAGACAATCTCTGCTTCGTTCACGGCAGTCCCCACAGCCAGCACGAATATTTGCTGCCTGACACCAGCGCCTTCATCGCTCTGGAGCGAGTCCTCGCCACTGGGGCTGACACCCTCTTTTGCGGCCACACTCATGTCCCTTATGTGCGCAACTTAGAGAATAGCCACCTGACGATTAAATTTGCCGCTTCCTCCAGCCAGTCAACGATTCCCGCCGCTATCCCCTTCCCCGCTCTTAAACGTATTATCAACGCGGGGTCCGTTGGCGAACCCCGCCACGGTCGGCCCAATGCCACTTATGCCATCTATAACACCGACACTCAACAGGCCGAACTGCGGGAAGTGGAATACGACTATATGAAAACCTGTGCCGCTATTCTCGAAAAAGGACTCCCCGCCATCTTTGCTTGGCGACTTTCCCAAGGGTTGGAGTACGCCGAAAAAGCTGATGATCCGACTCATGTCTGTGAACGGTAAAGAAGAGGAGGGAATAGGCAATAGGGAATAGGCAACAGGTTTGCGTGATGCCGATGCCTTCCTTGCGATGGTAAATTTTCTTTCGTCACTCCCCAATGCTCTTTTAGTACGTAGCGCTGTTTCACAGCACTGGTCTTACCCTCCTACCCATCCCCACCCCACCGACTCATCCCCCCACCTCACCTACTCATCCCCCCACCCCACCTACTCATCCCCCCACCCCACCTACTCATCCCCCCACCTCACCTACCCCTCACCTCACCCCTTTTCCCATGACCCATTGGGCTATTCTTTCTGGCATTAACGGCAATCTCTCTGCCTATGAAGCGGTGCTTGCTGATCTCAAGCGAGTCCGCCAGCAGGTGGAAGCGCTCTATATATTGGGTGATCTGGTCGGTCTCCATCCGCAATGTGAAGCGCTGGTGCAGCGGGTACGTCAGCCCCGCCAGTCTGAACTTACGCCGCAGGTCTGCATCGGCTGGTGGGAGGAACAGTGCTTTAATCTGCATGGCATGGGCAGTGACCCAGAGGCCACCGAATTGTTAAAGCAGACTGGTCCCGCTGGCGTTGAACAACTCTGGCAATCGGTGTCGCGGCCGACGGTGCAGTGGCTCCGATCGCTGGATTTTGGCTTCTTTGAATTCGACTGCCTGCTGATTCACGGTAGTTCGGTGGGGTGCCATGACCGGTTGACGCCGGAAACGCCGCCCATGCAACTGCTAGATCGACTGCTGCGAGCCGATGCCAACACGCTATTTTGTGGGCGATCGGGACAGACCTTTCAACTGCAAATTCCGGCAGGGGCGGTGACTTCTACCGTGACAACGTTGGATGCCCCAGCGCAGACCATGACCCAGACAGTGCGCGATCGCCAAATTGTTGGCGTGGGCAGTGTCGGCAGAGAGTCGGGAAAAGCAACTTATACTTTGTACAGTCCTTACACTAACGCCGTGAGTTTCCGGACGGTGCGCTATGGTACTCAAGGCAAGGGATTTGGGTCTGTGTAAGTTTGTCGAGGATAGGCAGAAACTGCGCCCCTCTGATACTGCCATGGCAGCATAATAATATGAGTGCCCCTGATCAACGGTACACGTTCATCGTTTTCCATTTAAGATGCAAGCCCAAGAACTTTTCTCACAAGTACAAAAATTGCCACTGTCTGAGCAAATGGCGTTGCTGAGTTATTTGGTGCAGCTTATTCAACGGGAAGTCGTTAATGCAGAACCTCCGCAGACTGTTTTAGAACGTATGGGAGGTATGCCTCAGCATTTACTTTCGATAGGTGGGCTATCCGACAGAGACACTCGTCGGCAGATCATTGATGAACGGATTCGCGCTCGGCATCGATCTAAATCATGACGTTACCTCCTGACATTTTGGTGGATACTGGACTGCTTGTCGCGTTCTACGATGCCGCTGATCGTTACCATGACCCGGTTGTTGATTTTTTCAATAGCTGTACTGCTCGCCTGATCACGACAGTGGGCTGCGTTACTGAAGTGATGTGGCTACTTTCGTCAAGTTGGCAGGTGCAGAATGAATTTCTGAACCATCTGGCACAAGGTATTTACATCTGCAAACCTTTGTTAGCAGAAGACTTTGGCCGGATAGCAGAACTGAATGAACAATATGCCGATCTGCCCGGCGACTTTCCGGATTTGGCGCTAATTGCGATCTCTGAGCGTTTGAACATTGCTGCGATCGCGACCCTGGACAAGGACTTCGATATCTACCGTCGCTACCGCAAGGAGTTTTTCAATCGCGTATTTCGTCCCTAGCTAGCACATCGTTGCTCGTTGACGACTTCAGCGTATCTTTGAGCGATCACCAAAGTGCCAGCGTTGGCAGTTTCGGCAGAGAACCAGGAAAAGCCACTTATATCGATTCTCTAAAACTCGACTGCACATCTTTCCTCTCCGCTCCCTTACCCCCCTTAGCCCTCGATTTCAAAATGGTGTCTCCATGAGCCTTGGGTCCGGAACAGATAACCCGGCAATGATCCAACTAAACAATATTGGCGTGACCTACGTAGATGGGACTGTGGCGCTCCAATCGGTTTCGCTACAGCTCAATCGGGGCGAGTTTACGGTTGTCTTGGGGGCATCGGGAGCCGGTAAATCGACGTTGCTGCGGACGATTAATTACCTCATCCCGCCCAGCCAAGGCAGCATCTGGGTCAGTGGGCTGGGTGGTGGAACCGATCAGGATCTGCACCCCTTAATCGATGCTGACGCGGTGCGATCGCATCGGCAGCAAACCGGCATGATCTTTCAACAGCACCAACTAATCGAGCGTCAGTCAGCCCTCCAAAATGTGCTTATGGGCAGGCTGGCCTATTATTCTTTTTGGCGTAGCCTGCTGCCCTTATCGCGATCAGACCAGCGACTCGCCCTCGACTGTTTGCAGCGGGTCGGCTTGATTGATAAGGCCCTCACCCCCGTCAAAAATCTGAGCGGTGGTCAAAAACAGCGGGTGGGCATTGCCCGAGCCCTGGCCCAGCAACCCCGGCTCATACTGGCTGATGAACCTATTGCCAGCCTCGATCCCGCCAGGGCTCATGGTGTCTTGTCATTACTACGCACTATCTGCAAAACCGATGGCATTGCGGCACTTGTGAGCCTACACCAGGTGGAATTTGCCATGACCTATGGCGATCGCATCATCGGCCTAGCCCAAGGGCACGTCGTTTTTGATGCGCCCCCTGATCAGGTGAGCGATCGTGATTTAGAGCAGATTTATCATCCTTCGTCAGGACAACCAGCACCCCCGACAGAACAGTCGACTCATCTCCTCAATGAATCCTGACCAGTGGATTAGAGCAGGGCTACAGCAGGGATCTCCCGCACCCATCAATCCCGTCGGTCAGGCTAGAAACGCCGGTTTTTACGTTAGATTATTTTGGCAAGATCAGGCACAAAAGCGCCTGCCAAAGGATTAGAGCACAGTATTAACGCCAAAGCATTGAACCATCATGATTGAACTTAAGGTGACACAAGGTTTCTCTGGCATCGTTTTAACGGGCTTGGTAGCGATCGCAGGCTGCAGCGGTGCCGCTACTGTAGACGTCACCGCCGATAGCGCCTCCGATCAAGCCGCCGCCGATAGCAATCCTACTAAGCTAGTCGTGGCCTTACTGCCCGACGAAAACGCCGCTACCATCATTCAGGACAACCAAGGTTTATCTGACTACCTCGCTGCAACCCTCGATAAAGAAATCGAGCTGGTGGTCACCACCGACTACTCTTCCATGATCGAAGCCGCCCGTAACGGGCGCATTGATCTCGCCTACTTTGGTCCCCTGTCCTACGTGCTGGCTAAAACCAAGAGCGACATTGAGCCCTTTGCCGCTCGGCTGAAAGACGGCTCGACCACCTATACTTCTGTCATTATTGGCAATGTTGAAGCGGGCATCGATGAGTTTGCCGATATTGCCGGTAAAACGGTAGCCTTAGGCGATCCAGCCTCTACCTCCAGTCGCCTGTTTCCAGAACTGACGCTGGCCCAGGCTGACCTTACCGCTGGCGAAGACTACGAAGCCGTTTTCTTGGGCGCTCATGATGCGGTTGCTCTGGCGGTCCAAAACGGCAACGCTCAGGCGGGTGGACTCAGTCGGCCGATTTTTGATGCCTTGGTTGCAGCCGGTACCCTCGACCCGAGTCAGGTCGTCGTGATTGCTGAGTCGGAGCCGATTCCCCAGTATCCCTGGACCCTGCGTGCCGATTTAGCCCCTGAGCTCAAAGCCGACATTCGCGCCGCCTTTCTCAGCCTTGATGATGAAACTATTCTCGCTCCCTTTAAGGCCGATGGCTTTGCCGCAATGACGGATGAGGACTACGACGGCATCCGCAAAGCGGGCGAGCAATTGGGACTCGACCTGGGTGAATTTGTGCAGTAGTGCATCAACCCCTCATGAACATCCCCCCCGACTCTATTCCTGGTGAATCCGTTAATCGTCTGCTGCGTCAATATCAGCGGGGGTGGACACGGCAACTGATGCGGACTTCCCTGCTGGGTGTCGTTATCAGTGTCAGTTTTGTGGTGGTGGGATTATTCGATGGCGAGCGGTTAGTTGCCGGCTTACCGGCGATCTCCCAGCTGCTGGGCGAAATGTGGCCTCCAGATTTTAGCCGCTTGCCTCAGTGGATTCGGCCCATTGTGGATACGCTGGCCATGAGCATTGCTGGAACTGCGATCGCGGTTGGTCTTTCCTTACCGCTGTGTTTTTTAGCGGCCCGCAATACCACCCCGCACCCGCTCCTCTTTCACCTAACGCGGACGCTGTTTAATATCGCTCGTGCCATTCCTGAACTCATTCTGGGGATGATTTTGGTCGCTGCCGTAGGATTTGGCAAACTGCCAGGGACGTTGGCATTAGGTCTACATTCTGTCGGCATGATGGGAAAATTTTTTGCGGAGACGATTGAGCTGAGCGATCCGGCCCCCGTGGAAGCCGCCCGCTCAGTTGGGGCCACTGAACCTCAAGTGATTGTCCATAGCGTGTTGCCCCAAGTTTTGCCGCAAATGGGCGATGTCACCTTTTACCGCTGGGAATATAACTTTCGGGCATCGATGGTCTTGGGCGCGGTTGGGGCTGGCGGGATTGGCTTAGAGATAATTAGCGCCCTCAGAGTTTTGCAATACCAGCAGGTTTCAGCGCTGCTGCTGATTGTTTTAGTGATGGTGACGATCGTCGATAGCTTGAGCAGCTATTTGCGAAAAAGCTTTGTCAAATGAGCGGCGATGTTGGTGGCAGGACGCATTTCAAGGTCAGGCGATCGCAATGGCGTAGAGCCTCGCCCCATCCTGGTGACACGAGTAGAATGCGCTTCGGGGTCTTGCCTTAACGTCAGTTCGGGTTAAAACAAAAACCGTTACGTTTCCCTCCTGAGCTATCCTTTACATAAAAGTCGTCCTATTGCTGGCATCGCAATCGTTTCACGACCAGTTTGGAACGCTCGATAACTGCGTCAATTGACTCGAACCGCCTCAAAAGCTTACCCAAGTTCCCACAAATCACTCGATCTGCGAGGTCCAGGACGGCAGTTCGTCCTGGTCGATGGGGGTCTGGGGGCAAAACGAAATTTCCCCCAGTCGCCACGACTCGACGAAGCCCGCATTGACGCCTTGCCACCCCTTGCAAGCGATTACTAGAAGCTCTGCTATACAATGCTTTCCCAGGCTTATGCCTAACGGATAGCCTGGGAGGGACTAATGGGGTGGGTAAAAGCACGCGAATTCCTGATCCCGAACTCAGGTTGCCTTAGGGAGTCGCGCTGAAATATCGCAGAATGCGGAATGTTGAATACCCTTCGGGAAGGGCAGAGCCCTACGGAGTTTGGAATAAGCACATTCACTGTGTAGTGCTTTCAGAAATGACAACTGCCCTGACCTGATTGCGGAGCGCTATACATCTTCAAGATTGCGGAAATCGGATGTAAAAGTCCCGAGATTGGGGGGATTTAACGGGGCTTGTGTGTAAGTCCGATTAGGACGCCAAGCTACCCAGCCGACTTAAAACTGCCTTGGCAGCCAGCCGCCCTGACTGCGCTGCCCCATTCATATAGCCTTGGTGAGCATCGCTCGTATGTTCGCCCGCAAAAATTAAGTTTCCTACAGCAAACTCCTGTTCTTCTGCGCCCTCAAAATAAATGTAATCTTGCATAAACTCGGTATACTGCCTTGGTTTCCAGCAGGCATAACTGCCGAGCGCATAACGATGGGTTGGCCAGTGCAGACGAGTAGCTTTGCCATTCCAGGCTGCTGCCAAACCGGGCATCAGGTCGTCGAGCATTTGCGTATACATGCGAGCATGTTTGCGGACGCTGTATCGCTGGCTGTCAAACCCAATATCTCCTCCCAAATAGAACGTGAGGGATTTTGCGGCTGTGGGTTGTAACTGTGTGGTTTCCACAAAGGTTTGATAAGGGCGATCGCTATACCCAGCGCCACTCAATCCTTGTTCGCGCCAAATTGGGCTGTGGTAACCCGTCGCGACTTTGACATTGTGGCCATACCCGACTTCATCAATGAATTGCCTTAGGGATGCGGGGAGATCTAACTGCAGCGGAATTTGACGCAGAACGCTAAAGGGCAACGCCAGGATGACGATATCTGCATCAACATCGCTGTCGTTAAACGTGAGCCGGAAGCGATTGCCCCGGTGACGAATCGCTGTCAACGCCATTCCGGTTTCAATCTGGTTTTGCACGGCTTGAGCCAGTGCGTCGGTGATCGCCTGGGTGCCGTTTTGGACCAGGTACCGTTCGTCCGACTCGCCTGTGGCTTTGATGCTGCCGTCTGCATCGGTGGTCGGCGTCAGCCAAAGTAAGTTGAGAGCCGTTATCTCGTCAACTTCCAGTCCCATCTCTGCGATCATCGCCGCCTCAATAAACGCGCGCAACCATCCCGATAGGCCCAGGCGATCGCAATAGTCGGCAATTGAGAGGGCGTCGAGTTCGACGCTAACGTTTTCCCAATCTTCCTCCAAGCGATCGGCGTCCGCCGCGATGCGCTCGGCAACCGGCAGCAGCGCCTCCCCGAGTTCGGCCTCAGAAAGGGTGCGCCCGTCGAAAAAATACAGATTTTGCAAGGCGAGTTCTTCGGGAGTGAAGCGATCGAGCAAAGGGATATCCAGGGCTGCGGCAAGGGCAATCATATCGTCATGATCGCTATTGATATACTCGGCTCCGAGATTCACCCAAATCTTTTCGCCAACGGCATCAGATACCGTATACATTCTGCCGCCCACTCGACTGGAGGCTTCATAAATGGTGGCGTGATAGCCCACTAGCTTGAGTTGGTACGCCGCATTGAGTCCTGCAATGCCCGCTCCCACGATAGCGATTTTCGGAGTATTGTTTGCTTGGCCCATCCTAGAATTGCGGCAGGCTTGGCTGCCAACTGCCAGCATCGTCCCCGCGCTATAGGCGGTCCTTTTCAAAAATTTTCGCCGTCCCAATTTTCTTTTCTGCTTAGATCTCTGGAGTTCAGGCAGTTCATCGATCGGTACTCCGTGACGATTTGCCAGGGTTGCAGATCGCAAGGCGCGAGCAAAGAAGCCAAACAAAGGAGTCCGTGCCATATCCTGCAGATTTCTCCATCGATTGCCAAAAAAGCA
This sequence comes from Cyanobacteria bacterium P01_F01_bin.56, assembly GCA_039185935.1. Classification (GTDB taxonomy): domain Bacteria; phylum Cyanobacteriota; class Cyanobacteriia; order Phormidesmidales; family Phormidesmidaceae; genus Halomicronema. Next base: position 16,614 of record JBCDAJ010000068.1, on the reverse strand, counting down.
GCTTTAGCAGCAAATGTATCACCATATTTTCTTCGTCATTGCTTTACTTGGCGTCAATAAAGTGAGTGGTGCAACAATACCTTTGGGGTAGGACTGCCGTCACAATCCTTGTAACAGTTACTCCTGAATAACCAGCAAGCTGTCTTTGAGCACACTATGAATCTTGTAAGTCAGAACGAGTAAATCTGAGAGTAATTGCTCCTCTGCTGGCAGTCTTACTACCAGCACTTACGAGACTAACTTGTCCCTCAGCATTGATTTCTACTGTAAGCTCAACCTCACTTAACTTCATTCCACGTAGTTCATCAGCTTGATCAAACATTGCGCTGACAACACGAAGAAGTTCACGCATTTGAGATTTCACAGATGTAGCATCGACAAGTGCCCTTTTTTTATTACCAATAGAACTTTTTGAAGTGTCTTCTTCAACAATCCAGATTGCATCATCTAATCTACTCATATTGATCTAATTACCTCTTATTTTCTAAAGTGATTTGATATTCAGAATATTCGATTATTTCTAAACTTTACGGAAAATATTCAGGTGGCAATAATGTATACTCGTCAGACTCAAAGCTAGTAAGGTCACATTCTTCTATATTTACTGAACCTCTCAAGTCGGCACCACAAAGATTAGCTCTGTAAAACTTGCTGTTTGTCAGCGTCGAACTCCTCAGATTTGCATTCTTTAGATTGGATTCATTAAAATTACAACCAGTTAAATTTGCATTTTCAAGGCTTACATTTTCAAGAGTAGTCTCTTGCAAATCTGCATTTACCAATGAGACATTCTTAAAACTCGCATCAATTAATTTTGCATCATAAAAATTTATTCCTTCTAAATTTGCTCCATCAAAGATGGCGTTAATTAATTTCGCTCTTGTCAAATCGGCTTGCCGCATATCTGCGTTACTAAGGTTAGAGTTGCTAAGATCTACACCAATAAGCTTGGCGTCGCGTAAAACAGCATTCTGTAGATCTACACCTTTAAAGTCTTGACCATAAACCTCTTCGTTAACCAGTTTCCACACAAGATGCCATTTATTACTCATCTTTGTATGATTGTCGATCAAAACTCCATTCAAAATAGCGTTATCTAGAACGGCCATCTCTAGATTAGCTCCACGTAAATCTGCACCTTCAAGGTTAGCGCCCTGTAGATTAGCTTTGCTGAGATTAGAGTTTCGTAAATCAGCATTCTGAAGCTCGGATTCCCTTAAACTTGCAATACTCAGATTAGAGCCCCGGAGAGAACCATTAGTCAACCAACCCCGATTTCGCAATATTCGGGTGGCCTCAATCGCAAAAAATTCATTTGGACTACCCATTTGTAACTTTAATGATTCCCTCTCTTGTTGAGTGAGGCGGATACGATTCAATTGGTCAATAAATAAAACAGTTATGGCAATCGATACAAGACTTGTGCTTACATTTGCATAAAAGTCGTTAAATAATATAATTTTTCTGCTATTAGTCTGTTGATTTCTATTCTCTATTCTATAGTTATATCCTGTCCATCCAATAATAACTCCAGCAAGAAGACAAACAATTCCACCCATTATCGGAGCAATATCCTTTCTCATATCTAGCAACTATTAGAATTATGTCTAAATTTTGAAAATTTCAACTCTTGTCAGAGTAACAATTTCAGTCCATCATTTTGAAATTACTTAGATAATAAGATTTTACGCCATATATTTCTCATATTTCTCTGAATCTGGCAAATATGCGGCACATTGTCTATACGGCACGCCCATATCAATTCATAAGATATATTCAGAGATATAAGTATTGGTGTCGATCCTTCTAGGTTCGTAAGTGAGAAGCTCTGCTGCGCTTATCTCATCATCGTTACAAATAGCGGTAAATCGCTCTCTTCCACAGCAAGTCGCCGTAGAATATTTCCGGCTGTAGGCAATTTAGCGGCTAATGTTGCCCATTGCCTCTACAGTTTGCTGTGAATTGCATTTTTGAGGATTGCCCATGAGCTACCGCATGGATCGCCGCGCCTATGCTGAAACCTATGGCCCCACAGTGGGCGATCGCGTGCGGTTGGCCGATACCGAGTTGATTATTGAGGTCGAACAAGATTTCACGAACTATGGCGACGAAGTGAAATTTGGCGGTGGCAAGGTGCTACGCGATGGCATGGGTCAGTCGCCCATTTCACGAGCCGATGGGGCGGTGGATACCGTCATCACCAATGCGCTGATTCTCGATTGGTGGGGTATTGTCAAAGCCGATGTGGGTCTCAAAGACGGGCGCATCGCCAAAATTGGCAAAGCGGGCAATCCCTACATTCAGGATGATGTGGACATTATTGTGGGGCCGAGTACGGAAGCGATCGCTGGCGAGGGCATGATCCTCACGGCGGGCGGCATTGACGCTCACATTCACTTCATTTGTCCGCAGCAAATTGAAACCGCGATCGCCTCTGGGGTGACCACAATGTTTGGCGGGGGAACAGGACCGGCCACCGGGACAAATGCGACGACCTGTACCCCTGGCTCTTGGCACATTTGGCGCATGTATCAGGCGATCGACGCCTTTCCGCTCAATTTTGGCTTTATGGGTAAGGGCAACAGTGCGCTCCAGCCGGGACTGCGGGAGCAAGTAGAAGCCGGAGCTGTGGGCCTGAAGCTGCACGAAGACTGGGGCACGACGCCAGCCGCGATCGATACCTGCCTCAGCGTAGCGGAAGACTATGACGTGCTGACGGCCATCCATACCGACACGTTGAATGAGGCGGGGTTTGTCGAAGACACGATTGCGGCTTTTAAGGGCCGGACGATTCACACTTATCACACGGAGGGCGCGGGCGGTGGCCACGCTCCAGATATCATCAAAGTGTGTGGTGAGAGCAATGTGTTGCCCTCCTCGACTAACCCAACGCGCCCTTACACCACCAACACACTGGAAGAACATCTCGACATGCTGATGGTGTGTCACCACCTCAGTCGCAGCATTCCTGAAGACGTGGCCTTTGCCGAATCCCGTATTCGCCGTGAAACCATTGCCGCCGAAGATATCCTCCACGATTTGGGGGCCTTTAGCATGATTTCGTCCGACTCTCAGGCGATGGGCCGGGTGGGGGAAGTCATCATTCGCACTTGGCAAACCGCCCACAAAATGAAGGTGCAGCGGGGCGCTCTGTCAGAAGACAGCGATCGCAACGATAATCAACGAGCCAAGCGGTATATTGCAAAATACACCATTAACGCTGCCATCACCCACGGCGTTTCTCATATTATTGGCTCTGTGGAGGAGGGCAAACTGGCGGATCTGTGTCTCTGGAAACCGGCGATGTTTGGCGTCAAGCCCGAAATTGTGATTAAGGGCGGCGCGATCGCCTGGGCACAAATGGGTGACGCTAATGCCAGCATCCCCACCCCGCAACCGGTTCACATGCGGCCTATGTTTGGCAGCTACGGCGGGGCGATCGCCGCTACCAACGTCAGTTTCATGTCCAAAGCGGCGGTGGACGCCGGTATTGCGGCCCAAATCGGTCTGCAAAAACCGCCCGAGGCCGTTCATACCATCCGCAACCTTAGCAAAGCCGATATGAAGCTCAACACCTATCAGCCCCATATGGAGGTTAATCCCGAAACCTATGAGGTGCGGGCTGACGGCGAGTTACTGACCTGTGAACCGGCTGATGTGTTACCCATGGCCCAACGCTACTTTTTGTTTTAGGGGCTGGCATCCATCAATTGAGCATGACAGCACTTGCCTTAACTTTGCCGGTTAGGGGCTGTGGCCCTCTGACTCGCTTGACGCCAAAGCACCTTAAATTCTCGCCATCTGGCAGGTGCTACATCCGATTTTCGCAGTCTTAGGGAGCAAGGGGCCAAACTCGCATGCAACTGCTTACAGCGACATGCAGTCAGATCAAGCACACTCTGTTCCCTAATCCCTATTCTCTGTTCCCCCAAAGCAAACGGGATCTCCTTGACCAAAATGCACAGGGCCATAAGTTCTAACTGTTCTGGCTGCAGAGTGCTTGACGCCCTTGAGCAAAACAGCCTCTGGAGATGCCTTATCTTTTGCGGGACTGCAGTTTTTGATAGACCGCTTTGAGGTCAACCTGGTGATGCGCCAGAGCCACTAAGGTGTGATAGAACAAGTCAGCGACTTCTCCCGCGATCGCGTCAGGGTCATCGTCCTTACAAGCCATGACTACTTCGGCACCTTCCTCACCAATTTTTTTGAGAATTTTGTTATCGCCCCCTTGCAAGAGTTTATTGGTGTAAGACTCTGATTGAGGATTTTGCTGGCGATCGCGAATAATCGCAAACACTTGGGATAACGTATCAGCGGGCGGGGCCACCACCGCCCCATCGATTTGATGAAAGCAACTACGCTCCCCGACATGACAGGCAATATCGCCTATCTGCTGCACTGTCACCAAGAGGGCATCGCTGTCACAGTCGTAGCGTACCGTTTGGACCTTTTGTAAGTGACCGGACGTCGCCCCCTTATGCCAAAGCTCTTGACGAGAGCGGCTCCAAAACCAAGTTTCTTCAGTTTCCAGCGTTTTTTGGAGGGACTCCGCATTCATCCAGGCCATCATAAGAACCGTGCCATCCAAATAGTCTTGCACGATGGCTGGCACCAACCCTTGCTCGTTATAGCGGATAGTGTCGAGGGGAATAGCCGCAGCAGATAAAGACATGGGCGATCGCGATACTAAAGATGAGCCTCTTTATTATCCTCTTTTGCGTCCGTCATTCACCCTTGGCATGAGTGAGCGCAAAGATTGGTTGCGGTTGCACTTTGCCCTTAAAGCTCATGGCCCCGAGCGGCACGGTGGCAAAGTCAGCCTCGATATGGCTAGCCATGGCTTGATTTATCCAAATTTCGTTCTCTCCAGCGCGGCTCATGATGCGTGATGCCGTATTCACGGTGTCTCCCAGTATATTGAATTCTCGCCGCCCGCGCCGCTCGCCAATCTCTGCCGCAAAGACCGCGCCATAGGTGAGCCCAATGCGACAAGTAAGACGAATGGGCTGGCCCTGTACGGTAGGCGGTTTAATGGATTGCACCACATCCCGAATCATCGTCATCGCCGTTGCCGCTCGATGCGGATCACTCGGATCAGGGTTGAGCACACCAAAGTGAATCAGCATTTCTGACCCGATTGAATGGTAAGTGACTTTTTGTAAAATCCCGCCCTTCAGTTCAACGATGCCGTTAATAAGGGAAAAAGCTTGAGAAAAGCAATCGACGATCGCGGCAGTTTCTTCAGGTCGGGCATCGTCTACCGACTCTGGTAATCCCATAAGATTGACAAAAGCCACCGCCACCGTCGGCAACGCCGGAGAAATGCGCCGCTCAGAAGCGGTGTCAATGATCAACTGTAGGACTGACCGGGGCATGTAACTGGCCAGGGGCTCTACACGCTGGATCGCGGTTTCAATTTCCCCGATTAAACCTGAGACGCTACGGTCAAAAAATATAGAAGTGCTACGTCGCCGGGCTACCGTAATTTCATACTCACCGAGTTCTTCGTCACTGAGATTGTCGATCACCAACCAATGATCAGTGGCCGTCGGTTGCAGAGATACGCGATCGCCCAACTGAGCCTTGACGGTCTCGGTTAACGCCACCTGTTGAATGCGACCTGAGCCTTCGGCTTGCTTCGCCAGCGTTACGGCTCGCCCGAGCAGCACATGCGCCATCCGCTGAGGGGTGCCAATATCCGCCGTGACATACCGACCAGTGTGAATGCCCACGCGCATATTCAGCGATAACTCTCCCCGATGCGTCTGAATATGCTGAAACGGCGTCATGGCTCGTTGCATCCGCAAGCCGGTATTGATGGCCTGAGCGATATCTCGTTGCGGCTCTCCCGTGGTGAACTGCACCAGCAAGGCATCACCGGTAAATTCCAGCAAATCGCCACTCGACTTGCTGATGATCTCAATCATGCCGGAGAAATAATTATTCAGTACCCGCAGTAGCACCTCAGCACCATTCAGACCTTCGGCTGAGCAAGCTTCTAGCAAGGGGGTAAAGCCGGCCAAATCGGTAAATAGAAGGGTTCCTTCTTGCCAGTTGTAGCGAGGGTTGCCAGGTTCAGGGGGCTGATCACAAACATGGCGAGGCACATAGTCAATTAAAACGTGCTGCAGCGTGCGCAAATGCTCAAAAACCCTAGTCAACATTGACGGTGAGGGATCTACCCACGCGGCAGCGTAGAGATTAGTCGGTAGCAACCATCGCAATTGGCGCTCTAGCGGAAACAAAGGGTTTGTCTGGGTGTCAGCCACTGTGTAAGTCACCTGAGCATTCATCCCTCAATTCCTTCAAAGTTAACAGAGTCTACACGCACAATGATGAGTAATCCGGCTTTTCTGAGATGCACCCGCTAGTTTTCTTGTTTACCCAAATCCTGGTTGCGGATTGCATATTTGACACGATTTAGAATGTTCTGAAAAAAGAATATTTGAAGCAGCGCAATCACGTTGCCAAAAGCCTGGATATCCATACACGGCTGAAGCGCAAAACCTGATAGATTTCGCATCTTTAACCCTGGCTGTGTCTCAAGCGATATGGGCAACAGTTCAGGCAATGGCTAGCCAATCGGCTCTCCACAGACCTAGTTTGAGCACATCCCAGCTTGATCCATCCATCCAACGCGTTTAAGGCGGCCAGCTTGCCTGCGAGCAGGACTCATGAGAAAAGGGGGATGTTTCTTAGGGATGAGGATTAAATAAATGACTGGGGCCAAGCCGGATAACCTTTCCCCTCCTGGGAGGGGCAGCGGGGTGGGGTGCCGTAGGCGAGGGGTTCGAACCCACCCCGCCTACGGCACCCCTCCCGAGAGGGAAAAACCGGCCCATGATTAAATTCCCGATCCTGAGTTTCCTGCTGATGGAGACGCGTTGCGTCGGTTAAATCCAGCTATCAGGCTCACGACTCGGCTCGGCTCCGATAGCAAGCTGCATTTAGGTCAGGCCATTTAAGATCGCTCAAGCCCTGGTCTGAAAAGGGTTGCAAATTTGAATTCTGAGGGCTCTTGGCTATCAGGCTGACCGATTGAGCGCCATTGCCACTGCATCGGTCAGGTAGGTCATTAACTGGCAGGTCCCTAATCTCAACCCTAGGTGCAACTCACTCAACGAACGTTTATGTATTCCTCATATAGAACGAGAGCTTCCTTGCTAGTGTAGGGCCAAAACTACTGACTTTTTGCTTATGCGCCAGCTCGATCGCTTGCACATTGAAGTTACTAACGTCTGCAACTTCAAATGTGAGTTTTGCCCAGACGCCATCATGGCGCGGCGGCGAGGGCATATGTCGTTCGAGTTGCTCGACAATCTGCTGCAGACGATCGCCGATCACCAACTCGCTCGCATCGTCACCTTTCACCTGATGGGAGAGCCATTTATTTATCCGCATATTTTTGCCGGCATTCAAAATGCTGTGGAGCGATCGCTACAGCTGCATTTGACCACGAATGGCAGTACCTTTCACCTGGTGCCAAACCATATTGAGCGGTTGGTGCAATCGCAGGTGCCCAAGGTCACGATTTCACTGCAGACGCCTGACCCTCATACGTTTCAGCTACGGGGTGCACCGCCACGGTTACAGTCTGAGGCTTACTTTGCCGGTATTACTCAATATGTACAAGCAAATCTGCAATCGCCGACCTCGCCAACCCGAGTTCACGTCAAGCTCTTAGACACCACGCCCCATCCGTTCCTAGTGCCCCACAAACCGCTGGACATTATCGATGGCAAAGCTGAAATGGTGACCGAATTAACGACCTGGGCCGAGCGCCTGCTGGGCGATTTCACCGATGAAGATATTGACTGGTCCCAGATTTATCGCGCTATCCGGCGGTTCCGTCCTGGCCGCTGGCAGTTGATTCCGCTACATCCCAAGTTGGTTTTAGAAACGTTTCCCCTAGATAGTTGGGGCAATGTTGAAACTGCTGGCATCACATCAGCTCAATGGGGATATTGCAACGGCGCTTCTCAACAGGCAGGCGTTCTTTATGACGGCACAGTCGTCCCTTGCTGCAAAGACTTTGAAGGCCAAATTCCCCTCGGCAATGTTACCGAGACCCCCCTGACAGAGATCTTGGCTGGCAGCCCTGCGTGCCAGTTGCGACAAGATTTCAATCGCTTACGCGTCAACCATCCAGTGTGTCAAAACTGCCTGGGCGCCGACACGGCCCTCAAAGCCGCTCTGCGGCAGGCCGGCTCAGTGGCCTATTTCAAAGCGTATAGTCCGATCATGCGACGGGTACATCCTGGTTGGGGAGAAGTGTAGTTCGACAGCAACCAATCGCTAGACTTGCGAACTATTGTCAATAAATGTTGAATTCCTATTTGTAAAGGAGCTTAAAGGGGCTCCTGATGAACTTAAGAAAAGAGCTTCCCCTTGAACAGCAATTTGGGCTGCTGGTCGAAGACCTGCAGGTGCAGCCGCTTTCTCAAGAAGATGCTCAGACTCTCTTGGGGAAATTACGCGAGCCGATGCTGTATCAGTCCGCCACATTTCGAGAAATTCTGAAGGAATCGTGGGGAATTGAGCAAGGTTTTGGTGACTTGCTGGCCTAGGGCGCGTCATCAATTAAATCTAGAAGCCTTACGGAACAAGCATTATCGCGCCCGCATCTCGGCAACCAACTAGGGCCTGCATTCTTCTCACTATCAGGGTTTAACAGCGACCGGATGACAGGCCCTAGTGCTCGACGGCAGAAGTCTGGCTATTCTTCTGGTTTTTGGCTCCGCTGCTCCGCTGCCCCCGCGCCGCTCTAGAAAACGGTGTGCAAGTTTGTCCGCACGGTACTGGTCGGATGCGATCGCAGTCTGAGACGGTGCAAGTGATGAGCACTCATCAGCTTCATAAAATTTTTTGCCGAAAAATCCCTACTCTAGGCAGGGTGATTTCACGATGAGGTGCCTTGTCTGAAATCACTAGGATCAGGTAGTTGATTTTTCAAGGAATAACAGCTATGCCCTCCTCTGCTAGCCATCAACGGTTGACGCTGTCTTATCTGCTTTGGTTGGGCGGCTTCTTTGGATTTTCTGGCTTGCACCGGCTCTACAACGGCAAAATTACCAGTGGTTTAATCTGGTTCTTTACGCTGGGGCTCTTTGGCATTGGGCAATTTGTGGACGTATTTTTAGTGCCTGGCATGACTGAAGAACATGAGCTCCGGCGCTTGCGCTCGGTGTATGGCAATGACCTCTATGATGTGCTCAACCAACCGATCGCCGCCACTCAAACGCAGCGATCGCTCACCCGCGAGCAAAAGATGGTGCAACTCTTGCGGGCGGCTAAGCAAAATGCCGGTCAACTCTCAGTCACCCAAGCGGTACTTGAAACGGGTTTTAGCTTTGAAGAAGCTGAAGCCTTGCTCAGTGAAATGGCCCGTTCTGGCTATGTTGCCATCGATAATCATCCCCAATCGGGTGTGCTGATTTATCGCTTTGACGAAATTGCCGTTTAGGCCCAAGTACTCTTGTGTTCTCCTGTAGCCTGCAGGCAGCAAACGGGCTGAACTCGTTGATGACTGCAGACATCGTATGCTGGTCATAGCTCAGGTTGGCAAATCTGCAGACGATTGATGAAAATTTTGCTGGTTGATGATGAAGCCGAATTAGCTGAGCCTTTGAGTCGTGTGTTGATGCGAGAAGGCTACCAAGTTGATTTGGCCTTTGATGGGCAAGCCGGTAAACAACTGGCTACGACACACAGTTATGACCTGCTGATTTTAGATTGGATGTTGCCGCACTGCAGCGGTTTAGAAATTTGCCAACAGGTGCGATCGCGGGGCGATGCGACCCCGGTTCTGTTTCTCACGGCCAAAGATACCCTAGACGATCGCGTGGAAGGGTTGGATGCTGGAGCCGATGATTACATCATTAAACCCTTTGAACTGCGCGAACTCTTGGCACGGGTGCGGGCATTACTGCGGCGGCCCCCTCAGTTAGAGACCTCAGCGCGATCGCCCAAGCTGTACTACGACGATCTAGAACTGGATGAAGCCAATCAGCTCGCCTCTCGTCAGGGTGAAACGATTGAACTCTCGGAAAAAGAAACGCAGTTGCTCAGCTATTTTTTGCGCTATCCAGACCAAGTTTTGACCCGCAACCAGATTCATCAGGCGGTTTGGGCTGATATGGAAGAACCTGCCAGTAATGTATTGGCAGCTCAGATGCGCTTACTGCGGCGCAAAATTGAACCTAAGGGCACGCTTCCCCTGATTCACACTGTGTATGGCAAAGGCTATCGACTCGGGCGCTAAACCGCCTCTCGGTATACTAAATATCTGAGTTGGTTAGATGCGCCATGACTTCTGAAGTGCCTAGGGTTGAGTTTTACGACGGTATTCATGAGGAAATCAGCAATGTCAGCTTGCGCCAAGATCAGGCGACAGGGGCGCGTGTGGTGTTGCTGCTGTTTGAACAACTGAAGGCGATCGAACAGTTTCAAAGTTTTCGTAGTCGCTTTTCTAAGGCGTTGAAACTGACGGATAGTGAAGGGGTAATCACCATCGAACCATCAGGCGTCAAGTTTATTTTTAGCGGGCCTGAGGGTGACGATCTCAAGCAAGTAGAATGTACTCTCACCATTGACCGAGAAGATTACTGGGAACGCTTGATGCGGTTTATGCACCGCTATGCAGAGGCGAACGGCATGGCCTATGGTGAACCAGGACAAAGCTGAAGAGATTTTCTGAAGTCTGATGATAGCAGCGTACGGAATGCCAAATGGCCGCAAGCAGGAAAAAGCCATACAAAATTGACTCTCAGGAGGATGGTTGATCCTCTGGCCCTTCTAACGGGTCATTATTCTCAGGTATTCTGAGTGAGGTTTGGGCAAGTTGAGGCAGTATCTATGGCATGGCAGCGTCCCGATGGTCGACAAGCAAACGAGCTGCGACCCGTTTCCTTTGAGCTTGATTTCACCCAGTTTGCTGCCGGTTCTGTTTTAACTCGCTGTGGCAATACTCAAGTGCTCTGCACGGTCTCGATTGAAGATGGTGTGCCCCCCTTTTTACGGGATTCGGGGCGGGGTTGGCTGACCGCAGAATATCGCATGCTGCCTGGTGCCACACCCGAACGCCAGCGACGTGAACTCATGAAGCTGTCAGGCCGCACCCAAGAAATTCAACGACTGATTGGGCGCAGCCTGCGGTCAACCCTTGATTTTGGCGCCTTGGGTGAACGCACCATTACGGTAGATGCCGATGTTCTGCAGGCTGATGCCGGTACGCGCACGACTTCGATCACCGGCGGCTATGTGGCACTCAAGCACGCACTGATGAAACTCATCGCCAGCGGAGACTTAGCAGCAATGCCTTTAGCCAACGAAGTGGCTGCTATTTCCGTGGGGATTGTTGAAGGGGAAGCCTTGCTCGACCTGAAATACGAAGAAGATGTCGCCGCTGCAGTAGATTGCAATGTAGTGCTCAACAGCAATTTAGACATTATTGAAGTGCAGGGCACTGCAGAAGAAGGCAGTTACTCGCGATCGCAGCTGAATCAACTGCTCGATTTGGCAGAAACAGGCATTCAAGAACTGTTAGTACAGCAACGCCAAGCATTTGATGATTGACCAGACGCTTAGGGAGTGGCGCTGAAATAACCTCCCACCGACTCTGCTACCCAGCCCCCCTGCTACAGTCTTGTCTGCGTACTTTATTTTCAAGCCGATCCCTTAGGGTGACAACGAGCCACTGGTTCATCAGCACTGCCGACTAATTTACTCTCCTTTACTCCCCTACAAAGTGTCATGAAACTCTAACTCGGGCATCACCCGAATTGTTGGATCAGGAGGCCCTAAATGGTTGAAATATTACTGTTATAAAGGCGACGGTGAGTGATTCCTCAGGGAGTATCTTCCTGTCTGGTACTGTCTCAACAGTCGGCCCATAAATAATTTCAAGAATCTCATAAAGAGAACTTGAGCGTTCATATTGGTGTCAGATGAATCTCGTACTATAGTGAAAGTCCTGACTGCTACTTTGTGCTTCTCAACAGTTTCGTACAGCACAAACTGGCAATAACTTTTGCCCACTTAAGCGCGTGTGTTCACTAAGTCCATGACAACTTCTGTTAAAGCACTTGATAACGTGACTGCTCAACGAGTAACTGGTGGCTTTGCTCTAATTAATAGCCTTGTACGTCATGGGGTTGAGCATATTTTTGGCTACCCAGGCGGGGCCATTTTGCCCGTGTATGACGAACTCTACAAAGCAGAAGAACGGGGAGAAATTAGTCACATTCTGGTGCGGCATGAGCAGGGAGCTTCCCACGCGGCCGATGGCTATGCGCGGGCAACGGGCCAAGTGGGCGTTTGTTTTGGCACCTCTGGGCCCGGTGCAACTAATTTAGTGACGGGCATTGCTACCGCCGCGATGGATTCAATTCCCATGGTTGTGATTACGGGGCAGGTACCCCGCCCCGCCATCGGGACCGATGCGTTCCAAGAAACCGACATCTTTGGCATTACGCTGCCTATTGTGAAGCATTCCTACGTGGTGCGATCGCCTCAAGATATGGCGCGAGTGGTGGCTGAGGCCTTTTACATTGCCCAAAGCGGGCGTCCCGGTCCGGTGCTGATCGACGTGCCTAAAGATGTTGGTCTCGAAGAGTTTGATTACATTCCCGTAGAACCCGGAGATGTGCATATCCCCGGATTTAAGCCGACGGTGAAGGGCAATCCTCGGCAAATTGAACACGCCATTCGGCTACTGCGCCGGGCAAAGCAGCCGTTGCTCTACGTCGGCGGCGGCGCGATTACCGCCGGTGCTCATGCCGAGATCAAGGAAGTAGCTGAGTATTTTGCGATTCCGGTAACAACCACGCTGATGGGCAAAGGGGCTTTTGATGAACATCATCCTCTCTCGGTTGGCATGTTAGGGATGCATGGCACTGCCTATGCCAATTTTTCCGTCAGTGAATGTGATTTGTTGATTGCGGTAGGTGCGCGCTTTGACGATCGCGTGACCGGTAAGTTGGATGAGTTTGCCTCCCACGCTAAGGTCATTCACATCGACATTGACCCGGCAGAAGTGGGCAAGAATCGCACTCCCAACGTGCCTATCGTGGGTGATGTGCGCCGCGTTTTACAAAACTTACTCAGTCGTTTACATACAGCCGATAAGCCTGCTGACCCCGAACAAACTCGGGCCTGGCGCGATCGCATTCAGCGTTGGCGAGATGACTACCCGTTGGTGGTGCCGACCTATGACGACATGATTTCTCCGCAAGAGGTCATTGTGGAATTGTGTCGTCAAGCGCCTCAGGCTTACTACACCACCGATGTGGGGCAACACCAAATGTGGGCAGCCCAGTTCCTCAAGAATGGTCCGCGTCGCTGGATTTCGAGTGCGGGACTCGGCACGATGGGGTTTGGCATGCCAGCCGCGATGGGGGTGCAGGTAGCTCATCCCGATGAGGTGACAATTTGCATCAGTGGTGATGCTAGCTTCCAGATGAATCCGCAAGAGTTAGGAACCCTGGCGCAATACGGCATCAATGTCAAAACTGTCATCATCAACAATGGCTGGCAAGGGATGGTCCGTCAGTGGCAGCAAGCTTTCTATGGGGAGCGCTATTCATCCTCTAACATGCAGTCGGGAATGCCTGATTTTGAAATGCTGGCTAAAGCTTACGGTGTTAAGGGCATCGTGGTGCAAGACAAAGCTGATTTGCAAACTGCGATCGCCGAAATGCTCGCCTACAATGGCCCGGTTTTGATGGATGTTCACGTGCGCAAAGATGAAAATTGCTACCCCATGGTCGCTCCAGGTAAGAGCAATGCCCAGATGCTAGGACTCCCCCAAAAATCACCCGATGTGCAAACGATTAAATTAATGTACTGCAGCAGTTGTGGGGTTAAGATTCCCTCTAGCCACACTTTTTGCCCTGAGTGTGGAACGAAGCTGTAGCACTGAAGTAGAATCGCTCAACCTATGACGCGGCGCTAAGCAGTTCTAGGGATTAGGCGCCAGTGCTAATCAAACAAGTTTGCAAGGCTGATGGTTCTCTAGGCCGGTCACAGTTCGCTCGTTTCACCCAGCGTCAAATGACTAGCGTTTAATCATTGAGCGATTTATGCACAGAGTCAAAAGCTCTTTAACGCGCGCTAAAGAGCTTTTGAATACAAGCAGCGTCAGCAAAGCCAGATTACACGTTCTGCTTTTTCTTCTTCAGGGCACTGCCAGCAGCAACAGCACCAAACGCCACAACTGCAAGAACAGACATCGGTTCAGGAACAGCGGTAACTTCGATATCACCTACGCCAATACCGTGGCTGTTTTGGTCGGCCAAACTTAAAGCAGGACCATCGGCAAAGGTTAAGTCGAACCCATCAATGCCTTTAAAGCTAACTTCAACGTTGCCCGTAGCTTCATCATTGTTTGCCGGAGACTCACCGGCAAGTGTATCGGCACCTATCTGTTGAGGAGTCGAACCGAGGATATTAAAAGTTGGCAAAATAGTCGTGCCATTCTCACCGAAACCGACCAACCTGACAGAGTCTTGCCAACTGCTTACTCCCGAAATGTCAATATCGTAAAGTGTAAACGAGACGTCTAAGAAAGGCTTGGCAAACTCTGTAAACGTTGTTTGCATCGTCACCGAGCCAAGCTCGCCTGAAGGATTGATTTGTAGATGCAAAGACGGGTCAGAATCGGCGTTAGCGCCATTCAAAATTGTATTAATCGCAGGCGTAGATGACGCCCCCCCAAACCCGGTAAAATTCTCAGGATTGGCGAAATTGATGTTTACCTTGCCACTACCGACGTCGTATATGTTGGTTGCATTAGCGTCAATAGAGGTAGCATCACCTGCTCCCCAGTCTAAAGTCGAAGTTTGGGCTTGGGCAGCAATCGGAACAATCAAAGCGCTCAAAGGTGCAAGCAGCCAACTTGTTTTACGGAGCACTGAAGGTACGCCTTTATTCAACATAATGATCCTTGAGAATATATGAGAACTGAGGATTAGTTGTCACACTTTGCCTGTTGGAAAACTTCTGGATTCTGAAGGTTCTCCAACATGGCACAATCTCCTACGAGGAACTACTGAATACAATTTCTTAAAGCAACTTGAGCTGACAACTTTATAGCATTTTTAAAAAGACATCGTGAATCTATAGCGGTGTGCAGACTAATCAAGCACAGTAAAAGCAGTCGCCGCAAGCTCTTTGGACGATTGTCAATGTACTGAATCAAAGTGCATATCGCTATACGTGTAATTACTTGGATTCAAGTCTATATTGCCTGAATTCCTGCGAAAATAGCCTTGGCTGATTCCTGGATAGTCAAACGGAGTCCTTGTCCGGCTCGGCTGCCAACAGCTGCAGTCGCACCATATGGGACAGTGGACTTTCGGGATCACCGAGCTGTACTTCTAACGTTTGGCTCGTCAAGGGTTCTAAATGGCTGAGGAGATTGCGGAGGTTGGGGGTACTGGCACCGCTGTCGACAAATACCCGCTCTGCTAGCTTGTTCATCTGAGTCCAAGCGCCATAGAGTTTAGCAGTTGCCTGCTCAAGCTGCGCTGCGTGTTTGACTAAATCAGCCGTTGCGTTAAGGCAGCCAATGCGCAGGGCTTCTTCTAAGGCTTGTTCCAAATCTAGGTTGTCGCTGTTGAGAGCCTGCACCTGCACTGCTGCTTCCAGGTATTTAGCCAGGTAGCGGGCTTCTGCCGTGACCTGTTTGAGGGTGTCGATGTCAGGATTCAGCATCACCTCGGTCTTCAGCGTTTCCTGATGGGGTGGCGGTAGCTTTTGCATTTCTTTGACTAGCGGCGCTAAGTAGCGAGTGGGAATCGTGTTATTCGCCGCTTTTTCCTTCAGTTCTGCGGGCAACAAGTCAGAACTCATCGCCGTCCATTCGTCAGAAATTTGGCGCACTTCACGACGAGTAATGTGTTCGCCCCGTTGGGCGGCATCACTGACCAACTGCTGCACTTCGGGCGCTGATTGGGCTGTTTCTACAAAGGCTCGCTTGCTAAAGTTATTAACGGCTTGTGGCTCCAGCATGCCCTCTTGTAGCAAGGTGTCGGCGCTGTTTGCCAGTTCAATCAATGAATAAGCCTGACTTTTTGTGATCTCGCGATCGCGTAACCAATTCAAAAAGCCAGTGCCGCGGCCATCACCCCCGCGCTTTTCGCGATCGCGGACCGTCCTTAAAATTCGACCGCGCCAAATATCCGTTTGCAGATCGAAGCGATCGCAGACTTGCCAAGCAGTCTCGATCTGCTGCTGAAACTCATATTCCGACAGGTTCTCATCTTCAGGATTCGGTAACTGAAAGGTCAAATCGGTACTGGGATCAAGGGCTGATTTGATTTGGTCAGCACCAGGGTGAGAGGCAGGGTTCATAGACTCTGGAATAACAGCACAGGCTCAATATTCTCCCATGAGATGCCAGCTAATACCTGCTAGAGTCTCACTCCGCCCCAGTCACGAACCGGTCGTGATCGCTGGAAAGAAATGAATCGTTAGCCTAGGGCCTGTCATCAAATAGGACTCTCGGCAGCTTACAATCTAGCCTTCCAGGCAATTGAGTTATCAGTTAGGAGTGCTAGAATGTCGCGCCGCTATGCCCTTCGAGACGATCAATGGGACCGCATGCAGGATTTACTG
>JBCDAJ010000067.1:0-33784 GCA_039185935.1 Cyanobacteria bacterium P01_F01_bin.56 | reverse complement strand
TTGGTATGTTCTGAAAAAAGAATATTTGAAATAACGCAATCACGTTGCCAACAGCCTGGAATTCCATAAACAGTCGAAGCGTAAAACCCTTATAAATCTGGGCTTCTATTTTTCTCTGCTCGTAACTTGCCAAGTCGTGTACCTCACCCTGCTACCCATCCACCCTGCTACCCATCCACCTACCCCTCCCCCGCTCCGCCATGCCTAAAAAAACACCTAAATCCCTCGGCGCAGCCCTACCCAGCATCGTCAAGATCCTCAAACACTTCTGGCCTCATCTGAGACAGCAGCAGCGCCTCTTGTGGACGGCCTTCTTTGCCCTCTTCGCAGAGACTGGAATGCGCCTCCTTGAGCCCTGGCCCCTCAAGCTCATGTTCGATCGCGTCATCCTCCCGGGCTTTCAGGTTGACTCCCTTGGCATTCATGGCCTTGATGGACTCGCTCCCCTGATGGTGCTGACTTTCCTCTCGGTTGGGCTCGTTCTCGTCTCGACTCTGCGCGGGGCCTTTGCCTACCTGAGTGCGGTCAACATGGCGGTGGCGGCCACCCACGTCATGACCGACATTCGCAGCACCCTTTACAGCCACATTCAGCGCCTGTCTCTCTCTTTTCATAACGAGGCTAAAAGTGGCGACCTGATTACCCGCGTCACCTACGACATTGAGCGCCTGCGAGAGGTCACTGTCGTTGCGGCCCTGCCGCTGCTGGCTAACACCCTGACTCTGATCGGCATGGTCGTGGTGATGTTCTTTTTGAACTGGGAACTGGCGCTGATTGCCATCTGCATACTGCCCTTGTTTCTGCTGACCACCCGCCACATGAGCAACAAAATTCAGACGGTGGCGCGGCGACAGCGCAAACGTGAAGGGGCGATGGCGGCCTCCGCCGCTGAAGCGATCGCGGCAATGCAGGTCGTGCAGGCCCTTTCCCTAGAATCCATGCTGGAGAAATCCTTCGCCAAAGAGAACAAAAAGAGCCTTAAGGAGAGCGCCGCAGCGCAGCGCCTCCGCGCCGGACAGGAACGCCTGGTCGAGATTTTGGTGGCGATCGTCACCGCTTTGGTGCTCTGGCGCGGCGTGCAGCTCACCCTGCAAGGGGCCGTGACCCCCGGTGACCTGCTGGTTTTCATCACCTACCTCAAGGTTGCCTTCAAACCCATGCGCCAGCTCGCCAAATACACTGGGCAAATTGCCAAAGCCACCGCTTCGGGCGAGCGCATCATCAGCCTGATGGAAATTGAGCCCGACGTTCGCGACTTGCGCGGTGCCCAACCGGCCCCCGCCTTTAAAGGAGCTATCCGCTGTCAGAACGTCACCTTCGCCTATCGCCCCGAGCAGGGCATCTTACGAAACCTCAGCTTTGACGTCGAGCCTGGTCAGCAGGTAGCGATTGTGGGGCCTTCTGGTAGCGGCAAATCAACCCTGGTAAGTCTGCTGCTGCGTCTTTACGACCCGATCGAAGGCAGTGTTTCCATCGATGGTCATGATCTGCGGGAGTACACCCTTGCGAGCCTGCGCCCCCAAATCAGTATCGTGTTGCAAGACAGCGTTCTCTTTGCGGCCAGCGTGCGTGACAACATCGCCTACGGCAATCCTCACGCCACCGACGCAGACGTCATTGCCGCTGCCCAGCTGGCCAATGCCCACGACTTTATCCTCAACCTGCCCGATGGCTACGATACCCGCCTCGGCGAACGCGGGGCCACTCTCTCCGGTGGTCAGCGACAGCGGATCGCGATCGCCCGGGCCGCGATCCGCAACGCCGCGATCGTGATTTTGGATGAACCGACCAGCGGCCTTGATAACGCCAGCGAACACGTCGTCACCGCAGCCCTCACCCGCCTCACCCATGAGCGCACCACCTTCTGGATCTCTCACAACCTCCAAGCCACCCGCACCGCCGACCAAATTTTTTACCTAGAGGCCGGTTCTCTGCTGGAACGCGGCACCCATGATGAGCTGATGGCCCTGAATGGCCGTTATGCCCAACTATATCGACTGCAAACAGAACATCCCCTACGCGAGAGCGTGGGGGTGTGAGGGAAGAGGGAACAGGGAACAGGGGACAGGGAACAAGGAACAGGGAACAGGGAATGTAGCAGAATACCCTGCGGGAAGGGCAAGCCCTACGGAATTAAGAGGTTTATCAGACAACGATTACAGCAATCTAGAGCGATCTAGCCAAACTGCAGATCGCGATCGTTCCCAAAACGATCACCCCACCCAGCCACCCACTCCCCATCTACCAATCCACCCACTACCTCATCCACCCAGCCACCCAGCCACCTAACTACCTCATCCACCTCATCCACCTCATCCACCTCATCCACCCCAGCCACCTCATCCACCCATCCACCCATCCACCCATCCACCCACTCCCCATCCACCCATCCACCATGATCGCCCAACTCACACCCCCAACCCTCCAAACCTTCCTCCCCGGCTACACCCTGCCGCCCGTCTCCCAAAACGCTACCCGCATCCTCCTGCTCCGCCATGGTCGCAGCACGCTTAATGACGAAGGCCGTTATCAGGGCAGCGCCGATCTGGGCGAACTCACTCACCAGGGCTTGGCGGCCTCCCAAGCCATCGGTCGTTACCTGTGCGATTGCGCCATCGATGCCGTTTATGCCAGTCCCCTCAGACGTGCCCAAGACACCGTCGCCGCCCTATTGCCCCATCTAAAAAATCCTGTCGTAAAGCGCCTTGTGACTTCCGACTGGCTCAAAGAGATTCACTTGCCGGCTTGGGAAGGGCTCAAATACGATGACGTGCGATCGCACCAGGCCGACCTGCACCACTGCTGGCAACACACCCCGGAACGGCTGGCGATGCCCCCTGCCCGCGCGTCTGCCCCCGATGCCCCTCCCTTCTATCCCCTTCACGAGCTGTACGATCGCGTTCACCGGTTCTGGCAGAGCATCCTGCCTCACCATCGGGGGCAGACGCTCCTCATCGTCAGTCACGGCAGCACCAATCAAGCGCTGCTCAACACCGCCCTACACCTGCCCGCTCGACAACATCACGCCCTGCAGCAAACCCATAGCGGCCTGACCATACTGGACTTTGCTCATCAGGTTGACCGAGCGGCCCAACTGCATTGCTTAAATGTCACCCTCGGCGATCGCCTGCCTAAACTCAAAGCTGGCAAACAAGGACTCCGGTTACTGTTATGGCCTAGCCAGTCCACCGGAATCACACCGACCGCGATCGCCCCGTTCCTCCAAGGTGAAACCTTACAAGCGGCAATTGTCGAAGAACAGATCACTCACCCTGCCCATACTGACAGCGTGACTCGGGCAATCACCAGCAGTCTTTTATCGCACCACCCTGAAACAGTTCTGTTACCGATTCAGCAATTGCCCAAAAGTGATCAGTGGCCCGTTGCGATTCAGAAATCACTCGCTAATGATGATCACAGTCAATTAAACACACTGTTAATCGTCGCTCCAGCAGCCACCTTGCAAGCGCGTCTGCGATCGCTGCTACAACTGCCCAACCTGCCCGACCTCACCTTGCAGACCAATCACTTGAGCGTCATCCACTATGCCAAAGGTCGACCTCAACCCATTCTCCAAGGATTGAATCTATTGCCATTCCGTTCTGATGCCATTCCGTTCTGATTAAAGCGCGACAGCATCGATGGCTTCTATCGTTTCCTTACCGACCGCTGAGCCGATTCACCTGTCAACGTCACGACTACGCTCTCTTTGAAGTTACTTCTGTACAGCATTTGCTGCTTATCCACCTGAATAGATTTGAGGATGTTGCTATGACTACCGTTCTCGTTACCGGTGCCGCTGGATTCATTGGTTTTCACGTCAGCCAAGCGCTGCTGTCTCAAGGGTACAGCGTTATTGGGGTAGACAACCTGAATGAATATTATGATGTGCAGCTCAAGCAGGCGCGGCTGATGCAACTGCTCGACCAACCCAATTTTGACTTTCACTGTCTAGATTTGGCAGAGCGCGATCGCACAGCAACCCTGTTTCAAAACACTACGATTGAGCGAGTGATTCACCTGGCCGCGCAACCCGGTGTCCGCTACTCGCTAGAAAATCCCCATGCCTATGTCGACAGTAATCTGGTCGCGTTTGTGAATGTTTTGGAGGGCTGCCGTCACGCGCAAGTCCAGCACTTGGTCTATGCCTCGTCAAGCTCGGTATATGGAGCTAATCGAGAGCTACCCTTTTCGACCGATCAAAATGTTGATCATCCTGTCAGCCTCTATGCCGCGACTAAAAAAGCGAACGAGCTCATGGCGCATACCTACAGTCATTTATATGGTATTCCAACTACGGGCCTGCGCTTCTTCACAGTTTATGGGCCTTGGGGGCGACCAGATATGGCGATATTTAAATTCACCCGAGCGATCATCGAGCAACGCCCCTTACAGATTTATAACTATGGCCGCATGCAGCGCGACTTTACCTATATCGACGACATTGTGGATGGCTTACTCCGGGTATTAGAAACGTTACCCAACGATGCCACTGCGGCCCCTTACCGGATTTATAACATTGGCAACAATCGTTCCGTATCCCTGCTGCGGTTCATTAAGGTTCTGGAGGCAGCCCTGGGAATAGAGGCTCAAAAAGAATTTTTGCCAATGCAGCCCGGCGATGTTCCAGCGACGTATGCTGACATTGCGGATCTGGCTCAAGCTGTCAACTTCCAACCGCGCACCGCCATTGAAGTCGGAATCCCTCAATTTGTTCAGTGGTATCTCGACTATTACAAGTGTTCGTATTATCCACTGTCTATTGCGTCATCTCAGGTTCAAACCGTCGCCTGACAACCTTAACGACGCGATGTGTAATCCAAAAACGAAACACAGTTGCATCTCCATAAGCTAGAAATAGCGATGGCTCTAAGCATTGGCTGAGATCGCCACATGTTCGATATCGACGCGTCTATACATTGCCATCTGTTTGGTGCTGGACGCCGATCTGATGCTGTTGTTGTAGCGCTATCTTCCCAGAGCAAACGCATACTTGTGGCGGCTTCCAAATAAGAAGCGTCATGCTCGCAAACAAGACGATTTTCAGCTCAGATTACGTGCGAACAAGAACCCCCTCATGCTCACATTAGTTGCGAATAGGCTCAGATTACGTGCGAACAGCTTACAAACAAGGCCTTCGGCTCACATCAACTGCGAATAAGCCGAAAGCCTTTAGCCATGAGGCATTCAACTACGAGACTAGAATATCGACACGCAACATCTGGTCGCGCAACTCCTGAGTGCGACCAGGCGGCAGACGTCCGTGCATGAGAGAACGGACTTCAGCGGGTCTGACGTTGAGCAGATAGGGCACTGGGTGTTGTAGCCATCTCGCAATAACGTCGCTTCCAAGTCATTGAGTCTGGGCGACAAGACCGCCTCAATCACCCCTGGTGTAATGGTTTGAGGCCGACTTGAGGGGCTGCTTCAAAGGCCAACCGCAGGTAATGCTTAATCTGCAACGGCGTCATCAACTTCTCGGCCAGCAGGGCGTTCGCCTCTTCATCCATCAAATCATCGGGATTATCAGAGCACTCACTCAGCAGCCAAGCCTGAATTTACAACAAAGGCATAGGATCGCAGCAATTTTCACTCACCAGATTTTTAATAAGAATGCCTAATTGAGAATTAACTTGTTCTAGTTCTTTTGAACTTCCTGCGACTGAAATCCCTGGCTTCAGAGATTTATAGCTTTAATACCTGAGTGTGACACTTCAGAGTGCGGAATGTCGGTTAGAGAATCAGCATGACGGGAAAAAGAAAATTCAGATGTTGGCACTGCGGTTAAATTCAAAGCTCAAAGCTTAAAGGGCTCTTCGACGCGGGCCTTGCTTTACATCATTGTGCTAAATCAAAAGAGCTAGCTGTACGATCGCCGACGCACAACTAGCTCTATATATTTCCCCAAAACTAGGAGAACTTTCTTATTTCCATTTGACAGGATACGGCCCTACTGCTTCGCTTGCATAGGCCCTAAACTTTACTCAGTGGAACTGCCCTAAATAGCAGAACCCTCACCCACAACAGTTTGAGATGCCCCATAAGACTTCTCTAGGCGCATGATCTGCTTTTCTTTGAGTGTTAGAGAAGCACTGTCTAACAAGTTAGTAATCAAAGCATCAAAGGAATAAAGCCCGCCACCGTTTACCAGAAGGTAAAAGAAGGAAGCTGCATAAATAGCCGACAGCTCTAAATAGGGAAGGCTCAGACCGGCCACAGAGATGTGGTGATATATGGCCACACACATCGTCCCAAAGAGACCTAGAGAGGCAAACCGAGTAAACAAACCTATTGCGACTAGAGGAGCCCCAATCAGCTCAGTGTAAGCAGCAACGTAGCTTAGGAAGATGGGAAAAGGCAGACCCAGATACTCGACATAAGCACGAGAAAAACTTTCGATATCAGCAAGCTTATCGAAGCCGTTGTGCACCATCATCACGCCGAGGGTCACTCTCAGAATAGCCAAGGTTGTCTGAGAGAGTACGTTAGCAGAAACATTTGGCCTAAAAAGCTTGGCAGCAGTGGAAGTGAGTTGCATAGGTATCAGTTGTGTAAGTTAAAAAGCTTTGGCGAAGTATTTATAATTTAACAAAAACCTTAAGAAGTGTAAATCATGATGATTGGAATTTCTCACTTTTGCCAAACTTCCTCCCTTCGAGAGAGTCTATGTGTACTATTCCATGGGTGTGACCAAGCGGCGAATAGCCTTAGCCTGAGCAACCAAGCTCCTGGGGCTATTTGAATAGACGCTATTGAGGGGAAATTAGCTAGCGGTAGTTATGGTGAAACTTTAAGGCTGAATGTAGCTGTCGCGATCGCGCCTCTAAGCTGCTTGGTTAAGCACTAATTGGGTCATTTCAGGGTTGACGCAGTCACGTTGTCACCCCTTAGACGGAAGCAGACTGCCGCAACAAGGGGTCTAATTTTCCCTGGCGATCAAGCGCGTACAGGTCATCACAACCGCCAATATGGGCATCGTTGAGGAAAATCTGAGGCACCGATTTGCCACCATTGGCACGTTCAGCCATGCGTAAGCGTGCTGCTCCATCCCCATCAATTTTGTACTCTTCGAAGTTGACGCCTTTCCACCACAACAGCAGCTTTGCACGAATGCAGTAAGAGCAGGTCTGCCATGTGTAAATCTCTACATGTGCCTGAATATCGGCCGATTGGCGGTTAAAGAAACGGGTAAAAAATGACGGCATGTTGAAAAGAGTGGTCGCAATGTACTTTGCCTTTAGCATGCCGTAGTTGACGAGGTGCGACAAGCATAACCAAATTGCGATCGCCCAATTCTCTGACTCTTCAGACCGACCCCAGCAAGTAACGTCCTGCTGTCAAGGGCATGCTGTTATGCCAGTGAATGAGCCGCGATCGAGAAGCTAGCATCGGTGCGCAAATTGGCATACCGTTCTCTAGCGCGGGGGCAGAGGAGCAGGGGAGCCAGAAACCAGAAGGCTCACGAGACTTCTGCGATCAAGTATTAGTCTAGAAAAAAGTCCAGGGTACAGGAGTCGAACCTGTCTAAGGCGAATTATGAGTTCGCTGCCTAATCCGCTCGGCCAACCCTGGAGGGCACCACCATTCTACGCGAGAACCATAGTGAACTAACTCGATGGACGTTATTTTCATCTTGACTCGTTACATAGAGCTATCGCACCAACAAGATTTGCCCAGTTTTCATCAACATTTGACAGCGCCGGTTAAAGAGTAGCTTTAAGGAAATTGAACGACGGGTCGTCAGAGACCTTAAAGGAGCGTAGTCCAAACTCCGGCGCACATAGTCACGCAGGCAGTTGATATGAACAACGTACGTCACCCAATGGGCCACTAGTTCTGGATATTGCTGCAGGAGTTGCCGTCGCGATCGCCGAAACGCTGGCAATGATATCCCCAACTGTTCAAAAAGTTCTCGATGGTGGTGGTAAAACTCATCCGATTTTGGTCTTAGTGTCCCTTCTGGAGCTTGAGTCAGAACGATGTTAAATCCCCCTTGAGACAAAATTGCATTAAAAGAGAAGCCCCAGTGAAGCGGCTGTAGAGTGGCAATGTCGGCTGGAGTTAACAACCGTTTCCGAGTTCTGCCCGAAGGTTGAGGCTCCTTGACCAAAATGCCGAGTTGACGACTCAGCGTTTCAAACAGTAAGTCGTTGAGTTTTTGCTGAGCCGCCACGTTAACTGACTCAATGCGATCGCGCAAAAACTCCCGCTGCACATATTCAGGAATGCCGCCTTCCAGACCCATGGCTTGAGTTTGAGCACGATAATGCTCAATGCGAATTTGCTTTTCTGCCAAAGTATCGCGATAGCTTGCCGCAGCGAGTGGCTGCAATAAGTTGCCCTGAAGTACGGTTTCTTTATCGGCTTCGACTGGCGAGCGCTTAGGGGCAATTTGGTCAAAACTTTCCTCATCAACCCGAATGAAGCCGCACAGCGCGTTCCCGGTAACGATGTTGAAATCTAAGTCTGGCAGTAGTGGCAGCGGGTGCCCCGATGGCGCCGTTGAGAGCAAACGCAGCCAGAGTTGAGTTTGTGTAACCGCGATCGCCGCCGATCTGACATCGACGCCATGGAGGGTTTGCGTCAAGATTTGCCGAGTCCACGCCCATGGCGGTGAGCCAGGTAAAGTCTGGAGCGATCGCCCCCAATATTGCAACTGGGGATGACTTGATTTTTGGGCAAAATCCCAACAGGTCTGGTAGATTGCTTGCAAACGGTCGAGGGCCATGAGTAAAAAGCGCCCCGACCCACAAGCAGGGTCAAGAATTGATAAATTAGGCAAAACTTGAGTGACTAACTGCGCACAATCTTCATCCGTCATGTCTGATAGCACATCTGTCAGCGACTGCTCTGAAGCCGTCGGGACTGATAGCGCTCGCAAAATATAAGCATCAACGGTTTGTCGACAAATCTCAGCCAGCTTGATCGCGGGTGTATGGATTGGTTTGTGACCAGGTTCCGTCATGAGGGCTTCCCAGGCTGCCGCCAGCGCCGAGCGCGTGATCATTTCGGCGGCTGTTGGCGGTGGGGCATCGGCGGCGAGGGCAACCGCTGGCAGGTCGCGATGCCAGACTTGTTCGGCGAGCCAAGCAAAGAACAGCTCCAGCGGTTCATCCGGCAGATCAAGCTGAGGATATTGTGATTCCAACTCGTGGGGAGCAAAGAGCGGATTCCCTAAGTAAGGAATATCGCCGAGGCGTGTACTCAGCGCTTGGGGTCGCTCAGCCATTGGCAAGCTCAAACCCTGGTGGCACAGCGGTTGTAAAAACGTTTTAAAAAAGCTACCTGACGTGGTGCTAGCTTGTAAACCAAGCTGATTGTGCAAATACCAGCGATCGCCCCCAGCTAACCAACCCGCCACCTGTAAGTCATAAATCAGCAGTAACCGACACAGTAGAACATGAGCAAACCGCTCACGCTCAATCGTTTTTGGCGGACCGGTAATGGCCTCTGTAAACCGAGCATGATGTTGCGCCAGTGCTTGGGCTAAGGGATGGTGGCCAAGCTTCATGGACTAATCGGCTTGCTGTACGTTTTCTCGCTGCACTGTGTCGACATAGGTCTGAAATCGCTGCAGGTCGGCCTTGAGGGTACCTTCCACAATCCGACCTAAAAACAAGTTATCCATCAGCTTGCCAATAAAACTCGGTATCGAATAAGCCACCGTCAGCTTCACAGCGCTCTTGCCCTTATGGTCGTAAAAGCGGATGCCACCTCGGTTAGGTAAGCCATCCACGGCTTCCCATTGAATTAGCTGATGTTCAACTAGCTTGGTAATCCGCGATAACCAAGTAAGCTCAAAGCTACCCGCGGCTAGCTGCCATCGAGAAAGCTCTGGGTCTTCTTCTAAAACCTTGACAGACTCAATCCACTTCATCCAGCGAGGCATCTGCTCGAGGTCAGACCACAGCTCCCAAGACAGCTCAACGGGAGCATTCACCTCGACTAGGACACTGTGCTCTAACCAGTCACTCATCGGTTACCTTATGCGCTCCAAAACGGCCTGGGCGGCTTGCTTACCCGACAGGGTTGCCCCTTCCATACTATCGATGTAGTCCTGTTGCGTGTAACTACCCGCCAAAAAGAAGTTATCTACCGGGGTCACTTGCTTCGGTCGATAGGGATCCATACCTGGGGCTTCGCGATAGAGAGACTGGGCCAACTTGACGACGCCATGCCAGGTCATGTTGAGCGTACGAGAAGACGGAAAGAGGTCATGCACTTGCTTAAGCACATGCTGGGCGATCGCCTCGCTGTTTTCTTTGATAAACGGATCGCCAGGGGTGAGAACGCACTGTAACAGTGAACCTTCACCTTCACGGTAATAGTCAGTAGGGCTCGTCAGCGCCAGGTCGGCAAAACAAGAAAAGTCGGCATCTGGAGTATAGAGCAGGTTATCGAGCCCAGTTGGAGTATCAATCTGCTTCATTGCTTGGGGATCTTGCAGCTCGGTCACCCAGCCATCAAACCGTAGCTGTACCGTGGCGACGGGTACGGCATCTAGTTTGTAGATGTTGTCAAACTCCGGCCACTGTCGCCAGGGCTCTGGCAGCAGTCGCTTAATGCCCGGCACATCGCAGGCGGCCACATAGGCATCTGCTGTCACCGTTTCGGTCTTATCCCCATGGGCGATCGCTAATCCCGTGACGTGAGTGGCATCCCCGTGGTCTTCAAACAAAACTTCCCGCACGCCGCGCCGGGTGTGAACTTTGGCCCCTCGGGCGGCTAAATATTTCAGAATGGGTTTATGCAAAAATTCATCTGGCGACCCCTCCAGCATCCGCAGCACGGAGGCTTCGCTCTTGGCGGCAAAGAACATAAAGATGGTCAGCATGCAGCGGGCAGAAATGTTTTCCGTGTCGATGAACCCCAGCGCGTAAGCGATCGGATTCCACATGCGCTTGAGACTACCGTTAGAGCCACCGTGCTGACGAAACCAATCGGCAAAGCTAATGCGGTCAAGCTCGCGGATGACCCGCATCGCCCCTTCAAAATCCACCAGACCGCGAACAATCGGGCTAGTACCTAGAGCGATCGCATTCATGGCCTTGTCGGCAACCGAGAGCTGCGAAGTGGTAAAAAAGGCCTTGAGGCCGTTAAAAGGAGCCCCGGTAATGAAGCGAAAATCAAGCTCTCCGGTTACGCCGCCGCGATTGACAAAGGTATGGGTATGTTTTTTGAGCCGCAAATGATGAAACGCCTCAACCCGCTGCATCAGCTCAAACAAATTGTAATAGCAGCCAAAAAAGACGTGCAGACCCATTTCCACATGGTTACCGTCTTTGTCAATCCAGCTACCGACTTTGCCACCCACAAAGGGGCGGCTTTCAAAGATTTCGACCTCATGGCCAGCGTCGGCCAATTCAACTGCTGTGGATAGACCGGCTAGCCCGGCTCCAACAATCGCAACTCGCATGCGTCGTGACGTGTCCTTTATGAAGATAACTTTACGTATTTTAATGGTCGACGGGGGCTTGTGGGCAAAGAATCCGCGTGCCTAACTTTTGCGAGATCGCACTCAGGCCACAATTCCGACCAGAAACAGCAGTCCGTGGTCGCCAACTAAGGGGTTTGGCAGTCCGAAGTTTAAGGCCCACAGACCATCGAAGTGTGACTGCCGCCGCCCCAACGCTTACCCACTTCCTTGCTCCCTCGCCCACGACCCCAACCACTACCGCCGCCGCTGCCCTAACCTACTCCCAATCTAGGGCGTAGCTCATCTGCAAGGGGGGAACATTCAACTCTTCGGGAGTCTTTAAGGTGGTTTCAAAAAAGGCGATGTTTTCTTTGGGACCGGGTTTGCCTCTGGCCGCACCAGTGACGCCAGAGGCAATCATGACGCCACAAAACCCGTCACTGCCTTGGCACCATTTTTGCCACTGAGTAAGCAACTTGCTGTCATGAGTATCCTGCATCAGAAACTCGATGAATAGATGGAAATCACCGTCTCCTGTATGGAGTAACCCTAACTGTAGGGTGTCTCCTGACATGGGATCGCTACCAGGATTGAAACAAATGGCCTCAATGCCCTGCGCCGCTTCTAATTGTGACGCTAGGGTTTGAGCTTTGGGTCGCGAAGTTTGAATCGCCACCACTGGAACCATATCAGTCACTGCAGGAGACTCACCGAGGGCGTGGTAACGTTTGCCTCGGCGCATCGTCGCCAAGGTTGCCATGGGTAAACGGGTGAGCAAAATCATGGAGCCTTCGGGGACATAGTCATCACGAAAGCGTGGCAAGTCAAACGACGATAGGTCGGAGGGACGCTCGCCATAGCCCTCAGCGATCGCCAATTGCGCGGTGACTTCGGGGCAGGTAGAAATTTTGACCGTCAACTGAGATGAGCCGAGGGGGTTGGGCAATCGGTAAGTGTTTGCCAAATCAGGAAAGTCTGATAGACCCAGGACATCTTCGTGAGTCTTAAAGAAACGGTTGAGTCCCTCCAAACAGACCCTCAAAGCAGCCGCTTCTTCTAGCTCCAGGCTATGCCTTAATCCTTCTAACGGATGTAGACTGCCAAACTCGGGAATCACTTCGGATGGTGCCGATTGCATCCACGGCAGCGGGAGGACTGGAGCGGCCGTTTCGTCACGCAAGAGTTCAAAATTGAGAAATAAGCAGTCTTGGGATAGAAATGCCTGCTGCATTTGGCGAGGCGTGAGCTGGCTCTCGATCGCCGTTTTACGAAACTGGGTCAGCGAGTCAAGGGAACGGTAAATGAGCAAACCATACTCTAAGCCGGCCATGCCGAGCACAGAGACGTATAGCTGTTCTAAATCCCACTGATTCAATTCAATTTGAAGAATTTGATCATCGCCAAGATAGTTCCACGGGGCGTTATCCCACAGTTGCTGAGCCTGTTCATTCAGGGCATTTTCCCAATCCGGTGGCAGCAGGGATGCCACCGTTTCATCGGGCTGCTGCAAATTCTCAAAGATCTCGTCAATAATTGGCAGCGTATCGGCGTAATCCACAGTCAGATCGAGATCCTGCAAGGCCCCTCGTAAGAAAAAGTGAACTTCGCGATCGCACACTACCAGCTTATGGGGACGAGCCGGCGGCATTGCGCCTTGGGGATGTTCCATCGCTTGCAGGAGGGTTCTGACCACGGCTTCGTGGCCGGTATCAGCCGGAATAATGGTGACGGCTCTTAGCACCCCTTCCGTGCCGTCAACCCAAATAATGCAGTCGCTAGCTTCATCGGCATCGGCATCGGGCCCGCTGCTGTCATAGCCAAACGCATCTAACATGCCCTCAGAGATGGGTCGGCGATCGCCCTCCCAAATCACCGGTTGCTTGGGCAACCGTCGCAATCGAGCACAGGTAAAAGGACTGAGGAAATACATAAGGGTTGATGATCACATTCCTTGATAGAGGGTTTTAGCAAAAACCAATGGGGCATCGCATGCACTCAGGAACTAGTTAACACAAGTCAACCCAGGTGCGACCACGGGCCTTAATCTTAAAAGACTCATGGGTTGAGTTTTCAGCAGATCGAGAACAGATCACTGTAAAAATTATTCAACAGACTAAACGGTTCAACAGTCTGACGTCAGGCTATTGTAAGTCAGGCTGTCTGACCATAACAGCCTCTAAATCCTCTCTAAATCAAGTGTTAAGACACTATTAACACTTGCCTGATAGCGTGCGCTTAAAGATGCTGTGGAGCGGGAAATTGAGGTATGGGTTGGGTGCGATTGCTGTTGGCCGCCGCATTGCTGTTGCTATTGGGCGATTTTGTCGCCACTTTCTGCTATCACGTGCCTGAGCATGTATTTGGCAAATTTCACAGTCTGGTTCATCACAGCCCTAGACGTAGCTTTGTCCGCTATGCCATCAAAAATCGCCAGCCGATTGCCCTCGTGGATGGCTTTTTTAGTGCCTTTCCTTATCTGATTTTTATCCCTTGGTTATGGATGCTTTCACCCTGGGGGGTGGGGCTAGGGCTCGTTCTAGCGGAATTGCATGTCATCTGGCGGCATCGTTTCTTTCCCACCAAGCCTCGCCCCGCTTGGTTGAATCAAGTGTGCCAGAGGTTATGTATCACGACGCCAGAACGCCACTGGATTCATCACCAGTATGCGAACCGGGCCTTTGGGGATATTTTTTCGTTCTATGGCCAACCAGCCGAGTGGTGGCTCAGGCATTTGCGCCGACTTAAAAGGCGCTACCGGAGTGCCTGCCGATAACGCCCTTTAAAGACTTCGCTCAGGGCCACAGGAGCGCCTATGGCCAACGGTCATATAACCGCCCTAAAGGGGATTCGATTTCACCGGCGCAGGGGGCTTGATGCGTGGTTTATCGGTATTACGGATGGGTCTAGTGGGGCGATCGCCGCCATTCTCCTGTCTGCTACGCCGCGGATACCCAGCGCCTCGACCTTTCTTTCTCTTCTTGGGCGGCACCATTCGAATCGGGTGCCCGTCCATCATCATCAGCTTTTCGCCCTGGCGTTCGACATCGAACTCCCAAAAGTACCCCAAAGTCTTCCCCGAGATGGCACCAAAAATGTGCACCTTAAAGGCTTTTAGCGCTTTGTTCGAACGTTTAGTAGTCTGGACAATCTTAACCAGGATGGTTTCCGTATCCTCGTCGTAATTCAGTACCTCCCCACGAATCGAGAAGTAGTTTTCTGACGGCACCTCAGCGGCGGCCGCTGTCACATCACTACTATCGACCTCAGGCTCGCTGTCTGTAGTGTCAATATCGGCCTCATCCGTGTCCACATCGGCCTCATCTATGTCATCTGCGGTGGCTATCGTCTTAGGATTTTCTCCTGGCAGGCCTAACGTGTCAGGCTCCCAAATACCCACAACTTGTAAATGCAGGCTGCTATCTTCCGGGTGCTCTTCAGAATCTTCGGTCGCTTGCCGGGTCCGAGGGTACACCACCCAGAGATGAGCGGCTTCTAAGTCAATGTGTTTTTTGATTAAGCTGGTCACCCGGCCCAGCAGCACAGCGTCAATGTGGCTGCCATCTTCAGCCACGATAGTGCCGCGATTGAGCTGTTCCTCTACCGGTTGATAGACCCCTCTGACTAAGCCAATCGCCCGATATTGCATCGGCTCACTGGGGGGTGAAATTGGGTGATTAGCCAATTTTTGAGGGGCTGGAGCCGGTTCAGATGGTTCAAGAGTCGATGCCGGGGCGACCACTGGGTCGGGCTTCGACTCAGGCGCGGCTGGAGCAGGCTGCGGCTTTGTGTCTGACGGAGCAGCCGCATCAGGGCGGGGGGGGGGCTTACGCAGAGAAGGCCGCTGGGGTGGGGCATTCAAGGGTTTGCCTGATTTCTGGGATGCTGCTTTTGGGGGAATATTCTCCGCGGCACTCATGGGTCTTCGGATCCTCCTGAACCTGAACACTCCCACCGGGATAGATTGACCGGGTGGGGGTTATTCACTCAAGGTTAGCACTGCAGTTTATATCCCGCGAGCTCATTCCCGACCGGTTGTCTGTTGCGGTGGAAGATGGCTATTGAAGCCAATATCTTAATAATTGTTTC
Source organism: Cyanobacteria bacterium P01_F01_bin.56 (assembly GCA_039185935.1). Lineage (GTDB taxonomy): Bacteria > Cyanobacteriota > Cyanobacteriia > Phormidesmidales > Phormidesmidaceae > Halomicronema. The sequence goes on along the minus strand of JBCDAJ010000067.1, from coordinate 18,282 downwards.
CTGTGGAGTCAGCCACAAATCCGTACTCTTTTTTAGCTTGAGTGAGAGATTTGTCATTTCTTCATCGTTTTTTTGTGGGTAGAGCAAACTTTGATTAACAGACGAAGGCGTTAAGATGAGCAGGTTGAATTCGGAATCTCGCTTGTGGCTGTGAAGCGCAACCGTTGGTTGGTCATCAGTGTTTTAGTTGTCGCTGTGGGGGCCTTTTTGGCGCTGTCAGTATTACCCTTTTTTACCTCGGGTAATCCTTCATCTACGGCGACCGCCCCTGGCAACAGCCCCACCAATAGCAATGATCCTCAGGCTGAGCTTGAGGCGCGAGCTCGGGGCTATGAACTGGTGCTGGAGCGCGAGCCCGATAATCAAACTGCGATCGAGGGCTTGGTAGATGCGCGGATTCAACTGGGAGATTTAGCCGGGGTGATCGCTCCGCTAGAGAAATTAGCCGAGCTGAATCCCAATACGCCGGAATATCGAATCTTGTTAGGGCAAGCCAAGCAAAGCACGGGTGATTTGGCCGGGGCGGCTGACGAGTACCGTACCGTGTTGACTCAGAACCCTGGCGATATGAATGCGTTGCAAGGGCTCTCAGCACTTTTACTACAGCAAGAACGCCCCCAAGCCGCCATTGGCTTGCTGCAAGATACCCTGCAGTCAGCCCCCCAGGCGAACGAGGTAACCCCTGGAGCCATTGATGTCAGCTCTGTACAGCTTTTATTGGCTCAGGTATATGTCGAAGAAGACAATATTGATGAAGCGTTGCGGGTGTATGACGATGCGATCGAGGCAGCTGAAGATGACTTTCGTCCTGTGTTGGCAAAAGCTCTAGTAATGAGAGATGCGGGGCGCGAGCCCGATGCTGTCATTCTGTTTCAACAGGCGGAAGAATTGGCCCCCGATCAGTTCAAAGACCAGGTCCGACAGTTGGCCGTAGGTGAAGACACCCCGCCTACTGCTGGCGTAGAGGAGGAGGCGTTGACGCCTGACGAGCCTGCAGCCGATGCCGACACCTCAGAGGAGACTGAGTCTGACGGTGAGTTCATTGAGTAATCATTAGATCTCTGGCACGAATAAATTAGGACTCACGCAGTCGCATCCGATTTGGGCCCCGACATCTCCAATACGGGAGAAATCGGATGCAACATCCCCCAGATGGGGGGGGTATTTGTTTAGCGTCCAGCTACTGCCGATCCCCCTCAATCCCCCTTCAAAAGGGGGACTTCCAAACCTATGAGTATTAGCTCCCTTTTTAAGGGGGCGGCGACAGCGGGGGATTCTACGGCACGCTAAACAAATACGATGGGGAATGTTGCAAGCGGGCTTTTGCATATAGCGGTGTGCAGGCTAATCAAGCACAGTAAAGGCAGTCGCAGCAATACTTTGAGGGCTTCAAGTGTACTAAATCAAGGTGCACACCGTTATAAGTCCTACAGTCCTGTTGAGTGCTCCGTCACCGAAACATCCCGAAGCCCACTACTAAGGGTCAATAAAAACCCCTAGCCCGTTATGCACTCGACCGACCGTACTGCCATGGCGATTAATGATAGTGCCCCCCAAATACAAGCTAGAGGAGTTGCCGCCATCGAGATTGAGAGCGTCAATCGCGCCCAGTTGCCGCATGATTTGGGCCGTTTCACGCAACGTTGGTCCCCGACCGCCGGGACTAAAGTGGATGGCCACCAGCATCAGATGGCCGTCTGAGGTCACTCCGATCGCACTACGAGGAGCGGCTTGGGCGGCAAAGGCATCGCTAAAGCCCTCAGCTTTGGCATCAGCGATAATCTGACCGTTTTGGACCAAGATGGGGCCACCTCCAATCGCTGTTGAGAAATTGGCAAAACTGGGTGGACGCAAATCGGGAGTCAGCGCGACCGTCATCCCAACGGGTAAGGCTGGGGCCGCCGAATTGAAGGAGCGCAACACCAGTAAATATCCCTGAGGTGGAACGGCATAGGCTCCAGTCCCTGCTGCACTGGCCGAAGTTTGTTGAACCACGCGATTGCCAGTCACCGTGATGATTTGTTCACCGTCAGTAATCGGCGTGTAAGCGCGGCCCCACGCACTGGTATATAAACCAATGCCCGCCTGCACGTAACCGCTGTTAATGTGATTGACGGTGAATGAGTTGCCCTGCTGCGTAGTCAGGGTGTGAGTCAGGGCTAGGCGACTGAGGGCAAACTGCCGCTGCGGATTCCAGGCGATCGCCCCCCGCCCCAAAATCGGGCCAGAGATCCACTGCTCACCACGACGAATTGCCCCTAATGGCAACTGGTTATTGCGATTAAAAAATCCGGCATTAATCGCGACATAGGCTTGATTGGTCGCGGCCATTGTTTTGAGGGGGGTGATGCCGGGGAGTTGGTGAGCATTGCCCCAAATCGGCTCCAGACGAGTCTCGTCGCTGAGACGCAACCAGATTTGATGCACGGGAAACTGGCGATCGCCCACGCTCAGGTATTGCTGCTTCCATAAAACACCAGGAGCCCAGCGAATCTCGCGGGGGACAACATCGACCTGGCTGACATCAATCACCACTCGGTGAGGATTCGACAAACTCCAGACCCGGGGCCGCGAGGTTTCATCAAAAGTGCCCCGAATTTGCATTTGGCCGCTACCGATGTTTATAGACACAGCGTTTAGTTCATTGCCGTCGCCAGTTGTCAGCAGGGCTGGCTCGAAACTGTTACCAGGCGTCGCCTGCAACGTCAATGTAAAGGCGGTAGCATCTTCGTCAAAGCTCCATACTACGGGGCGATCAACCTCTAGCACTAGGCGATCGCCCCAAGCTTGCCGGCCCCGTCGCCCCGCCGTCACCGTGCCGACGGGAGCCTGAATGCGTAGATTTGTCCCATTAGGCGTCAATTGCCAACCCCGCTGCGTAGCCCAGGTCGTGACGTCTAAAAAGCGATAGCCGTTGCTAAACCACGTGGGCAAAACATCAGCTTCGTCAGCAAACCATAAGACCGGTTGCTGATCCGCCGTTGCACTATTTTGCAAATCTAAGCCCAGACGGGTCATCAGGGGCAGATCAGCCATGCCCAGGCGATCGCCTCGCTGCTCCCAGGGAATGGGGACGGTCGTGTTGCCAACCGTTACCGTGGTGCCTTGAGCACTGACTGGCAGTTGCGCTGAGGGCATCGTGAGCCGGGGTGACTCCCGATCATCCGGTGTGGAGAGGGCGATCGCGGCTGGTTTAGAGCTGACAGCGGTGCCGATCGTTAGGCTGACAAGACCTAAGCCCATCATCGGGCCCAGCCAAGACTTCAGCCATTGCCAAGACTTCACCATTTGCATGCGCACCTCCAAGCAGCCATGCTGTTTTCCCAGCGAGCATGCTCCGACTTAAGTATCAGCTCCATAGATGTCCCAATTTGCAACACATTGAATTTGCTCATCTCCAATCTAGAGGCTAAGGGGCTGTCATCAATTAGAACCAGACTCTTGGTCCAGCGATGACTTTAGACCCTAGTCGACAAAGCTGACGCGGGGGTGCCAAGGCCAATCCCACCAGGTTTCTAGAATTAATCGATGACCGGTCCCAAAGGACCATCATTCAGATGCACTCGCGTAAGTTCTAAATTCTTCAAAAGCGTAATCGTTCGCACAGCAAACCGAAACGTCGCAACGCCATACTGCAACACTAGTCAATGCTTTTCGTAGATCCGCTATGTCATCAGGAAAGACTGCTGGTCGGTGGAGTCGATGGTTCTGTGTGATGCAGTGCAGCGGATGAGAGAAAGGTATAATCATCAACCCAGGTCATGTTGGACATAGATCCTTGATGACTTGTGGCGATTTGGCTAAGACTACTTTTGTCTGAGTACACACCGGCCAAATTTGATGCTGATAGCAAAGCATTGCCAAATGCCTTGCTGATTGCCAACATTTAATCAGGAACTCCTGATTTCAGACCACCATCAAATAGTTGCTAGAAGGGCCTTAACTTATAAAAGATTCTAGCTGCTTTTGAGTGAGTACACCCAACACCTGCCGCGGCAGGTGAATTTAGAGTCGCTGGGGGGCGACTGTTTGCGTTGATATCTCATCTTTCATAAGAGCCGTCTCATGGAAAATACACCGTTGTTGAATCTAAACCAGTCCAACCAGTATCAAATCGATAGCATACGCCAGTGGGGGCCTCGCGCCATTGTTGAAGAACGAGACGCCTGTGGCGTAGGTTTTGTGGCTGATCAACAGGGGCGGGCGAGCTTTCGATTGGTGCAGCAGGCGTTAAATGCCTTGGGCTGTATGGAACATCGGGGCGGCTGTTGTGCAGATCGAGATTCTGGTGATGGGGCTGGGGTGATGACCACGACACCCTGGGCGTTGCTGCAAACCTGGGCGCAAGCATCCGGTCTCGACGTAACGCTAGACTCCAAGAATACTGGGGTGGCTATGGTCTTTTTGCCACTGCAGGCCGAGGCTGCGGCGATCGCCCGTGAGATTTTTGTGACCGCTGCTAAAGCCGAAGGCTTTACGGTTTTAGGCTGGCGAGAGGTCCCCGTTAAGCCCGATGTGTTGGGCACTTTGGCCAAACAAAACCAGCCCCGCATTGAGCAGCTCTTAGTGCAGTGTGACCACGCCAGCGGTGATGAGTTAGAACGCGAACTGTATCGTCTGCGCCGCCGCATCTACCAGGCTCAAGTAAGTTGGCGTGGCGATGCCGCGATCGCTCAACGCCTCCAAGAAACCTACGTTTGTTCTTTTTCCTCTCGTACCATCGTCTACAAAGGCATGGTGCGCTCCGAGGTCCTCAGCCAGTTCTATCTAGATTTACAGAATCCAGATTATGTCAGCTCCTTCGCGATTTACCACCGTCGCTTTAGCACCAATACCATGCCCAAGTGGCCGCTGGCGCACCCCATGCGTCTTGTCGGCCACAACGGCGAAATCAACACCTTAGTGGGCAACATCAACTGGATGAAAGCGCGGGAAGCCGATCTCACGCATCCCCTCTGGAAAGGCCACATTGAAGAATTGCTGCCCGTTGTCAATATGGACAACAGTGACTCAGCCAACCTCGACGGCGTGATGGAGCTACTGGTGCGCTCTGGACGAACACCGTTAGAAGCGCTGATGCTTATGGTGCCCGAAGCCTATCGTAATCAGCCCGAGCTTGAGCAGTATCCTGAAATCACCGACTTCTACGACTTCTACAGCGGCTTGCAAGAACCTTGGGATGGTCCGGCACTGATTGCGTTTGGTAATGGCAAGCAGGTGGCGGCAGCCCTAGACCGCAATGGTTTGCGACCAGCTCGCTACATCATCACGTCCGATGGTTTGATCATTGTGTCGTCAGAGGCAGGCGTTGTCGATGTGCCCGTCGAGAGCATCGTCGAGAAAGGTCGTCTCGGTCCAGGGCAGATGATTGCAGTCGACTTTGAGACCCACGAAATTCTCAAGAACTGGGATATCAAACGGCGAATTGCCGCTCAGCAGCCCTACGGTGAGTGGCTGGCTCAATACCGCAAATCCATTCAACCACAGCTATTTGCCGGCGCTACGACGCTGGCAAAGGAAACGCTCTTACAGCAGCAAACGGCCTTTGGCTACACTGCTGAAGATGTCGGCATGATCATCCAAGACATGGCCGGTCAGGGCAAAGAGCCAACCTTTTGCATGGGTGATGACATTCCTCTGGCGGTGCTCTCGACCAAAGCGCACCTGCTGTACAACTACTTTAAGCAGCGGTTTGCCCAAGTGACTAATCCACCTATTGACCCGCTGCGGGAGCGGTTGGTGATGTCTTTGGAAACTCAGTTGGGTAAACGGGGCAACCTGCTGGAAGAGCATGCTGAATACGCTCGCCTCCTGAAACTCGAATCGCCAATTCTGAATGAGATTGAGCTGGCGCAAGTACGAGTGGCGGGCTTTCAAACAGCAACGGTGTCTACCCTCTACGCTGTGAGCAGCGGCCCAGATGGTTTACAACAGGCCATTCAAGGCCTCTGTGATCGCGTCGCTGCTGCGGTGAAAGCAGGCAGTGAAATCATTGTGCTCAGCGATCGCGTCGATGCCGAGGGCAATCCCTGTACGCTGGCCGTCGGGACGACTTACATTCCGCCACTGGTAGCTACCGGTGCGGTTCACCACCACCTAATTCGTCAGGGGCTACGCATGCAGGCATCCATCGTGGTGGATACGGCCCAGTGCTGGAGCACCCATCACTTTGCCTGCTTGATTGGTTACGGCGCGAGTGCTGTCTGTCCTTACTTAGCGTTGGAATCGGTGCGTCACTGGTGGCACGACAGCCGCACCCAAAAGCTGATAGAGACGGGTCGCATCGAGCCCGTGACCCTCAACGGGGCCCAGGCCAATTACCGCAAAGCCGTCGAAAATGGCTTGCTGAAGATCCTTTCCAAAATGGGGATTTCCCTGATTACGAGCTATCAGGGCGCGCAGATTTTTGAAGCAGTGGGCATCGGTACTGATTTGCTAGAGACGGCCTTCCGAGGCACAACCTCGCGTCTGGGTGGATTGACCTTGACCGATTTAGCGGAGGAAACCAACGTCTTCCACCAAAAGGCATTCCCAGAAATTGGCCGCAAGCGTTTGGAAAACATGGGTTTTATTAAGGCGATGCCCAAGGGCGAATACCACGTGAATACCCCAGCCTTGACCAAAACGCTGCACAAAGCGTTGGCATCGCAACAGTATGACCATTACGAAGTCTACAAGATGCAGCTAGAAGGCCGGACTCCCACCGCGCTACGGGATTTGCTGGATCTGCAGGGCGATCGCGCTCCCATCCCGATTGACGAAGTCGAACCCATTGTCAGCATTATGCAGCGGTTCTGTACGGGGGGGATGTCCTTGGGAGCCCTGTCCCAAGAGGCGCACGAAGTGTTAGCGATCGCCATGAACCGGATCGGCGGCAAGTCAAACTCTGGGGAAGGCGGCGAAGATCCCAAACGTTTCGAAGTGCTGAGCAATGTGGATGCGGAAGGCCGCTCAGAGCAGTTTCCTAACTTAAAAGGACTGCGGAATGGCGACACTGCCAGCTCTGCCATCAAGCAAGTAGCCTCGGGTCGTTTTGGGGTGACTCCGGAATACTTGATGCACGCCAAGCAAATTGAAATCAAGATGGCACAGGGGGCAAAACCGGGTGAAGGGGGACAGTTGCCAGGGAAAAAGGTGAGTCCTTACATTGCGATGTTGCGGCGCTCCAAGCCTGGCGTTTCTCTTATTTCGCCCCCACCCCACCACGACATCTATTCTATTGAAGATTTGGCGCAGCTAATCTTTGACCTGCATCAAATTAACCCCAAAGCGGGTGTCTCAGTGAAGCTGGTGGCAGAAATCGGCATCGGCACCATTGCCGCAGGTGTGGCCAAGGCCAACGCCGATGTGATTCAGATTTCTGGTCACGATGGCGGCACCGGGGCTTCCCCCCTCAGCTCGATCAAACACGCGGGCTTGCCTTGGGAACTCGGATTAACCGAAGTCCACAAGGTCCTGATGGCCAATCAACTGCGCGATCGCGTCTTGCTCCGGGTTGATGGCGGCCTAAAAACCGGTTGGGATGTGATCATGGGCGCGCTGATGGGCGCTGAAGAATACGGCTTTGGCTCCATCGCGATGATTGCTGAAGGCTGTATTATGGCTCGCGTCTGCCATACCAATAATTGCCCCGTCGGCGTCGCCACCCAAAAAGCAGAACTGCGGAAGCGTTTCATCGGCCTGCCTGAACATGTGGTCAACTTCTTCTACTTTGTTGCCGAAGAGGTGCGATCGCTGCTAGCTCGCTTGGGCTTTCGCTCCTTGAATGAGATTATTGGTCGCGCTGACCTCCTGCAACCCCGCGCAGGCGTCCAGCTAGCCAAAACTGATTCTCTGACGTTAGCAACGCTGTTAGACCTGCCGGATGTGTCGGTTGATCGCGCCTGGCTGGCCCATGGTGACATTCACAGCAACGGCCCGGTACTTGATGACAAGATGTTGGCCGATATTGATATCCAAGCAGCGATCGCCAACCAGAGCACCGTGCAAAAAACTTTCAAGGTCATCAACACCGATCGGACCGTGGGGGCAAGAGTATCTGGGGCGATCGCTCAGCAGTACGGCAACAGCGGCTTTGAAGGCCAGCTCGACCTCACCTTTGAAGGTAGCGTCGGCCAAAGCTTTGGTGCATTTAATCTACCCGGCATGACCCTAACGCTAATTGGGGAAGCCAATGACTACGTCGGCAAAGGCATGCATGGTGGCGAAATCGTCATCAAGCCGTTCCCAGGGGTCACCTACGATCCGTCAAAGAATGTGATTCTCGGCAATACCTGTCTGTATGGCTCCACCGGCGGCACCCTTTACGCTCAGGGCATTGCTGGCGAGCGCTTCGCCGTCCGCAACTCTAAGGGACAAGCAGTCATCGAAGGAGCTGGGGACCACTGCTGCGAATACATGACTGGCGGTGTCGTCGTCGTGCTCGGTCACGTCGGTCGTAACGTGGGGGCAGGCATGACCGGTGGCCTTGCTTACATCTTGGATGAGGAGGGCAACTTCCCGACTCGCGTTAACCCTGAAATTGTCAAGGTGCAGCGGGTTATCACCGAAGCCGGGGCTCAGCATCTCAAATCCATGGTTGAGGCCCACGCCGAGCGCACGGCCAGCGCCAAAGCGGTCAAAATTTTGGCTGACTGGGAAACCTATCTACCGAAGTTTTGGCAAGTCGTGCCGCCGTCTGAAGCCGACACTCCCTTAGCTAATCCCGAGGTCACGGCTGCAGACAAAGTCCTCAGCTCGGTCTAACTTTCTTCATCGCTCAATGATTACAGGCTCACGTTTAATTTTTAATAGCGTGAGCCTTTTACTTTCAGCACAGAAAGCAATAAATCTGCTTCAGAATATTTATTTCATCATTCAATGCGAAGGAAGTCGATTCGGATTTTGATTTCAACAGGCAAACTCTTGTTGGGGATATACGCTTGCGTATTTTTATTCAATGCCTGCCAGACATTTCGGCAAACTGGATTAATAATTACTGAAGGTTATCCACTCACTGGTGGATACAGTTATGTGGTCTTTGGCGCTGGATTCAAATCCGGTAGGCATCGGCTTTGGAGGAATCGCGATTCAACTGACTCTATCAAACTTGGCTATCATCTCCAAAGCCTTTATTTTGATGACCGCTACATTGCTGGAGAGGTGATTGAATGGCCACATTATCAGGACCGTCCTTACGGGAATAAGCATTCATATTTCATTCTGGATACGGAAACGGGTGAATATATTTCTGGCCTAACCACAGCTGCTTTCAAAGCTGAGTTAGTGAGACAAGGATTACCAGAGAATATTCAGTTATCGATGCGTCGCGATCGCAATTGGCTCAAAAAGCAGCGTTCTAGAATTTGAAGCCAGCATCATCAAGAGAGGAATGAAACAATGAGAGCTGAGCGAAGTCGAAGCCTAGACGGATGAATATCTATGATTGTTTAATTACTGTACAAGTCATACGATTTTAGTCTTGAAATAAAAGTTCAGCGAGTTCTAGAGCAGCTTCTGGGTAAAGCGAATCCTCATGAAAAGCTATGTGGGACATTTCAAGATTAAATTCAGATCACGATTTCTACTCCTTGATTGTTTGCACATCCCGCAGATATTCTAACCTTGACGACCAAAATTTTTTCATTGCTATAACTAAGTCCTTATGGACAAGGGTATTAATTGAGTAAAACCATGAGCACTTGGATCAAGCAGACGAGCAAAGCGATTTACCTGATGCAGGGTAATCAATGGATCTCTCGCGTCACCAAACGCCCATCCCAAACGAAACCCGACGAACAATTGTTGAACATTGAGTCGTGTCGCGAGTGGTTTCTACGTGAAGATCGCCCCAGAGCCATGACAGTTTCCTGGGGCGATGAATCAGAACCAGAGAAAAAGCCAGCACCGCCACAGCCCAAGTACTGGTTTCAGACAAGCAGATATTGGCCACACAGGGGGCGCTAATTCTCTTCGGCGTTGGGTTAATTCCTCAATCAGGACGGATGTTTGGGATAACTGTTTGTGGGCAGAACCTGATCACAGCATGAAACTCATCAACATTAGTGGATTCAATCTGCAGGGCGGTATAAGTTACGTTGTCGCCTAGCCCCTAAAAGTGCTTGACGTAATGCTTGTCACTGGTTCGACAAGTCATACGGGTTTAGCTTTGAAATGTCCCATCTCCAAAGTTCAGAAATTTCGGTTGGTTCTATAGCCGTTTCCGAGTCAGGCGAATCTCCGACAGAAGCTATATAGGACATTTCAAAAACAAATTGGTATCAATACCCATATACAATGCCGTAGAAAGCACTAAATTTTCAATCTAAGTTCGCCCAATCTACGCAAGCCTATTGCCTTCATGAATAACTGATGTCGATAACTCTCCAATGTCTTTAAAGCAAAGCTGAGTTAGCAAGACGAGGACTACCAGAGAATATTCAGTTATCGACACGTCGCGATCGCAATTGGCTCAAAAAGCAGCGTTCTAGAATTTGAAGCCAGCATCATCAAGAGAGGCGTTCAGACAGTAAAGTTCAGATTGAGAAGTGAAACTCTGAAATGGCTGATTAGCCGGACAAATAGCCGAAAACACACTCCACAATTACGGTCTTTCAGAAATGCGATTACCAGGCTTGTTTGTTTAACTATCGACACATTCATAGCCAATTGCCTAACAATACAAAAGCGGACCAATAAAAGGGATGACTGTATTGCGATTGGTTCAATAAAGCCAGTTGTGCCTGTCGAATCGCTTCTGCCTTAGGAAGATCCGAACTCCCCAACTGCTGATAAAATTCGCCCATCAAATCAGACGTCGCCTGGTCACTCACCTGCCAAAGACTGGCCAGGGTACTGCGCGCACCAGAACGAATAGCAATGCCGGCTAACCCTAGCACGGACAACTCATCGCCTTTGGCCGTTTCGCAGGCACTTAATACAAGGAGTTCAATCGGTTGCTCGCGGCTCAACTCACTCGTCAGCAAAATATTGCTAAAGCGATTGGCATCTAAAGCATCGTCCCAAGTTAAGACAAAGGTGTTGTCCAATGTATCGCCAAACTGACCATGGGTCGCCAGATGCACAATGGGTGCGGGTACGGTGCCGACATTGGCCTTAAAGCTTTCAACATTAAAAGCTTCGTCAAGCAGTACCGTACTGGGAAAAAGCTGTTCAATGGTCTTAACTTCGTCAGCCACAAAGGGTAAAGGCGAAAATTGGTCTGCCCTGGCGGATTCTCCCTGCTGCGATAAGCCAGCTAAAATCACGCTCAGCTCTTTGCGGGGCAAGGGCTCTGGGTTAACTAGGCGGAGTCCCGGAGTGGCGGCGATCGCATATTTTTCGATTAAGTATTGCTCCCCGTCATACAACACCGACATCGGAATGCTGCGGAGGCTGTCATCCAACACAAACACCAGCGTTTGCACATCACTGTCAGCCAGGGCTTGCTCAGCCGGACGAATGAGCCAATCGTAGAGCTGTTGAGCGACGGGCAATATTTGAATCTGATCAGCCGGTCGGTTTTCCAGTTCCCCTTCAGCCACGAAAATACCAATTCCCCTAGCTGTCGTTGTTGCATCTGACAACGGGTTAAGTAAGCCACGCTGCAAAGTGGTTACGGCTTGCGTGACCTCTAAGGGCGTGACGGGAACGTTGAAGTTCTGATACGAGCGATCAGGCAAACTCAGCACAACATCAATGCGATCTGGCAGCAAAATGGGATATAAGACTGCGGCTTGGTTATCCAGGGCATCAATCTCAACCGTGTCCCCGCTGAGACAGGCCTCTCGGAAAAAGTTATCGAGTTCTGCCAACTGGAGCAGTTCAATCACTTCTCGCGCTTGTCTGAGATTTTCATCCGAGTCAGTGTCTGGACTTTCGGTCAACAGCAACGTGGCGAGTTCACGATATATCGGCTCAATCGACTGTTGGAATGAGTATTGCGCCTCAGAACTCACCGACACGACATCTTCTCGCAGTGTTTGCAACGTCGCTACCGATGCTCGATAGGCTGCGATCGCGCGTTGGCGATCGCCCAAAGCCAGTTCAATGCGCCCGAGTTGCGCTTGCAAATCATAGGCCACTTGCCCCAGGCCATAACTCTGAGCCAGCACCAAACCTTGTTGCGTCAACTGGGAAGCATTTTCCCAATCTTCGATCTGCTCATACAGCGCTCCCAAGCGGCCTAAAATCGTCGCCTCGGCCTGCACATCGCCTAAAGCGCGGGCAGTTTGGCGCAGTTCTTGCAACTCACCGGCAACTGCCACCAAGGGTGGAAAGTGTTTGTCAATGGTGTACCAGAGAGGATTGTCGACCAACGACTGGGAAAAGCTATCCGTCGTACTACGACGCAGTTGATTGAGGTCAGTGGCAAACACATCTCGCACAAAAATGTACCAATCAGTCGTTGGCACAGAATTCGTATCGGCCAGGGTTGCGGCGATCGCCTGCCGAATTGCCTGCACAGCCTGCAATAGGTCAATCCGCGCGTACACCCCGGAGCGATCGTTAGGTAGCATCGACTGACTCTCCCACAATGCCAGCGCTTGATTGTAAGCTGATAGCCACTGCTGGCTCTCAATCCAGAGATGCAGTTGCCCGAGCTGGGCCTGAAATTGGGGCAAAGCACTGACTGCAGCTATTTCAGCCGCTTGGTAGTAGCCTAAAGCCGCTCCCAGAACATCACCAGATCTTTGCAAGCGAGCTAAATCGCCCAGCTTCCGGTTGGTGATGCTAATTTCATCCGGCAGGTTTAACTGTTGCGCTAATTCCAGACTTTTTTGGAGCTGGCTTTCTGCTCCCGTCAGATTACCGGTCAGTCGGTAGGCATCCCCGAGGCTGCGATCCGCCTGCAGGGTAATTAGGGCAGGTGGCTGCGTTTCCAAAATGGCCACCAAGGTTTCTAGCAAATCAATACTGCGACGATAAAAGCCCGCAGCTTGCAAAGCCTGAGCTTGCTTAAGTCGAGCTTGTTGAGCGGGCTCCAAGTTGCCACTGGCATCATAGGCGGCAACGGCATCCGCCCAGGCAATTGCCGCCGTTTCGGGTTGTCCCTGGTTTAATGCGAGTCGAGCCGCCACATCATGCACCTGCGCCGTCACGGCTAACGTATCGACCGTTTCCGACTCCAGCGACAGCCCCCGATCTCTCGCCTGTTGAATCGATTGAGCCGCGGCTTCCCAGTTTTCTGCTTGTTGATAGGCCAGGGAAGCATTGGCTAGCAGGGCGGCCTGTTGCAGGGGACTATCCGCCGCCATGGCTGCTTGTTCAAATAAATTTGCGGCTGCTGCATAGTTAGCGGCTTCATATTGCGTCCGCGCCTGAGCCGCCAAACTTGCTTGCGCAACAGACTGAGTCTGGGCCTGAGCAGCGCCGCCCCAATTTCCTGGTTGATGCCACAGCGGGGTCCAGGCAACACACAGCCAGACACTGACTCCTAGCATGAGCCACCACCGGCGAGCCCGCCGCGATCGCCGCCCTTTGGGGATTGCGCGGGACAACATTCGCCAAAATCGAACGTGCCATGGTGCTGAGTTAGGACGCTGCATAAGCACCTCTATGGTCTAGAACGTCGGTTGAAAAACGACCGAAAAATATAAGCCATTTTCTTGAGCTGATTCACCAATTAAATCAAGTCGATTGATCGGAATGCCCCAGTCAACTCTCGCTGTGAGGTTAGGTTGCTGCCACAGCAACCCCAAGCCAAACGAAGCCAGAATGCTTTCATCCGGTTGAGGACCTTCTGTATTCCAGCCGCCCCCAACATCAACAAACGGGGTCAGCTGCAGCAACTGTCGCTGCGTCGGGTTGGAATAAAGGGGATACCGCAATTCCACCGTCGCTAGCAAACCGTTATCAGTGAGCAGTCGATCTTGGCGATATCCTCTTGGTCCAAAAGCTCCTCCTAGACGAATCTGCTCCACCGGGACTAGGGAATCACTGGCCAATTGCACCTCGCCTCGGGTGATGAGCAAGGTCTCCGGTGCCAATAACGTGACCCATTGCCCCTGCGTCCGAAACGAGAAGAATTGGTTGTCCGGATTAGGGTTGGAAATGTCTCCAGCAGCGTTTCTGAGTGGCTCGCCAAGTATCGTCCCGCCGAAAAAGTCGCCGAGTCCGATACTGAACTGCGATCGCAACGCGAGAACATTGCGCTCATCTTGCTGGGTGTAGTCGTAAAAAAATCGCAAGGCTGACACGGTCGTCTCACCGTCATCATCGGCACCCAGCGCCGGAAAAGGCACCGATTCGCCCAACAAATCGCCTAAAAAAGAAGCCTTGCTTTGCTGGCGCGTATAGATTACGCCAATCGCTTCTTCTAGATTCGGCGTTCTTCGCAGAGGTTGTCGCCAGGTTGCCTCGACAAAAAACTGCTCCGATTCGATGTCTAAGATCTCGAGTCCATCCTCAATGACTTCGCCCCTAGAAGCCCCTACCGTAACGTCAAAGGTGCCATTGCGCGGATTCACAAAAGTCCGATACCCCACTTGCAGCGACTGACTGCCATCGCTGCGACCCACCACTAACTGAGCCTGCTCTCCCAGACCCAGCACATTGTTATCTCGCAGCCCCACAATTTGCTGAAAGGTACCAACACTCGGGCTCCGAAAATTGTTCAGTTCTAGGCTGAAAGTCCTGCTCTTAGCCTCTTCTACCGTGACTGCCAATAAACTTGTACCGGGTCTCGGTCCCGCCGATAGCTCCGAAGAAACCCGCCGCACCAGCGGATCTAACTGTAAGATTTGCAGTCCTTCTAACAATCGATTCACATTCAACGGTGCTTCGGTATAGGGTTCTAGTCGGCTGCTGATATAAACCGGCTTTAAATCTGTCGTGCCCTCAACCACCAAAGCTTCCAGCGTCCCTTCTACCACCTGTATCGTGACGACGCCATCCGTCAACGCCTGAGGCGGGATAATTGCCACTGAAGTGATATATCCAGCATCGGCATATAGAGTGGTAATCTCCGATCTCACTTCAAACAGTTCGTCAAACGTGATTGGCCGATTGGTATAAGGAGCCGTCACCGCAGCCAGCTCCTCTTCGCTAAACGCACTGCTACCACTCACCACAAACTGCTCGACCACAACAGTTTCTGGGACTTCACCCGGCACCGGCACCGGTAATTCAGGTGTTACTTGATCAGGAATCTCCAATTCCGCAGGCGGCGGCAGGGGTGCTGGCAATTCAAACTCTGGCGGTCGCTGAGAAGGTGGCAGCGTTTCTTGCGGCAAAATCACCTGAGCGAGCTGCAGCGGCTCTTCTGCAATAGCCTGAGAATCTACCGTCGAAGATGGGGCATTGGATACAGCCACAGCAGAAATGGGTACTGAGCTGGGCAAAAGTGCCCCGATCACGATCGCCCAGCTCAATTTAGAAGACATCATCACACCCCGGTACTACCCAAAAGAGTCCTGTCGGCGTTGCTGTGTCAGCAGACGCCGTCAAAACGACCGCACCATCCTCGCCATAACGCCATCCTTGGGCCTCTATCAAGGTTTCTGAGCTGGCAGCATCCACCACATTATCTTGAGGCGCGACTGCGATCGGAGCAGCCGCATCCGACTCAGAAGCCTCACTATCCGGCAGCTCTATCAGACTGGGAACGCCGCCCGCATCGCTAATTTGGTCCCCCGGAGCAGGCGGTAACCCACCCCGTCCTGTAACCACTAATTCACCAATCTCCTCAGCAGCTGTCAAGTTCCCAGCGGCACAACCCTGCGCAATCAAACTCGACGCATCCACTAAATTAGTCGGCAACGTCACCTGTTCCTGCACCGGGTTCACATCCTGAACACCTGAACGAAAGCCAACTTCTCCTTCAACTGCACCAAACGTAGTGATGTCGTTAGAGTCGGTAAAATCCTGATCTCGCTCAGCGATATTAGACAAAAGAGGGGCACTCAAAAAAGTAATAATACCCCCATCTCCTCCGTTCCTTCCTACCGCACGAATGTTGCTATCTCTAGAAGGCGTAGCATAAATAATACCCGGCACTTCCAGGAGAATGTTGCCACCCCTACCATCAATATTTTGTGAATCAGTCGTCACATTACTGTCATTGGCAAGGACCAAAAAATTAGCCCCTAGCGCAATATTTCCACCTTCGGATGCGGAAACAGTTTCCGCTCTAATTGACGAGTTATCATTTAATATAATTACGTCAGAGACCGTGAGAATATTTCCAGCAGTGCCCAGTGCGCCCTCATTATCAACTGTAATATTCGAGCTTTCTAGGATTAGCGAATCGTTGCTTACGATAAATATGTCTCCACCTTCACCCTGATTCACCTCGGCACTGATTTCACTATCGTTTACAAGATTTATAAGGCTTGCAGAAACGTCAATATTACCAGCATTACCAATCCCTTCATTAGCAACTGTAATACTAGAGTTATCGAGCAGTATGCTCGTCGCTTCGAGAAAGACTGCACCCTCAAACGCGCTATTGTCTACCGTAGTATTCGCATCTTCAGAAATAAAACTTCCCAGATCGCTATCTCGCAGTGCGATCGTTCCATCGGCAAAGACCGCAACGATCCCTGAAGTGCCATCAGAAAAAATGGAAGATGAAACAACTCCTCCATTGTCAAGAATCAGATCTCCAACCTCTAAGACAATTGCTCCCGCCGTACTTGGGATAGAAGTTCCTGAACCGACAGAACTAAAAATTCCTGGACTGAATTCTTCGTTACCGTTGGTAATATTTACAGCCTCAGCAAACACCCCAATCCACCCTGCTGTCCCCCCTGATGAAAACAGAACACCATTCCTCTCAGCTTCTCCTCTAACGGCTGTTTGTAAAGAAGAAATATTGTCAAGATTCAATGTGCCCGTGTCAACAACAATATTGAAAGCATTGAAGGAATTTGTCAGTTCAGAAAGGAGAGTACCATCAGGGAAAAAGCCCCCTAAGTCACTTTCAAAAATAGGTGGAACACCAATTGACTCACTCTGACCATTACCCTCAACACTGCTAAATGCGGCACTCTGATTTCGAAAAGTAATCGAGCCTTGTCTATCAGTTCTTAGAGCAATGATCCCAGGTTGGCCGGTTCCAGTTGTTTCTGCCCTCAACTCACTGACATTGTCAAATATTAGTTCGCTTCCTTGAACAAGAATCAGGCCAGCATTTCCTTCGGGCAACACGGCGCTATCTTCAGGAACAGTCACTGAATTAGCAAAAAGTACGCTGTCATCCATAAAAACTCGATTTTCTGCATTGATAAATATAATTCCAGCAGAATCATTTCCAAAAGTTGCACTACTCAACCTTGAATTACCAAAAATGGAAACGTTTTGCCCTTCAATTAGCAGAAAACCATTGGGGACCGATAAATCTGAGTTGCCCACAAAAATATCGTCTGCATCAAACCTTAAATCAAGACCATTGGGTTCAAGGAGCACATCTTGAATAAAAAGATCTCCTTGCCGTCCAGCTTGATTGAAAGCACCTGGATCTTCAGTAACACTTAGCAAAACATCATCTGAGGATTGGGGGTTTAACGCCCTAAATTCGATGGCACCATTGTTAAAAAACAGACCGGGAGACGTAGAGGCGATAAACGCTCCGTTAACATCAAGCGTTGCGCCTTCATTAAAAACAATACCGCTGGGGTTTATTAAATAAAAATCGGAATTTCCAGCCACACTAATGGTGCCTGCAATATCAGATATGCTGCCACCTGTTACGCGAGTAATAATGCTCGAAAAACCAGGGCTCTCAAACCGAATAGACTCTCCAAAATTGAGGGTAAGCTGATCAAAACTATGAAACAGATTAATGTTTCCAACTTGCAAACCCTGATCGGGTGCTACTTGATAGGTAAATCCACCACCTGGATTGGGTGCTGCTCCTGGGGCAACATTTCCTAAAGTGCCATCAAACGTGACTTGGGCTATCGCTATAGGGCTAATTGCAATGGCAGAGTAAATAGGAAGTATTGCGATCGTAGCCCTACCTAAAAAATGCCTGTTTGCCAAATTACTCAGCATGGCACCGTCTCCAAGCACGTTCATAAACCGGCGAGCATCTAAGTAAAGACACTGAATAAATCGCCTGCGACAAAGCTACTTGGATTAACTCAGAACTGCCAACAGTAATGAAATACCGGTAAAAGTATAAAAAAGAACGTCCGCGATGAGAATACATCGCGGACGTTCTTAAAAGGGACCTGGCACCGAGCTAATTTCCCATGGAGCGACCCCCAAAGTATCTTTGCCGCAGCCCTGTTTCACGACCGAGTTCGGGATGGTTCGGAGTGGTTCCAGAGCGCCATAGGCACCAGGAAGAGAATGGCCTGT
>JBCDAJ010000066.1:0-34059 GCA_039185935.1 Cyanobacteria bacterium P01_F01_bin.56 | reverse complement strand
TCTAGCTCAAGATGACGCTGGCTCATGGCGCGATTGATGGGCGGAAAAGAACCCCGATAGCTTATCGGACGCCGCTACGATATGGCAAGAAATTTACTTTCCAGAGTACTAAGGGAGTTGCGCTTAAATAACATCCCACCGACCCTGCTACCCATCCACCCTGCCACAGTCTTGTCTGGGTACTTTATTTTCAAGCCGATCTCTAAGTAGGTGGGTTGAATCTTTTGTAGAACGAATCGATGATGACGAAACCCTTTTGGGCGTTGGGTTTCGTTCCTCAACCGCAACCTACATCGTTTGCAATTTAATAACGCCTGCCTACTTACTTGCAACCGCAGGTGCTTATCTAAAACGCGTCATCCATCCATTAAGGAACTTTTGGGAATGAGCATTGCCGCATTCACATTGCCGGATTCACATTGATGTCAATAGCTGGGAACATTGCTTGACTACTCTCGGGGGGGCTACTAAATTTTCGGAGGGTGGTGATTAAATTTAGAAGACAACTGCCAAATCATGAACAGCTAGCACTTGGTGGCAAAAGCCACCCTATCGTTTGAGTCTCTGTTTCCCCTTGCAACGCTGCTCCCCCACTCTAGAGAACAGTAGGCAAATTTATGCCGCACGGTACCAGTGTGTAGCCCTGAGGTGAGGAAATTTCCCATCCTAAAATGAGGTTAAGTTCGCCAAAGCCTTGTTAAATAGACGTTACAGTATTAACAAATGCGACCGTGATGCCTCATCAGGAAGTTCCTGCTGAAACAAGGCCATGTGGGTCATAACAAAACTGTCTGGATAGCATTATGGGCTCTAAGCTTCACAACCTCCTCTTTAATCGTTTCAAACCCCTAATTAAGCCAATCATGGCGATCGCCTTAGTGGGTGTTTTAGTGTTTGGCCATGCGGATAGTGCTCTCGCTGCACGAGCCGGGGGCCGCATTGGCGGTGGCAGTTTCCGCAGAGCCCCGACTCGGGTTGCGCCGAGTCCTGCTTATCGCAGTCCCGCTGGGGGCGGATACTATCGGGGCGGTGGGTTTGGCTTCCCGTTCTTATTCCCACTGTTTGGTTTTGGTGGCGGCTTCGGTGGTCTCTTCACCATTATCCTGTTTATCGGCCTGGCCAATTTCATCCTGCGCACGGTGCGAGAAATGGGCAGCGAAAACGGCGAGGGTTTTACGGCTGCTGACAATCCATCTGTTTCTGTGGCGAAACTACAGATTGGGTTGCTGGCTGAAGCGCGTTCTTTGCAGGAAGACCTCAATCGCATGGCTCTGTCGGCTGATACGTCTTCTTCGGCGGGGCTATCTCAGGTTTTGCAAGAAGCCACCTTGTCCCTGCTGCGCCATCCTGAATATTGGCAATATGCGACCGCGCAGACCGAATCGACGCGTTTGCTGTCCGCTGAGCAAAAGTTTAATCAGCTAGCTTTGGCTGAGCGCAGCAAGTTCACTGGGGAAACGGTTAGTAACGTCAACAATCGTTTACAGCAGGCTGAGACCCAGCCTGCTGACTCCGGCGATTTGGCGACAACTGAGCCGGGGCAATACCTGGTGGCTTCGGTGATTGTCGCCACTCAGGGCAAGTTAAAGTTGCCCAAGGTGTCTTCGACCCAAGATGTTCGACAGGCGCTAAGTACCCTCGGGGCAGTTTCTAGCGATAATCTTTTGGCGGTCGAAATTCTCTGGACACCACAGGCTTCTGGTGAGACGCTCACATCTGATGAGATGATTGCGGAATATCCTGAGTTGACGCTGATTTAATCGCTTCGCAGTAGTCACAAAATTCGCTGAATAACCGCCCGAATCGGATTTGGTTCGGGCGGTTTTGTTAGAATTTGAAACTGCAACATGGTTCGGAAACTGGAAACGATGACGGTATCTCAGGCGGCGATCGCAGCTCAGACAAACAGTTCAGTCAATTTATTACCGATTGCCCAACGGACTCGCGCCGCCGCTCAACAACTCGCGCCCCTGTCTACTGCGGTCAAAAACCGAGCCATTATGGCCATTGCCGATGCTTTAGAGGCGCATGCTGAGACCATTTTGGCGGCGAATGCAGCGGATTGTGAGGCCGCGATCGCCGATCATCTGGCGAAACCACTTTATGGTCGCCTCAAGTTAGATGCGGTGAAGCTGGCTGGAGCCATTGCGGGCGTGCGAGATGTCGCTAAGCTGCCGGATCCGGTTGGGGCGATACAAATTCATACGGAACTGGATGCAGGGCTAGAACTGCAGCGCATCAGCTCACCGCTGGGAGTATTAGGCGTGATTTTTGAGTCGCGCCCCGATGCCGTGATGCAAATCTCTAGCCTGGCAGTGAAATCGGGCAATGGCGTCATTTTGAAAGGTGGCAAAGAAGCCGTACGCTCTTGTCAGGCGCTGGTGACGGCTATTCGAGCCGGATTAGCGCAAGCCGAAGTCAATCCAGACGCGGTGCAGCTATTAACGACCCGAGAAGAAACCCGCGCCATGCTGGCCTTGGAAGGCTATCTGGATCTCATTATTCCTCGGGGGTCTAATGCCTTTGTGCGGTTTGTGCAAGATAATACCCGCATCCCGGTCTTAGGCCATGCGGATGGCATTTGTCATCTTTATGTAGACGAGGCGGCGGAGTTTGCTAAAGCGATTAAAATCGCGATTGACGCTAAGGTGGGCTACCCGTCTGCCTGCAACGCGATTGAAACGTTGCTGGTGCATCAGGCGATCGCGGCTGAGTTTTTGCCCCAAGTAGCGACGGCCCTGCAGCAAGAAGGGGTAGAACTGCGAGGCGATGCCCTGACGCAGTCGATGCTTCCAAGCATTACCCCCGCGACAGAAGACGATTGGGCCACGGAATACAGTGATTTGGTCTTGGCGATCAAAGTAGTCGAGTCGCTGACCGCAGCGATCGCCCACATCAACACCTTTGGCTCCCGGCATACAGATGCGATCGTCACTGAGGACATAGCCGCTGCCGCGACTTTTCGTAATCAAGTGAATGCGGCGGGAGTGTACCATAACTGCTCCACACGCTTTGCCGATGGTTTTCGCTATGGCTTTGGCGCTGAGGTGGGCATCAGCACGCAAACGATGCCGCCCCGTGGTCCGGTCGGTTTAGAAGGGTTAGTCACCTACAAGTATCATCTGGTGGGCGATGGTCATATTGTGGCGACCTATGCTGGGGCTGAGGCTCAACCCTTTACCCATCGCAACTTGCTGTAAATCTTGAATCGCTTCCATCAGGTGAGTTTTGTCTCACCAGGATCGTGCGGCACTTCTGCCCACCGTTTTCTAGAGTCGGGGGGCAGAGGTGTCGGAGAGCCCTAAATTTAGAAGGATAGTCAGACCGCTGCCGTCGAGGACTCGTTTGCTAGCGATCGCGCGGCGTCATTCGCGAGGGCATCCAGTTCAAGCTCTTTGGCGGGCTAGACAAGCTGTACAGCAAGGCTCATTTCCGCACTCTGCATGCCGCGCATTCAGAAATTAGCCCTCTACTGTAGCTGCCGCTGGGTCTCGCCAATCTGGGTTGATTGCCAACTCTGGCCTCTGGCAATTAATATCGTGTCCGGCTTTATTTCTTTCAGTTCATGGACAAAATTTACGTTAACGATATTCGCGCGTTTGGCTACTCCGGTGCACTCCCGGAAGAGAATGTGCTGGGGCAATGGTTTCGGGTCGATTTAGTCCTGCAACTCGATTTGTCTTGCGCAGGGGCTTCAGACGTGTTGACAGATACCTATGACTATTCCGAAGCGGTGCAGGCGGTGCAGCAGTTGATTCAACAGCAGCCTTATAACTTGGTAGAAACGATTGCTAGCGAAATTGCCAAAATCGTGCTCAAAAGTGACGATCGCCTGACTCAGATCATCGTCAAATTAACCAAACTCACGCCCCCGGTACCCAGTTTCTTAGGTCAGATTGCCGTGGAGATTACGCGCGATCGCAGCCATATTACGACCCCATCACCATCCCCTCTGCAGTTAGGCTGAGCGGTTTTGGCATGGCGTTGTCCACTATTCTCAAACGCGCTTATCCTCATCTCTACCATTCCTCACCGGTGACTCCTTCGCGATCGGTGCTGACATCAGCGTTCCTTGCATTACTGTCACGGCTTGGCCGCTAATGAGCACGCGATCGCCCACCCGCTTCAGCTTCAAAGTACCGCCTCGTCGAGAGACCTGCTTGGCGACAAAGTCAGACTTGCCCAAACGATTTTCCCAAAAAGGGACGAGCGAACAATGCGCTGACCCCGTCACCGGATCTTCGTCAATCCCCATCGCTGGGGCAAAATATCGAGAGACAAAGTCAATATCGGCGGTTTCACTTAAGGCGGTCACAATGACCCCATGGGCCGGTAGCAGTCGCATCATGGCAAAGTCAGGCTGGAGCGATCGGACATAATCTTCTGATGGCAGTTCCACCAAGTAGTTGGCTTGGGCAGAGCTGCCCTGGCTTACCGATAGGGATTGTAAGCCTCGCAGACTCTTCAGCAACTCTGGCGAGGGCGAAACTGGACTCACCGGCTGGCCAGGAAAATTGAGGGTAATCCAGCCAGCGGTTTGAGTGGCTGTGAGCAGACCACTATGGGTGTGAAAGCGAGCCATTTGTTCCGGTGACAATATGCCTTCACGCCACAAGATATGGGCACTCGCGAGAGTAGCATGGCCGCACAACTCGACTTCGGCGGTCGGGGTAAACCAGCGTAACTGATAGCCATCCTCGACGGGATGCAAAAAGGCTGTCTCGGAGAGATTCATTTCTGCTGCCACGGCCCGCATCCAAGTTTCACTGGCGGGTGCTGACAACACACAAACCGCAGCCGGATTACCCACAAAGGGGTGGTCGGTAAAGGCATCCACCTGAAAAATCGTCACGGTATCAGGAAGGCTCATGAATTCACACTGGCGTTTAACGGTGTCTTCATCATGAACTAGAAAGAACCTACCGCGATCGCAATTCACGCTTGCTAGGGCGCGTCATCAATTAATGTTAGAAACCTTATCGGATCGGTATTAGCGCGCCCGCGTGGGTTTGTTGGCTAGGGGTTGAAATCAGCTCTGGGCAAAAAGTCTAGCTTTAATTGATGACAGCCCTTAGCACTGTGCGGCGTCAATTTGCCCACCGTTTTCTGAGGCAGCGGGGCAGCGGGACAGAAAATTAGGGAGACTGCTGTTACCCATTTAAGGTGTCGCGTCAATATCATTCCAGAAGCCTTTGGGGGGGCATTCCAGAAGCCTTTGGGGTTCAGCATTACCGCGACTCATGCACTCAAAGGAGCTAGGGCTGTGGCTGGCTCGATATCGCTAGCAACGCAGATTATCGGCAGCGAAGTGATTTGCTGATTTAAAGTAAAGAAATGGTTACAGTTCAGCTGAGGCAAAGTGATTGGTATGCTCAACATCGCTCGACCCCTATGGAGAGTTTTGGTTATTGGTTGGCTGTTTAGCGTTTTACTGCTGGCTCCTGGTGCGGCGATCGCGTTGGATGACTTTACCTATGCTGATTTGCACCAGCGTTCCTTTGTCGGCGAAGACTTAACCGGCTCTTCTTTGGCGGCAGCCAATGCCCGCGAGGCTGATTTTACCGATGCCGACATGAGCAAAACGATCTTGACCAAGGGGTCATTTTATAAAGCGCGTATGACCGGCGTGAATCTAACGCAATCCTTTGCTGATCGGGTCACTTTTGACCGGGCAGATTTGACTAACGCCATCATCGTCGACGCCATTATGAGCAGCACGACCTTTACCGAGGCCCTTATTGAAGGAGTTGACTTTTCTGGCACGATTTTAGACCGCTATCAAGTGGTGAAAATGTGCGAGTATGCCGACGGCATTAACCCAGTCACAGGCGTGGCTACCCGTGACAGCTTAGGATGTCGCTAGCGATCGCCGCTAACCCGCAGGAGCATTGTGAATCCTATAAGGTTAGCCATTTGGCGTTTGTGGAGGTGCCATCAGCTTGATATGAGCCCAGCGTTATGCAATTCTGCAAGCGATCGCAAGCAAGGATGATCTTTCATTGCCTGCGGCTCAGGAACAACGACAATCAGTAGCATTCTGGAATGGTTTGTGGCTGATGTGTAGTCTCTGACCAAGGACAGATAGCCTGTACTCGCGCGCTTTGATGCAGACGTCTGGCTTCGTCTGTGAGGGCAGTAGAGTGACAAATTCCATGCAAACTCCACACGTGGGCAGGACTGGCTGGCAATATCGCTGGCGTTATTGGCTGATAACGTGGTGTACGATCGCCGTCCTAACTGGGTTGTCTGGCATTGCCTCTGCCCAGACACAAGGTACTTATCCGGCTTTTCAAGATCCTTACGTCAACGACTACGGTGACGTTTTAACGCCTGAAGATGAAGCCAACGTCAGCCGTCGCCTTGAGCAATTCCAGTCGGAGACGGGGGTTCATGCTGTATTGCTAACGGTCAACTCGATTAGTGATTACTCAACCAGAGACAATACCATCGAGTCTTTTGCGACCAACCTGTTCAACACCTGGGGCATTGGCGATGCTACCCGTAACGATGGCATTTTAGTGTTGGTGGCGCCGGGTGATCGTCAGGTACGAATTGAAATCGGGGCTGGCTATGACCGCCAGGGCGATCGCCTGGCCCAAATCATTATTGACGACACGATGCTGCCCCGCTTTCGCGATGGCCAGATCGCAGCGGGCACCGTGGCCGGGGTTGAGGCCGTGACCCAATACTTCGCGCTTGATGCACCGGCTCCATTACCGAGCCGACAGCCGACAGATACGTCTGGCAACGCCGGGCCTTGGTGGCAGCGGCTGATTACCGTGGTCTTATTGCCACTGACGTTAGTGGGCGGTATTTTGCGCATGATCTATGGTTGGTGGAACCGGCAGCGATCGCGGCAATGTCCTACCTGCCAGCTTGAGATGCGTCGCCTTGCCGAAAGCGAAGATGATCGCTACCTAGAACCCGGCGAGCGCCGAGAAGAATCGCTGAAATCGGTCGATTATGACGTTTGGTTATGCCCCAGTTGCGGCTACCACACGACGCTGTCTTACAAAAATCTATTTTCTCGGCATAAAAATTGTGCCAACTGCAGTCACAAAACCTTATTTGAAAGTCGTCGAACGCTCGTTCGCTCCACTTATACCAGCACTGGTACCGCTGAGATTACCCAAGACTGTAAGCACTGCGGGCATCACAACGTCTATACCCGCACTATTCCTCGCAAAAAGCGATCGAGCTCTAGCAGGGGTTCCAGTGGCGGTGGCCGTTCTTCGGGTGGGGGAGCTTCTGGAAGTTGGTAAACCTGACTATGGGATGAGGATTAAATAAATTATTGAGGCCAAGCCGGATAACATTTCCCCTCCTGGCAGGGGCCGCGGGGTGGGTTGCCCCCTGAGTGCGAGGGTTCGAACCCACCCCGCCTACGGCACCCCTCCCGAGAGGGGAAAACCAGCACGTTATTAAACTTCCGATCCTATGCGGAGACTTACGCAGTTGCCGCCCACCAAATAAATCAACTGCTTGGCTTCAGCTTGAGGCCGAGAACCCATCACGGGCGCTTCTAAAAAGGTGCCCCCCGCTGATTGGATGGCCCTGCGAGTTCTTGAGTCCACTTGATCGTGAGGGTGCTGGAAGCGATCGCGATGGATTTTTCAAGACCATCAGGGTCACTTAAGGGCGATGCCGGTGACGGGCCGTCTCGTCATTGCCAATGCGTTGGCGTTGCAACAATGTGCGATCGCGGGTCTAGGGCTGGCCCTGTTGCCCAACTGGTTGATCGATGCTGAACTCAAATCAGGCGCATTGATCGACGTGTTTCCTGAGTATCAGGTCACGGCTACCGAATTCAACACGGCCGCTTGGCTCGTGTTTCCTTCTCGAACCTATAGCGGTGTTCACTTTGGTTAAGTACACTTTCAAGCCTCGATGTCTTTCTGTGTGGAATCCCCCTGTGCTTGATTAGCCTGCATACCGCCATATCTGCCGTTAAAAGTGAAGGCGTTGCTCGACTATCTCAAAGCGACCAACTTAGTTGAGTCAACATCATGCTGACCCAAGGCAGAATGGTCTTGTTAAAGCCAACAGAACAACTCTGCCAAAATTGGGCCGCCGGCAGGCGCAACCGACAATGCCTTGACGCCCACAAAAGTTCGACAAACCGGGAAAGCTATAGTGAAGACTAAGCTTGTGCGCTCTCCTGTCTGACTGCCATCTTGGGCTGGAGTGTGAGCAGGCGTTGACACCCTGGATATGGCTATGAATGATTTCTTCAAAGGCTTTGAGCAACTGCTAGAACTGGCAAAGACACTAGAAGAAAAAGCTGAAAACGGCGAACTCAAAACCGACATTCGAGTCAATGCCCGAGGGTTGGGCAACATTCCACGCCAGGGCAACATTCCTGATATTGGGGTGTCGCACCTTCGCACACCGGGCACGGGCAGCGATGACGACGACGGCATCAGTGAAGAGGTGATTGTGACACCGCCGCCTGCAGATGCGAGTAAGTCCTCAGTAGCGGCACCGACGGGTGAATCTGTTTCCCCGGCTGAGGCTTCCTCTTCCCCTGCTGCTGCCAGTTCAGGGCCGGAGCAGTCTGTCCCCCCGGCGATGCCCTCCCTTCAGGATGTCGGTGGTCTGGCTCCGGTTATTCAAGAACTAAAGGAGTTAATCGAGATTCCGCTAAAGCGTCCCGATGTGTTGAACAAACTGGGGCTAGAGCCGCCCCGCGGCGTGATGTTGGTGGGGCCACCCGGCACTGGCAAAACGCTGACGGCGCGATCGCTGGCCGAAGAATTAGGTGTCAGCTATATCGCGATCGTGGGCCCGGAAATCATGGGCAAGTACTACGGCGAAGCCGAAGGTCGTCTGCGCAAGGTGTTTGAAAAAGCCGCTAAGTCAGCGCCCTGCCTTATTTTTATTGACGAAATCGACAGTCTCGCCCCCGACCGTAGCAAGGTGGAAGGTGAGGTCGAAAAACGCCTCGTGGCTCAGCTACTGAGCTTGATGGATGGCTTTGCTAAAACCCAAGGCGTTGTGGTTTTAGCCGCAACCAATCAGCCCAATCATATTGACCCAGCGCTGCGGCGTCCCGGTCGGCTTGATCGAGAAGTGCAGTTTCGGGTGCCCGATCGCGCTGGTCGGTTAGAGATTTTGCAAATTCAGACTCGGGAAATGCCACTGGATGCCACCGTGAACCTGGCAGCGATCGCTGATGTCGCGGTCGGCATGGTTGGCGCCGATATCAAAGCGCTATGCCAAAAAGCCGCTTACTTTGCCCTGCGGCGACAGGTCCCTGCCCTCAATGACCCGATTCCTGCCGATTTGCATATTTCTCAAACCGATTTTGCCGCCGCTCTAAAGGAAATCAAACCTTCTGTGCTGCGATCGGTCGAGGTAGAAGCGCCCGCGGTTGCTTGGGACGATATCGGCGGTTTGGCCAATGCCAAGCGCACACTGCAGGAATCGGTAGAAGGGGTGCTGCTATATCCCGAGCTGTATCAACAGACCGGTGCTACCGCGCCCCGAGGCATCCTGCTCTGGGGACCACCAGGAACGGGTAAAACGCTGTTGGCCAAAGCTGTCGCGGCCCAAGCCCGCGCCAACTTTATTGCCGTGAATGGGCCAGAACTCATGAGCCGTTGGGTTGGCGCGGCCGAACAGGCCGTGCGCGAGTTGTTCATCAAGGCGCGACAGGCGGCACCCTGCGTCATCTTCATCGATGAAATCGATACCTTAGCGCCCGCCCGAGGACAATATCAGGGCGATTCGGGTGTGAGCGATCGCGTCGTGGGTCAACTGCTCACCGAACTGGATGGCCTGCAAGACAGCACCGATGTCCTCTTAGTGGGGGCCACTAATCGCCGCACTGCCCTGGACCCCGCCCTGCTCCGGGCCGGACGATTAGACTTACAAATCGAAGTGGATTTACCGACAGCAGCCAGTCGCTTAGCCATCTTGCAAGTCCACAACAGCGATCGCCCCCTGGCCGACGTTGACCTGGCAGCGATCGCCGCTCAAACCGAGGGCTGGAATGGTGCCGACCTCGCTCTACTCAGCAATCAAGCAGCCCTCACCGCGATTCGTGAATATCGGGCATCGGGGGCTGATGATCCGACGCAGATTCACATTCAACCACAGCATTTTCAAGCGGCCCTAGCTGTCTTGCAGCGGCAAAAGCAGTTAAAGGAATGACGCTGTCGCGAGCTGTTATTCTGACATCTCCACCAAGTTTGCCCGCGTAATAAAGCTCAGACGCGAGCTTAGCCATCGTCATTGTTGCCCGAGTGAAGTCGTTCTAGATGTGCTGGAACAGTGGCCATCTGGACCATTGGCGAAAGAGGACGGTGAGCTGATGCTAGATAGCGAAGGCAAGCGACTCGGGTGACGTTTACGAGCCTTCAACAGCTGTAGCAGAATGCGGCATGCGGCGTTCGGCATAGGAACGCTAAGGGAGCGGCTTGAAAATAAAGTACTCGGACAAGACTGTGGCAGGGTGGATGGGTAGCAGGGTCGATAGAATGTTATTTAAGCGCAACTCCCTAACTGAATGGTCATTCCAGACATCCCAGTTGTCTTGACCTGGTTGCGATCGCATAGCCATTTTGAGCATTTCGGTTGCTCAGAAGCGCTATTTGAACAGGCAGCATAGTGCCAGTTTTGGGACACTTCATTGGGCCTCTGATGTTGCTCTCAGGGGCCTAACGAATGGCGACAAACCCCGCTTCGCTCAAGAACTGTTGTCCTTGCTGCGTCAGCAATAAATTGGCGTACGCTTCGCCAGCTTGCTGGTCTTGGGTGTTGTCTTCGCGAATGATCACAAACAGGCGACGCGTTAGGGGATAGTCGCCGCTACGAAAGACTTCACTGTTAATCTGATTGCGCTGGGCAGGACAGCTTTCGGGCGGAATGTAAGGGGCAACATAGGGACTCACAAGTTGCTCGGGTTGAGTCCCGATCGCAATGGGCTTGACAGTACACTGACCCACCACTTCAGGCGCTGAAGCGTAATAAATCGAGCCGGGGGTACTATCGACCAGTCGTAAGGCTTCAGTGGTAGTGCTGGCGATGGTGACAGTATTTGGCAGCGGCGTTCCTCCCAGCACCGTACTGACAAAGAATTCGACTGTCCCCCCATCTGCAGGACGTGAAATCGGTGTGATGGGCAAAGTTGGCCCACCGAGCTGGCTCCAGTTGGTGAGGTTACCGAGATAGATGTCGCGCAATTGGGTCAGGGTGATGCCATCGACGGGGAGTTGGGTATTAACCGCGATCGCGAGCCCTTCCAGAGCCACGGGAATCTCTTTCAGTCTGTAGCCCTGCTGTTGGGCGGTTTGTTGCTCGTCGGGGTTGAGCGATCGCGACGACTGAGAAAACGACAATTGATTGTTGAGCAGCATATCAATGCCTGCACCAGAGCTAGGGGCCGCCCCAATCGGGTTAGTATACCGCAGTTGAAAAGCCGGAAACGTTTGCTGAACCACAGGATCAATCACACCGCGCACCGGTGCCCATGTGGTGCTGCCCCCATAGTTATACAAGCCAGAGGGCAGATTTTGGACGTCGTTAAACTGCGCCCCCGCGCTAGCGGGAACGGTTGAATTAGCACCGGTCGTGGGTGCTGTGGGTGGCGAACCACCCCCTAGACCGGGCAAACTCAAGCCGCCATCACGAGTAAACCACCAGTAAACACCCCCTAACAAACCAACAGTAATTAGTAGAGACGCGATCAGAACTGGGGTTTCATTTTTGCTGCTCATGGTGGGTGAAATGAGGGTGAATGAGTCGAAGTTACATTACATAAATGTGGAGAGGAGCTGGTAGATCAGGCGAAAGAGGGTGCCGACCGCGACGGCAACCAAGGCGGCCATAACGGCCAGTACGATTACGGTTACGCGCGGAGTCGCCGTCGTTATCAAGATCGTTTGCAAAGGGGGAAATAGCAAAACGACGCCCAAGGTCACCGCCGCGATGATCACCAAATCAAATCGTTCAATCACGCGCCGAACTTGCAGCAAAATCAGCATGGCTAACAGGCCTAACCAAGCGCCGCTGCCGAGCCAGGTCGTACCGAGCAGGCTGGTCAAGGCGATCGCCAATAACCCACCTTCCATACCGGTAAAAGCGGCCCCACCCAAAAATTCAAATAGCGAAACTGACGACATCGCTGTTTGCGGTGCCGAGCGAGCCTGAGGTGACGGCCGAGCCAGCTTTTGAGCGGGCGCCTTGACCGGTTTAGGTCCGGGGGGCGGGGGCACAATGTTTGACGGTTGAGGCACCGGTTGAGAAGCCGCCGGTGCCACGGGCATCGGCGGGGGCGGTTGTATCGTGGTCGTCGCGACCGGGGCCGTACCAGGGTGGGGCAGTGGCGCGGACGCTGTTGATGTCGCTGCCCCCGCCCCACCGGCAACGGCTTGGCGTAGCGCCGACAGCACGTCTTTGGCCGATTCGTAGCGCTGATTCGGCGAAGGCCGCAACATCCGATCAAGCACGTCAGCGATCGCCGGATTCACCTGAGCATGGGCTCGCCACGCCCAAGAATTGTTGTAAGAATCGTAGAGTTCTCCGGCTTCTTTGCCCGTCAGCAACGTAATGCACGTCACTGCCAAAGCGTACAAATCAGTCGAGGGGTACACGGTGCCTCCCGCCATTTGCTCTGGCGGCGCAAACCCAATCGAGTAAATGCCGGTAGATTTAGCGCTCGGCGGTCCCTGAGCGGCAGTTACTTGCTTAACTGCCCCAAAATCCAGCAAAAAAAGCGTCCCGTCACGACGACGCATGATGTTAGACGGCTTGATATCGCGGTGAATGGTGCCGTTCTCATGAACAAAATTCAACACTTTGAGCATCGACACCAAGACTTCGATGACTTTCGAGGCGGTCAATGCTCCGTTGCTCGCTAAGATCTGCTCGAAGTCTTCGCCATCAATGAACTCTTGGACGAGATAAAAATATTCTTCCTGCTTGCTTGACTTTAGACTCGGCACAATCAGCGGAAAAAAGGCATACAAATCTGGAATCTGAGGATGTTTGTTGCCAATTTCTTCTAAAACTGCAGCTTCTCGCTGAAATAGGCTCTGGGCTAACTGCAACTGATCTGGGCTCAAGTCTCCAGAGGGCTGAAATAGCTTAACCACACAGGTGCGCAAATTAGGCGTGTAGCGATCGCGCGCGCGGTATGCTGCCCCAAAGCCACCCTGCCCCAAGAGTTTTTCGGGCAAATAACGACCGCTCAAGATTAAAGGCATGCCACAAGCCGTGCAGAACTTCTGCTGCACAGTGGTTAATGTGCCTTGATTCTCAAGATCTGCAAAATGATTATTAGGCCGCGAACAGGTCGGGCGAGTACAAACAATCTCCATAGGTGCTGAGTGAGGCTAGGGCGCGTCATCAATTAATTCTAGAAACCTGGTGGGATACGCATTAGCGCGCCCGCATCAACTTGATTGGCTAGGGGCTGAATCAGTTCTGGGCAAAGAGTCTGCCTCTAAATTATGACAGCCCTTAGCAAACTGCCGTTGAGTGTGTGAGGCCAATCCTTCACCCATACCTTACAAGCCTATCCGCTACTCAACCGAAGCTTTTCCATTGATTTCGGGTAACGATGACAATGAGGGTGCCTGACCGTTCTGCTCAGCCGACTTCTGAGACAGCTCAAGGGTGCGATTAGTAAATTGAGGCAAAATCTCTTCAGTAAAGGCCTCGGCGGCTTTCGAACGGTAGCGGTTAGGGTTCACAATCACCGAGAGTGCCCGATTGACCACTACGCCTTCGATGCGACCACGGTGCAACATGCCCATCTGCAGCTCCTTCTCAATTGCCGAAATGGAGACAAAGGCGACGCCTAACCCTGACTGCACGGCATTTTTAATTGCTTCGATGGAGTTTAACTCCATCTCAATGTGCAGATTGCCCGTTTCGATACCACAACGGGTTAGCACTTGATCAATCACCTTGCGAATGGTCGATTGTGAATCGAGGGCAATAAATTTGAGCTGGTACAAATCTTCGCGGCGAATGATTTCAGCATTCGCCAGCGGGTGATAGACCGGCATAATCAGCGCCAGTTCATCTTCGGCGTAGGGAATGATTTCTAGCGCCTCTTGCAGTTCGCTGGGCACCTCACCCCCAATAATCGCCAAATCAACTTGACCGTTGGCTACGCTCCAGGAAGTCCGGCGGGTAGAGTGCACATGCAACTGCACAGCCACCTCTGGGTAGCGCTCACGAAATAGACCAATCATGCGCGGGAGCAGATAAGTGCCCGTGGTTTGGCTCGCCCCGACGATGAGGGTACCGCCCTGCAGGTTTTGCAGGTCTTCGATCGCGCGGCAGGTTTCTTGACATAAACTCAGGATGCGATCGCCATATTCCAACAACAAATGGCCCGCCTCTGTGAGTTGGGCTCGCCGCCCGCCGCGATCAAAAAGCGGCACGCTGAGTTGGCGCTCTAAATTTTGTACTTGCAAGCTGACCGCTGGCTGGGAAACATAGAGGCTGTCGGCAGCCCGCTTAAAACTGCCTTCAGTTGCGATCGCTTTAAGAATGCGCAACTGATCCAAAGTAAACGGGAGATCAGAAGACATAAAAACCTATCCAAAGAATCAAATGAAACATCAAACTCAACCACTAGCGCACCAGCATTTCAGCAAACTTAACCAACCACCAGACCAGATTTAATTCTTTTAGAATAATCTTTCGGTTGAGGAAAAAATCAGACGGCGTTAGCCTTCCCTAGATTACTCGTTTAGCGGATTTTCTCGATACCGCACAACCAGAAAACTTAGCTTTTTTATGGAACAGCAGTTGATATTTAACTTTTTAAATTTACCTGGGATTGTCGGTTTCGGGTTAATAGATGATTACTCGCGGCCTTACTTTTCAGGCATTGACAAGTCGCTAAACGCTCAGCAAAAAGATTCATTAATGCAAGGCGTTCATCAGGTCATCAGTACTACCCCCTTGGCATTTGAGTCTTTTAACTTCCAGTTTTCTGGGCAAGACGTTTGGCTTTATCAGCTCCAGAACAAAGCCATTTTGTTGGTAGTCACCAATGGGCAACTAGAATACCGGCTTTATAACGAAACTGTGGCGCGTCTTAAAGACACCCTAGAGGGTGAGTCTCACGATAATATGATTGCCACCTTGCGCTCATTGGTGGGCGCAAGGTCCCCGATGGGGGCAGCTGAGACAACCGGTGCCATCTCAACTACGGCCCCTGAGACCATCGAGAACCCGGAGGTTTTAGAGGAACCGCCTCCGATTGAGGCGGCCTCTGGCGAGGTGTCAGCGAGGACCTGGGAGGGATACCTAGCAGCCCTCAATACCCTAACTGATGCGACCGCTCCATATTTGGGCAAAATTGTGGTGGCCAATACTTGGCGAACGACTCGGCCCAAAGATGAGCAGCTCGATGTGATTCAGCTTGATCGTGCTGGGCACTTTAGTCTTAGCCCTAAGGCTCAAACTTTAGCGGCGTCATCCTCCGTTGATGAAACCGCCGCTAAAGTCCTCCATCAATGGGTCAGTGCCTTTGTCAAACGTTGCGCCATCATTATTCGTGACTATGAAGCGATGGTGATCGAGCAGCAACTCACTGCCGAGCAAAGGGCGATATTGCAGATCGGTTAGGTCTTCATTTGATGATGATTTATTCGACTTCCTGACTGCAGGTGTGGGTATTGAGGGCTAACTCACCCAAACCTCACAGCGCGATCGCCGCCCCTTGCAAAGCCGCCCCAAACTAGCAAACCTTTACCCCACTCCATAAGGAGAACAGACCACCAATGTCCAAGACCGTCCGGTTAGAACCCATCGCTCAAGAAAGCTCCGTTCAGACCAACGGCAACTTACTTTCTGTGCTGCTGAACAAAGATCTCGACGTCTTAAAGGAATGCGGTGGGCGGGGCATGTGCGCGACATGCCATATCTATGTCAGAGAGGGGAATGACTCGTTAACCCCAGTTAGCCGCCGTGAACAGCGCACGTTAGAAGTGATTACATCTTGCAAGCCCAATTCACGCCTAGCTTGTCAAGCTAGGGTAATGGACGAAGGGGTCGTTGTTGAGCTGCCCCCAGGGATGTATGTCAATTCCATACAGGATATTGAAGCTCTGATTGGTCGGCGCGCTGAGACCAATCTGCTACACCCCATTACCGGTAAAATTCTGGTGGAAGAGGGTAAGCTCATCACTCGCTCTATGTTGCGACAGCTTGCGGATACGGCAGCCTTTAAGATGAGTGAATATTATACGCAATCTTCCAAGGCCTAGCGTGAGTCGCAGTCTCACGGGCGCTGATGCGGTGGGCTAACTTTCAGGGTTGATGAGCGATCGCCATAAACCGACCAAATTTTGTTTGCTGACAAGTTAGCGTACCGCTTGTTACCCTCAAAAGTGGGTGTATCTGCTAAGGTTAAGGCCAAGATTTTATCTTTTGCAAGTAACCCTAGTCACTGCATGCTAGACCTCTTAACTCTTAACTCGCGTCAGCAGCAGGTGCTCTGGGCCACCGTACGCCAGTACGTTTCTACCGCTGAACCGGTGGGCTCTAAAGCACTCGTGCAAGAGTATGACCTCAAGGTCAGTCCAGCAACGGTGCGCCATGCCATGGGCGTGTTAGAGAAGGCTGGGTTACTGTTTCAGCCACACACGTCAGCCGGCCGCATTCCCTCAGATTATGGCTATCGACTTTATGTTGACAACTTGATTCACCCCGCCCAAGGAGTGGCTCAAACGGTCGATACGCAACTTTCTGCGGCATTGAAATGGGATGGTTGGAGTCTCGAAGCCTTGCTTAAAGGGGCCGCACAAATCCTCTCGGCAGTTAGCGGTTATCTGACCTTGATTACCGTGCCGCAGAAGCGAGATACGACTATCCGTCACGTACAACTGGTGCTGTTGAGTCCAACTCAATTGCTCGTGTCGATTGTGCTGGACTCCCTGGAAACGCAGTCCATGGTCATACAGTTACCACCGGCCCCAGCGGATGACCCCTATTCATTAGATGCGTTAGAGCGAGAAGCCAATATCCTCACTAACTTTTTGGCGGCACATCTGGTGGGGCAGCCGCTGCATAAAATAGCGGAACTCAATTGGGGAGAACTCAACCGCGAGTTTCAGCGCTATGGCGACACCTTGACCGAAGCGATGAATCTGCTAGCCCAGCGCAACCAAATGGCCTCAGAAACCACCCAATTCGTCATTAGCGGTCTCGGTGAGGTCTTGCGCCAACCCGAGTTTTCGGAAGCGCAACAGGTGCAGGCGATCGTCCAACTGTTAGAAGAAGAGCAGGCTCAGCTCTGGCCGCTCGTTTTTGAAACGGATGTAGAGGATGATTCGGGGCGTCGTGTACGGGTGCTGATCGGCTCTGAAAATCCGCTGGAACCGATGCAGGGCTGTGCATTGGTATCATCCACCTATTGCAAAGATACGGTACCAATCGGCAGCGTCAGCGTATTGGGGCCGACCCGCATGATGTATGAAAATGCGATCGCCGCCGTTGAAGCGGCTGCCAGTTATCTTACGGATGCTTTTAATGCCAAGCTCTAAGTCAAGCCCCTGCTTGGATGAAAGAGATGCTTGAGAACTGGAGCCACTTAATCGCAAAGTAATACAAGCGAACTGCTTTTGTGTGGGACTATGGTGTTGACCTTGCAAGCTCCTCAGTTATGCCTAAGTCCCCAAAGCTGGAAGCGCTGACGGCGAAGTTGAATCAAATCAGGGCTGAACCCACTTCTGACGCTGGTTTAGCGACTTTGACAGCGGTGTTGAGCAGTAAACACAGCATCGCGATCGCTCAAGCTGCCAAACTAATCGGCAAAGCTGAGATTCACAACTTGGTGCCGCAACTGTTAAAAACCTTTGACTGGCTGATGGCAAAGGCAGCCGATCGGGATCCGGGGTGTCGAGCGAAGGCTGAAATTGCCGATTGTCTCTACCGGCTAGAGCATCGAGACGCGGGTCTGTTTCTGCAGGGTATGCGTCATGTGCAGATGGAGCCGGTATGGGGTGGTCAAGTCGATACCGCTCCTAAACTGCGGGGACTCTGTGCCCTGGGCCTAGTGCGGATGAATTATCCTGACGTGATGGTGGCGCTGGCGGATTTGCTCGCTGACCCAGAACCAGAAGCAAGAATCGGGGCCGCACGGGCGATCGCTTACAGCGAAAATCCTTTGGGGGTGGCGCTCTTACGGTTGCGCATTCAGGTTGGCGATACCCCAGCAGTGCTAGGTGAATGCGTGGCGGCCTTATTACAACTCTCAGTCGACAATTGCTTGCCGCTGGCGGCGGCATTTTTAGAGGCGGGTCGCCGCGATTCTGATGAGCCGAAAGCGATTGAGACTGCTGAAGTTGTCGCCCTCGTGTTGGGAGAATCGCGGCGACCCGAAGCCTTACCGCTGTTGCAAACCTGGTGGCAAAAGGCTACCCACCCAGAGCTGCGGCAAAGTGGCTTGTTAGCGATCGCCATGTTGCGGCGCGATGAAGCAATTGAATGGTTGCTACAGCTACTCGCCGAAGCCCCCAAACAGCATGCGGCAGGTGCTCTAGAGGCCCTGAGCCTTTACCAAAATGACACTGCTCTCTGGGCACAAGTACGAGCCACGCTAGAGCAGCGCCCAGAGCTAACTGATAATTCTTGACACAGCGAACAAGCCATGTTGAGTCTCGACCACCAGTTACTTATTATCTCCAGCGCGGTCCCCCTTAATTGGACCATGACGATAACTGAAGGCGCCATCCTCCCAGTCAACACCCTCTGAAGAGTCGCCAGCGAAGATTAAAGCACCTATTCAATTTCGACAGATGCCAGTGCCCCCGACCAGTTAGCGATCGCCCCATTTAGATGATGAGTCACCTCAACGGCTCACCAACGGCGACACTGAGAGCAGTCAAATTCCATTGTTTCCATAGCAGCGCCGTTGTTTATCTGATGCTCAAGAGCCGTTTCCAGAAGGCTGAGCCCTTAGATATAGGTCAGCAGAATACCTAGCAAAATAGTGTAAAACATCACTGCCCACGGAGAAGCCAATGGATTGCTCTTGGGTTTATCACCTTTTTTCGGGTTGAGAATGTTTTCGGCAAAGATCTCCCCTGCAGCAGCCTTCAATCCCTTTAGCAGGTCGTCCCCGGCACTGGGTTTGGGGGGTTTAATCTCAGGAGCCAACAAAGCGATGAAAACCGCAATGACGAATAATAGAACGAGTGCTTCCATGAACAGTTCTTGGGTTTCTTGATATGGCTTTCAGCTTGCCTCATACCCTTTCCGAAAGAAATATCAGAAAGTTCAGAAAACCTCAGCAAGATCCGGTTTTGCAGTATGCAGGCCACCGCGCGATCGCACCCTAATATCTGACGACGAAGTCGCCCTAACATTTCAGTCTCTAGTGCCTCTGCACCGCGGCCCCTGTCCTAAGAAAACGGTATACAAATTTACGCCGCAGAGTACTAGATTCTGCCTACGAATGTAAATGCTCTTGATAGATTTTCCTTAGCATAATCAGGCTGCCACAAAAGAGACAACCTGACTTCACCAATTGC
This sequence comes from Cyanobacteria bacterium P01_F01_bin.56, assembly GCA_039185935.1. Taxonomy (GTDB): domain Bacteria; phylum Cyanobacteriota; class Cyanobacteriia; order Phormidesmidales; family Phormidesmidaceae; genus Halomicronema. The sequence goes on along the minus strand of JBCDAJ010000066.1, from coordinate 14,563 downwards.
GAGACTCACTGAACCGCATCGCCTAATGCTCAGACGATGACCCGCTGGGTGATGTCCTATAGTAGATCTACTTAAAAATGAGAACGAGATCGTTTCTTCGGCACATGGATAGTTGGCCACGGCGTTATCCAGCATTGTACCGTCAGGAGCATCGACCAGGCTCTTTTTCGCGGCGGCAAAATCAGGCTCGATTTTGTTGCCGTCAGACGAGTAGGTCAGTCAAAGTGATGCATTAAAGGGCAGGCATAGAGACTGATTCAGGCAACCTCAACATCTTATGTTTAATACCAACCGCTTACTTACCACTTGTTTTGTTTGTCCTATGGGCTAAAGCTAAACTTTTTCCAACTAATTTAGATTGATTTTGATGTCTGATGTTATGTTACACATCGCTTTAATTGTTGTTATTTATAACTATAGGTTAATTAAATGAATTTATATTATGTTTCGTCCGAAGGAGTCGATTCAGAAAGCCGTGACGGACTCTCATGGGAAACGGCTTGGGCTTCACTTGCTTACGCGAGCGATCGCGTTCCGGCAGGAGAAAACACGATTCAGCTCAGCTCAGGCACCTTCATTGCGACGGAAACTGCCACGCCTAACAGCGGTGTGACCATTGTGGGAAATGGTAGTGATGGTGAAAATGCGACCCGAATAATTGCGTCTTCTGACTGGGCATTATCATCTGACCCACGCAATAAAGCAGCCGGCCTAAGTGAATATTTAATCGCCATTCAAAATGGCGAAAACATCACAATTCAAGATATCGCGTTGGCCTCAACTCCAGAGCATCGAATCAGTGGAGCCGTTTATGTCATTGCTTCCGACAACATCACAATACGTGACACAAAAATACGCGATTTTCGTTGGGCTGGACTCCACCTTGAACTTTCTGACAACCTCAGTATTCGTAATAATTACATCGAAAACGCCAGTACAGAAAAATTCAATATTAACAATGGTCTGATTCGGACTCGATTTATCAAAGATTCTGACTTTCAATACAACACTGTTGTTTCTACCGAAGGGCAGGGATACGGCTATAAAGGGGGTGGGCACGAAAATGTACGCATTACCCACAACATCTTCAATCTTGATCGCGGTTTTGCGATCGAGTCAGCCCATGATAATGAGTTCGGCGTTGAGATTGCCTACAACTACGCCAACCAGACCATTTCAATTCCCAAAGGTGTGCAGAGTGCTGACCCCGCTAATCGCGGCTACGACTATACATTTTGGGTACACCACAATCTGCTAACTGATAGCTACGCCATTGAAGGGCCACGTAACCATTTGCGGCTTAGCCACAACTATATCCGGATCGACGATACGGGTGGCAATGTCTACACCCAGCACGGCGGTAACAACAATGGTCCCGTGTGGATTCACAACAATGTTGTGGAGAATGTTGATCGGGGTCTGGTATGGATGAACCAGGGCCTTGCTGAGAACATCTATGTCTATAACAACACAGTAACGCTGGCCGATGCTGGCGATCGCGCTGGAGCCATTTTGTCGGCACCTAACCGGGATGGCCTCAACCAGAGTTTGAACAATTGGGTCGTTCAAAACAACATTTTCATTGCCCCGGATAGTCAACCCCGACAACTTTATCCAGACAATGGCGTTGGTAGCAAAATTACTGCTACTAATAACATTCTGACGAATGTGACAAACGTACCCGGCGGCAACTACGTCGATGTCGTACCTGGGTTTGTTGCTACGGGCGATCGCCCATATCCTTTTTACACTTCTGCCGTTGCCGAAGGCCCGATGGTGGATGGTGGCATTGATGTGGGGTTGCCGTTCTTGGGTACGGCACCTGACATTGGTGCGTACGAGTGGGGCGAAACCACCCCCTTTCCCGTCAGCGTTGCTTTACTAGATATCGAAACTTTAGTGAATGGGGTCGATGCGGACACTGCCGATGCGGCAACTCAAGTAACCGCAGGCGAACTCGTCACCTGGACTTACGAAGTTACCAACATCGGTACGACAACCTTTGCCGCGGCTGACTTGACCGTGATGGACGAGCTCGGCTCGGCACCCATCTGGGATGCTACCCATGACCTTAATAGCGATGGTTTGTTGCAACCGGAAGAAACCTGGATTTATACCGCTACTGCTCCTGCTGAAGATTTAACAGCAGATGGCATTGCTTTTTACCGTAATGTCGGTACGGTCCTAGCACCAGGGGGAACTCAAAACACTGCCGGAACATTGGGGCCAACCGTCGTCGCTGATGCTGATGCCAGCTATTACCGCAATCCACTGTCTACGGGGCTGCTTTTCAGCGTCGATAGCACCGCTGAGGTTGGTGGATTAGCGATCACTGATAAAGATATCGTGCAATATGATGGCACCGATTTCAGCCTATTTTTCGATGGCTCTGATGTCGGTCTAGACAGTGCGGCCATCAGTGCATTTGATGTCATTAGCGATACCGAGATTTTGCTATCTTTCAAAGACCCTGTATCCGTTAACGGGGTAGGGGCTGTGGATGATTCCGATGTGGTTCAGTTCACCGCCAGCAGCCTGGGAGGCGACACGACCGGCACCTTCTCCCTGTACTTAGACGGTAGTGATATTGACCTGACCCGTAATGGCGAAGATATCGATGGGCTTTCGCTGTTGCCCGACGGTTCAATCCTTATTTCAACCAAAGGGGTGGTCAGGACAGGAAGCATAAACGCGTCAGACGAAGACATTCTCCAATTCATACCCACAAGCTTAGGGGAGGATACAGCCGGCAGCTGGGGCTTTTTCTTGGATGGCAGCGATGTGGGTCTGAATGAGAAGAGTGAGGATATTAATGCGTTTAGTCTGACCTCAACTGGGCAACTGGCCTTGTCAGTCGATGGTGCATTCCAAGTGACTGGGCAAGCGGGCAACAATGCCGATATTGCGCTCTTTACGCCTTCATCTACAGGTGAGATGACGACTGGCAGCTTTGAACCAGCTTTATTCTTCGATGGCAGTGAATTTGGTTTGGCGAAGAATATTTCTGGGGTCGATCTCCAAGCCAATGCTGTGGGCGACAATACCAACTCGGTGCCCAATGCCCAAGACGATACTGCCGCAACTTCAGCCGATGCTCAGTTGTTGATCGAGGTGCTTTTGAATGATGAAGATAGTGATGGCGATGCGCTTTCAGTCGTTGCCGTTAATGACCAACCGTTACTTGTTGGAACGCCTCAAGCATTGAGTTCTGGCGCTCTGGTTAGTCTGAATGCTGACGGCACGCTATCTTATGATCCCAATGGTCAATTCAACGATTTGGCTCTAGGGGATGCCGTCAATGACATCTTTGACTACACCGTAAGTGATGCCAACGGTGGTGAAAGTCTTGCTACTGTTGTGGTATCGATTCTTGGCGTCGAAGCTCTGCCAAACACACCTCCACTGGCCAATGACGATAGTTTCTCCACTAACGAAAACTTACTCGTCAGTGGGAATGTACTGGTCAATAACGGTAACGGTCCTGACAATGACCCAGATGGGGATAATCTCGCGATAACCGCCGTTAATGGAGCCTCCGACGCCATCAATACGACGGTGATACTGGACTCTGGAGCATTGCTCACACTCACCAGCGATGGCCAGTTCACCTATAATCCCAATGGTCAATTTGAGGCTCTAGCTGCTGGGGAACAAGCGATCGATACGTTCGACTACAGTGTGTCGGATGGCAAGGGTGGCATGGGCACGGCAACCGTGACCATCCAAGTCAACGGAGCGGATGAGGTGACTGCACCAACTCGCCTGGAAGCGGAGAATGGCATCGATATCGTCACCTTCCGTACAGAAGCCATTGACCAAGCTTCAGGTGGCGAAGTCTTAAGTCTGCATAAGAATGGCAAAAATGAAGTCGGCAGCGTGGCATTTGAAATCCAGGGCGCTGTTGGCGACTACGATATCCTGCTAGGCGCATTCGATGAGAACGATGGCGATGCTTGGTTCGACTTTAAGCTGGAAGATGCTGAAACAAGTCTCACCACTTCAATTGGTAGCATTACCCTGTCGGCAGATTTAGGCAGTCGATCGCCTGACGCTCAGACAATGGTGCACCATTTAGTGGCTTCATCGATAGGTCTATCATCGGGCGATCGCATTATCGTCACTGGGTTTGAGGAAGGGCGCGAACATGCCCGAATTGATTACATCGAGCTCATCCCTGTGATTTGAAGATCAGGACTTACGCAGAGCCGTTCTATCCTTACGGGATGAGCTTTACCAAACTGGATTACTGTCAATACCGACTGAGCAGTCTAGTCAACTACACCTTGACAATCTATGCACAGGTGATTTTGTTTGCCACGTCGATGTCTATTTTGGCGAATATTGCAACTGAATTGCTGGTCAGAACATTGCATCGGCACCTCCGGAGATTTTTCCATCCCTCAATTATGCAACGCTGAAAAAGTGACTGAGGCACCGATGCGACATTAGGATATATCGTATCGGTGCATGACGGGAAAGCAGCTATCATCTGTCAGGTCAATTCTTTCAGTCAGGTGGAACATCCTCTTGCAACAGTTTGTGCGGGCTAACAATCTTGGTCCCTAAAGACTTCTGGAGTGAGTTGATGACGTACTCAAAAAACAGAGGTGAACTGATGTCACCTCTGTTAGCATTCTGAGCGGAATTATTTTCCGCCCTTGATTTTATGACCTCAGCGACTATCGCTAAATAATGTTCTCGCTAGGCACTATATTGTCCTCCAGCGAAGCTGCCCCTGTGCTGATAGGAAAGCTATCCCCAAAGGTATCCATCTCGGATTGACCGTCCATAGAAGTGTCACTCCCTAAAGATGCTGTCATGGCAATGTCTGTCTCAGAATAAGCAACATTCTCTAACAGCCAATCAGAGCCAGTCGTTATTCCCATCGGCTCAATTAGTGCATTTGAGCTAGTGCTGTCGCGGTTCGTTAACCAATCTGCCTCTGTCTCATCCCCTATGAGAGGTTCTGTTGCCGCTTTTCCAGTCAAGGGATCAATCTCCTCATCAACAGACGTGATGGTTTCGGTAGCTTGCATCGCCTGGCTCGCGTCGGCGGTCGATGCCGTCAAAGGCGGATTCATGTTCAAGAAGGTTTTCATCTTGGCACTGTCACCTCTTTCATCTCCTGTGACCACGTAGTAGACCATGCCTGCATCGGAAATGTCGGCTTTTCCGGTGACCTCCATGCGCTCGTAAAGCCATTGGAGATTAGGATCCTCTGAGTTTTGCAACCAATTCCAGTCACTGTAGTTTTTGCCGTCGTATAGCCCTGTGTTCTGTCCCCGAATCATGGCGTACTCCAGATTAGGGAAATCTTGCAGAATGTCATCGAGATCATGCTCATCCGGTCCGTCTTTATGTTTGTTATTCCACGGTGAATGGGAAATCAAGGTGACATGCTGATGTTTAGAAGCATCGGATGCATTAATTCCCTGCCACATTACTTCCATGGGGCCAGCGACAACGAGTGCAAGCCGATCATTGGCTGAAGAAGCGTTAATTGCTTCTTTGATACTGTTAACCGATCCCGTTAGGTCTTGCTGATCATCAAAGAAGACGGATTGATCAAAACCAAAGCGGACTGCACCTTCTAGAGCACTAGTGGTCATTTCGTTCTCAGCGCGATCACTACTGTCCGATAAATGACTGCTGTAGTCATAGTGGACAAGACGATTTTGTTGTCCCTTTTCCGCCAAGATAGCTAGGCTGGCAGCAGTTGATGACCAGTCATCGCGATCGTGGTAGTTGCCGTCGGCACTGATCGCAATCCGGTTGACGTCAACCACAAAGGCAGGCCCCAAATCGCCCTCCGCAGGAGGATCAACGGGATCAACCGTCCCCTCATCAGGAGGATCAATCGGGTCAGATCCTTCTGGTGGAGTGTTCGGGTCAGACTCTTCCGGCGGGTCAACCGGATCAGGTGTGGAGTCGCTAGCGTCGCCCACAACGTCGTAGTCGAGCGTAATGGTGGAGAGCACTTCACCGCCGCCGCTTCGCTCAGAGAAAGCAGTGGCAGTCACGGTGTAGCTGCCCCCCGTGAGGGCTTCTCCTTTGAAGTTGCCGTTGACGTCTCCCAAAAGGGCGTAAGGTTCTACATTTTCGGTGCGATCGCCCAGGCTCGATTCAAACTTGACGCTGCTCACGGATGCGGCATCAGGATGGTCAGGGTTCACCCTGGCAACGAGTGTAAACTGGTTGAAATCTACTGTGCTGAGGTCGATTTCAGCGGTAGAGCCAAGATTTTCGTAACCGGCTACGAAAGTATCGTTTGCCGCATCCACCAGCGCAAAGGTAATCAGTGGCGGATTGCTCGTATCACCAGCACCGGGAACATCCCCTGCTCCTGTTTCACCGTCAGCATTATCGGACGTCTCGCTGTCACCTTCTTCCGCTGGCGATTCTTCTTCAACAGGTGGCTCTTCTTCAACGGGCGGTTCTTCTTCAACGGGCGGTTCTTCTTCAACGGGTGGCTCTTCTTCAACGGGTGGCTCTTCTTCCACCGGGGGAGCGCTGTTACCGTCTATGATGCTGTAAGTCACATCAATGCTTGTCAGGGCTTCTCCCTTGCCACCTCGGTCATTGTAGGCAGTGGCTTTAACGGAGAAGTCGCCTAAGTCGAAGTCTTCGCCATTAAAGTCGCCTTTCTTATCACCAAATAAGGCGTAGGGTTCTACGCTTTCGGTGCGATCGCCCAGGTTGGACTCGAATTTAACGCTACTGACGGTACTCGCGTCTGGGTGGTTCGGGTTCACCATAGCCACCAGGTTGAATTGGGTAAAGTCCAAATCGCCAAGTGAAATTTCGGGACTTGTGCTCAAGTCTTCGTAGCCTTCAATCACTTGGTTGGATTGAGCATCAACCAAGGCTAATTTGATTAAGGGTTCCATTGTAGGTGGCTCGGGATCGGGGTCAGGGTCAGGCTGAGGATCGGGGTCAGGGGCAGGATCGGGTTCGGGCTCGGGAATAGGGTTATTGTCAGCATCACGGACGATGCGTTCACCCCGTAAAGATGGATCGTCTATTGCATCCCAATCAGTTGCTGAGAGAGGATTGAAAAACGATGAAACAATTTCTATAGTCGTTGTATCGAACTGATCAGGGTTTACCTGATCCAATCGGATGGTCGAGCCGTTTTCTAATACCAACTCGGTCGAGATGACATCAGGGTCTTTCTTCCGCTTGCCCGGTTCAGCAATCCGGTTGACTGTCGCGATCGCAGATGTGGTACGAAGGATATCGGTTCCAGGCGTGAAATCCAGAATTGTAGTTTGCTCATTGGCACCTACTTCAAACACATCACCCCCAGCACCTCCAGTAAGCTGGTTGACACCTGATCCACCTCTCAAAAGGTCGGCTCCAGCACCGCCGTCGAGAATGTCATGTCCACCTTCGCCGGAGAGGAAATCATTGCCGTCGCTGCCGTAGATGTTGTTGTTGTTGTCATTACCGTAAACAGTGTCGTTTCCGGTACGGGCGTCTATGGTGACATCCTGATCAACTCCTAAGCCTTTTTTAGACTTGAGGGTGACACCTCGGAAATCCAGAACGTTTTCGTCGCCGTCGGGGCCATTCGCACCCACAATGTTGTCGGTTTGAATTTCCTCAATACTGGTAGCTTCACGGGAGAAGTTTTGCAGGCCTAAAACTCGATTTTGAATCAGGAGGTCATAGCCAGATCCCCCATAGAGCTCATCAGGCATATCGACATCGGCTTCTTCAAAATTGGAGGCGTTGATCCGTGCCCCAATCCGGAGCATGTCATCACCGGCCCCTCCGATGGCAACATCAAAGCCGGTTTCCACTTCCAGGACATCGTCACCGGCTCCCCCATCGAGAACATCGCTCTCGTTGTCGCTGCCCGAGATCATATTGTTCTCATCAGTACCGATGGCATAGGTCGGTTGGCCGTTACGGTTAATGTCTAGGGAAGTATGGAGAGAACCGGTGTTGCCAACCGTCTCTTCATCAGAGATGTCGAGAACGTAATATTCGTCGGTATTTGTTAGCCCCAGATCGGCAACGCTCTGCGGACCACGGATATCAGTTACCAGGCGACGTGGATCGAGTCCTGGTGCCAAATCGGCGGGGTCAATATCAGCGGGCAGATCCGGTGTCCAGACAGGATGAGTGAAGTCCATGACTGGATCATTAAAGCGATCGAGGAGAGTGATATGATTACGGATGGCTTCAAAATCAGCAATCCCCTGAACCACAATTCCATTACCCGTTAGCTCATAGGGCGTTACGAATACGCCATCGGCTGGAGCTGCCTGATCTCCCCAGGTGATGTAAAGGGCTTCTTCATTGTTGCGCCCGCTCACGTAGTCGTTATTTTTATTAATGGGATTCCAGACAATCTTAGTGACGCGCAAATCATCCAGAGTGGACACACCAGAGACGGCAATTTCAATCTGGTCGTCATCCTGGTTGAAGTCTTGCAGAATCTGCACCCCTTCGGCTCCCACTTGGAAGGTGTCTTGCCCCTCATTGCCGGTTAACCAGTTACGACCAGCATCGCCTCGGAGTGTATCGTTACCGGCTTCACCGAGGAGATGATCGTTGCCCCCCATCCCAGAGATCCAGTCGTTGCCTTCGCCGCCATAGACGCCTTCATCTTGTTCCACCCCTCGATATAAATCGTCACCATCCAAAGCCCTGAAGTTCACGAGTGATTGGAATACGGCTCCATTGAAGTCCACATGATCAGCGGTGTCAGTACCTGTGAACTTCCAAAAAGGGTCACCCTGCTGCGGGCCAATCGCCTCAATGGACTGCTCATAAGCACTGAAGCGATTAAAGGCGGCTCCATAGATGCCGCCACCTTTGATTTGCAGAGTGTCATACCCTTCGCCGCCGAAGATGCGATCGACCCAGGGATCTTCCCCCTGAATGATGAAGGTATCGTCGCCCCTGCCCCCGATCATCACATCGCGATCGACGCCTAAGGTTTCCTGCACATCCAGCTTTTCTTGCACGCGTAAGAAGGAAGCGATCATGACGTCGTTGCCGTCGCCACCGATTAGCACATCGTTGCCCCCTTCGCTCTGGAGATAATCGTCGCCTGCTCCGCCGACCATGTAGTCGTTGGTGATGCTGCCACGTTCGGCAACCATGACATCTTGCCCTGCGGTACCGATGTAGGTCGTATCAGTAAAGTCGGGGCCAAAGGAGAGTCGCGCTTGCTCGTCAGCAAAGCCAATGGAATTCAAACCGTTGACGGTAATCTTGCTAGATCCAGCTTCGCCGATCGCGACTCCAGTGACGTCATTCAGCGCGTAGGTATCGCTAGTTTCACGAGCGATATCACCATCAGCAATAACAGTGACATCCGTGAAGTCAATCCCTGAACTGTCCTGCAGCAACACCCCATTCTGTGTCACGCCCCACAGGTTCAAGTCGTTGATAGCGACCCGCGCATCGTGACTGATCACTTCCATGTCTTCAGTGACGAAAATTGGATTCAGATCATCGTCACCATCGGGGTTGCGCTGCACCAGCCAGAATACGGCACCATTGCCGATGTTACTGGCTTCAAACCCATCTATTCCCTTTGGCGGAGCCGCACCGACAGCAATGCGATCGCTATCCTCGAACCCAGCTGACTTCAAGGCTCGATAAGCGTCAGTTTCCATAACGGTGCCATCTTCTTCTCGAATCCGCAGATTCCCGACTGCAACCGTAAGGGCGTCTTTGTTTGCTAGTTCCCAACTATCAGCAAAAAAGGTGATGCCTGTAGGAGCACTTGCTGCCGCATTGTCATCCATCATGATTTGGCCTGCACCTTGCACCCAGTAAGCTTCTGCTCGGCCAAAATCAAACCTCAACGTACTGCTGGGCGGAGTATCGATGTTGTTGTTCGGGTTACCTGGATTCCAGAAATCTAGCGCCTCGTTACTGTCTCCCGCAGCGATCTCTTCACCTGTCACTTTGAGAACAAAGTTATCGCGCCAAATGCCGATTTCGTCGCCCGCTTCGGCCACGATGCCCGACCCCGTTGTCTCATAAGAGATACTGTCGATGATGTTGAGGTGTGACTGGTGGTGCACAATGCCCCAACCGGGAGAGCCCTTCACTACAACACCGATAGCCTCTGCTGGTGTCTCGGTAATATCTTCTGCTCCAGTCCGGTGAAAATGTAGGCTATAACGACCTTTGGCATTGCTTTCGTTATTCGCCATCAGGTTCTTATCTGATCGCCCCAAATCCACGAACGCAGCATTATGGACCTGCACGTCGGGATTGTGCATAAACATAACGTGTCCCCGGGTGTGGACATCGCCACCGTTTTCGGCCAGAGAGGATTCACCAGCCTCACCGGAGACGGTGATATTGCGACTCAGGTTAGCAACGTAGATGTTAAGGTCGTCGCTGTTAATGCCATTCCCACTGGGGCGGTTGTGGTCAAACTGCAGGGTATTTGAGCCAGTATCTAGGTTTTCGAACTGCAGGGTGACGGTGCCGTTGCCATTGTCTGTGAGTCCCGTAATCTTTAGTTCTTCATCGTGGAAGCGGGTGTTGTTATCGTGAGAACCGTTAGGGTCGGTATACGTACCCGCCAGAACGAGGGTATCGCCGACAGCCCAGCCCTGCGCAGAGCCTTTCAGCAATAGTTCGGTATCGTTAACTTGAGCATCGTCAGCAAGGGCAAGCTTGGCGGTTTTGGCAGTTCCAAAGATATCTACTTCACCGTGGGTCACAATGCCCTTAGTAAACTGACCAGCATCCCAATTACGCTTATCAACAGGGGTCCCGTCCGCTCGGATAACGATGTCGGTTGAAACGTCTGTATCTACGGGATTGTCTTCTGTTCCGATAGTTAAGTTGCTACCACCGGCTGTGAGAATCGTATCCACCACCATTTTTGTATCGATATCGGTGGCAAAGCTGAGTCCTCCTTTGACGTAAACAAGGTCAAGTTCATAATCGGCGACATCGTCATACATCACATCCACTGTTGGTGGAATGTAGACTAAAGCATCATCACTAGGAATCTGTCCGTTTTCCCAGGTGTTGGGGTCAAACCAAGAACCAGAGTTAATCGCTCGATTGACACGATTGGCATTATTGATTAAGTAGCCTTCGACAGAACTAAAGAGCCTTTGATGTTCGGATTGTTTTGCCATAGCTGCAGGGTCATCGGGGGCGCCATGCCCACTTAAGTGGTCAGCAAGATTACCCGATAATCCTTCAACCCCACTACCCGTATCCACACCCGATCGCTCCGAGGGGGCATCATGCCCATGGTGGCCTTCGCCCATCCCATGGTGGCCTTCGCCCATCGCGGGCATTCCAGTGTTGTGCATTTGCATATCCATTGCCAAAAATCTCCTAAAGAATGGATAGAGTGAATCAAATCTGTGAGAACAGTCGCTCACTGCAGATTTGATTCGAGTTTCTATGCAGACAAAAAGCTATATGCTGATGCAATTTCCAATTTCTAATTTCTGGATTTGCGTCCATCAGCAGAAACGCGATCAAGTAGACTTTGCGCCCAAAAAGGCGACTTAAACTCTTTAAATATCAAGAGTTTTTCGAAAATAAAATCGTCAAAAGCTCAGCCAAAAATGGCCTTGAATCTATTTCTTTATTCACAGGAAATAGATTTCATTAACCTCAGGAAAATGAGACTATAAATTGGTATTTTTTGGAGATGGAAACACTTACCAAAACCAATTTAATCTCAAAAATGGCGCAGCTCAATACTTGAAATTAGCAGCCTTAAGAACAGAATATGCTCTCAACTGTCATTGAAATTTCTATCGGATATAATCCATGATTAAGGATTAAGTCTTGATGGCATTAAATTCTCAGGCCTTTCCCAAACTTGAATGGGCTCATAGATAGGTTCCCTGTAGAACTCTCATCCATATAATCGTCAAACTCAATACTGCTTAGACTTACATGAATGCTCACAAATTAATCTGGCAATCTTCAGCACCATCGATAGAGTGAGTCGTTCTAGTTGAAGAGGTCAAACAGTGCTCTTAACCTCTTACAAGTCTTTCGATTTCCTGTAGATAAATATTCTTGAGTTTGACAACCGTGAAAAATTGGCAGACACCGCTCAGATTTGATTTGAACCCCTGAACTTGTAACTAAAAAGCGCCACCAACGGTAGATTACAGCTTTGGTGAACTTAACTACCTTACTGATTTCAACACACTCACTTGAGTCCTATAGTCACTCAATATCTTCAATTCTTCGACTCCCAGAGTTGACGTGGTAGTGAGTCACCCTTGTTCCTAGCGCCACGACAGTCTGTTGACTCGCTTCACGACACATTTTTGTGCCTATAACGTGAAGACAACATCAAGTTAAGACAAAGGCTTGCGATTGTAAAACGTTGAAATCACTTATTTGTCACTGTACTCAACTCGCGACCCGTCTCAGCTAACACCCTTAGAGGATGTTTGAGAATTCATCCGAGGTATCCCATTAGGCTAAGTGCCTCGCCATAATCTGAAACCTGACCCGAGATAAGTAAAGGCCTCACGTATCTCGGGTAAGGTTTCAGAATCTTTGCGTAAGTATCGATGCCGGTTAATACCGGTTGTCTAAAATCTAGCGACACATCCTGTCCCCACTGCCCCCTGGCTCCCATCGCTCTCAACTCCAGCTCTGTAGTCCGATTCTGGAAAACCGGTAAAATCATCCAAAGGGGCATTCGGGAGTGTGAGGAGATCACAGGCGTGGGTCTTCTATCGATTCAAAGTGTGTCAGTCATAAGCCAAATCAACCGCAGGACTATTTATAGGAAGCTGCTCTTTAAAGTCATCCTGAAGTACAGTCAATCGCTGGCGAGTACGTATTTACCTCAGTGATGCAGAAAACTCAGATGAGACTCGGAGTGAGACTCGGAGGCAGCCAAAATACGCTCCTGAAACTATCCAAATACGTGGGGAAATGTTCTGAAAGCCTTTGAAGAGCAAAGTGCCTGTCGTCTAAAAACCCTTTCGCATCAAGGTTTCCAGGAGTTTTCTGTTGCAGAGAGATGCACTTGTCCTGTCAGTGCAGGTACTTTCCGTTGATAATCACGACGCCTGCTTGACTTTTCCACAAGTTGTTGGAAAGTTGAGATAAGTAAAAAACTGCAGCTTGACAGCTCCCATAACCCGGTAAGGTTGATCTGGCATAAATGCATGGATTAGCGATCGTGGCAGCGACTTTTTTTGAGCGAGATACTCATCTGCAAACGGTTTTAGAAAAGGTTTTAGATGCTACTTGGGAGACATTTCCTCACTTAGCTCGCAATCAAATTGCGGCGACTTGGCTCGTGTATGATCCCCTCTTTCCCATCAATACTGGGGGTGCCATTAGCGTGGCTGATTTTTGGCAACATCGACCCCGAGGGGCCAGTTATCGAGGCGTCGAACTAATTTATCCTGCCAGTGTGGTAAAGCTGTTTTATCTAGTTGCTGCTCACGAGTGGTTAGAGCGCGAGATGGTGCCTACTACGCCAGAGCTAGAGCGGGCTTTGAGAGATATGATTATTGATTCGAGTAATGATGCCACTGGCTTTGTCATTGACGTGCTAACAGGTACTACCAGCGGCCCCGAACTGCCTCCTGGCCCGTTTGAAACATGGAAGATTCAGCGTAACATCATCAACCGCTTTCTAAGCTCACTGCAGTGGCCTGAACTGGAGACCATCAATGCAAATCAAAAAACCTGGTGTGATGGGCCTTACGGTCGAGAGCGAATATTCCTCGGCGAAACATACGAAAATCGCAACATGTTGACAACGGAAGCGACAGCACGATTGCTGCACAGCATTTTAGGTGGGGTAGCCGTTAGTGGAGCGCGATCGCAAACCATGATGAACCTCATGCGCCGTTCCCTAGAGCCACGAGCCCTTGCCGCTGACCCGGAAAATCAGGTGGCTGGCTTCTTGGGTGCAGGGCTTCCTCTCAATGCTGCGTTGTGGTCAAAAGCGGGACTCACGAGCAAAGTGCGCCACGATGCCGTTTACGTCGAACTGGACGGCTACCCACCTTTTCAGTTCGTCATTTTTACTGAAGGCCCAGAGCAAAGCCAAAACGAGGCAATCTTGCCCTTTGTGATGCAAAACTTGCTGGCTCGTAGCAAAACGACTAACAGTGACTGAGTTTCGTTAGGGAAATACGGGGCTGAGCGCACTGGCTAGGAATAACATGCTGACAGCTAAATGCCTATCCCATAAGATTTTCAGAAATAATTGATGATGCGCTCTACAGCGTCCGCAATCAGAGCAGGACAGTTGTAATTTCTGAAAGCACCACACAGCAAATGTTCTTATTCCGAACTCCGTAGGGCTCTGCCCTTCCCGAAGGGTATTCAGAATTCCGCATTCTGCAATAGCAGGACAATAACATTTAAAAACCCAAAAGCGCCCCCGCAAATGCGGAGGGCGCTCTTCAAACTAACCCAGACTAGCTGAGCTGGGAGGACTAACCGATGATTTCGGGAGCCTCAGCAGCCGCCAAGTCGAGGGGGAAGTTGTGAGCATTACGCTCATGCATTACTTCCATACCCAGGTTGGCACGGTTGATCACGTCAGCCCAGGTGCCGATAACACGACCCTGAG
>JBCDAJ010000065.1:0-34231 GCA_039185935.1 Cyanobacteria bacterium P01_F01_bin.56 | reverse complement strand
GGGGAGAGGCCGAAGCGATCGCCCTGGCTCAGTCCATACCCAACAGCACTGTTTTGCTCGATGACGCTCAAGCCCGGAGAGTCGCCGAGCGATTGACCATTCGCCGCATTGGCACCCTGGGCGTCCTGCGCCGTGCCAAAAAAGCTGGCTTGGTCAAGGCTCTAACGCCCTATATTCAGACCTTACAGACGAACAGTATTTATATGCGCTCAAGCTTGATTGAAGCAGTGCTTCGAGATGTCGGCGAGCTCGATTGACGCCGTTTGTCCTGAGACGGCTTGTTAAAGATGTCAGTACTTTTGCGGGAACTACGGATATCGTTGGGGAAAGATAAACCAGAGATCGGATCTGTCTGTCCCCGCTGGCGGCGCTCCCCATGCCCAACTTCATCTCCGAAGACCAGATCGAGCAGGCCACCCTACGCAAGCTCCAGCAGGAGCACGGCTTTCAACTGCTGAACTGCTACACCGCCAATGCGGAAGAGCTCAACGATCGCTCCCACCGCACCGATAAGCGAGAGGTGATTCTGCGCGATCGCCTCAAAGCCGCCGCCCTGCGCCTCAACCCCGATATTCCCGAAACCGCTATCGATACAGCCGTAGACGTACTGACCCAGCCGCGATCGGCCATGTCTACCGTCGCTGCCAACTACGAACTCGACAGCCTCATCCGCAATGGCATCCAGATCGAGTATGAAAACGGCCAGGGCCGCACCGTTCCCGGTCGCGTGCGCGTCATCGACTTCAACGACCCCAGCCCCACCGGCCCCAATGAATTTCTCGCCGTCTCCCAATTGTGGATTCGGGGTGAAACGGGCTTTCGCCGTCCCGATATTCTGCTCTACATCAACGGCTTACCCCTCGTCTTCATCGAGCTAAAGAATTCCAACGTCAGCGTCAAAAATGCTTTCGACGAGAATCTCAAGCACTACAAGCGCGATATTCCCCAACTCTTCCACCCCAATGCCGTCTGCATCCTCTCCAACCCTCTAGAAACCAAAGTTGGCAGCTTCACCGCCAGGTGGGACTACTTCTTTAACTGGCTGCGGGTGGAAGACGAGAAAGAGAAAATTAACCGGGAGCAGATTAAAGAGTCGGGTACCAGTTTAGAGCGATCGATCGCGGGCCTCTGCGCCCCAGCCAAGCTGCTCGACTACGTGGAAAACTTCGTGCTGTTCTACAACCAGGATCAGAAAGTCATTGCCCAAAACCACCAGTTCATCGGCGTCAACCGAGCCATGGTATCTGTCCAAGACCGGAAGAGCAAAGACGGCAAACTGGGGGTCTTTTGGCATACCCAGGGCTCCGGCAAAAGCTTCTCAATGATTTTCTACGTCCGCAAAATCCTGCGGAAACTGACGGGCAATTTCACCTTCGTAGTCGTAACCGATCGCGATGATCTAGATCGGCAGATTTATAACAACTTCCTCAACACCGAAACCGTCAAGAAAAACGAAGCTGCCCAACCCCGCAACAGTGAAGACCTGCGGGCGTATCTCTCCCAAGACAAGCGTATCGTCTTCACCTTGATTCAAAAATTCCGCTGGCCCAAGGGCAAACAATATCCGCTGCTGAGCGACAGTGACGAAATCATCGTGATTGTGGACGAGGCCCACCGCACCCAGTACAAATCCTTGGCCGAAAATATGCGGGCTGGACTACCTAATGCCAATTTTCTGGCCTTTACCGGAACGCCGCTACTGGGGCGCGATCGTAAAACCAATCAGTGGTTTGGGGATTACGTCAGCGAATACAATTTTTCCCAGTCGATGGATGACGGAGCGACGGTGCCCCTCTTTTACCAGAAGCGCGTGCCCGAAGTGCTGGTGCAAAACGAAGACCTCAGCGACGAGTTTTGCGAGATTTTGGAAGATGAAAATCTAGACGAGGCTCAACAGGAAAAGCTGACCCGCAAGTTTGCCCGTGAAGTGGAGGTCATTAAGCGGGGCGACCGGCTAGAGCGCATTGCCGAAGATATTGTGTATCACTTTCCCCGTCGGGGCTATCTGGGCAAAGGGCTGGTAGTTGCCGTCGATAAGTTCACCGCTGTGCGCATGTATGACAAGGTGCAGCGCCTCTGGAAGGAAGAGATCAAGCACCTGCGGGGACGCATCCGGAAATCCAATAATGACCTTGAGAAAACCAAGCTGAAGAAAATTCTCGCCTTTATGCGAGCCACCGAGATGGCCGTGGTCATCAGCTTTGAAAACAGCGAGGATGAGGTCAAACGCTTTGCTGATCAGGGACTTGACATCAAGCCCCACCGCGATCGCTGGAATACCCTTGACCCGCAAGGCCACGATGTTGAATATCAGTTCAAAGCCCTAGAGCATCCCCTCCGGCTCGTCTTTGTCTGTGCCATGTGGCTGACCGGGTTTGACGTGCCGAGCCTTTCCACGGTCTATCTGGATAAACCCATGAAAGACCACACTCTGATGCAGACCATCACTCGTGCTAACCGGGTCTGCTCCTATAGCGGTGTTCACTTTGGTTAAGTACACTTTCAAGCTTCGATGCCTTTTTGTGTGGAATCCCTCTGTACTTGATTAGCCTGCATGCCGCTATATTTGATTGACGCGATCGCTAAAGAAAACGGCGAAATCATCGACTACTACAACGTCTTCCGCAACATGAAAAAGGCCCTGGCCAGCTATGCGCTGGGAGATAGCGATGACGACACCGGCAGCGAAGAAGAGTTACCCGTTCAAGATAAGGAAAACCTGTTTGTACTGCTGGATGAGGCGATCGCCCAGGGGCTGAGCTTTTGCCGCAGCCACGATATCGACCTGGCTAGCCTTTCCCGGCAAGCCGACACGTTTGAAAACCTGAGCAAATTCTCCGACTACGCTGACATCCTCTTTTCCCGTGATGCATGGCGCAAAGAGTTTGTCGTCTACGAGAACACTATCACGGGCCTTTACGAAGCCTGTAAACCTGAGATCCTCAGCGCTCCAAGGCCCCTGGTTGCTGTCTTTCAATACCTCCGAGGCGTGATGGATAGCCATGACAGCAATGTCGATACGGAAGCGATTTCCCTTAAAATTTCTGAACTCCTGGATGAAAGTGTGGTCTCTGACGACGAAGGTTTCAAGGCCAAGGAGTTTGGGGCCGAGTACAAGATTGTGCAGCAGGGCAAAACTTGGGACCTGAGCCAGACCAACTTTGACAAGCTGAAAACTGACTTTAAGCAAGTCAAACACAAACATATCGAGATTGCCGACCTCCGCAGCTTTCTGGAACAGAAGATCGCGCAAATGCTCCAGCGGAACGTGACCCGGACTGATTTTGCCCAACGGTTTCAGGCGATCGTCGATCAATACAACGAGGGCAACTCTACCACCGAAAACTACTACGATGCCCTAGTTGACTTTGCCGAGAACCTCCAAGAAGAGGATGAACGCCACATCCGCGAAGGGCTCACAATCGAAGAACTGGAGATGTTCGACCTGCTCAAGAAGGACAAGATGACCGCCGCCGAAACCCAGCAAGTGAAGCTCGCCGCCAAGTCTCTCCTCGACCGCTTGCAATCTAAGCAGCCCAAAGTCCTTGTCCAGGACTGGCATCGCGATGATCAGAGCAAGCGCCAGGTAGAGTCCGCGATCGAGGACGTGCTAGATCAGAACCTCCCAGACACTTACAATCGGGTGCTGTTTTCAGAACGGTGCAAGCGGGTATTCAATCTGATCTTTAGGCGGGCCAGTGCAGGGTAGCGATTGCCTCAACCTGCTTGCCCAGCTCCGCGAGGTTGAGTCCCCAGCTGCCGGCGCGGTGAAGGTACAAACTTGGCGATGCCTCGTAAGGCAGCTCATGCATTATCCTCTGACTCAGTAAGGTTTTTGGTTTTTGGCTTGTGAGGTGTACTGCACACCACATTTCTTGCCTCGGCCATCCACCCAGTCGCGAGGATTTGGAAAGCGCTCATTACACTTGTAGCCTCGGCAAGCTGAGACTAATCGCAAACGATGGTGATCGCACCCCTGAGTAGACTTAAACTGACAACTCAGCCGATGATAGGGTGCTTCCGCATAGCAGCCCCACATAGACGAATCGGCCCTAGCTTGATGGGTTCATCCGCAGGGGGAAACATCTGTCGTCGGCGATCGATATCGAGGTGCATGATCGCCGACATCCTCTCCAGCTCTTCTTGGTCAGGAGGTGGATTAAAGTAAAAGTTCTCCCAGCGGTACAAGGTTTTGCCCAACCTCAGCTTCTTGCTTAAGGAGGTCGAATTGGAAATACTCATGGTTTCTAAGCGGTACCAGCGCCCCAAATAGTGGCTGATAAGTAGGCAGGCGTTATTAAATTGCAAATGATGTAGGTTGCGGTTGAGGAACGAAACCCAACGCTTGAAAGGGTTTCGTTATCATTGACTCGTTCTACAAAAGATTCAACCCACCTACTTACTCTCACCCTCGAAAGGCGGTAAATGTCATGGTGACGATTTAACCATGCCGCTCCGAGTGATTAACGCTTTCCAGGCTGAGGGCAAGGTTAAAGGTTGCCCATCAGTAGGTTGTTGATGTTTTTGTAATTGGCCTGTGCCTTGGGGTGATCAAGCTTCCATAGCGCGACTTCACGGAGTGATTCAATTAGCGGACGTAATTGACCACGGGAGTTCTCATGCAGCGCTTTAACAATTTCTGGGTCTTCAGCTAACTTCAAAGGCCGCGACCATTTCAGGCTCGCTTCCCAGGTGGCAATAGTGACCCTGGCATCCCCAGGAGACATCATGCTAAACGTATGAGTACGCAAGCAGGGTTGGCGCTTGCTCCGTGACGTCCAATTCCGGGGCAATCATGATCCTCAACCCACCATGGCGTCGCGAAGGCAGTATCGCAGTACATCACAGCAACTGGAGTTTAAGGTGCTCTCCTTTGAGTATCAGCCTGACTGAACTTTTGTCAGTCAATCAAGCCTAGAAGTTTTGCCTGGAAAACTCCAGTTCCCAAAGTGGATGAGGTTTATCAAGGCAATGGCAGGTTTAAAATTTCTTTTGAACTGATGGTAGCTCACCAATTTAACAAACAGAGAAAAGTATTACCCCAACTAGGTTTTTCAACAGTTTGAGGCCCATTTTCATTAGACATAATTATTATCGTGTTTGTTAGCTCAAGGCCTATCCGTAACTAACTCTTTCACCTGGATAGAGTGCAAAAATCGCTTATTCACAGATAGCGCTTTAATTATGACCACAGAATACTAAGGCGGTTAGACTGCCGAAGCGCCGCAAATATAAGGACTTGAGCTAAAAAGAGACTATTCCACTAAGTCTTTGATTTGTGCCAATAGCGATTTAACGGACACCAATGGTCATAGAGCCCTGGTTTATGGGACGTTGATTTGCTCATGCTGCGGCATCAAGCACCTGAAGGAGTGCCGTAGAAACGAGCTCTAAAACATAGATGTTGACCTAGCTGAAACAATATGCAAGCTGTTAGCGATTATGAGGTGTGGCATAAAGTTGATGCTTTGCACCGCATACGAACTTCATTGCTACCAGGCTTGGGAGCTAAGGGATCGGCTTGAAAATAAAGTACTCGGACAAGACTGTGGCAGGGTGGATGGGTAGCAGGGTTGGTGGGATGTGATTGAAGCGCAACTCCCTAACCAAATGTCAAGAGATTTATTGGGCTGGAACTACTATGCCTCCCACGGCTGACAAGACTTGCTCCCAGCAGTATTGGGCAAGGTGCAGAAGCTGACGATCGCCGTTACGCCGTCCCACTAACTGACATGCCAACGGCAAACCACCAGGCGTTTTGCCGATGGGCAGCGTAATGGCTGGCAAACCACACAGGGTCCATAGGCTACAGAAACGAGGAGAACCGGTATTGTCGAGGCCACGGGGAGCCGGGCCAGGGGTGACTGGGGTGAGAATGGCGTCAAATTCACTCAAGAGTGTATCCATACTGGCCTGAAACTGCTTTTGGGTGCGGAGTGCGGTGCCATAGGCTGATGAGTCGATTGCTTGTCCACGCTGCAGCCAGTCTTGCAGTTGAGGTGAACATACCGACCGGTGATTGTTGAGTAACCCGCTATGATGCTGATACAGCCCATAGGCACATAGAGTTTGGGTCGTGGCCCAGTAATCTAAATCGGTGGTGGGTAAATCAACCCGCGTAAGGGCCGTCGCTGATGGGGATAGGACCTGCACAATTCGTTGCAAGCGTTCTTGGACTAAGGGATCAATCAGTGACCAATCGGGAGTGGGGACCCAAGCTAATCGTGGGGGCTGGGTCAGACTAAACGATAGTGCAGATGTCTCCGGCTCCGGTAAAGTTGGCTGGCGATCAACCAGCACCTCAAACACCCGCTGCATATCGTCCAAACAACGGGCAAAGATGCCGACATGGTCAAGATCTGTCGAAACGGGCATCACTCCGTGGCGGTCAATACGGCTAAAGCTGGGCTTGAAGCCAAAAATGCCGCAATACGCAGCCGGACGGAGAATCGACCCCATGGTTTGAGAACCGATTGCCACCGGGACCATGCCATCCGCCACCGCTGCCGCCGAACCACTGGAGCTGCCTCCCGGCGTATGGCGCAAATTGTGGGGATTACGAGTCGGGCCGGCCGCCGCTGTGGCCAACTCGGTCGTGACGGTCTTGCCTAAGATGATGGCTCCCGCCGCTTTGAGGCGGGTCACGACGGTGGCTTCGGTGGGTAAGTAGCGATCGCGATACAGCGGCAATCCCCAAGCCGTGGGCATATCCACCGTGGCAAAAATATCTTTAATCCCCACTGGAATACCCAAAAGTGGGGATTGCGTCAGCCGGTCTGCCGGGGAGCATGCTCGATCATATTCTGCCTGGATTGCCATCTGCCGGTGAGCCGCTTCCACGGCCAAAAAAGTCCATGCTTTCACCTCATATTCTCTCGCATAAATGCGCTGCAAAGAACGATTTAAAATTTCAGATACTGATATCTGATGCTCAATAACTTGTGCGATCGCTGCACTGGCAGTCAGGAATTTCATGATAATGATAATCGTTCTAAATGTAATCAAAAATCAACGTTTTTGATCGATATTAGGTATTTGAAGAGGCTTTATGTGTCAAGCAGAAATCAGCCAGCAATAGACTTCTGAAAAGTTGACTGGCCTTAAGATTCATGCCATCAAACTCTTTGACAAAAAAGTCTTTAAAGAAGTGTTTTAGGTCATCAAGTGTAGTTGAGTATACAACCTTTCAAGAAACTCCTTCGTATTATCTTGCCAACAAGTTCGGGCTTAGCTTGGCGTGGTTGAAGCCTCTGAAGGAAGGTGTCTGTTGACACTAGCGCAACGTTTCCTGAAGACTTTTCTGGCCATGACCACGTTGTTTTCCTGATTTCGATCCGGTCAGTACCCGAAAAGTATTTGTCAAATCAAATGGGTTCCTGAGTTTTGACAGGTCAGTATTTTGCCTGTTCGACTGGGGCCTAAATACCAAAGGTTGATCAGTGGTGTCTGATTAGCTAGATCGAGTCAATATCGATCTATTTTGTCCTGCCTGTTTATCTGAATTGAACTATGGTTTCAACGCTGATTCGTGGCAAATATGTCATTACTAAAGCGCTCAGTCGTACTGAGGCAGAAATTTTAGAAGATGGGGCAATTTTTCAACAAGATGGTCGCATCGTCGAGATTGGTTCTTATGCGGAATTGGCCGCTAAATATCAGCCCGACACCGTGCTAGGGTCGGCGCATGATGTGGTGATGCCAGGGTTTGTCAATAGCCACCATCACGTGGGGTTGACGCCGCTGCAATTGGGGTCTCTCGACTATCCGCTGGAGCTCTGGTTCGCCTCTCGACTGTCGGCTCGCAAGATTGATTTTTACCTCGATACCCTGTACTCCGCTTTCGAGATGATTGAGTCGGGGATTACCACGGTGCAGCATATTCACGGCTGGTTACCGGGGCCAGCGAGTCATTGGCCCGATATTACCGCCAACCTGCTGAAAGCTTACGAAGACATTGGGATGCGGGTGTCGTACTGCTTTGGCGTGCGCACCCAAAACCATTTCGTTTATGAGTCCAACGATGAATTTGTCGCGAAGCTGCCCCCCAGCATTGCGGCGGATATGGAAGCGCTGCTGAAGCCTCACGAGGTGCCCTTAAAGGACTATCTGTGGTTCTTTGAATCCCTTTGGCAAGCGTGGGAAGGCAAGGGCAGCGATCGCATTCGCATTCAATTAGCGCCCGCCAACCTGCACTGGTGTGATGACGAAGCGCTCACGCAGCAAACTGAATACGCTCAAAAGTACGGCGTGGGCATGCATATGCACCTGCTCGAAACGCCTTACCAGATGGAGTATGCCAAGCGTCGTACCGGCACCACCGCCGTTAAGCATCTGAACAAGCTGGGCGTTTTGGGCGAGCATCTGACCTTGGGCCACGGCGTTTGGCTGACGGAAGCCGACATCGACCTAATTGCCGAAACCGGCACCATGATTTGCCATAATGCCAGCTCGAATCTGCGGCTGCAAAGCGGTATCGCCCCGTTAAACTACTACGCCAAAAAAGGAGTGCGCGTCGGCATGGGGCTAGATGAAGCTGGCATTAATGACGATCGCGACATGCTGCAAGAGATGCGCCTCGTCCTTAAGCTGCATCGTGAACCTGGAATGGATAACCTCGTCCCCGCCGCTGCCCAAGTTTTTCAGATGGCGACGGAGAACGGTGCCCACACTACTCGTTTTGCCCAAGAAGTCGGCACCCTGGAACCGGACAAGGCCGCTGACATCGTGCTGATGGACTGGCATCACCTGGCTTATCCCTATTTGGATGACACGATTCCAGTGTTGGAAGCGGTGCTGCACCGTAGCCGCACCCACGGTATTCATACGGTGATGTGCAACGGCGAAGTCATTCTTAAAGATCGCCAGTTTACGCGCGTCGATAAAGCTGCCCTGCTAGAAGAGTTGGCAGCATCCCTACGGGCACCTCTGACGCCGGATGAGTTGCGCCGTCGTGAACTCGCGAAAGAAGTTTTCCCCTACGTGAAGAAGGTCTACGACGGGTGGTTTGATCCCCAGTCTTGTGAGTCTTTTTACAGTCCTAATTGTCGTTGTCCGGCTTGTTAAAACGGAGGCTTTGGCCATTCCGAATGTGATGTGTTGCTTGAGATGGTTCGCTTTGCTGTAGCAGTTTGAATTGAGGAAAAAGAGCTATGTTTCGTTCGAGTACCAGTCGTCGTCGGTTTTTGGGTATGAGCTTAGGCGCGGCTCTGACCCCAGCTATGCTGTCGGTATTGAGTAGTTGTGCTGGAGGGACTAAAACGGCCTCCCACGGTGGGCGCGAAATTAAGTTTGCCCATGGGGCGGGGCTCTGTAATATGCCCTTGTTTTATTCCGCCGAAAAGCAATTATTTAGCCAATATGGGTTTACCGGCACGGCGGCTCTGACGCCGATGCCCGCTGACGTGGCCGTACAACTGGCAACCGGACAGGTGGAAATGGCGGTGATTCCCTTTACCAACGCGATCGCCGCCTATACCCAGGGAGCTTCCTTCCAGGTTGTGGCGGGGAGTGGGGTGGAAGGGTTAATCGTGGTGGCCAAGCCGGAAATCAAATCTTTCGCCGACCTAAAAGGTAAAAAGGTCGCCACCTTCCAAGCCGACACCCTGGACGTGGTGGTCTACGACTACCTCAAGAAAGAGGGGCTGACCTACGACGATGTAGAAATGGTTTACTTAGGCGACTCTACCGAACTGCTGAATGCTTACGTAGCCGGACAGGTCGATGCGGTGAGTCACATTGAACCCTATGCTACGCAGGCCAAGACCTCTACCAACGGCAATATCCTGGGTGACGGCACCGATATCTATGGAGCGGGCTATCCCGACTGTGTACTTGCCGTGCGCAATGAGGTGATCGAGGCTGAGCCCGAAGTGGTGAAAGACGTGATTCGCGTCTTTTTTGAAGCGCAGTATCAGATCGAGAATAGCTTTGAAGAAGCGGCCAAAGCCACCATCGACAAGTATTACAAGACTGATATGGACAGCCTGCTGGCCGCGGCCCAAGCTCAGCCCCCTGGCGTCGATATTCGGAGTCAGCGCGACTTTATGTACAGCCGGGCTCAGAGCATGAAGGAACTGAACTATATCAACTCCGAACTGGATGACAACTTCGTTGATTTCACCCTGCTCGAAGAAGTGATTGCCGAAAGTCCCGAATTGTGGGAGCGAGTCAAGGTTAAAACCACTGCGTAGCCGGTTTCTGCCTGGGGCGCTGGCCAGTGCCTGCTCCTGACCCGGCGTCCCCCGGCCTTGCTCATGATGACGATGCTCAGTCGCTAAAGTGCTTGCCCACCATGACGACCAACATGCAACCTCAACTTTCGCCGCCGCCGCGCCCACCCTCGCGTCGCCAGAAGAGTCAAGCGGCCAGAACTCAATGGGTAAAAAAGACCGCTCAATCGGTCATGTGGTGGATGATTTCATTGGGCCTTTTCATCGGCATTTGGGAACTGGTCACCGTTTTGGGGTGGACTAACACCCTTATCTTGCCGCCCCCGCATCAATTTTTTGCCGAAATTGCGAACCAAGAGCAGTTTCTCGCGCCCAAGATTGGGGTTGAGCGCACTGGCGGCAATTTTGTGTTGTTGACGGCAATTGTCGCAACCCTCAAACGGGTTGTAATCGGCCTGGTGTTGGGCTTTACTGCTGCTCTTGGGGTCGGTGGCCTGGCTTGCTATTTTGATCTGTTTGGTAAGTTGACGTTGCCCGTCATTACCTTGCTGGCCCCCATTGCCCCTATTGCCTGGATTCCATTTGCCATCATGGCCTTTGGCATTGGGGATGGGGCGGCGGTGTTTGTGGTGTTTATTGGCATTTTCTTTTTATTGACTTTGGCGACGGTAAATGCGATTCGCAACGTCAACCAGCTATATATCAACACCGCCCGCGTGTTAGGGGCCAGTCGTCGCCAGGTGATGTTTAAGGTGATTTTGCCAGCGATTATTCCGGACTTATTCTTCATTCTACGGATCAACTTTTTTGCTGCTTGGATGGCGGTGCTGGCAGCAGAAATGGTGGGGGTTAATACCGGGCTCGGGGCGATCGTGATGGTGGGTCGCCAGATGTTTAACGCCAAACTGATGTTTCTGGGGATGGCCGTAATTGGCTTTGTGGGCTACCTGCTGGATGTCGGGTTTCGTCAAATTCAGAATCGGGTGCTCTGGTGGAAGGGGGCTTCGCAGTTGTGATGCCGGGGTCAGGGCTGACGGCAATGCCGATGTCGGCCAGTCAACCCAGGGATTTCCTTAAGGCCTGGCTGTGACCGAAAACGTTAGGGGGAAGGATGGGACAACTAATTTGCGATCGCGTCTCGAAAGTGTGGAATCCCGAGACGGCGGATGCCAACTTAGCGATCGATGAGGTCAGCTTCACCGTCAAGCCGGGAGAATTTCTCGTCATCATTGGCCCTAGCGGCTGCGGCAAAAGTACCTTGCTTAGCATGATGGCGGGACTGGAAATGCCCACCTCTGGGGCCCTGCTTTACAACGGTGAAGCCATCACCGAGCCCTCCACCGATCGCTCCATGATCTTTCAGCAAGCCTCCCTATTTCCCTGGCTTTCGGTGCTGGATAATGTCGCCTTTGGGCTTGATTTGCAGGGCATTGGGAAAAAGGAACGCACGGCACGGGCCCAACATTATCTCCAACAAGTCGGGCTGCTGAAGTCAGCCAATCGCTACCCCCATCAGCTTTCGGGCGGGATGCAGCAGCGGGCCTGCATTGCCCGGGCCCTGTGTCTGGGGACCGATGTGTTGCTGATGGACGAACCCTTTGCCGCTCTAGACGTGCAAACTCGACACCAGATGCAAAAGTTCTTGTTAGAGCTGTGGACAGGGACGAGCAAAACGGTGGTGTTTGTGACGCACCATATCGACGAGGCCGTTTATTTGGCCGATCGCGTCCTGATTCTGACGGCTAATCCCGGTCGGGTGCTAGAAATGATTCCCATCCAGATGGAACGACCGCGCGACATGATGAGCAAGGGGTTTGAGTATCATCGCAACCTGTTTGTGGATCATTTGCGTTCGGAGGTAGTGCGCGCCTTTGAAGAACAAGAACTGGCCGAAATGTTGGATACGCGCATTAAGTAATGATGTTTGAGAAGTTTCCCCTACTGCAAAATCTGACGCAGTTCGTCACCGGCAAAGAACCGGCGAAAGCTGCCCCCGCGATTGATATTTGGTCCTATGCCGAACCCGCTGGCGAGGAGCCCGATCCCTTGCAGCGCAATGTGTTGCAGTGGCGACGACTGATCACCTCGGTGCGGGAGCCCGTGGACGAATTTCCGGGGCAGTCAGTCGACATCATCGGCTTTGTGCATCGGCCTTTTCCCCCCCTGCCCAATCAATTTGTGCTGGCGCGGCGCATCATTCGCTGCTGCTTAGCCGATACGGTGCCGTTAGGGCTGGCGATCGCCACCGAAAATGCTGACACCTATGAGGCTGACCAGTGGTTGCGGGTGCAGGGCACCTTTGGCACCACGCTCTATCGCAACCGTCCCACTCTGGTCGTGAAGCCCAACACCATTACCCCCATTGACGAACCTCAAAAGGTTTATATCAACGGGGTTTTCTAACGCCATGTCGGCCGCAAAACGGGTTTTATTAGGGATGCTGACGCCGTCATCCAATACGGTGTTGGAGCCGGTGACCACCGCAATTTTGCAGGCGTTAGATCACGTCTCGGCTCATTTCAGTCGCTTTCGCGTTACCGAGATTTCCCTGTCTGAAACCGCGCTCGGGCAATTTGACGATCGCCCCTTATTAACCGCTGCCGAACTGCTAGCCGACGCCAACGTCGACGTGATTGCCTGGAATGGCACCTCGGCAGGCTGGTTGGGGTTCGAGCGCGATTTGCAGTTGTGCGATCGCATTCAATCTGTCACGGGTATTCCGGCGACCACCTCCGTATTGGCGCTCAACGAACTATTTCAGCAGCAGCACGTCACGTGCTTTGGCCTCGTCACGCCCTACACCGCCGATGTCCAGGCCAAAATTGTGCAGAACTATCGTCAAGCAGGCTTCAACTGTGTTGCCGAACGCCATTTAGATCTCTCGGTCAACTTCGCGTTTTCCGAGGTCACTGCGGACAGCATTACGCAACAGGTAACGGCAGTTGCCCAGGCGCAGCCCCAAGCCATCACGACCTTCTGCACTAACTTGAGGGCCGCCCCCCTGGTCGCTGCGCTAGAGGCGCAAATTGGCATTCCCATCTATGACACTATTTCCGTCGTGGTTTGGAAATCGTTGCTGCTCGCGGGCGTCAATCCGTCGCAGTTCCATCAGCTCAGCGATTGGGGACAACTGTTTACGACAAAGCACTCATGAAACCGCTTTACCAATGGTCTGCCACCGAACTGCAACAGGGCCTCGCGACCCAAGAAATTCAGGCCACAGCGGTTGTTAATAACTGTTTGCAGGCGATTGAACAGTCTAATGACCAGCTAAAGGCGTTTATCATCGTCTGTGCCGATCAGGCCTTAGCGGCGGCGCAGCAGGTTGATGAGGCCCACAGTCGAGGTGAAGCCCTCGGCCCGTTGGCGGGGATTCCCTTTTCCGCCAAGGATCTGACGCCAACGGCAGGCGTCCGCACCACGATGGGGTCGCTGATTTATCAAGACAATGTCCCCACCCAAGACGAGCTTTGCATTGCCCGGCTGAAACAGGCAGGCGGTATTCTCCTGGGCAAAACCAACACCCCCGAATTTGGCCTCGGCGCTCACTGCACCAATCCGCTGTTCGGCCCCACGGCAAACCCCTATGATCTGGCTCGCAGTTCTGGCGGGTCGAGTGGGGGAGCCGCTGTTTCCGTCGCCACGGGGATGTGTGCCTTGGCCCAAGGTAGCGATATGGGCGGTTCCGTCCGCACGCCCGCTAGCTTTTGTGGGGTGGTGGGTCTGCGACCGAGTGCGGGCCGGATTCCGCGATCGCGCAAGCCCCTTTTGTGGGACTATCTCGACACCGATGGCATTCTGGCGCGAACGGTCGAAGATGCGGCGCTAATGCTCTCGGTGGTGGCCGGTGGGGATGCGGCTGATCCGATCGCGATCGCCGCACCGTGGTCACTCCCCACCTTCGATGCGACGGTCGTTGACCAGCTCACGGGTAAGGTCCGTATGGGCTTTAGCGCCGATCTGGGCATTACGCCTGTTGATGTTGAGGTGCAAGCAGTCTTTGAACAGGCCATTGCTCGGTTGACGCCCCTGTGCCAACGCGTCACCCCCACCCATCCGGATTGTTCAATGGCGCAATCGGCTTTCGAGACCCTGCGAGCAGCACTGCTCTGGTACAAGCAAAAGCACCATTATGAACAGCATTTCGACCAGCTCACCGACACCGTACGGTGGAATGTTGCCCGTGGTCAAAACCTTTCTGCTAGTGATTTCCTGACTGCCTCTGCCCAGCGCGATCAGCTCTATCGCAGCTTTCTGACCTTCTTTGAAACCCACGACATTCTGGCGATCGTCAGCGCCTGCGTACCGCCCTTTCCCCACGATCAGCTGGAGGTGCTGATGGTCAACGACACGCCGCTGCGTAATATCATCGACTACCTGACCATCACTTACACCATTTCGCTGACGGGTCTACCCGCCCTCTCGATGCCCTGTGGCTGGACAGCATCAGGCTTGCCGGTGGGGATGCAACTCGTGGGGCCACCCCATAGTGAAGCGGCCCTGCTGCAATTTGCCTACGCCCTGCAGGAAGCTTTGGGGTTTCGCCATCACTGGCCTGAAGATCGTGTTTGTAATAACCTCCGTCCAAGTTGAGAACTTGAGTTCTGAGCGACTATATGGCTTAGTTATGGCGGCGGAAAGATTCTGGTCATTAAGTCACAAAATATAGTTTGTGCCTAATTTTGGACTACATCGCTCAAAAGTTATGTTTTGAACCGCCTGAGTTGTCGTTCACCTGATTTTGATGAACCCCTGCTGTATCTGAGGAGTGGTTGCCCAAAAGCGGCAACCACCCAGACTGTACTATGTGCAAGAAGATTTCAGTTTAGGTTTCTCAATTTGTTGCTCTGGGCACTGAAATTTCGAGCTTCCATTGCTGCATTTTACTAACACGTAGGCCGCTGGGACAAAGTAAAGCGCTAGCAGGGTCGCGCCACAAATGCCGCCCGCGATCGCAATAGCCAACGGTCGCCAAAACGGATCGCCATCTGCCAGTAGCGGGACAAAGCCCGTCACCGTCGTGGCGGTGGTGGTAATCACGTGACGAGTCGCCCGGAGCACAACTCGCTGCACCGCCCGTGGATCGCCAGTGCTGGCATCAGCATCCTTGTTGAGGGAAGTGAGCACCACGATGGAGTCGTTGATAGCAATGCCGATCAGGCCCATGGTGCCGACGATCGCCATAAAACCCAGCACGGCCCCAAATATCTTTAGGGAGAGCAGCGCCATCCCGATGGCGCCGATCGCGACTACAGCGATAATGCCCGCCTGCCGAAAAGACCCCAGTGACAGTACCAAAGCCGTTACCATGCCTAGGATCAAGATGGGCACGAACAGGAGCAAGTTACCGACGGCTGAGTTTTGTTCTTCATACTCGCCGCCAAACTCGTAGCGATAGCCGGGGGGCAGTTCAAAGTTGGCCGCTTCCAACCGCGCTTGCAGTGCCGTGAGTACCGTGCTGGGCAAGACGCCAGCGGTGATGAAAGCTTGAACGGTATTAACTCGCTGCTCATTACGACGGGCAATCCCTGCGAACTGCGGAACTAGCTCAAACTCGCCCAACGCAGATGTTGGGCGAAAGCCGCGATCGCCTGCTTGAGGAGCTTGCAAATCCAGGGATGTTAGGGTGTCGAGGCTCGCGAGATTGCCCTGATTGAGCCGCACCCGCACCGGCAGATTTTCCGTCGATTCGAGAATGGCTCCACCCGTAATGCCTTCAGAATAAGCGTTGAGCTGCTGAGCAATGTCGGTATTCGTCAAGCCCGCTTGACGTACCTGTTCGTCATCCAGATACAGCCCCAGTTTTGGCTGCCCTTCAGTCAAGTCATCCCGCACCTGAATCACATCGGGAATCGTAGTCATCATTTGGCGCACGGCCATGCCCAGTCGGCGCAACTCTTCTAGGTTGGGGCCATAGATCCGCATCTCGACAGGAGCATCAAACGGCGGTCCCTGCTGAAATTTTTGTGCAATCACCCGAGCTGCAGGGAAACGATCGCTCAGCTCGACTTGCAGATCGCGCACCAGAGCTTCCATGCCATCCTCTGATTTGAGCTGGACCATCGCCTGAGCATAGTAGGGTTCGTTTTCACGATCGCCCGTCAAATTATAATAAAAACGGGGCGCACTCTCCCCCACAAACCAGTACACGTCCTCCACATTCTCATGTTGCAAAATCACCTCACGGGCCTGCATCACCTGCTGGCGCGTTTGCTTAATAGAAGTTTGGGGAGCAAACTCCATTTCGAGTTGGAACTGGTCGCGATCCAGCAGGGGAAAAAACTGGTTCTCCAACGTTCCCGCCGAGATGAAGCCGACCAGGGGAATGGCTAACGTAATGGCGATCGCTAGCAGCGGTCGAGCCACGGTTCTTCCTACTGACCAGCGATAGAGACGCGAAACTCGGGGCAGCGACAGACCCTCATTCCACCAGGCTCCAGGCTGATTGAGAAAACGCCGAATGCGGACTCCAAGGCCTCGTTCCGACGACCGCTGCTCATGGGAGATCGGGGCGCGCTTCAATACGCGAGCGGCCAGCGCGGCGATCACGGTCAGTGATAAGGCCAACGACGAGAGGATAGCCAGAATGACCCCCAGCGCGATCGTGCCGACGAATTCTCCGGCACTCCCCGGCAGCAGATAAATCGGCAGAAAGGTCAAAACGGTTGTCACCGTAGACGCCAGCAGCGGCACCCGCAGATAGCTTACTGTTTTGGTGGCAGCCTGAAGCGGCTCTGCCCCGTGCTCAATCTCTGCCTGAATCTCGTCTACTACCACAATTGCATTGTCGATCAACAAACCCAGCGCAATGATCAGTCCCGTAACCGACATTTGATGAATGGGCACGCCGAGCAGCGCCATCCAGCCAAACACGGCAAAGATGGTGAACGGCAAAGCCGTGCCCACCACCAACGCTGACCGCCAGCCCATCGCCACAAGGGTGACGCCAAATACCAGCAAGGCCCCTAGCACCAAGTTGATCATCAGCCGATTGATGCGGTCTTCGACGTAACTGCTTTGGTCAAAGATAATGTCGAGCCCCACTCCGGCCGGGAGGCGATCGCGAAACTCGTCGATAGCGGTCCGCGCACTAGCGCCCCACTGGTCAATGCGAATGCCCGACTGCATCATCACGCCCAGCGCGATAGCGGGTCGATCACCGATGATCGCCAGGTCACTGAGGGGATAGCGGACACCGCGACTGACCCTGGCAATATCGCTCAAGCGGGTGAACTGACCGCTGCTGGCCCGAATCGGAATCTGACGAATCTGCTCCGTAGTTTCCAGTTCGCTTTCGACTTCGATCGCAAACGTCTCTGCTGCCGTGCGTAGCTGACCCGCGCTAGCTTTCGCATCGTTTAAGCTAATTTGGTTGGCTAACGCCTGAGGCGATAGTCCCACAGCTACCAGGTCCGGCGCGTTGATCTCCACCAAAATCTCTTCATCTGGATCGCCAAAGAAATCCACCTCTTCGGTACCGTTCAATCCCCGCATCCGAATGCCTAGCTCCTCGGCGTAGCGGCTCAATACAGCGTAGTTCGGCTCATCGGGTAAGTTCCACGTCAGCGCCGGAACAAAGGTATACGCCTTGATCAACACCTCTGAGAGTTCTGATTCTGCCACCCCGGTGGGAAACCGAGTGGTCGCGTCCTCCATTTCGTCGCGGACCTTTGACCAAATTGGCTGGGCATCATCAATCGACTCCGATAGCTCTACGGTTACCGTCGAGAAGCCCACCCGCGAGTCGGAGGCAATGACGCTGATTTCTTCAATTTCCGACAGCTCCTCCTCTAATACTGTGCTGACCAGCGCTTCGACCCGCTCGGCACTCGCCCCTGGAAACGCCGTGGTAACGACTGCCACCCGCGACACCAACTGTGGATCTTCTTGGCGCGGCAAAGATTGATAGGAGGAGAGACCCCAACCTAAGAGCAGGATGATAGTCAGAGCGAGGAGACGGAGGTTAGTAAAAAAGGGGCGAACCATGGGTGATAGAGAGAGAAGAAAAGTTAAAAGTTTGAATTCCCAATTTTGAGTTTTGAATTTTAAACTAGTGGTCTGTCAACGCTAAATTTTTGAGTCAACTCTTTCCAGAAGCCCTGTCTGGCAAGCACTGTGAGAACTGCCAACCCGAATTCTTAGACTTGACGCTGCACTAGTCCAGCGGTCTCACTTGCTGACCTGGCACCAGTCGATGAACGCCGTCGGCAACGATACGATCGCCCGCCTGCAGCGTGCCGCGCACCAACACGCGATCGCTCTCTTGATGCAAAATCTCCAGCGATTGAGCCTCAACGATAAAGCGGTCTTCACCCGCGTCTGCTTCACCAGGAACGAGGGTGTACGCGCTCCACAGGCCGCGAATATCTTGCGTTAACGCTTGGGTGGGTACCCAAAGCCCGCTCGTTGAAATCGTTTCGCTCAGTTCGACCCGCGCTGTCTCACCGGGAGAAAGGCGTGCGATCGCCCCTGGTTCAAGCTGAAAGACGACCATTTGCGTGCGGGTGTCAGAATCTACTTCGGGTAGAACGGATTTGACCGTCGCGGCGTATTGGTCACTGCCCAAGCTGACGGTGACGGGCAGCCCCGGTTTCAAGGTACTGGCAGCGCTATCCGGCATGCCGATGCGAGCTTCCGGGGCTTTACTTTCCACCAGTCGCACCACCGACTGTCCGGCCCCGACGACAACACCCTCATCCGCCTCTTGCGCTGACACAATGCCGTTAAAAGGGGCTTTCAGGGTGCTTTTGCTCAGGTTGACATCCACATCGGCAATGCTGGCTTCGAGCTGCTGCACAACCGCCTGCTGAGCGGCAACCTGCTCGGGACGAGTGCCGTTCAAAAGTTCGTTGAGGTTGCTCTTAGCCTGATCTAGCCGTGCTTCTAAGGTTTCGGCTCCGAACGCAAATTCATCCAGTTGCTCCCGCGAGATGGCTCCTTCCGCATACAAATATTCGCGGCGCGATCGCTGCTGTTGCTGCAGCTGTAGCTGGCTCTCAATATCGCGCACTTTCGCTTGGGCGGCGGCAATGTCTTCCTGGCGAGCGCCACGCTCTAGCTCTAGCAGTCGAGCCTGGGCTTCTGCGAGTTGGGCTTCGAGTTGGCGTCGCTGGGTCAGCAAGTTTTGGGTATCAAGCTGGGCTAGGGGCTGTCCGGCACTGACGAGATCGCCCTCGCTCACCAAGACCTGAACCAGTTCCCCCCCGCGAGTAAACCCCAGGTCGCTGCTGCGGAGGGCCGCAATCTCGCCAGTATAGGCACGAGACACCGAGTAGCTATCCACCACTGTCACCGTCAATGTCTCAACGACCAATAGACTATTACCACTGGCGTCGGCAGTTACGACAGGTTGGGCGGCTAGCCGGGTCTGAAGAATAGGTACGCCCATGGCCAATAGCAATCCGACTGCCCCTAAGCCGATAAGCCATCGAGATCGCGGATTTAGCCACGACTTTGAGCCACTAGCAAGATCTGTTTGAGGCGCAGATTCCATTGTTTCTGAGGGCGCTGTTGGGTTAGACATTGAGAGAAACTCCATGACAAAGAAATCGGTCAGGCGATCGCGTCGAATGGCAAACTAGACAGATGAAAGAAAAAGGGAAAACCAAAGCCCCTACATTTGAGGGATCTTGCGGTTTTGAGCCGCTGTTACTGCCGTTTCTTGAATGCGCTTAGCCTGCGTTTTGGGCGTTTTAGCCAGCTTGCTCCACCGCAAAATATTGCGCTGATAGGAGGATGCCGCAGCGGCGCAATTTTCACTGGCAGGGGGATGATCGTCTAACGCGGTCACTAAATCTGCTGACTGAATCAACGCATCCACATCATCCATCAAGTTCCAGAGGCCTTTCTGCTTTGAGGCTTCAATGGCGGCTAAACCCGCTGCCTGCATACGACCGGCGGTAATTAGCTTGGCTGCTTGCTCTTGGTAGCTTTTGGCCCAATGTTGGGTCTGGCGCGACGAAATCATTTGCCTAGTGTGATCGTCATCTAGCTTGCGCCGAATGCCGTCTACCCAGCCAAAACACAGCACTTCATCTAAAATCTCTTGCACTGAAACGTAATTAGCCCCCATGTGTTTTTTGTAAGTCACTAGCCAGATACTTTCTGTTTGAGAATGATTAGCTATTAACCATTCCCGTAATTTCTGAACGGGTTTCACTTCCTCTGTTTGAAAAATTTCGGTCTTAGTCATGAGGGAATAAATGGTCGAATTAAGCTAAATAAATAGAGCGCTATCTCAATACTTCTGCTGCTTTCGCGGCGCGACCAAACTCCAACAGTGAAGCACAGTTTTTAGCATATTCCGCAATGCAGTCAACGATGTCCCCGGCGAGCCATGCGCCCCGACCTAGTTCAACTTTGACAATGAAACTTTTCAGCTTGAGAAAGTCAGCATGTTTGTGATCTTCATATTGGCCGTAGCCGCGCGGCATGGCAGTCAATTTGTCGTCTTCACTCAGGGCGAGACCTGCGTTTTTGAGGTCTTGTAGCACTTGGGAGAATTGTGCTGGTTGGGCGAGAAGGCGATCGCGAATGGGACCTAATTCGGCTGCTTTAAGCTGATAATATCCGCAAGCAATTAGTCCACCTGAGCAATCAAGTTGAACATAAACTACGCCCTCTTTTTCAGCCTTGATACCCGATGGCGTTAGTAAACCGCTGACGTGAGTACTGTAGGGTGATTTGTCTTTAGCAAAGCGAATGTCGCGGTGTTGACGAAACATCGTTTTAGCTCCGCCCACAAACGGCACTGAAGTTTCCGCAAGCTGATCAGTTGCCAGCTCTAGAACTGTGGCGAAAGGCTTTCTTAGGCAAGCCTGAAATTCGTCTCGGTGCTTTTCATACCAAGCCTTTTCATTATTGGCTGCGAGTTCCTCCAGCAATTCAAACGACCTGGGCGTAAAGTCGAGATCGGCCATCTCTCTCTGCTCTCTTTTTGACAACGACGGGTAATACAAAACATTGCTCTAAAGATCTCAGCGATCGCCAGCAGTATGAAAATCTGCATCAAAACCCGACATATTAATAAGTAGCATGATATTAATAATATGAAAAATATCAAATCTGCATGATTTAATATCAATCTTGATATCAATGAATTTAAAAACACTAAACTCCTTTATTGTGTTGGCCGAAGAACTGCACTTCGGGCGAGCGGCGACCAAATGCGGCATCTCACAACCCGCTATGAGCCGTTTACTGAGCGATTTGGAATCGGATGTTGGGGTCAAGCTGCTCGACCGCACCTCTCGCGAAGTGTCCCTTACCCAAGCTGGGCGCGGCTTTTTAGAGTCAGCCCGAAAAGCGGTCGCCTACGCCGATATGGCCGTGCGGGCAGCGCAGGCTGGAGCCGTTGACGGCATCCATACGTTAACCATCGGGATGGGGATTGGTACTGCTCAACCGCCTGTCGGCCAGCTCATTAGTCAGTTCCAAAAGAGGCATCCTGAGACGCGCATCACCTTGTGTCAACTCGATGAGCGCTCCATCGGAGCCGCCTTGGCCGACGGTGAAGTGGATGTGGAGATCGCGTGGGAAGATTCAATTCCGACCGGGTTATATCGCCAGCATCTCGGCACTGTTCCATTATCCGTACTCGTGCAGTCAGGCCACCCGTTGGAAAGAAAAGCTCCCGTTAGCTTAGAACACCTAGCCGATTACCCAATTATTCTGCCAGCTCGCGATCGCCACCCGGTGATCTACGATACGTATCGGCGATTTACCGCCGAAGCCGGGTTTGAACCCAAGATTGCAATCGATGTTTCGACGATGGCCGATACCTTCGCCATGGTCGCCGCTGGTGTAGGCATTGGTCATGCCCCAGTTGTCTCTGGAATTCTCTATCCAGGGGTTACTGTCTTGAGACAAGTACCGCTATTTGAGCTGAAATACGAGCTAGTCTGGGCTCGCTCCATTCCTGCTGTTGAAAGCCTACTGCAAATTCAATCATCTTCAGATAAGCGATCGCCCTAAAGTAGCTGTTAGAACAATCTTCTGTAATTATTTCTGTCCATTAAACGTCTCGTTGTACTCAGTCCTTGTCAGTCACTAAAGCACTTTGCAGGATGTACAGCCATCTCCAATCTCATTGAGCCGGTTGAATAGTTGCCGCGTGCCGTAAATATCTCAGCCTTAACGACCAGAATTTTTCCGCTGCTAAAATTAAGCCTGTATTAACCTCATCTAGTCTTTCCTTGTCTTTGGCGCAGCCTGCCCGTAGGCGAAGCCGCTCCCAAGGTGCTAGGACTTAGGAGCGGAACCGGAGTCCTGAGGACCTTTCGTGAAGAGTAAAACTAGGATTTTCCTAAACGGCTCCTTTCTCAAGTAGAAGTACTGCAGGCGGTGAGGTGTGGTCTAGTACAAGATTCCAGATCTGAATCTGGATGCGGTTTAATTAGCGATCGCTCACCACAAAGCGAGACAGGTTCACAAACCGTTCCATCGCCAGCATCAAGATAGCGGTGACGAATACCAGCGCTTGCTGTCGCTGGTTATCCTAGTCGTTATGACTGTTAGGCAGTTTGTGGAACTGGTCTAAAACCAACGCGGCAATTCAAGTTGATGTGAGTCAGTAAGGTTGTGCCATCTGTTGGATTTTCTTCAAAAACATTGCTGCATCGTTGTTTGTCTCTGATGCCCGTACTCCGCTTTTCCGTGGGCGCCTGTGATCGCTGATTCAGAATGTTTGGACATTAGAATGGCTTTCGATTCAGTCGTTTTAGTGTTACTGACAGCCGCGTTGATGGTGATTGTGGAATGATGCTGTTGCACTCTCTCGGTTCGTAGTGCGTTAGCGAGTACTGTTTATTGATGTGAATCATCTGGTTCTTGCAGCGTAAGCCAGTGGTGGGCGATCGCATCTCGCCGGGCCACCCAAACTCGGTCATGTTGCCGAATATGCTCTAAAAATTGCTGAAGCGCCCCAATTCGGCCCGGACGGCCAATGATGCGGGGGTGGAGGCCCACGGTCATCATGCGCGGAGTACGCTCCCCTTCTTGATAGAGCCAATCAAAGCTATTGATCAGATACGTGGCAAAGTCCTGAGCCAATCGAAACGTTTCGGCATTGGTGAAGCGCATATCATTCGTATCAAAGCTGTAGGGCAACACCAGGTGGGGCTGCCCCGCCACCTCTACGAAGTAGGGCAACTCGTCGTTATAGGCATCCGAATCGTACAAAAATCCCCCATGCTCGATCAGCAAACGGCGGGTATTCGGAGTGCTCGGTGATTTGGTGTGCCAACCGACCGGGGTGACGCCTGCCGCTTGCACGATCGCCTTCACGGCTTTGGCAATAGTTTCCCGTTCTTCCGCCTCGCTCATGTAAACTAGCGATTCCCAGCGGTAGCCATGGCAGCACAGTTCGTGCCCCCGCTTTACCGGCTCTTGAGCCATCCAGGGGGAAATTTCGACGGCTCGCCCACACACATTCATCGTGGCCTGCACATCGTAGCGATCGAACAGCTCAAGGACTCGCCAAAACCCGACCCGCGCCCCATATTCAAAGTGGGATTCCATCGATCGATCAGGAACCCCTTTCGTCTCTAGAACAATTTCATAGACGGACTCGTTGCCCTCATCCCCAGCAGAAATGGCTAACTCCGCTCCTTCTTCTAAATTCAAAACAAAGGAAATGGCCACCTGGGCATCATGGGGCCACTGGGCATGGGGCGGCGTTGGCCCATACCCCCAGAAATCGCGGGTATACAGTGCAGACATCAGCGATCGCCTTCAACCAATGGGCTCATCAGATCAGGAAACGGTGAGACAGTTATGGTCTGATGGAAATTATCCCTTCGCTGGAGCAGGATCACGACATGATCGAAGACGGACTTAAAGGAGGTTTTCCGCTTGGAAGTGCTCACCATAGCCCCGGATCACTTTTGGCTCTGGGGTTCGATAGGTAAGTTGTTTGCTGGTGCGCTTGCCTAAACTCACCAGTGACTCCGCCATTTTTACCGCCGCTGCCACCGAGTCGATAACAGGCACCCCCAGTCGCTCTTCCAGTTGTTTCTCTAAACCGCTCATACCCGCACAGCCTAAACAAATCGCTTCGGCACCATCTTCTGCGATCGCTAATTTGCTAGCAGCAGCTAAGACTTCGACGGTCTGAGCGCGATTGTTTTCCGTTTCTAATACCGATAGCGATGTCGTCCGGACTGACGCACAGCGATCGGTCATACCAGCTTTATGCACGGTCTTTTCCACCATGTCGCGGGCGCGGTGCAAGGTTGTGACCACACTCCACTTGGCGGCTAGCATATTCGCCACGTACAAGCTAGCTTCGGCAATGCCGACCACCGGTTTAGACGTAATTTCTCGCGCCGCCTCAATGCCCGGATCGCCCCAGCAGGCAAGGATAAAGGCATCGGCATCGGTATCCAAAATAATCTGTTCTAAGATGCCGGGAATCGCTAAATACTCATCGTAAAAGCCCTCAATCGAAATCGGTCCCACGTTGGGCGTGACTGTGATGATTTCGGTGTAGGGAAATTTTGCCGCTTGGGCTGAAGCATCGATGTTCTGGGTCATCGGCTCACAGGTGTTGCCGTTGATAACTTTGATGCGGCAGGTCGGCATGGTCATGATGCTGGTGCCATGGCTTGGCGAAGGGCGATCGTGGCCGCTTGATCGAGGGTCATCTTAGCGGCGTCAATCACCACTCCGTAATCGCGCTTGGCCGACTCAAGACTGAGGAATTCATCCAGCACGTCTTCGAGCACCAGTGCCGGATCGCGTTCTAAGGGATTGCCATACCCCCCTCCACAGGGGCTTACGGTGCGCAATGTGTCTCCCAGTTTGGTCTTGCGACAGGGAAACTTTGAGGGCAAATCGGCTGCCGTTTCCTCATAGGGATTCAGCACTTGCACCGCACCAGGAGTCCCGTCATTGCCGCCAAAGATGCCCCAAGGCGCGTACTTATTACCTTCCCCTTCTAGTGACATTTGCCCCGGTGCGAGGAACTGAATATCCCGAATGGAGCCGAGTCCGCCGCGATACTTCCCCGCCCCGCTGGCGTCTTCAATCAATTCGTAGCGGGTCACCCGCAGGGGCAGGTGCGCCTCAATGTCTTCAATGGGGTTGTTGCGGGTATTGGCGTAGAGGGTATCCACCCCATCCATGCCATCTTTGCCAAAGCGGCCACCGTAGCTGCCTTCGGTGATGTCCATATACACCCAGTAGTCTTCGTCTAGCGCCCCGCTGTAGGAGGTGACTTTGATATTACCGATGCCGCCGCTGACGTTTTGGGGGGCAACCTGGGCCAGGGCTTTCATCAGGGTGTCGGCCACAATGTTGCCGGGGCAGCAGCGGGCAATGACGGGAGCTGGGTAGATGGGATTAGCCAGACACCCCTTGGGCGCCACAATGTGGACGGGGCGGGTCAGGCCGGAGTTTTGGGGGACGTACTCCATCAGGGCCGTATCGAGCAGCACCGATCGCAACGTCACAAAAATGGCGATATCCACCGTGCCGACGAAGGGCATATTGATGGGGCGATCGTCCACTTGGGAGGCAGTGCCGGTGAGGTCAATGGTCATGTCACTGCCAGCAATCGTGACGGTTAAGGCAATTTTGAGATCCTTTTTGCTTGGGTCGGGGTCATCCAAAAAGCCATCAATGAAGCCTTCGGCAGCGTAGGTACCGTCTGGTAGCCGCTCAATGGCCTGCCGCATCATCCGTTCAGAATAGTGCATCAGCTCGTCGCTGGCGGCGAGGACCGTATCGAGCCCGTACTGCTCGACCAGCTCCAAAAACCGCTGTTCTCCCACGCGGCAGGAGGCCACCTGAGCCTCGATATCCCCCACCACCACGTTGGCGCTGCGAATGTTTTGGCGCAGCATGCGCCAGACTTGGCGATTCTTGACGCCTTTTTCGTACAGCTTCACCGCTTTGAACTGCAGGCCTTCCGCAAAGGCATCCACGGCATCCACGATGCCGCAGCTACCCGGCGAAGAGGAGCCAATATCCAAGTGATGGGCGGTCGTGAAGGAGTAACCAATCAGGTTGTTGTCTTTAAAGATGGGAATGCCGATACCAATATCGGGGCCGTGGGAAGCACCGTAATAGGGATGATTGTGGATAATTACGTCGCCCGGGAAGAATTCTTCCCCATCTTCGGCCATGGCTTTGAGCACCCCGCGCATGTAGCCAGGAATGGGGCCAAGCTGTAACGGCGTGCTGTAGGCGCATTCCGCCAACTGCTGACAGTCAGCATCTAAAATCGCCGCCCCAAAGTCTTCGGATTCGCGGATGATGCTGGAATAGGACATCCGCGCTAACTTATGGCCCATCTCTAGGGCAATGCCGTTAAGGGCACCCGCCACTACCTGAGCAGTCACCGGATCAATTTTGGGGAGTTGGCGAGGCTTAGGTAGAGAAACTGTCATAGCAAGGTTGGTAAGCAAAACGTTCCATTGTTATACGAGTATGTGGTTCACAAGGTCGTAATCTGCACTACGAGAGCCGGAAAAAGTTACGGAGTTGGAGAGCGATGTGGCACCGTGGATTGAGTTAAATTGCGCGCCGAGCTGAACAAGATGAAGGATAGAGGGAGTAAAACGATCGCTGCTATGGCTAAGTTTGGGAGAGCGATTGCAGGATGGCACAAAACGCGTCTAAATCCTGCTGCAACTGGTGGTGAGTCGGGCCTAGCTGACTGGCCAGAGCCTGGGTGCGATCGCGCCGGAGCTCAAATCTGTAGATGTTTCTGACGACATGGCGAAAGCCTCGATATTCATCGAGCTGTTGCCGGGTGACCACACTCAATACCGCTGGACGGATACCCGGCAACTCCGCTGACATTTGTCGCAATAATCGGCGATGCCAATCTGCCCTCTCTGGTAACGGCTCATCAAACGTGCGAGTAATATCTTCTAATAACCGCTCAACCCCGGTGTAATAACTGTGAAGATTGAGGGCAATACTGCCCAGGTAGTCTTCATCCTCAGTTGTCTGTAATTTGGTCAAGACTTTTTGGGTTGCTTTGACCAGGCGGTCTAGTTCCGATACATCTTGCTGAAGTTGTCCCATCAGGGTGGCGTAGATCGGTGTCATAGCACTTGCCCGGCTTGAATGGCGGTGAATAGATGGGAACTGGCATGTTCCACTTCAATTAAATCAATGGAAAAATCAGGGTCAATGTCCAGCACTGCGGCTAAGGCTTGCAGGTAGTCGGTTGCCGGTAAACCCCATACGGCCAGGTCGATATCGGAGCGCGAATGCACTTTTTCTGGTGTCAGCATCGACCCAAACAGCACCACTTTATTTGCTGACCAGGTGTCCTTTAGCAGGCGGGCGGCGGCCTTTGCCACCTTTTGTCCCCGTTGATATCGGGCTAATTGCTGTTGCCGCCGTTGCTCAGCCCGACGCCTGGCGCTGGCTCGATATTGCGCCATTTGTTCAGGACTGGGCTTGGGAGCGTTGGACTGCGACATTACGTCTGTTCCTTGGCAGGTCAGCTGGCTCTATTGTAGAAAGGTCTTGGCGATCGCCTGACTAAATCCAATCTCTATTTTCAGGTGTGAACGGGCACCCAAGATTCGCGGCCATTGCTCACATCCTCCAAGCTTTCGACCAATTAGATGCCATGAAAGTGACTGTGTTTAAGATCGCCCAGAGTAGCCCTGATGACTTGAGTGGCTTGCGACACTTGGTCGAAACCCAGCAGCTTGACCCCAGTACCATCGTCGCCATTATGGGCAAAACCGAAGGAAACGGTTGTGTCAATGACTTCACGCGCGGATTTGCGGTCGCCACGCTTCAAAACTACTTGCGGCCTTTGATCACCGAAGAAAAGACTAAGCAAATCGTATTTGTGATGTCGGGCGGTACGGAAGGGGTATTGAGTCCTCATATGACGGTATTTACCCGCCAAACCGAGGGACTAACGGGCCCGACTCATCTGGGATTAGCGCTGGGCATTCACCATACGCGGGATTTTGCCGTGGCGGAAATTGGTACGCTGGCGATGGTGCAGGTAGTCGCTAAGGGTGTACAAGCCGCGATCGCCACTGCCCATTTGACTCCCGAGAACGTGCACTTTGTGCAAGTCAAATGTCCCCTAATTACGGCATCCCATCAGCGCCAGGGCGATGAGATAGTGACTCAAGATAGCTACAAATCCATGGCGTATTCTCGTGGCGCTTCAGCTTTAGGCGTCGCCGTTGCGCTGGGCGAGGTTGCCTTAACAGACCTGACCGATGACGATATTTGTCGCAATTACGCCCTTTACTCTTCGGTGGCTTCGACTTCTGCCGGAGTGGAGTTGCAGAACTGCGAGATTTTGGTGCTGGGCAATGCGCCCAATTCCCACAGCGACTCTGTGATTGGCCATAGCGTGATGGCCCATGCGCTGGATGTGGCCGCAGTGAAGCGGGCGATGGCGAGTGCGGGCTGTGCTGACGATCGCGATCGCATCGTCAATGTATTTGCAAAAGCGGAGGCCGACCCGTCGGGACAAATCCTCGGCTGTCGCCACACCATGCTGGATGACTCGGACATTAACCATACCCGCATGGCCCGAGCCGTGGTGGGAGCCGCGATCGCCTCAGTCATTCAAGACCCGATGATTTACGTCTCCGGTGGCAGCGAGCACCAGGGACCGCCAGGGGGTGGCCCAGTTGCCGTCATTAGCCAGCGTCGAGGCACGTGATTATTCGGTTAACGTGTCCGGATCAACCCCTAGCTCTCGAAGTTTGGCAGCCAACTTCTCATTCCGTTGGCGCTCACTTGCGGCCGCTTCTTCGGGTGTGGGAATCAACTCACCTACGGCAGTAAAGAATCGCAATTGACGATTGTGAACGCCCAA
The DNA here is from genome assembly GCA_039185935.1 of Cyanobacteria bacterium P01_F01_bin.56. Classification (GTDB taxonomy): domain Bacteria; phylum Cyanobacteriota; class Cyanobacteriia; order Phormidesmidales; family Phormidesmidaceae; genus Halomicronema. The sequence goes on along the minus strand of JBCDAJ010000065.1, from coordinate 5,254 downwards.
AAAGAGTTGGAGCTGTTGACTCCACAACCAGCTTTGCTCGCTAGGTGCGAGGGCCTCATAGACTCCATCCACCAGGTGAAACCCCTGAAACTCTAGGCTTTCAGGATCGAACCAAAAATAATCGGGGGTGCGGAAGGTGTCTTGATAGAGAATTTTTTTCGGGCCACGATCATTGCTCGCAGTTGATGACGACAGCAGTTCCACAATCACGTTGGGGTACTTACCGTCTTCCTCCCAAATCATCCAGCTTTTGCGAGGTTTGGGGTCAGTGTCGAGCACCACAAAAAAATCCGGTCCTCTAAAATCACGGTTCTTGAGGCGCTGGGCGTTATAGTAAACCGTCAGGTTGCCTGAAATGTAAACATCCTGACGATGCTGCCAAAACTGCCGCAAAATTCGAATTAGCAGATCGATCTGGTCGCGGTGTAAATCAGATTCCAAGGGGGGTTCGTCGCTGTAAAGATCACCCGGCGGAAAAACGACATCCTCTGGAATCGCATCAGGATCCGCACTGGCGGCAATGAGATTAGGAGCAACCATCGGCAGAACCATACTCTCGATAGGTCTAGTGTAGCCAGAAATGGGCCATGAGCCTTAAACCGTCGCGGCCATCGACGGAGGCTGATCGGACTGGGAGACTGTGACCAGACGAATCACCAGATTACCGTTGGCTTCCACGGTCGTGTGACTGTGGGGCGGCAGCAGAATGGTGGAATCTTTTTGGAAGATCACGGCGGGGCCTGCAATTTCGCCACCGACGGGGAGGCGATCGCGTTCATAGAACTCAGTCGGGTATTTTTCTAACCGACCATTGATCCGGAAGTAGGTGACGGCGGTTTTCAGCCACGCATCTTTGACCTGGCCGGCAGCGGGTACGGGGAGGCCAGACAGCTTGGGCATGGGGCCGGTGCCCGTCACCCGCAGGGTCACCAACTCCACCGGATTTTCAGGGAAAGCGTGGCCATATTCAGCGGTATGTAGGTCGTGGAACTGCTCCCACACACTCTGCAACGCTGCCTCGTCCAATTCGCCATTGGGGACAAGCGCCCGCAATTCATACCCCTGCCCGACATAGCGACAGTCGGCAAACCGTTGCAGCGTCATCTGGTCGGCGCTGAAGCCGTCTGCCCGCAGTTGTGCAGTGACCTGATCTTCCAAAGTCTGCAAATCCCCATTGAGTTTGTCCAGATGCGGTTCCGTGCTGAGGGTGAATTCGTTTTGAATCAGGTCGTGCTTTAAGTCGGTGGTCAGCAGACCCATCGCCGAGGTAATGCCGGGATAACGAGGCACAATGACTTCGGGAATGCCCAGCGATCGCGCCACTTCTGCGGCATGAAGCGGCCCGGCTCCTCCCTGGGCTACCAAGGCAAACTGGCGCGGATCCTGGCCTTTTTGAATGGTGCGAGAGCGAATGGCGTTCGCCATATTGTTGTTGACGATGGTGAGAATGCCCGCTGCAGTCTCGTACAAATCGAGCCCAACGCGATCTGCCAGAGCTTGCATAGCCGTGAAGGCCTGGTCAGGATAAATCGCCATTTCGCCGCCGAGAAAATGTTCCGGATCAAGGCGATTGAGCACCACGTTGGCATCGGTCACGGTGACTTCGGTGCCGCCCTTGTCGTAACACACCGGTCCCGGCTCGGCCCCGGCACTGCGCGGCCCCACTCGAAACGCGCCACCGTCATCTACATAGGCGATGCTGCCGCCACCTGCCCCGATGGTATGCACGTCAATCATCGGCACCATGACGGGATATCCGGCAATCCAGGTATCGCGAGCCGTGGCTTCAGCAAAGCCCCGTTCCGTCACAATGCCAATGTCGGTGCTGGTGCCCCCCATATCAAAGGTGATCAGGCGATCGCGTGCCGATGCCGCCCCCGCAGCGGCCCCACCCAGAACTCCTGCCGCCAATCCCGACAGTAGCAACGTCACGGGTTGTTCTCCCGCCACGTCTGCCGTGGCCACCCCGCCGTTGGAGCGCATAATGTGCAATTCGCCCCGCACGGACTGTTCCTTTAAGCTGCTGTTGAGATTCTGGATATAGCGCTGCACTTTGGGGCCGACGAAGGCATTGATGCAGGTGGTGGTAAACCGCTCAAACTCGCGGAACTGGGGGAAAATGCTGGCACTGGTGGTGATAAAGGCTTCGGGGAAAAGCTCCTGAGCGAGTGCGGCGACCCGGTCTTCGTGGCAAGAGTCGAAGTAGGAATTAAGAAAACAGATGGCGACGGACTCCACCCCCGCTGCTTTGAGTTCCAGAATGGCGGTGCGGGCAGCATCTTCATCTAATGGTGTGAGGACTTCGCCGCGGGGGTCGAGTCGCTCGGGGACGACTTTGCGATCGCGCCGCTTCACCAATGGCCGCGCCTGCCAGGGAATGTCCTGCATGATGGAGTAATGCTGGGGACGCTGATGGCGACCAATGTGAACGATGTCGCGATAGCCCTCAGTGGTGATCATCCCCGTGCGAGCCCCGTCGTGGGTCAGCAGCGTGTTGGTGGCGATCGTGGTGCCGTGGAGTACGTGCTCGATGTCGCCATAGTCGGCTTGGGCCATCTCGCACAGGGTTTGGATGCCCCGAATCATGCCAATGGAAGGATCGTCAACGGTGGTGGGGACTTTGTGAATCCAGGTCTTTTGCTGGGCCACATCAGCCAAAATCAGGTCGGTAAACGTGCCGCCAATATCCACACCGATGAGTTTCATACCTTATCCCTACATGCCATACTGCACCGGATTTTAGGCAGGGCGGGTTGAGGCAAACTGTTCAGACTGTACGTTCTAACATCCCGAAAGTATGGAATTAAACAGTGAAGTGGCTACATAACGCCCAAGAGATTGGGTGTTATGTAGCAGATCGGCGATATAACTGCGGGTATGTGGGGGGATTATCTGGTACATCTGACGTTGAATATATAGTTCGCCGAAGAGTAAGGATGAACATCCACACAATCTACGCGCACATCTTCAAGGTGTGGCGACAGAAGAGAATGGCCCGGTTCGAGACCACCATCGAACCGAGACCAGGGGACTTAGTGCTGGATGTCGGCGGCTATCCGGCGACCTGGACGACACGACCACAGCTTGCGAGGAGAATCGACTGCCTCAACCTACGTCCAGTGAGCTTTGACGGCAGTCGATATCCGAACCATTCGATCACAACAGCCGTTGGCAACGGCTGCGCGCTCACATACGATGAGAATTCCTACGACATATTGTTCTCGAATTCGGTGATCGAACACGTTGGGAACTGGGAGCAGCAGCAGGCATTTGCGCGGGAGGTGCGACGAGTCGGGCAGAAACTATGGATACAGACGCCAGCGCTTGAGTGTCCGATCGAACCTCACTTTCTGGCACCGTTCGTTCATTGGCTACCCGTTTTCATCCGGCGACGGATTTTGAGATGGTTCACTCCTTGGGGGTGGATTCAGAAGCCAACACAGAACAGGATTGACGAGGTCATCGCTTCGACCCGGTTGCTCAGCAAGAGACAGGTGGAAACGCTCTTTCCTGACTGCGTGGTCGTCACCGAGCGGCTGCTGGGGATATTCCCGAAGTCCTACATCGCATATCGAACGAACAGCGACTAGACGAATTCAGTTGGCGCGCCGCCGCGCACGACTGATCTCTGACGTTAGACTGCCCATCCTCAGCACTCAGTCGTGATCATATCGGTGTGGTTACCGTCGTGGGTGAGCAGTGTGTTGGTCGCGATCGTGGTGCCGTGCAGCACGTGCTCGATGTCGCCATAGTCGGCTTGGGCCATCTCGCACAGGGTTTGGATGCCCCGAATCATGCCAATGGAAGGATCGTCAACGATGGTGGGGACTTTGTGAATCCAGGTCTGCTGCTGGGCCACATCAGCCAAAATCAGGCCGGTAAACGTGCCGCTAATATCCACACCGATGAGTTTCATGGCCGCTCTTCTCACATGCCAATGTGCCTCGGATTCTAGGGAGAGAAGGTGTTGGCAAAATTTTTAGGTTGCACGTTTGAGGCGTTCTACAGACAGCTCTTCCTTTCAACGGTGCTCGCCCGCTGTGTCTTACCGATCTAACGGGCTTCTCACGCCTCGCCCACCCTGATTCAAAACATGGGTATATATCATTGTGGTCTTGATATCTTTATGACCGAGTAACTCTTGCACAGTGCGGATGTCGTAGCCGTCTTCTAATAAATGAGTCGCGAAACTGTGACGCAAGGTATGGCAGCCGCCATGTTTATGAATGCCTGCGGCTTGCACTGCTTTTTTGACGGCTCTCTGTATTGATTGTTCATAGACGTGATGCCGTCGAATCTGTTGACTTCGAGGATCAATAGATCGCTTCCATGAGGGAAACACAAACTGCCATTTCCATTCCTTTTCAGCATTCGGATATTTGCGTGCAAGAGCATAAGGCAGCTCCACCGAACCATAACCCATCGCTAAATCTTGTTGATATAGCTGTTGGGTCTTTTGAAGCTGTAGCTTCAGCGGCTCAATCGTTGCAGTTGGTAACATCGTGACGCGATCTTTATGACCTTTAGCATCCCGAATCGTAATTTGCCGATACTCAAAATCCAAATCTTTTACTCGAAGCCGCAACCCTTCCATTAGACGCATGCCACTGCCATATAACAAGCTCACGATTAAGTGATTCATGCCATCTAAATGACTGAGGAGTTGTTTGACTTCGGTTCTAGTAAAGACAACTGGCAGGCGCTTGGGCCGGTTGGCCCGTTCAATATTTTCAATATACGGTAGCTCAAGCTCTAGAACCTGCTTGTAGAGAAACAAAAGCGCACTTAAGGCGACATTTTGTGTTGATGCCGCAACTTGCCGATCAATCGCAAGATGGGAAAGGTATGACCGAATTTCATCGACTCCCATTTCGCTAGGATGGCGCTTTTGATGGAACAAGATGAAATCTCTAATGTAATAGATGTAGGATTTCTCCGTTTTTAAGCTGAAATGCCGCAGCCGTATGGACTGACGCACTTGCTCAAGCAAGCGAGGATTCTGAGATTGCGTCATAGAGATCAGAGGCTGGATAACACCGTTATCAGGGGTGTTATCCAGCACTTCTGACGCATAACACCTTACATTCCCAGAGTTAACTATCAGTTTTGCCATCTAACACCCCGAAAGTATGGAGTTAGACAGTGAAGTTGCTATATAACGCCCGAAAGATTGGGTGTTATCCAGCAGATCTGGGATATAACTGCGGGCATGAGGGGGATTATCTGGCAGATCTGACGTTGAATATATAGTTAG